>CALVDF010000001.1 GCA_944326245.1 uncultured Bacteroidales bacterium
GCTAAGATACGAATTTTCTATCATATTAGCAATCAATTTATTACAAACTTTTCGTCTTTTTGCGACAGTCCCTATTTAACGTGGCGATTTCGGAGCAAAGGCCCCCAGAAAACCGATGATTATTTCGGAGTAAAACCACCCAAAAAGGACCCTATTATAAATAAAAAAGGCAGGGAACTCGGTGTAAACGGTAACGATAAGTGCACAGATTTTGGTAATCGGGAGTGCTCAGATTTTGGTAACAGCAATGCACCGATTTCGGTAACAACGATACACAACTTTCGGTAACAAGACTGCACAGTCTGCAAAGGTAAGATTTTCTTATGAAGAAACAATTGTTGCAGTGAAGCACGCTTCACTGCAACTGCGTGCTCTTCTATACAGATCGAGTACCCGTCTCGTCTGCAATGACATACTCCACGGTCTCGGCCAGTATTTCTCCAAAGGTGATGATAAGTCCCATGAGTTGTATGGTCATTTCCTCTGCATAAGGCTCTCCAAAAACGCGACCGGGGATGCTTCTTGATTTTACATCAGGGAGCATCCCTTTTTATGTGCTGTCAGAGACAAATCAGATGGGAAAATTGCGTAGCCAGAAAAAATATGTAGCCAAAACGTAGCCAAAAACAGGATATAAAAAATCACCAACTACTGAAAATCAGTAAGTTGGTGATTAATAATGTGATCCGGTTGGGATATTTACTGCAATTTCTTCACTTTTCAAGCCTTTTCACCATTTGATTAATAATCGCATAAACAACTATGAATCAATAATAATATACTATTGTGCAATTTTTCAATTTTCATCTGATTTCAGTAGTCTTTCATTAAGTAGGGGAAAAATTATGAAAATTCCCCTACCGTTTGTATCTTTGTAATCGTTGTTATATCAAATAGATTTGCATTATGGCTACTTTTCAGAAAAGGCTTTCGTCGAAAAATGACAAAAGCTCTGACAAAAAGGAGATTCTTATCAGGCTCCGTCACGGCAAGAATATAGAAGTCTTCGCCAAGTCAAGGATATTCGTCCACCCCAAATTCTTCAGTGTCAAAGACGGAGACATCGTCATCAAGTCCCGCATATTCACCGAGGAAGTCAGAGAGGCCAACCAACTCAAAAGCCGCCTTGACTAGCTCACAAACCACATTGCCGGAGAATTCCAAAACACTCCGAAAGAGACAGTCAGCTCAGAATGGATGCAGCAGGTAATAGACCGCTTCACATGGCCTGAGCGATACGAAGAAAAAGTCGAAGAGCCCCGAAAGACATTCTTCGAGCTATACGACATCTTCCTATCCTCGAAAGACAATATCTCGGCAGGTAGAAGCAGGCACTACAAAGTATTCATAAACACCCTCAAACGATACGAACTTTATAGCAAAGAGTACCTTGATATTGACACTCTAACCCCGCAGACATTACAGAGTCTTGTGGACTTCATGAAGAAAGAACACACCTTTTTCCGCACCACAAAACAAGGTATCAAGATTCCCAAAGCAGCCTACAAGGATATCTACGAACTTGCCCCTGAAGGCAGAGTGCCTGGTCCACGAGGCGACAACTATATCCGCAGCGAACTCAAAATGCTCAGGGCATTCATCCTATGGGCCAACAGACAAGGGTACACCACCAACGATCCGTTCAGAAAATATTCAATAGGAGCTGAAGTCTATGGTAAGCCCATCTACATAACATCGGAAGAACGGGACCAGATCTACGCCACTGACCTCTCAAAGTCCCCGATGCTTGAAAGACAGAGGGACATATTCATATTCCAATGCCTGACCGGTTGCCGCGTCAGCGACCTCTACCGTCTCCGCAAAGACAGCATCGGCACCGACCGTCTCGGCATATTTATCCAATACATCCCCCATAAGACCATAGAAGACAATCCACAGACAGTCAAAGTATATCTTAACGACAATGCTCTTGAAATACTTGAAAAGTACCAAGACAATCTGTCTGACACGCAGAGTATCCTGCCGCTTATATCGCAACAGAAGTACAACGATGCGATAAAGGAAATTTTTCACTTCTGCGGCATAGAGCGGACTGTTCCGGTCCTTAACCCAGTGACCGGAGAGACCGAACACAAGAGCATAGCCGACATAGCAAGCAGTCATATGGCCAGACGTACCTTTGTCGGCAACCTCTATAAAAAAGTAAAAGACCCCAACCTCGTAGGTAAGCTCTCAGGGCACAAAGAAGGCTCCCGGGCCTTCGCCCGCTACCGCGACATTGACGACGATATGATAAAGGAGATGTCCGAATTGTTATAATTAAATTAACTTTGCAGAAAAGACATACACATGATAGACATCAGCAGACTCGAAATATATAGGGAAAACAACCGCCTTGAAGCCAAAAGAGCCAAAGGCGGGCTTCCCGGCAGTCTCTGGGAGACATATTCCGCATTTGCCAACACCGACGGCGGCATCATCCTCCTGGGCGCAGACGAAAAGGATGGCGGGCAGCTTGTACCCACCGGACTGACAGAAGATGAGGTCAGAAAGATGCAGAAGCAGTTCTGGGATTCAATCAACAACCGTCAGAAAGTCAGCGATAATATCCTTACAGACAAGGATGTGTACCCTATGGAATATGAGAGTAGTCGTATCATGGTCATCAATGTACCTCGGGCACACCGCGAGCGCAGACCGGTATATATCAACAGCGACATCTTCTCCGGCACATACAAGCGCAACAGTTCCGGAGACTACCATTGCACTAAAGAGGAAATCCGCGCTATGCTTCGCGACCAAGGCGCAGAGACGGTCGATACCAAAGTCCTCGATACATTCGACCTGTCTGCCCTTAACTCGGAGAGCATTTATGCGTTCCGTATGAGCTTCCGCAACACACATGTCTCCCATCCCTGGGACCAGCTCCCGGATGAGGACTTCCTCGTAAAAATAGGAGCAGCGGCCAAGAATACAACGACAGGCAAGTTTCATCCTACAGGCGCAGGACTCCTGATGTTCGGTAACGAATACGAGATAGTCCGCGAATACCCCAACTATTTCCTCGACTTCCGCGAGATGGTCAACGACATCACCGAATGGTCTGACCGTATCTGGTCCACATCGGGAGACTGGAGCGGCAACATTTTCGACTTCTACCGCCGGATAGTCACCCGAATAGTCCAGGATCTCAAGGTTCCATTCCGTCTTGAAGGACTCTACCGTATCGATGACACACCTCAGCACAAAGCCGTCCGCGAAGCCCTGGCCAACTGTCTCGTCAACGCAGACTACTACGGCAGAGGAGGAGTCGTGGTCCGCAAACATCCCGACCGCCTCGTCTTTGAAAACCCCGGTACCATACGAGTCGGAAAAGAAAAGATGCTCGAAGGCGGCTTATCCGACCCGAGAAACTCAGTCATCATCAAGATGTTCTCAATGCTCCACATAGGAGAGCGTGCTGGAAGCGGAATGAGCCGAATCATCTCCGCCTGGTCTGCAGCCGGCTACGAAAACCCTGTAGTCGAAGAACTCATCGGCAACATCGAAAGGACCACCCTGACCCTTCCTCTCACCCATGTTGCCAAAGGTACCCAAGAAATGTTCAAAGGTACCCAAGAAACTGCGAAAGGTACCCAAGAATGTACCCAGAAAAACGCCACTACAAGCATCTCAGAGGCCGAAAGTACCCAGAAAAGGAGTGTCCTGGACAAAGGTACCCAAGAAATTGTTGCAAAGGTACCCAAGAAAACCATCAAAAGAGCCGGGACTATTGAACTCGGGAGGACAGCTAACGCCATCCTGAATGCCATTATAGTCCAGCCTACGGTAACCCGTGAAATACTCGCCGAACAGCTGAAAGTCTCCGAGGCCACCATTAAAAAGCATCTGAAGAATTTCCGTGATATGGGATTGATAGAACGGGTAGGCGCAAACAAAGGCGGCTGGTGGAAAGTAAAGAAATAGAATGTCTATGTCCCGAAACATCGTCTGCTCAATATACCGCAGTCTTTGCGCTTTTTCCAAAGAGTCCGAGAATGTACTTCAATATTTCGAACAGCATGATTACTCTTCCGAGCGAACCCCATGGCCCGCAGACAAAAGGGTAATTGAAACTCCTGACTGCCCAAGCCTTGATAGTCTCACAAGAAGACTGCTCAGGTATAGAACCAACTATATTGATGATGACAACCCGATACCCGAAGAGCAACTTCTTGACTTACACAATATCCGGCTATGCGTTGAATACTTCAACCGCAGTAAGGACGACCGTCTTGCCCAGACATTTCAGGACATACCCCGATATTCCATACAGCAAGTAGCCCAGTACTTTAAAGACTATGGATTAATCAATGAATATTCAGCAGTACAGGAAATCCTGGACTTTCTTAATGCTGTAAGAGAATGGCATCGCGATTCATATCTCAGCATCCCCGCAACCATAGCACTCAAACTCGTAGTAAACAGCCGTGAACTCACTCCCCAGGAGCAACAGGCCGCAATAGACTACAGCGGATTCGATGCGATATTCAACAAAAGCAAGTACGATTCCACTCAAAGACACGCATTGTACGATGCCCTTGCCGCCCTATACTCCGACAGCACTATAAAAAGACCGCATCTCGTAATAGTCGCAGTCATTGCCAAGCTGCGCACATCCCGGTCATACAGAAACACGCTGAAGGGAACCTTTGAAAGCAACAAATCCGATTTTTTCACAGCTCTGGGCAAAGATCCAAAAACCGCAGGCAGCTATAGAGAAAAGACATGCCTTAAACTGATTCACAAGAACCACAAAGAACTCGCAGACGCCATTTTGCGGGAAGCTTTTAGCACCAGGCGGTAAAACATTTTAGCATTTTTTAGCATACCCCCCCATAACCTACTGTCATTGCATTACTTACAAAGCTGCTAAAAAAATTTGTACAGTAATGCAATTGTCATTTTCTGTCCTACATTTTCACCAGATACCTTTGTCACTGCAAACGGTCTGAAAGTCACAAAGCAATCATTCAGACCGGGCTCCCACAGTCGGAAACGACAACCGCTTTATTGCTTTACGGGTGGGATAACAGACAAAAGACAGATAGAAAATGACAAAAGATCTATTTCAATTATCAGAACTGCTCCCCGGCCTGACAGTATCGGTAAAACTGTCAGACCTCCTGCAGGCCAACAGACAGCTCCTCGCCGAAACCATTGACACGATATCAAGCCCGGCAGGAAACAAAGACACTTCAGCTACCGCATCCTACATCACCCGCGAGCAGATGATGAGCGACTTCGGAATATCCGCCACCACCCTCTGGCGATGGGACAAAGCCGGTTACCTCGTCCCGTGTAAACTCGGAACGAAGGTACTCTACAAAGCAGATGAAGTTCTGAAAGTAATGGAAGTCAAAAGAAGGAGGAACAACGATGAAAACAGATAATCCCATAGAATTGATAATCCGAGAGACCGAACACACCGGCCCTGTTTCAGGCGGAATGTTCAAGGTCCAGAAAGTAAACGACATGATAGATGCCACACTGACCAAAAAAGACCCGGAAGACTTGTTCTTCCGGATGTGGTTCGAAGGCGAGATCGTATGCCTTTTCGGCAATTCCAACTGCGGGAAATCCATTTTTGCAGTCCAGATAGCCGACCGCATCTCCCGCAGCAAGAAAGTCCTGTATGTAGACTGCGAACTCTCCGACAAACAGTTCCAGCTCCGCTACACACGGCGTGACACCGACCCCGATACCGGAGAGGAGCGGATATCCGTATACCGATTCTCCGAAAACTTTCTCCGGGCCACCATCGATCCGGACAAACTGACCGAAGAAACCTATGGAACAAATGTAATCACCCAGATAGAGCACACAGCCATTCATAACGAAGTGCAGGTAATTTTCATCGACAACATCACATTTCTGTGCAGTACCACAGAAAAAGGAGACGATGCCGGAAAGTTCATGCTCAGCCTGCTGACCCTAAAAAAGAAATACGGCTGGTCAGTAATGGTCATGGCCCACACTCCCAAAAGAGACCCTTGGAGACCCATAACGCAGGATGACCTGGCAGGTTCAAAGAAACTCGCAAACTTCTTTGACGGCATCCTTGCCATCGGAGCTAGTTCCAAAGGAGACAACATTCGCTATGTCAAGCAGTTGAAAGCCCGATCCACACAGATATCATACGGAGCAGACAATGTCGCTGTGTACACCATTGAAAAGCCCGACAACTTCCTCCGTTTCTGCTATGACACCACCTCTGCCGAACAGGAACACCTTAAAGAGAAAAAAGACGGGGACATATCCCAAGAAGTGCTCAATGTGCTGGAGCTCAGCAGCCAGGGCAAAAGCCTTGGTCAGATAGCCAAAGAACTCGGCATCAACAAGACCAGAGTCTATCGTATCAAACAGAAGTTTCAGCCAATATACGAAAGCGCGGTTCAGTCGTTACAGCCGTTGCAGCCGTTACAAGTGAAACGCACCGAAACCACATCGCAAGAAGGAGGTAATCATGAACTATAAATACCATCTACAGAAGTACAATGGTCCGAAATCCCGGCATACCTGCCCCGAATGCGGAGACAAACATTGTTTCACCCTGTATGTTGACACCGAAGGACACATTCTGGATGAAAGAGTAGGCAGATGCGACCATGAAAGCAGCTGCGGTTATCACTACACCCCATCCGAATACTTTAGGGACCACTCATGGAAGTCGGACATCAGACCGGCATATAGGCATAACGCAGCCACCATTCCTCGTATCATGCCTGCCCCGCCCCGTACTATTCCCGATGAATATGTGATACGCTCCCTAAGATACGACCTCCGCAGCCACCTCCTCCAATGGATGTCCACATTCATAGACCCTCTCATCATAGAGGGGCTTATCGAAGAATACGCACTCGGCATCACCCGCAGCGGAGACATCATCTATTATCAGATAGATCGGGACTTTCGTTGTCGCACAGGAAAGATAATGAAATACGACCCGGCTACCGGACACCGTATCAAAGACCCCACCGCACCCGGCAAAGTAAACTGGGTTCACTCCATCCTCAAACAGCGAAAACTGCTCCCCGCAGACTGGACTCTGTCCCAATGCCTGTTCGGAGAACACCTCCTGTCCAGATATCCCGACAACAAAGTGATGCTTGTCGAGTCCGAGAAGACCGCTCTCATCGCCTGCGCATTCATGCCACAGTTCAACTGGCTGGCCACAGGCGGAAAATCCAATCTTGGAAGAGACAGACTTGATGTCCTCCGCGACCGGGAAGTCATCGCATTCCCAGACCTGGATGCAGTAGAGCACTGGACACAAAAACTCTCGGCCTACCCGAACATAAGGATATCCACCCTCATCAGCGATGCTGCAGCAAACGGAACCCTGCCGTCCAACGCAGACATAGCAGACTGGATTATATCCTACCGTCAATCCGGAAATGCTATACCCGTTTCACCTGAAACAGACGGAACGGAAGAAACACCCGTAACAGCACCGGCAGTCGCATTCCTGACCGCAAAATGCCCCGAACTGCGCCTGCTCATAGACGAACTCGGCCTTGAAGTCTTAAGTGAAAGCCGACCGATGTAGTCTCACACAGGTAAACAGATTTTTCCTACATTTGTTGTTTAATTGAACGAAAACATGCAAACCATGACCGACGGAACACCGCAAGGAAACATTATACTCTATCAGACCGAAGACGGACAAAGCAGGATAGATGTCACACTCTCCGGTGATACGGTGTGGCTTACCGCAGACCAGATGGCCGAACTGTTCCAGCGCAACAAGTCTACCATTTCAAGGCACATCCGCAATGTCTTTGAATCGGGGGAGCTGAATCCGGATTCAACTGTTGCATTTTTTGCAACAGTTCAAAACGAAGGAAATAGGAAAGTAGAACGAAATATCGCATACTACAACCTTGATGTAATCATCAGTGTCGGCTACCGTGTCAATTCCCACCGAGGCGTGCAGTTCCGCATCTGGGCCACACAAGTATTGCGCGAGTACCTTGTCAAAGGCTTTGCCATGAACGATGACCTACTGAAGAGAGCCGGTGGCGGCAACTACTTTGATGAACTTCTGGCACGCATCCGGGATATCCGCTCCTCGGAAAAGATTTTCTACCGCAAGATCCTGGAAATCTATGCCCTCAGCATAGACTATGACCCGAGGACGGAAACCACGCAGAAGTTCTTCAAGACAGTTCAGAACAAGATGCATTTCTCCGCCCACGGACATACGGCTGCGGAAGTCATCTACAGCAGAGCCGATGCAGACAAAGACTTTATGGGACTGACATCGTGGACTGGAGCATTGCCGAAGCGGTCGGATGCCGGGATTGCCAAGAACTACCTCTCTCCCGATGAACTTGACACCCTGAACCGCATCGTCAGCCTGTACCTTGATTTTGCAGAACTTCAGGCCAAGTCTCACAAGCCGATGTACATGAAGGACTGGATTCAGAAACTTGACGAATTCCTGTCACTCTCCGGCAAAGACCTCCTGCCCCATGCCGGGACAGTCTCGGCGGAAATCGCGAAGCAGAAGGCGGACTCCGAATACGACAAATACCAAAAGAGGATACAGTATGAGCTCTCACCTGTGGAGATCCACTTCATAGAGAGTTTTGAAAAAGAAGTCAGCCAGCTGAAAAAGTAAGCGGCTGGTCTTGATTTTCAGAAGTATTTCTGTTCAATGTGGAGACTGCGCTGTTTTTATGTCGGATATAAGCCGAAAATCACTAATTTTGTAAATTTGAGATTTGGTTAAATGACTAAAGGAACAATGGCTAAAAAGGCGAGAAAATATACTGTACTAGACCTATTCTGCGGATGTGGAGGCCTCTCGAAAGGATTTGAGATGGCCGGGTATGATATACTTCTCGGAGTAGATTTCAACAAACCTGCATTAGACACCTACAAGTATAATCATAAAAACAGCGAAGCCCTATATGCCGACCTTTCCAAAGACGAGACTCTTGATGCTATTAGTAATGTGATAAAAGGTAAAACATTAGATGTAATAATTGGAGGTCCTCCTTGTCAAGGTTTTAGTCTAACTGGACGACGGCAATTTGACGACGAAAGGAACAAATTGTACCTTTCTATGATTGCCGCAGTAAAAAGATTTTCCCCAAAAGCTTTTGTAATAGAGAATGTTCCGGGAATGGCTACATTATACAAGGGCGAGATTAAAGATGAAATCGTTAATCGCTTTACTCATTTGGGCTATAAGGTATCATATAAAATTCTTTGTTCAGCCGACTATGGTGTTCCTCAAATACGAAAAAGATTAGTGTTTGTAGGAATAAAAAATGAAGATACCGCTTTCGAATTTCCGGCACCAACCTACACACCTGACAATTACATTACTTGCGAAGATGCTATTAGTGACCTTCCAAGCCTTGAGCATAATCTTGGTGCAGAAACCTCGGAATATGAATCTGCACCAACAACTGACTATCAAAAGCAAATGAGAGGAACCTGTAATACGCTTTACAACCCTTGCCTTTGAAAAGCATCCCAAAGACCCGGATGCCAAATCCAAGATATTGACTGAACTGTCTCCCTACCTGAAAAAACCGGCAGAACAATTCGGACTTCAGGATACCATACAATGAACTACATCGACAGCAGCGGCCACAACTACGGAAATCCTGATACCGTCCAATGGCAGAAAAAGCCATTTGCAGATGTCCCTCTCACAGATGAACAGATGGACATCTTTAACCGTTCATACAGTCCCGACTGGGAATGTCGGTACTATCCGATCAAGTTCGCAGATTACCACTATCTTATACGTTCCGGCTTTTGGGTCTGCAAATTTTTATATTCTAAAGGTGATGACGGGCTGTATCACATATCGGAATTCTATTCCAACCCTGATAAGAATGAAGGTTTTACAAGAATGTTTGAGATATTCCGTGACGGCTATTTTAATCCTCCACTGTTCTCATTCAAAGATTTTGCCGAAAGATACCGCAAAGCCATATATGAATTCGATAGCATCAATCGCCCGTAATCCTAATTGCCAAGAAAATTACTCTACCTGAAATCGGCCTCAGACTCCGGCAGTCCTCCTTCCGTCAGCCTACCGGAGACTGACCATCCAATTCGGGAAGTCAGTTCGGTCGCAGACTCCCTCACTCACATCCTGTATTCCCGCCCACCCTTTCCAGCGGTGTCAGCCGTACGCCCGTCCTCACTCCGCAGGCTCCGTTGCGGCAGTCCCACCGCTGACCCATCCACAAGCCCCCTCAAAACGCAAGACTGATGACTGCGCCACCCTCCGTGGCCGTCCTCCGGCCGTCCACTTCTGTCCGCTCAGACATCAGACTTGCAGAGCGGAAGAGTCCATACCTGCCCACCTCCCGGACAAGTACGCTCGGTCGGCAGAGTGAATAGCAAAGCGGTATCGGTCGAGCCGTCTGCTCCGCAGCCGTCCCCACCGATGTCCTCCATCAGACTTCGTACCTGTGAGACTTGCGGCTTTCTTCCGCGCCGCTTACTCCGTTCCGCCATCCTCATTCCCTGCGGCCGGGGCCTCCGGTCATTCAGGCTCCACTACGCGCACTCTGCTCCGAAATCCCCAAGACTCACGGGCGGTCCTCAGAACGACAGCGGTGTTCGCCCCGCGCACAATCAATCACAGCCGGAACTGCCAGGCACAAGCCATCTCCCCGTCTTTCGGCCTTTAGTAACCGCCTCAAAATTCTCCAGCGCCCAACGGACGAGTTCCTCAAGGATTGGCAACAGGCTGTGCCCCAACTCTGTCAGAGAATACTCCACCTTCGGAGGTATCTCGGAATACTGCCGCCTGCGGATCAGCCCGTCCATCTCCAGAGCTTTCAATGTATCCGACAGAACTTTCGGCGATATGTCCGGAATCGCCTTGGCGATGGTGTTGAAACGGGTGTCTTTATTCTCTGAAAGGACACATAGAATCAGCACAGACCATTTGCCGGAGAACCGGGACAGGACATTCCGTACAGGACAGGAATCGATATCCGTATATTTCCGTAGATTTTCTTTAAGTTCCAATCTGCTCATTTTCAATGTCAGTTACCTGTAAGTAAGTGGCTTACTATTTTGTAAGTTCTTGATTCTTATTAAATAATGACTTACATTTGCACTATCAAAACAATAGTTGATATTGTTTGCAAAGTTAATAACAGATAAAACATTTACAAAAATGAGTGACATCAAAATTCTGAACACGGGCAAGACATGGGTCCATGTATCTGTAGGTCCTTTGAAATCATTTGAAGGCAAGCAGTTCGTAAAGGAGGCAACCGGAGCGGACTCATGCGAAATCTCTTTCGGCTCATTGCCGTCCGGCGCGGCAGTGCCGTTCTTCCACAGCCACAAGGCAAACGAGGAGAACTACATCATCCTCTCCGGGAGCGGAAAATTCCAGGTGAACGATGATGTATTCGACATTGCCGAGGGCTCAGTAGTGCGTGTATCGCCCGGATGCTTCCGCAACCTCAAATGCACCTCTGCAGAGCCGATGACCTATATTTGCATACAGGCTAAGAGCGGCAGCCTTGAAAAGTATACGGCCGAAGATGCCGAGATAGGTGAATATAAGAACCTGCTCTAAACATCTTTTCCTTATTTGAAGAATATCAGGATGGCCGACTGTCGGTTTGTCCTGATATTTACATTTTAACCGACAGTAGACTCAACTGCTGCGGTCCTGACTTTCAAGTCCCACCCGCCCATTCCAGCGGTGTCGGCCGTGCGCCCGTCCTCTCTCCGCAGGCTCCGTTCCGCCAGCCACACCGCTGACCTCTCCACAAGCCCCGATAAAACGCAAGACTGATGACTGCACTCCGCTTCAGAGCTCGGCTTCGCTGATCTCTTCCGCGCCGCACAGACATCAGACTTGCAGAGCGGAATATCCAAAGCACCCCACTTCCCGGACAAGTCCGCTCAGTCGGCTGCATACAGGAGGCATCTACGTAACATAATCCGACCCTTGATTGTGTGACAGCCCCTGACGGGCTGCCTGACGGCAGGGGCTCCGCCCGCAGATCACACAATCCGGACTATGTTAAGTATCTGCCTCCACCTCCTTTGGAAAAGTGAATCCGCACGGAGGCCTCTTTATCTCCGTACCCGCGTCTCCACTTTCCCAAAGGAGAGAGAGGAGTGCCGGCAAGCCACCACCCTTTATGATGGCTTTCAGCCAGTTCCAGCGGTGTCTCCGGCTGAGCCTGCGACCTTTCCCATCAAGAGCCGTCCGCTGAAGCTCCCGGCTCCAGCCCGCATCACCGGCATCCCGCCCGAAACAGCTTGCCTTACGGCTGCGCAGATTCGGTGAAGCTCCGAATCATCGGCACTACCAGAGAAACCCTCACCGAGCCGGAGCGAGTCCGTCCCGGAGAGGAGAGCGGAACTGCCCATACTCATCCGAGACTGCACCCGGCAAGCCGTGAGCAGACTCTCCTTCGGCCCAGAGGTGTGATGAGTGTGCCTCCCTCCGCTCCGCCGCCAGCCATCCGGCAGCAGAGCTCCAGTCAGCCCACACATCACGCAGCCGACAGCCAAAGCCTCCTTGAAGCCTGCTGCCGCAGCCCTCAAAGAGGACAGCGGTATCCGGATGTCAGGCAGCCTGCTCCGCAGTCAGCCACACACTCCGGATGGTCTGAAAGGGGAAGATGCGCCCTGACGGACGCATCCTCCCCGCTGCCGAGCAGCCCGGCAGGCGGGCCGCACCGCAGCTCCCCGGGGCGTCGGGACAGTGTCCGGCTTCGCCGTCCACAGACCCTCCGCCCGGCTCACTCGCCGGTCATATATTTTTGTATATCCTTATTTGATAATCAGAAATTAAACAGTATAGACTCAATATCAAATTTATTCATACCTTTGCCAAGCCATTAGCAAAAGCCAATGACAAAACTTTAGTGGAAATGTGTCCTGCATAAACAGATGGAATATGGAACAGAATGCACAAAAAACTGGCTATGTTTATATATTGACTAATCCAAGTTTTCGTGAGGATTGGGTAAAGATTGGGAAGAGCTCTCGTCCTGTCGATGTCCGCTCCAAAGAGTTGGACAATACAGCAATTCCGTTGCCGTTTGAAATATATGCAGTTATGGAAACTGTAAAATACAATGAGGTCGAGAAACTGGTCCATAAATCTATAGAGCGTTTTGTTCCTTTGAGAATCCGGCCAAACAGAGAATTCTTTAATGTCAAACCCGAAGTTGCACTGCAGATATTTAAGGATATTGCTGACACGATTGACGATGCACGAGTTATTATATACGATCAAGATAGACCAATAACTGAAACAGTATGCTCGTCAAACACCGTACATAAGGCAAGGACAAAAAATATAAAATTTACTGTTAATGGCGTGGGCCAATACTCCAAAAGGCGGGCAGCATTTGAAGCATTGAAAATGTATGTTCAAACAGTAAGACCGAAGTTTAGTGAACTGCAGTCCTTTTTAGCCGATAAAGATTTGTCGAATTGGATTAAACCAAGTGTAGAAATTCAGAAAGAAAATGAAAACGATAAACAGTGGGAGCAACGCTGGAAATTCAATGAACCTTTAATGAGTTCTGACGGGATTGAATTTCTGGTTTCGCTGGAATTAGGAGACAACTGTCCTTTGGATTTTGAAAAAATCCGTAAGGTCGCTGAGAGATGGGGATATCGTATAGAACCTATACAATAGAGAACTGTCTTCAAAAACAAAAAACTCCCGCAAATGTAGCCTGTCTCCGTCGGCCCGTCAAGGTCAGGCGGCTCGCCGTTTGACCTTCGAAAATGACGCCCTGCGGGCATAATTTTCTCAGGCAAAACCTTGACAGACCGCTCCGCCAGGCTGGTGGGGCAGTCCTTTTTCTTTTCTTCTTTTTTGCGGTTTTTCTTCTTCTCTTTTTCCGGAATGTGTCATGAGGGTATTTTGCTTAACTTTGCCGCAGGACATGACTCCTCCAATCTTCCTCTGAGGTCAAGATTTGTAAAAGAGGCATCCCCCCTCAATACGCCTGCCAACCCGGGCAGTGGGCACGCTCGTAAACAATGACTGACAATCAAACATCAAGAGCCTATGCCCGCATACAACCCCAGCATCCTCATCTCCGACTGCTACGGCTCCGCCGGCAGCATCACCTTCTACCACCGCGACGGCAAATGCCGCTGGAGACGAAGGTCATCCCTCTCATTCGCAGGGACTCCGGCGCAGTGCGCCGCCCTCTCGGTCCACAGGAGGGCACTCGCCGCCTGGAGGACAATCTCCGACACAGAGAAAGAGATATGGCACAATATAGCCAAGAATGTACAGCCTCACAGACCTCCCTTCGGCTCTGGAGGTCATATCACCGGACACAACCTGTTCGTGTCGGCCTACCACGGCTTCGTCACCCTCGGGGACGAGCACATCCCCGAGCCGGTGGAGCACCATCCATTTCCCGTTTTCGTGACAGAGTTCGTCAGTGCGTCTGTCGCCAACAGCTCAGACCTGAGAATCCTGCTCCGCCTGTCAATGCCGCTTGAGAATGAGCCGGAACGGTACGCCCTGCTCTGCAAAGTCCAACTGACGGAAGCCGGAAAAGGCTGCAACCCCGGAAAGATGCGGAACTTCCTTGCAGAGGAGGTGACGGAAGACGATATGGCAACAGGCTCCTGCCCATCAAGTCCTGTCGCTCTGACAATCCCGGTCCGCACCGCATTCCCGGGAGTCTCCGCCGCCACCTGTTCACTGCATCTGCTCTATATGCTCATCGACAGACACACCGGCTACCGGAGCCAGTATCAAAAGTTATCCACAGCGATCGATATTGCATAAACAATCACTTCAAATATTATATCGTAATCAATTTTATAACAATATATTGACTAATTATAACTATCTTTGGACACCTAAACTTAACGACAACATGAAAGCACTTCCATCCATCGCGTTCAGCGGATTCCGGGGCACGGCCTCGGAGGTGACGGCCCGCCAGGTGCGGGGCCGTACTGTCCTCAGCGGCAGGGCGCAGCATCCGCACGTCAAGACCCCGGGGCAGTCATTCCGCAGGGCCAGCTTCTCCTTCATCTCCAAGCAGTACCGCACACTCACCGACAGCCAGCGCAGGGCGTGGGACACCCTTGCCGCATCGCACAGGAAGAAGTCCCTGACCGGGGACGGAACGCCGCTGACCGGGCACAACCTCTTCGTCTGCCTGAACACCAACCGCTCCGTCCTCGGAGTGCCCGTCACAAAGGATGCTCCTGCAGACATCCACGGCTCCCGCTATGTGGCATATGATGACATCTGGATCACTCCCGGCAGGCTGCTCATATCCGGGCTCAGAGAGCCGGAACACCCCGACAGTCGTCTTGTGGTCAGGATGGCGGCGACCGACAGCGCGGCGGTCACCAAGGCATGGGGCAGGACGGTCATCACCGGCACGTTCCGCACCACCGATTGGGGAGAGATCGACCTCACGGAGATATACACCGAACGGTTCGGCATACCCGTCACCGCAGGGCACAAGTACTTCATCGAGATGTACTGGATAGACAGTGGCTCCGGCTATGTCTCCGAGGTGACAAGGGTCTGCCACATCGCATCCGAGTCCCTCTCCATACACGGACGGGATTATGTCCCGAGGCAGAGAATCACCCAGGACGACCTGGCCGATGACGGGCGCAATTCAGTCTCGAAGCTGGACATCGAGTTCACCTCCGGCTCTCCCGTGCTCGCCGCGAGCGGCATCCTTGAAGGCTATGAGGGCATAGCCGCATCCTACGCATACTTCAGGCCGGAGACCGCCATCCCGTACGAGGGAGTGGAAATGACCGCATATGTGCTGACAAGGGGCACCGGCAGCCTCGGGCCGCAGGTCTTCGCGGTCTACATATACAAGGGTGTACCGCACCGTCAGGACGGCATCACCTTCGCCCACCGCTCCGGGAAATACTGCAGGCCGTCGGAGATGACCGGCGGCGCACTCCTGCTTGGATAACCACAGATAAACAACATACGCTATGTTCAAGTCAATCAGCAACAACTTCGGAGGCCCGGAGATAATGTTCCGGGCCGCGCAGCACGACCGCTACGCAGTGCTCAACGCGCACTTCACATACGACCCTGCAGACACTGCATACCTTGCCGCAAATGAACTGGAGATAAAGGTGCCCGACCTCTCCATGGACAAAAGCACGGAGGCCGGCGTAATCGCCGTATGCAGGGACAATTATGAAAATCCCTATGGCGGAGAGCCTATCCGCTACCATTTCCCTGTAGTCCTGCGCAGCCGGATAAGGGACCGCAACACCCTCTGCATAGAGAAGGCGGCCGGCTTTGACGGATACGGACCGGTGCATGTCTATATCCACGCCATGTACTCATCCCTGAACACCGGAGAGCTGACCGGACTGTCGGAGGGGACGCCGCTCGCCCTGTCCTGCACCCCGGAGATATCCCTTTCAAGTGTCGCCCATGCCTGTGTCATCGGTCCGGACTGGGCATGGCTCTACCTCGGCTTCCCGTACACCATCGGCCAGGTACGGGAGGACATGGAGATTGTCCTGGACGGATTCCCAGCCGATGCTGCCTGTGAGGAGTTCCCCATAATGGGCATCGACAACCAGCGTCATCATGACAACGGGGGAATACATTACGCAAGCATCCGCGGCGGCAGGATATCCGTGCCGTATGCCACACGCAACTCCGGCTACAGCTCGGCGGACAACCCCTTCGTGTACCTGTTCCTCGTCAGGGAACCGGCGGCGTAGGAGCAGGAAGGCAGTGAGTCGCAGACTATATAAAGTAAAAATCAAGATAACTGCATATAATTTATTGAAATAATATAATTTAATTACAAAGAATTATTATCTTTGCATCAGTAACAAACCCTAAAACTTACAAGCTATGAAGTACATTCCTTCCATCGCATTCGAGGAGATGTCCGGCTCCGCCAAGGGGGTCACCGCCGCCAAGACCATGGGGCGCAAGTACATCCGCAACAAGGGCTACGGCGGAGGAGTCCGCACGGCAGCCCAGGCAGCCGTCAAGTCCGTCTTCAAGCAGCTCTCCCAGAGCTGGAAGTCCCTGTCAAACGAGCAGATCCTCGCATGGACCAGCCTCGCGCAGTCACAGGCAGGCCGCTCCGTCCTCGGCACATCCTCCAAGATCACCGGCAGCAACCTCTACATGAGGCTCAACTACTGGATCGTCACCTGCGGAGGAGAAGCCCTTGCCGACCCTCCGGCACTCCGGGGAGTGGAGGCCCCGTCCGGTGCCGCCATCTCGCTCACCGCAGACAAGTTCACCTTCACCCTCGACTCCGAGCCCACCGAGAACATGGCCGACCTCAGGCTCATCGTCATGGCCAGCGCACCGCAGTCCAACGGCGTGACCCGCGCCTACAGCAAGGCCGTAGGCATCGGCTCACCGAAGGAAGCCGTCAGCGAGGAGTACGACCTCAAGGCCGACTATGACGCCAAGTACGGTGCACCGAGCGAAGCCGCCCCGAAAGTGTTCATGAAGTGGTTCTTCGTGGACACCACCACCGGCGAGGTCTCCGGCGAGCAGATGGCCATCGCACAGCTCACCGCCGCCACAGAGCCTGACGCCGGAGTATAGCCTGAGCGCGATTCACTGACCTGAACTTAAACCTGCATCTCCCGTCCCCGCTCCACAGGCAGGGACGGGATTTGTTTTATACTCAGATAATTGATAAATTTGCAGACGAGATTGCTATAGCAGTCTTTGATATAACAACAACCGGAGTCTGGCGAAGTGATTTGCCGGACTCTTTTTTCACTCATGCACTTGCACTCCCTCTATCTAGAATCAAGAACACGCAAAAACTAAGTAGGTGAAAATGTAGGGGAATTTCTTAAAAGAAAAATCGTCAAGTTTCTGAAATTTAGAAACTTGACGATTTTATATGTGATCCGGTTGGGATTCGAACCCAAGACCCACAGCTTAGAAGGCTGTTGCTCTATCCAGCTGAGCTACCGGACCATGGTCATTCGGATGGGCTCGCACGCTTTTCCGGGTACTGCTTTTCGTACGACGCGTCGCCTGTTTCCCGAATGCGGCTGCAAAGATAGAAAAATATTTACATTCCCAAATTTTTTCCATAACTTTACTTTCGCAACTTTTAACCACTGAGAGAATATTTTATGAGAAAATTGCTGATGATCGTAGACCCTCAGATTGATTTCATAAGCGGCAGTCTGAAGGTTGACGGAGCAAAAGAGAAAATGGATGCTCTGGCAGACTATATCCGCAAGACGGACGGGGAATATATCTGCAAGCTTATAACTATGGACCAGCACCCGTACAGACACTGCTCGTTTCTGGAAAACGGCGGACAGTGGCCCATGCACTGTGTCGTGAATACCATAGGCGCAGCCATATACCAGCCGATAATGGATGCCGTGTACAACACCCAGGGTGAAGTGAAGATGTTCCGCAAAGGTGAGAAGAAGAATTTCGAGGAATACTCTATCTTCAAGAACCGCTGCTCGGCACGCCACATCGATTTTCTGCTGTACCGTCTGGACATCGAGGAAGTGGATGTATGCGGGATTGCAGGTGACTACTGTGTTCTCAATACTCTAAAGGACGGGATTGCCATCTACGGGCGGTCACCGGTTTTCAATGTTCTGGAAGAGTTCTGCCCTTCCATTGACGGCGGTACCGCCCTCACCGAATTTCTGGAATCATAGATCTGCCGCCGTCCGAAAACGTAAAACCGGTAGATTGTTCCGTTATGCCGGTTATCCATGAACGTATTCTGCATGTACCTTTGCATACAAATTCAAATGAGACATGAAACGTATGATTATGACCATCGCAGCGGCCCTGACGGCATACGGGGCCTATGCACAAAATGATTCGGACATGAATGGAAAAAAGACTCTTGTGGCTTACTTCTCGGCCACCGGAACTACTGAGAAGGTTGCCGGAATGATTGCAGAAATATCCGGCGGTTATCTTTATGAAATAACTCCCGTAGAGCCGTACACGGCAGCGGATCTGGACTGGCATGACAGCAACTCCAGAAGCAGCATGGAGATGAAGGACGAAAGGTCACGTCCGGCCATCGAGAATGACCTCAAGGATGCGGAAAGCTATGATGTCATCTACCTCGGCTACCCTGTCTGGTGGGGACTGGCTCCGAGGGCCGTCAATACATTCCTCGACACCTACGGCTTTGCGGGAAAGACCGTGATCCCTTTCGCAACGTCTGGAGGAAGCGGTATCTCCAATTCCGAGGCAAAGCTCAGGGAACAATATCCGGATATCCGGTGGAAGAGCGGCAGGCTGCTCAACAACCCATCGAAATCCGCAATAAAGGAATGGCTGGAATAGACTCCAGCCATTTTTTCAGTCCTTTCCGGAAAGCTTGTCCTTCATTATACTTATGAATGCCGAACTTATGATACCTGTCGGTATTGCCAGCATCGCTATCCCTATGAAGCTTATGAATGCGCACAGTATCCGGCCCAATGGTGTCACGGGATAGATATCCCCATACCCTACCGTAGTGAATGTTATGACTGCCCACCACATGCTGTCCCCTATGTTCCTGAATACTTCAGGCTGTGCTCCTTTCTCTACATAATATACCATTATAGCCGAAAAGCATATGACTATCAGACATGCCGTAAAAGCAGTAAAGAGTTCGGACCTCACTGTGTTCATTACTTTAAGGATCAGCTGGAATGCGGTGGAATAGCGGATCAGCTTGAAGACTGTAAACACATAAGGAAGAATGATTATGTGCACTATCTCAGGGTCCCAGTAAAAATAGGTCAGGACAAACGGTATCACCGCTACCAGATCGACCAGTCCGTAAAAGGAGAATACATACCTGATACGGCTTCTGAAAGCAGTACGGTCCGGGGTCAGGGCCGGAGCCGAATAGATTCTCAGGACGTATTCTACAAGAAATACTGCTGATGAGAAATGGATTATGGCCTGAAAAAGTGGTCTGAACGCCTGGAATTCCACGAAAGAGGACATAATCACTGCAGTGACGGAAAGTAAAATGAAAAACAGGGCCATGAACCTGGCGGCCCTGCTCCTCAATACTTTCAGGATTGTTTCCGTGCGTCTGTTCATACCCGCATCTCCTATAGATTACGTACAAGTCCTGCAAACAGTACAGTTCCGGAGGCACGCTCACGTATCAGGAACACGAAAGGACGGTCTACGGTAAAATTCACGGTTTCGGGATGAAGGGACGTAGTCATGACAGAGACTGAAGTGATGGCAGCAGCTTCCGAGCCGGTCTCGTTGACTTCGATGAATGTCTTCTGTCTCACATCGCTTATTCTCACGGCCTCATCCTTGGATATGCCTGAAAAATCGGCATTTTCAGCAAATACAGACCTCATGCCGAGCTCCATGAGCGGTGCTTTCAGGGAGGTACTGTACTCAGCCGTGAATGCGGGCATGGACAGTCTGACGGTACCGGCCTGCATAAGGCCGGTCAATGCTGTCATGGCTTCGGCATCAAGGCCGGTAACGAACCTGTCTGCAGAGACGCCTTCTCCTGGCAGGATAATGTCCATGACGAAAGTCCCGTCTCCGTAAGGCAATTCCAGCAGGGATCCTTCAGGACCGGAATAATGCATGAAACGGCCGGTCATGTTCATAAAACGTACTTCCGAATCGGCGGCATCCCCGTGGAAGATACCTTGACGCGACATTCCAGGGTCAAATGGAGTCTGCCACTGCCCCTTGAAATACAATGCATTGATCAGGTACATTACGGTACCTGGATCAATCCTGTCCACTATACCTGTAATGCGTCCGCCGGTATTTTCAGAACACCACCGGTTTATGGTTCCGGCAGAGGCCGGATCGGAAAAATCCAGGTTGGCAGCTTCGGCACCATAATCATTCCTGGCTGTCTTTATGAAACGGTTCCTGACCTTGAACCTGTCGGAGATCCAGACTGAGTTTGCCATATTGAGTTCGATGCCTTCATGACCGGCAAGGAATGTGTCCATGATTCTGCCGGTGCTTTCGTTCATGGCTTTTACCGACCCTTCTTCATATCCAAGAGCATCCAGCATCTCCACAAGAGTGGAACCTTCTGCTCCGGATGCCGTCATTGAAAGGGCCATGGACGCACTCAGTGGCGAAATGAATACTATGTTTCCGTCATCCCTCGCGGCAACTTCCCGGAATAGTCCGAATGCAAAAGAGGAACCTGGCGCCTCGGCGCAGGTTCCCCTCTTCAGGACATCTTCCGCATGCACCGGCACCGATAACGGCAGCAGCGCAAGCATCAGTATGTATATCCGTTTCATTATTTCTGCATCTCCTTACGTAACCTTTCGGCCAGCAGAGGGACTATCTTGTTGACATCCCCTACTATACCGATATCAGAAACATTGAATATAGGTGCAAATTTATCCTTGTTGACTGCCAGTATGAAGCCTGACTCTTCCATTCCGGCCAGGTGCTGTATGGCACCCGATATACCGAGGGCGATATAGAGATCCGGACGTACGGTCTTGCCGGTCTGGCCGACCTGACGGTCATGAGGCATGATGCCGGCATCCACCATGGCCCTGGATGCGGAAACTTCTGCTCCCAGTATGTCTGCAAGTTCCTGCAGCTTGGCGAACCCTTCCTTGCAGCCTACTCCGCGGCCTCCGGAAACAAGTATCTTGGCCTCGGTGATGTCCACCTTGTTCTTTTCCTCCTTGATCTCTTCTATGAGCTTTACACGGATCTTGGAAGTGTCGAACTTGGTCTCGAAGCGCACGATGGAACCTTTGCGGCCAGGCTCGGGATCACGCTTGGGCATAACGCCGGGACGTACGGTAGACATCTGCGGACGGTGCTCGGTACACATGATGGTGGCCATCAGGTTTCCGCCGAATGCGGGACGGGTCATCATGAGCTGCTTGTCCTCGGATATCTCCAGTTTGGTACAGTCGGCTGTCAGACCGGTAGCCAGACGGGCCGAGAGTCTGGGTGCCAGATCGCGGCCTATGGTGGTGGCTCCGAAGAGCACTATGTTGGGACGGACAGCATCTATAATCTGGGATACCGCCTGGGCATACTGCTCTGTCAGATAGTCCTTGAGTTCCACATGGTCGGTTATCACCACTTCATCGGCTCCATATTCGAACAAAGGCTGGATAAGGTGCTCCACATTGTAGCCGGCAAGTATTGCCACTACTTTCTCACCCAGAGCCTCGGCCAGGTCACGTGCCTTAGCTATCAGCTCCAGGGCGACGGGCTGGATAACACCGCCTCTCTGCTCTGCGAACACATATACGTTCTTGTAATCGTTCTTGTTGATCATATCTTGAAGTATTTACGGTGTTATTAAATTATGAATTTCTCTTTGAGTCTGGAGATTATGATACCTACAGCCTCCTCTGGCTCTACCTCGAAGAGTTCTCCTGGTGCCTTGAGACCCTTGGTGAATGCCTTGAGCACCTTGGTGGGAGATCCCTTGAGTCCCAGCTTGCTCTCATCCACATCTATCTTGTCTGCTCCCCATATTTCCACCTGCTTGTTGTATGCAGCCACTATACCGGGAACATTCATGTATCTGGGCTTCACTGCCGACGCCAGTACTGTCAGAAGGCAGGGCATCCGGGCTTCCAGAATCTGTACCCCGTCCTCGGTCTCCTTGGTGACACGGAAGGACTTGCCTCCTTTTTCCAGTTCCAGGCCGCATACATAGGATACCTGAGGTACATCCAGATGCTCGGCAATCTGGGGACCTACCTGCGCGGTATCACCGTCAATGGCCTGACGGCCGGTTATTACCAGATCCCACTCGAGGGTTCTGAGAGCCCCTGCAAGGGCGTTGGAGGTAGCGAGGGTATCGGCACCGGCAAATTTCCTGTCGGTAAGGAGAATTGCCCTGTCCACACCCATTGCAAATGCCTCCCTGAGGATCAGGTCTGCCTGCGGAGGGCCCATGGTGATTACGGTTACGTTGGCTCCGTATTTGTCCTTGAGACGGAGGGCCATTTCCAGACCGCCCTTGTCATCGGGGTTCATGATACTGGGCACACCGTCCCTGATGAGGGTTCCGGTAACGGGATTGATCTTGATCTCCGTGGTATCCGGTACTTGTTTTATACAAACTACTATATTCATGATTTCCTGTTTTTACTTTTTAAACATACTGGCTGCAATCACCATTCTCTGCACTTCGGATGTTCCTTCGTAAATCTCGGTGATCTTGGCGTCACGCATCATCCTTTCCACCGGATATTCACGGGTATACCCGTAACCTCCGTGGAACTGTACTGCCTTGGTGGTAACCTCCATAGCCGTTTCTGCAGCAAAGAGCTTGGCCATTGCCGCATCAGCGGAATAAGGTTCCTTGCAGTCCTTCTTGAAGGCTGCGGAACGTACCAGCAGGCGGGCTGCCTCCACTCTGGTCTTGAGGTCGGCCATCTGGAACTGGGTGTTCTGGAACTGGGAGATGGATTTGCCGAACTGCTTGCGTTCCATGGTGTATTTCACGGTCTCGTCCAGTGCGCCCTGGGCAATGCCGAGAGCCTGTGATGCGATGCCGATACGTCCGCCGTCCAGGGTCTTCATGGCTATGCCGAAACCTCCGCCTACCTTGCCCAGAAGATTGCCCTTGGGTATGCGGCAGTCAGAGAAGATAAGTTCTGCCGTTGCAGATCCCCTGATACCCATCTTGAGCTCCTTCTTGCCTATTTCGAAGCCCGGTGTCCCGGCTTCCACTATGAATGCTGAGATGCCCTTGTTTTTCAGGGATTTGTCAGTCATTGCAAATATCACGTAGACGTGCGCATGACCGGCGTTGGTTATGAATATCTTGTTTCCGTTCAGCACCCACTCGTCCCCGTCGAGGACAGCTGTTGTCTGCTGTGCGGAAGCGTCCGTACCGGCATTGGGTTCGGTAAGGCCGAATGCTCCCAGCCACTCTCCGGAAGCCAGTTTGGGCAGATACTTCTTCTTCTGCTCCTCCGTTCCGTTCTCGAAGATGGGTGCAAGGCACAGGGAGGTATGTGCGGAGAGTACCACGCCTGTCGTGGCGCATACCCTGGAGAGCTCCTCCACTGCGATTGTATACATGATGTTGTCTCCGCCTGCCCCGCCGTATTCTACGGGGAGGGGTATGCCGAAGAGTCCGAGCGGAGCCATCTTCTGGACCGTCTCTATGGGGAATCTCTCCTGCTCGTCGATTTCAGCCGCCAGGGGTTTCACCTCTTTTTCGGCAAATTCCCTGATCATCTGTCTGAAGAGCGACTGTGTCGGTGTGAGTTTGAAATTCATATTCTGAATGGTTTAAATTTTTAATATTTGTAAAATCCTTCTCCTGTCTTGCGGCCCAGGAGTCCGGCCCTTACCATCTTTCTCAGCAGCGGGTGAGGACGGTACTTGTCATCTCCGAACTCATTGTGCAATACCTCCATGATGGCCAGGCACACGTCGAGTCCGATAAGGTCTGCCAGAGCAAGGGGGCCCATAGGATGGTTGGCACCCAGTTTCATGGCGGCATCGATGTCGTCCCTGGAAGCCACTCCGTCAGCCAGTATGCCTACGGCCTCGTTGACCATAGGGATAAGGATACGGTTGACTACAAAGCCCGGAGCCTCGTTGACGGCCACGGGGGTCTTGCCGATCTCCTGGCAGAGCGCATAGACTGCATCGAACACTTCCTGGGAAGTCCTCTGTCCCTTGATGATCTCCACGAGCTTCATCACTGTGGCAGGGTTGAAGAAGTGCATGCCTATTACGTGGCAAGGCCTCGATATGCTGGCGGCGATACCGGTAATGGACAGTGACGAGGTGTTGGTTGCAATTATGGTCTCAGGCTTGCACATGCCGTCGAGCATCTTGAAGAGCTCGATCTTGAGATGCATCTCTTCCACTGCGGCCTCGATGATGAGATCTGAGTCTGCAATGTCCTTGTAGTCTGTGGTTACGGTGATGTTGGCCAGAGTGGCGTCCATTGCGGCCTGCTCCATCTTGCCTTTCTCCACAAGTTTACCCAGGGATTTTGTGATCCGTCCCATAGCCTTGGCATTGGAAGCCTCGCTGCGGCTTTTCATTGTAACCTTGCAGCCGGCCTGGGCCAGTGCCTGTACGATACCGGAACCCATGGTACCGGTGCCGATTACGGATATTTTCTCTATTGTCATAACTGTTAGTGTTTATTGTCTTTCTTATCTGTTTTTGAATACGGCCTTTTCCTTTGAGAGGAAGGCTTTCATACCCGTCTTCTGATCCTCTGTCGCAAAACATTCGGAAAATGCACGGTTCTCGGCGGCAAGGGCCTCTGCCTCGTCCATGTCGTAGCACGAATTGATGCAGGCCTTGGCCTTACGTACCGCTATGGGGGCATTTGCCACGATATCGCGGGCAAGGGCCATCACATAGTCCATCAGTTCCTCCGGGGGCAATACATGATTGACAAGGCCTATGCGAAGGGCCTCGGCAGCATCTATCGTCCTGCCGGAATATATCATCTCCTTGGCATAGCCCTGCCCTACCAGCTTCGGAAGCCGGTAGGTTCCGGAAAATCCGGGGATGATGCCCAGTTTCACCTCGGGCTGGCCGAATTTGGCCTTTGCCGAGGCAATGCGGATATCGCAGGCCATGGCAAGTTCGCAGCCCCCTCCCAGCGCATAACCGTTGACAGCGGCTATAACAGGTATGGGAAGTTCCTCTATGCGACGGAATACTCCTGCTCCCAGACGGCCGAATTCAAGTCCTTCGGCAGCTCCGAAACCGGCCATCTGCGAGATGTCGGCTCCGGCCACAAATGACTTGGGGCCGTCTCCGCGGACAACGAGTACCGCAGTACCCTCGGGAAGGTTATCCACAAAGTGACCTATCTCCTCCAGCACCGGCCGGCTCAGGGAATTGAGCGACTGGGGCTGGGAGATGTTCATGATACAGATACCCTGTTCAGGATTCTCTATCTTAAGAAAACGGTAGTCCATCTTACGGTCAGATTACTGGCGCATGGGTTTCAGGTCCGGGTCTATGATGAGCTGTGCTTCGGTAGCTGCCTGCACCTGCTCTACAGTAAACTCGGGATTGATCTCACGCAGGACAATACCCTTGTCAGTAATGTCCATTACGCCCATTTCCGTGATTATCATGTTGACCTGGCCGGCAGCCGTGAGGGGCAGACGGCATTTCCTGAGGATTTTCGGGTTGCCCTTGGCTGTATGCTCCATGGTAAGGATTACCTTGCGGGCACCTACCAGCAGGTCCATGGCACCGCCCATTCCGGGCACTTTCTTGCCTGGGATTATCCAGTTTGCCAGGTCCCCGTGCTCATCCACTTCGAGGGCACCGAGGAAAGTCACGTCCACGTGACCGCCACGGATGATCTCGAACGATGCAAGGGAACTGCATGCATAGGCTCCGGGAACAGCCGTGATGTAGCCTCCGCCTGAGTTGATGAAATCGGGGTCTTCCTCTCCAGGCTTGGGTGTAGGACCCATTCCTACCAGTCCGTTCTCGCTCTGGAGGATGACTGATACTCCCTCCGGGAGGTAATCGGGAATCATCGTGGGAAGTCCGATACCGAGATTCACCACATCCCCGTCCTTGAGCTCGAGGGCAGCCCTGCGGGCTATCACCTCTCTGATCTGATTCTTGTCCATTTTAGAAATGTATTAGTGATTATTGTTTGTTGTGTCTGCGTACATACTCCTCGGCTATGAAAGAAGCCACATCGTCTGCATAGGTATTCATGCCGAATCCGGCATCGTAACCCAGCTCCTTGGCCAGCTCGTGGGTGATCCTCGGACCGCCGCAGGCAAGTATGACCTTGTCCCTCAGTCCTTCCGCTTCAAGCAGTTCCACCAGTTCGGTAAGATTCTTGATGTGGATGTCCTTCTGCGTCACCGTCTGGGATACCAGCAGGGCATCTGCCTTGAGTTCCACGGCCTTGGCTATGAAATCCTCGTTGGGGACCTGGCTGCCGAGGTTGTAGGCATCTATCATGTCATAGCGTTCCAGTCCGTAGTGCCCGGCATATCCCTTCATGTTCATGATGGCATCTATACCTACCGTATGGGCATCAGTACCTGTACTGGCTCCGACCACTACCAGTTTGCGGCCGATATTTTCCCTGATATACTCGTCCGTCTCGTGCATGTCCATCACCGTGGACTCCACCTTAGGGACGTATATCGACGTGAAATCCACAGTATGTGTGGCTGAACCGTAGCAGTTGAAGAATGTGAAACCGGGAGTAAGTTCCTTGTAGAATACTACCTGAGGATTGTCCAGCCCCATTCCCTTGAGCAGCTGCTTGGCTGCTTCCACAGCCTCGTCTCCGGCCGGTACTGGCAGAGTGAAACTCAACTGCACCTTACCGTCGTTCATGGTATCCCCGTAGGGTTTGATTGCCTTGAGGTTCAGATTCTTGTCGTAATCCTTCTCCTCCATCGAATAAAGTCCGCCACTCATATTATTTTCCTCCTAACATTATTTTAATAAACGGATTCATGTAATTGCTGCCTTTCGGGGTCACGCCGTCCAGGCCCTTGCCCCCGTTGCGGGGACGTTTGACATCGGCGAAAATACCTTTTTCCAGTGCCGTGAACAGACCTTCCGCACGGAGTTTCTCCAGCAGGTCTATTGCCTTGTCCAGCACCTCCTTGGCACGGGTACGTATGATGCCTCCTTCCTTGAATTCCACCTCGTCGCCGATACTCTTCATGTTGTTGAAGATGTACTTTGCGTTTTCGATGGACAGGAAACGGTCGGACATGAACGGAGTATGTATGGCCTCCGTCGGCATTCCAAGAAGCTGTATGCCCTGATGTGTCCAGATTCCTATCATATTGAAGAGGGCATCCTGTATATGACCGCGGAAGATGTTGCCGGTCATGAACTTTGTAGGAGGCATGTATTTCAGGGGAGCCTTGGGGAAGATCTCCCTGGCCATCTGTGCCTGCGCAAGTTCCAGCAGGAATCCGTTCTCCAGCATGGGATCCATCTCGAATGCGTGGCCCAGTCCCATCTGCTCTTCCGGCAGACCGGCGATAAGGGCCAGCTGCTCGTTGATGATATCCGAGGCAAGTACGGTATGGGCAGCCTCCACGGCATCGGCGGTGGTAAGGTAATTGTCTTCACCTGTATTGATTATCACCCCGGCAAAACCGTTGATGACACGTGAGAAGAACTGGTCGATAAGAGTCCTCTGCATGTTGATGTCCCTGAAGAGGATACCGTAGAGGGCATCGTTGAGCATTACATCCAGTCCCTCGAATGCTCCCATGACAGCTATTTCAGGCATGCAGAGGCCTGAACAATAGTTGCAGAGCCTGATATAACGGCCGACCTCCTCTCCTACCTTGTCCAGGGCCTGGCGCATGATGCGGAAGTTCTCCTGCGTGGCATATGTACCGCCGAAACCTTCTGTTGTCGCACCGTACGGCACATAGTCCAGAAGGGACTGTCCGGTAGTACGGATTACGGCTATGATGTCTGCACCCTGACGTGCGGCCGCCTCGGCCTGCACCACATCCTCATATATATTGCCTGTCGCTACGATTACATACAGGTAAGGCTTGGGGCCTTCACCTATCTCGCGCAGATATTTTTCACGGCGGGCGCGACGGGCACGTATACGCTCTATAGACTCATTGACAGGTCCTTCCAGAGCTTTCTGAATCTCTGCCAAAGGCCTGATTTCAAGTTTTGCAATATCCAGCTTTCCATCTGCTATCCGCTGGGCTATCTCCATCGGAGTCAAGCCCAGTACAGCCATGGCATTGCCTACATAGAACAGGGCACCCTCGCCAAGCACCCCGGCTGCCTTCAGACTGTCTACCACGACATTGGGCAGAGGGACCGAATTGGCATCCACTCCGTCGATACCGAGCAGACGGCAGAGGGTCCTCTCCACCGCCACTGTAGTATAACCGTCCACAAAATTCTGGACGTCAGCAGCTACACCAGCGGCAAGCTGCCTGGCGTACGCCACTTTCTTCGAATCTAATCCTAATTTGCTATTCATACTTTAACAGTTTTTTTGCCTCCCCTGTCCATTCCGGGGAAATATTCAAGGACTCCGCCACCCTCAAAGCCTCGTGAGGAACATCCCCATCCGGAGCCGGGCAGAGCCTGTAATTCATTTTTCCATCCTCCATTCCCATGACTCTCAATCGTGTACAATGTCCGGACGGTATATTGTAATGGGTCGTCAGCAACAATGCTACCCCCCTGCGTCCCAGAATGTCCACCAAGGCTTCCACCAGGGCCGTACCTTCTATAGGATTGGTACTGCGCGCCGGTTCATCTATCATGGCTGCTATCCTGCCCGCATTGTCCACTTTGGCCGAGATGCGCACTACCTCGTCTATTGCCTTCATTTCAGCTGCGAATGAAGATAGCCCTGCTCCCATATCCTGAGCGTCACCGGAAATGAAAAACACCTCATCCCTGGGAGCAATGCTTGCTTTTTCTGCCGGAATACCCATCCCGAACCCCATGAGCCACTGGCAGAGTGCTGCCGTCTTGAGCACGACAGTCTTTCCACCCATATTGGCACCTATAATCACTACAGGGCCGTCTCCGAAGCTCAGGTCCACAGGCGTATATTTTCCGCCTTCCTTTTCTATAACATTCTTCAAATAAGGATTGTACATTCCATTATATGAAGTAATGCCGGAAGTTGATACCTGTGGAATACAGTATCCTCCGGAAAGTCGCTGCGAGGCTTTGGCAAGATTGATATCCTTCTGCGCAAGCTCCTCCTGCAGCTTCCTGAGTGCAGGAACGGCCGGACGCAGGGACCCGCATATCCTTTCTCTGATTTCTGCCTCCAGCACCTGCTCCTCATCCATCAGAGAAGCTCTGCGGTCCTGGTCAGTCTCCCTCCGGATCCTGAGTCTCAGAGCAGCCAGATCCGGAGAATATGAATCATAGATGTAAAATGCGGAAATGCCGTTGCCGTCCGGGTCCAGGACATTCAAAGCTTCCTGCAGACTTCCGGTATCAGGGGCAAGGGCAGCCGATTTACTGTCGGCAGACAGTACCGAAGCGATCCTCCTGCCAAGCAATATAAGGGCCTTTACCTCGAACAGCTCAATGTCATCGACCGCCTGAGATGCCTCTATCCTGTCCAGGGAATGGGAGATATCCTTGAGATTGCAGAGAAGGGAATGGAGCATCGACATCATGTTCCTGTCACCGGCAACAGACTCGTAACGTGAAAGTTCCGCGTATGAAGCAACAATACTGTCCCTGTCCGTCAATGCCACGGTATCCAACAGGTACCTTAGGGCATAACCGGATGCAAGCGGCAATGATTCAATCATATACCGCAAGCCGCAAGGAGAATCTATGATGTCTCTAAGCTTCATTTTGTCTTCTCAAGTCGTAAACGGGCAATTGAATCCTCTCGGAAAGAGTCCTGCACAACATCTCCGAGTCGAAACGGTAACCGTTTGGAGCCAATGGATTGACACATACGGCCAGAAGGGTCGTTTTCCTGTGCACCCCCAACCGTCCTCCTGCACGGACAAAGCGTCTCCAGTTTTCCGGGGAGACGAATATCCTGGTGAAATCAGCAACCGCCACCTCTATCTCAGGAAGTCTCCTGTCAGCGGCAAGACGGTTGAGCAGCCTGTCTGTCAGTGCTCCTGCTATCTCCACCCTCTTTACCCCGGCAGCAATGTCCACTTCCTGGGCAATTGAAGATACTGTCAGCGTCTCTTCCTGCGGCAAGTCCTGCACTTCCACCTCGGGAAGCCGGATCATCTCCACGCAGAATGCTGTTTTCTCCAAAAGCACGGGCAGGCTGCAGGACAATGCGGCACCGGTTGCCAGCACCATTGCCTCACTCACAGCCGGAGAAGCACTGCTCTTGCGGGAAAGTGCCCCGTCGATTATCGTAAGACCTATTCCGTAGCCCGAGATGCTGTCCATCCATCTTCTGAGTGATACCGTCGAAGACGGCCCGGAGAGAATTACTTTTCCCTCCAGGGCCACCTTGGCGGTTATCAGTCTTCCAAGCGCTGTCGTCTCACCGGATACACCCACTATCTCCGAGACCAGATGTCTGGCACGGTAATGAGTCTCGGATGTAGTGAAGAACATTCCTTTCCTGAGTATTATTTCCGGTTTGGATGTTCCTGTCACCTGATCCGTCCTCTCTCCGTCCAGTCCTATCGAGGTCACGCAGATATCGGGGGCATCGGAGGGTATATGACGGAGAATGTAGTTGAGACACTCGGTCTTACCGCAATTCTTCTCCATCCCCACCACTGCCACGCTACGGTACTTCAACAGCTCATGGACAAACGGCATCTGCTGTATTTCAAATTACTTGCTGTGATGTCTTTCCCTGCGTCTGAGCACTGTCGGCTCAATGGTCATGCTTGCACCTTCGAGCAGGGACACAACTCCCTCACCCTTGTCACTCTGGCGGCGACATTCCTCACAGTGACATTCACTGTGATATTCAGGCGGTTCGGTATATGTGGTAATAACACCTTCGAAATTGCGGAGCACTACCTTGCCGGGAGACTGGGATATCACATACTGAGGCATGACCGGGGTCTTTCCGCCTCCTCCGGGCGCATCCACTACAAATGTAGGAACCGCAAAACCGGATGTATGTCCCCTAAGTCCCTCTATGATCTCGATACCCTTGGATACAGGGGTACGGAAATGCTCGAGACCCATAGACAGGTCGCACTGGTAGATGTAATAAGGTCTTACCCTCATCTTGACCAGCTCATGCACCAGATGTTTCATCACATGGACGCAGTCGTTGACCCCACGGAGGAGGACTGACTGGTTGCCTAGAGGTATTCCCGCATCTGCCAGTCTTGCGCAGGCTGCTGCAGACTCCGGGGTCACCTCGTTGGGATGGTTGAAATGGGTGTTGAGCCATATCGGATGATACTTCTTGAGCATGTTGCACAGGTCATCGGTAATCCTCTGAGGACATACTACAGGGGTACGGGAACCGATACGTATGATTTCAACATGAGGTATGGCCCTTAGTCTCTTGATGATATATTCAAGTTTGGCATCGCTGACCATCAGGGCGTCGCCTCCTGACAGGAGCACATCGCGGACCACCGGAGTCCTTTCTACGTACTCGATGCATTTTTCTATCCTGTCATTGGGAGACTCAGCATCCTTCTGACCGGCGAAACGGCGACGGGTACAGTGACGGCAATACATGGAGCACATGTCTGTAATGAGCATCAGTACTCTGTCAGGATACCTGTGGGTAAGTCCTGGTGTCGGAGAGTCCTCGTCCTCATGAAGAGGGTCCAGCAGATCCTCAGGAGCCTGGAAAGTCTCGGCTGCTGTAGGTATGGCCTGCCTGCGGATAGGGCAATGCGGATCGTCCGGGTCTATCAGGGACAGATAGTAAGGAGTAATGGCCATCCTGAGGGTGGAGAGGGTCTTGCGGACCCCCTCTTCCTCCTCCGGAGTGAGCTTTATGTATTTCTTGAGCTGGTCAAGAGTCTCGATACGGTTCTTGACCTGCCATTTCCAGTCATTCCACTGTTCGTCGGTAACCTCCGGGAACAGAATCTTTCTACGTGAACTGTTTACCATGCGGACAGACTTATGCGTAGAGTTCTGTAAAGATTTTTCTGAGTTTCTCGCTCTCCCTGAGTTCCTGCAGTGTAATCTCGGCATGGCCCTTGGTATAACCGTTGCCGATAAGCATTGTCACGTCACTGCCGACACCCTCGGCACCGAGGGCAGCCTTTGTGAAGCTGGTAGCCATCGAGAAGAAGTAAACGATACCTGTATCCTTGGTGCAGAGGATTGAAGTCATCTCTGTATCGGGAATGTTGACATTGTTGATGGTAATGTCGCACATCTGTCCCTTGGTAAGCTCTTCGATCTTCTCCAGAACGGGAACGGCCTGGGTTGCGTCTGCAGAGAACACATAGTCGCAGAATCCGAGATCCTGAAGCCTCTTCGTACTCTTCTCGCTGTGGCAGAGACCGATTACCTTACCGGTAACGCCTGCGCGTTTCTTGGCCTCGTAGCAGCAGAGCATACCTGATTTTCCGCCGGCACCGATAATAAGAACTGTATCGCCGGGTTTTACCAGCTTGGCTGTCTGGGCGGGAGCTCCTGCAACGTCAAGTGCGGAAAGAGCCAGTTTCTCGGGAAGGTCCGAAGGTATCTTGGCGTAGATGCCGCTCTCGAAAAGTATGGCTTTGCCGTCAATATCCACCTGGTCTACATCGGCGCGGATTTCCTTGATCCTGTCGATGCGCAGAGGTGTCAGCGACAGAGATACCAGTGTAGCGATCTTGTCTCCTACCTTGAGGTCGATCTTGTCCTTCAGAGCATCACCTATCTGCTCTACAGTACCGAGAAGCATTCCGCCCGAACCTGTCCAGGGGTTGCGGTGCTTGCCCTGCTTAGCCACGATATCGAGCATGATCTGTTTGATCTTCTCAGGATCACCGCCTGCGCGGTTGGATATATCTGTGAAGGAGGCAGAGTCAATGTTAAGCGTCTGAACATCGATGAGGATCTCGTTGTCGTAGATCTCGTCCATGTTGTTGTCCAGTTTGTCTGCGGGCTGAGGCAGAACGCCTTTGGGGGAAATCACTCTGTGAACTCCGTACTTACTTCCATGTTTCTGTGCCATAGATTTTTGATTTTAAGATAGTTGATTAATTTTATTTGATTTTTTCATTTAGTTTACTCAAGAGGTTTGAGAGACAGGATCTCGCGGGCTTCTGCCGGTGTGGCGATATCACGTCCGAATTCGCGGGCTATGCGTACCACTTTCTCCACCAGCTCTCCGTTGGAACGGGCCAGTACCCCTTTGCTGAGATATACGTTGTCTTCGAAGCCTACCCTGACATGGCCGCCGTCGATAATGGCTGCCGCTGCAAGAGGAAACTCGTAACGGCCTATACCAGCCACTGTGTACGTAGCATCCGAAGGAATACTGCCGCGCAGGAATACGAAATCGCGAAGATCTCCGCCTATACCTCCATTGACGCCCATGACGAAATCAAAATGCATGGGCTTCTGTATATAGCCCTTGCGGTGCAGTCTGAGAGCCATTTCGATCATAGACTTGTCGAATACTTCAAGTTCAGGTTTGATACCTCTTTCTATCATTCTCTGTCCGAAGTATTTGATGGTATTTTCGGTATTTTCGAAAATATCGTCTCCACCGAAATTCAAAGTACCGCAGTCGAGGGTTGCCATCTCGGGAAGCAACTCTGTAGGCTGAAGCCTTTCATCATTTGTCATGCCTACGGCACCGCCTGTAGACGGCTGGATTATCACATCCGGACACTCTTTCCTGATGGCGTCCATGATGACTTTGAAACGGGCCTTGCTCTGAGTCGGTGTTCCGTCATCCTCACGTACGTGAAGGTGGATGAGAGAGGCTCCGGCATTGTATGCCGACTTGGCCTCACGGACACACTCCTCTACGGTATAGGGCACCGCAGGATTGTGCTCCTTGAGCACTTCCGCACCGCAGATAGCGGCCGTAATAATCAATTTTTCCATAAGATAGTGATGTGTGTATTATTTTCTCTGACATTTCTTGGGCACCACGCAAGTACCGCTTGCCCTGCAGACAACGATAGGCTCGGACAGCACATCCGCAGCAGAATCCGACACGTCAGGCCTTGGAGCTATCACTTTGCGGGCCTCGAAGACCATCTTGCGGGACGTGTTGCCCACAGAAACGATTTCGCCTTCGGCCTCAATGTAGTCTCCGGCATATACAGGAGCCATAAACTCCACATTGTCGTAAGCCTTGAACAGACCTTCGTCTCCGTCATTGATGATAAGAAGTTCGGTGGCAACATCGCCGAAAAGCTGAAGCATCTTTGCCCCGTCCACCAGATTGCCGCCATAGTGAGCATCATGGCAGCTCATGCGCATACGAATAAGAGATTTTGTACCCATAGTCTTTACACCCTTTTATATATATAGTTGACAAATATTCCAGGCGTATGCACGGCTTCGGGAGATATCGTCCCTACCGGGACAACCTTCTCGGCCTCTACGATTACGAGATCGGCGGCCATAGCCATGACGGGGTTGAAATTCTGGGTTGTACCTTTATATACAAGGTTACCTGCCTCATCCGCTATCGAGGCCCCTATAAGGGCTATATCCGCGCCCAGAGGTTTCTCCAGAAGATAGTCCTTGCCATCTACATTGACAACAGGCTTGCCTTCTGCGATTATAGTACCCATGCCGGTGGTCGTGAGGACTCCTCCGAGACCGGCACCTTTCGCCCTTATTCTCTCTGCAAGAGTTCCCTGAGGTGAGAATTCCACATCGAGCTCCCCGGCATTCATCTGATTGCCGGTCTCCGGATTGGTACCTACGTGTGAAACAATCAGTTTTTTAATCTGCTTGTTGACAACAAGCTTTCCGAGAGACTTGTCGGGGAAGGCTGTGTCATTGCAGATGACTGTCAGGTTCTTGACTCCGCTCTTGGCAAGGGCGTCCATGATCTGAAGAGGCGCACCTACACCCAGAAATCCGCCAACCATGACGGTCATGCCGTCCTTGACATAGGATACGGCCTGCTCAAGTGTTATTTCCTTTTTCATCAAAGATAGTTTTAGTAAAATTCTAATTAGCAAAATTAATAAAAGTTAAGTAAATTTGCCAATAAAATTACAAATTATTAATAATATCTATTTTTAGTTATGCTACCTCAACTTGATCTTACACCGGACCCTTCCGATACCCTCGCCATGGAGATAGGCGAAGTTATCCAGAAAGTATCCACCATGAGCGGCCAGGAAATCTGGACCTCAGTTGCCAACACCATTATCAAACTGGGACTCAAGATTCTTGCAGCCCTGCTGATCTACATAGTCGGTGCATGGCTCATCAGAAGAGTAAAGAAAATACTCCGCAATGTGTTTACACGCAGAAAGGTAGAGCCTTCCCTCAGTTCATTTACGATCAGCTTCGTAAACATATCCCTCACAGTGCTTCTGTTCGTGATGGTTGTTACCATCCTGGGAGTACCGGCCAGCACTTTTGCAGCCCTCCTGGCTGCCGGAGGCCTGGCGATCGGCATGGCCCTGAGCGGCACACTGCAGAATTTTGCGGGAGGAGTGATGATACTGCTCTTCAAACCGTTCAAGATAGGTGACTATATTGAGGCAAACGGATTCGGAGGCACTGTCGATGCCATAAACATCACAACCACGCAGATTCATACTGTGGACAACAAAATAGTCTTCCTGCCCAACGGGAACCTGGCAAACAGCAGCATACAGAACAATACCGCCTCTGACATCCGCAGAGTGGAATGGACCGTAAGCATAGCATACGGAGACGATGCCGGCAAAGGAATAGAACTGCTCCAGAAATACCTTAGCGAAGACCCTAGGGTACTCCATACCCCTCAGGCCCCGAATGCTCCTTTCGCAGCACTGCAGCAGTTGGGAGACAGCGCAATAATTCTGGTCGCAAGAGCCTGGACCAAAGGCTCGGACTACTGGGGACTGTTCTTCGACATCAACAGAAAAATATATGAGGACTTCCCTAAACAGGGCATGAACTTTCCTTTCCCGCAACTGGATGTTCACGTGCGGAAAGAATAGGATTGGCATATATTGCAAGGAATATCTCCCTAAGTTCACTTCTATCTATATCAGGGTCTTTCTCCACTATGGAAGAGAGGCCCTTTTCCATACGCAGGACAAATGCCTGCCTGGCCTCCTCAGTATAACTGCCGGCATTGCCCGACGATCCTTCCAGCAGATCGTATGCGATGAAATTCGTATCCCAGAGCCTGTAACTGGAGCATATACGGTCATCGATCATTGCCGCCAACGCCTTCATCCTGTCATTCTTCCCTTTTGCCGCACAGGATGCAATATCGGCCTCCGTAAGTGCCGGACAGAAGTGGAAGGCGATGCCCCCCTTTTCCTGGGTGACACCGGTAAGAATACTGTGCGTGTCCTCACCGGGCCGCTTGACATATTCACCCCTGCGGGTAATATACACCTCCCTTGCCTTGAGGAAATCGCATGGCTCATACTGATACGATATTGCAAAAGGAAGTATGGAAATCTCAAGGAAATTCTGTACGAAATCCTTTTCCCCGCTCATGTCCAGCATTTTGAGCACACCTTGGCTGGTAATGTCACGCCCGTCCTTGGAACGCCCCCCTTTCTGGGCTATCCATACAGAGCAACGTCCCGACGATATATTGTCCCGCATATAGGAAGACAGCAATGCGGAAGCCATGTACTTTTCACGGGGATTGCCCCCTCGTACGACTTTTATCATCCTGTTCGAACGGAAGACATCTTCTATGAATGAGTTGGCTATGAGATTGTCACCTACGGCAATCTCCGTTGTTGATACCTTGTGCTCGAAAAAGATAAGCTGCATTATCGCCGGATCGAGGATGATGTCACGGTGATTGGACATGAGGACATGCTTTCTGCCATCTTCCACATATTCAAGTCCGCTAACCTCAAGCGATGAAGATGTTTTGTGCAGGATAGAACGGATAACCCCGGCCATAACCTTCGCCTGGAATTCATCTATGGTATCAAGTGAGCGCATAACGTCCCTCAATGCCGCTTCCTTTTCCGGCCCTGGGCCATACAGGAATGCTGAAACGGCACTCAGCTCCGGTGCATCCGCCACTCTTTTCAAGGCCCTGGATGCTTCCTGATCGGTATAAGGCCTTATTTCTTTGTAATCCGGATTCATCTTCTTTGATTCATATAACACCTCAGCAAAGAGGCAGTCATCACAATATATAGGAAAGACATAAAGACAACAATCCCAAGAGCTCCCACTGTAAGCGCAGTATACAGGTTGTATATGAACGGCAGCAGACTGATCTCAACCAGCAGCAGGGCCGGAAGGGAAAGCAGGTTCAGATAGAGCACCACATGCAGCAGCAGGCCGGCAAGGGCGCAGGCCGCAGGAAAAACCAGGAAAAGGTTGTCTCCTACAGTAAAAAGCAGCAAACCGGAAAGAACCAGAACCACCAGCAGCAAACCGAGAAAGTGCTCAAAGACAAAATTTTCCGATTTCCGGGATTTTTTGACAAAAAATACGGCATATGCAGATGCCATCAGGACAATCACTGCCGACGCCACAACCCAGTCCCATTCCAGAAACTTTACCCCCGTGAATGAGAATGGGACTCCGTCCAATCTGCAGGCAACCCATACGGCACAGGTAGCTGCAAGCCCTGAGACAATTCCGGTGAATGAAATCCACCCTGCATTACGCAGCACATTGCCGAAAGACGCCCTTCCGAACCCGACATACAGAACCATGGCCAGAACAAACAGGAAGAATACCAATGCATTGAGAATATAGTTCTCCTTACTGGCAAGACAGACAGTGAAAAGCCCTGGAACAGTCAGTACTACCCTGTCTTCTTCGGATCTGAAATATTCAGAATCCGAATATTCCGGATCTGTCAGGTACTTCCTCAGCATAGGCTCCAGCTGGACCCCGTAATGAGCTACAGCATCAGGACGTATATTGGAGAAATTGTCGCGGCTGTTATGATAGTAGTGCAGATTGTCTATGACGGAAAAATTGAATCCCGGGAAAAGCCTTTTTGCCGGTGTAAAATCGGTATAATTGGGCATAAACCCATATATTGCAGATGTCAGCGAATACGTATACGGCATTACTGCATTATCTACATAAAAATCCATAAGAGCCGCATTGCCGGAGGATGTCTCAAAGAGCATTGCAGGCCCCCTTACCCCGCGGGCCTCTATATTTACCAGAAGTCCCACACGGTCAAACAGCTGGTTGTTCCTCTCCAGCGCATATCTCATCCCGTCCAGTTCATGTTCCTCAGAATCCGTAAAGAGGATTTTAAGACCCTGATTCCAATCCCCGGCATAAGTCAAGGCACCCCTTGCCAACTCAAGAGCCACAGCCAGGCCATACCCGTCATCTGCGGCACCGTAGGAGCAAGTGGTCTCCCCGCCAGGCATTTCCTCCGGAAATCTGGAATCCAGGTGAGCGACAAGCATCAAATAGGAATCGGAAGTATCCCTACCGGATGGTTCGAACTTACAGTACACGTTTGCAATATTGATACTTCCGCCAAACCGGCACTTCACGGAATCGTAATGGAAAATCTTAGGATTACCTCCCATTTCCACCAGTCTGTCAAGCAGATACATCCGTACTTCCGCCCTTGATTCCGGATGGATTATCGAATGCGGACGGGCAGAAATGGCCTTGATATCGTTCACTGCCCGTTCCGTGGAAAAAAGAATGTTCCTGCGGTCATCTGCCCTTCTGAACGTGAAAAAACCCATTGCCACAAAAAATGCGGCAACCATCAGCGCAAAAGCGACAATCAAACGGGCCCTTTTCATCTTACATTGCTACAAAAGTGAACATCGGTCCGCAAATTTAACAAATTATCTTAATTTATCAAGACTACTCAACGGGGAATCAGTAGCGAAGAGTCTCCGTAACTCAGGAAGCGGAAATCGTGACCCAATGCATAATCATAAACTTTCCTCCAGTCTTCCCCTATGAGGGCGGCTATCAGCAGCAGAAGAGTACTTTTGGGTTGATGGAAATTGGTTATCAGCCAGTCCACTATACGGAAACGGTATGATGGCACAATGATTATCCTTGTGCGGCATGTAATTCTGTCCATTCCCTTGCTTTCCGTATACGCCAACAAGGCTTCCAAAGCATCCTTAACGGATATTTCTCCAAGATCCGAAGTATAAGGCACCCATTGCCCTACGGGAGCGGGTTCCCAGCTCTCCGGACCTTTCCTCGCACATTCTGCTCCCAGCCAATATAGTGATTCCAATGTACGGACGCTTGTAGTTCCTACCGCAATAACTGGCTTATTGCCTTTATTTTGCAATATTTTACCCAAAACATCTGTTGAGATTGAGAATGGCTCGGAATGCATCGTATGCCCTTCTATTGCCTCGCTTTTTACAGGCAGAAAAGTCCCTGCCCCCACATGCAGACATACGTTTTCACAGTCAAGACCTTTACGTTTAAGTCCGGAAAGCACCTCCTCAGTAAAATGCAGCCCGGCCGTAGGTGCTGCCACCGAACCTCTATATGAAGCATACAGAGTCTGATATCGCTCACTGTCAATACTTTCTGAATCCCGATGAAGATAGGGAGGTATCGGAACACGCCCGCACATTTCCATAACCTTGGAAAATGGATCACCCCCTTTCCAGGTAAAACGCACCTGGACATTGCCCTCCGAAGCATCTTCCAAAGTCGCTTCAAGGTCCAGATTGTCAAGATATTCATCATGGTTTTCAGGAAGGTACAGATGTATGGGCTCACCTTTCCATTTTTTCTTGTTTCCCACAATCGTCTTCCACACACAGGTAGATGTAGCTGCGAAGCAAAGACTGTAGTCTTCTGGAGCGGCCGGCTCCAGACAAAATATTTCAATCATCGCACCTGTATCCCTTCTGAACAGGAGACGGGCCGGAACTACCTTGGTATTGTTGAACACCATGAGGGCCCCCTCCGGCAGATAGCCCGGCAAATTCCGGAATATACTGTCGCTGATACTACCTTTATTATATATAAGAAGTTTTGAGGCATCGCGCCTTGGTGCAGGGTAGGCAGCAATCCTTTCGTCCGGCAACTCGTAGGTATAGTCGGAAATGCTGATATGAGGTATTGACATATTTAAACGTTTTCAGGCGATTTTACGCGTTTTCAGCGGCAAAGCTATATAATATCCCGTTCAAGTCAAAATAATCGTTTTTTGCAAATTGTTTACAAAAGTAAATTACATTTGAACACATGGTTCTACCTACTTTTGTAAACAATACCACCATTGGTTCACAAAAGTAATAACACAAGACAAAGGTAAAGGATAAATTTTGTTTATAGACGTGGTTTTATAGCATTATCACCCTTTTTATCAAGTATTTATATCGCTTTATAAGAAGTATGGATTTAATCTTTGCCAAGCCTGGCGCCACCTGTCATCGTCTGGTAAGCCATGAAATGAACATTTTTGCATACATAAATATAATTAAATGAGTACTTTATCATGCCATACTTAATGTTTTGCAAAAGCTCAGTAATCTATTTGACTGCGTTGATAATCAGAATATTGAAAACAGCCACTATTTTTGTTTACATTTGTTTCATTATCATGGTGTGAATTTGTAAACATATTTTTATGTACATTTGTAAAAAATATAATTCACAAATATGAATCGCCGTTTACAACAATTTTTGGAGCTGGAACAACTCAAGCCGGCACAATTTGCAGACATAATGGGCATTCAGCGCTCCAACGTGTCGCATATTCTCTCGGGGCGCAACAAACCTGGATATGACTTTATCCAGAAATTTCTGGTGAAATTTCCTTCCGTCAACCCTGACTGGCTTCTCCTTGGAAGAGGCAAACCCCTCCGCGAGATGAATCCGCCTGTATCGGCTCCACAGCATAACGGACCGGCCGGATTGTTCTCCCCCGCCATTGACCTCGACTTTGACGGAAGCGGCGATTCCTCTGCCAGCGATTCTTTCGGAACGGACGGGAACGATACGGATGAAGGAAATCCGGAAGGTAGCTCCGAACAACTGAAAAATCCTTCCAGATATGTGCGGCGCATTACCTTATTCTATTCTGACGGAACATTTCAGGAATTTTATCCACCCAAATAGTTTTTGGCGTATCTTTGCCTGCGATCAACCCATTTTAATATGTACAGACTGCTTATCAGACGCATACTATTCTCATTTTCGGCAGAAACGGCCCACCGCATTACATTTCGCCTTCTTCAGATTCTAAGATATATACCTCTTTCACAGAGCTTAATACGAGCAATATTTAAAGTAAGGGATAAAGATGGTGATCTGCGACGTGAAGTGTTCGGCCTGACTTTCAAAAACCCTGTAGGCCTGGCTGCGGGTCTGGACAAGAACGGTGAATTCTACAACGAAATGGGCAATTTCGGTTTCAGCTTTGTTGAAATAGGTTCCCTCACACCGGAAGCTCAACCTGGAAACCCAAAACCGAGAGTATTCAGGCTCATTGAAGACAAGGCCATTATAAACCGCATGGGAATAAACAACAAAGGAGTCAAATATGCGGTAGCCCAGCTGCAGAAACGGAGTCCTAATGTCATAATAGGAGGAAATATCGCAAAAGCCTCAGGAACTCCAAATGAGGACGCATACAAGGACTATGAGAGAGCTTTTTCACTTCTGTATGACTACGTGGACTATTTCACTGTCAATGTTTCCTGCCCTAACGTAAAAGACCTTACTGTCCTTCAGGACGTTGGTTATCTGTCGGAGATAGTGGACCATCTGCTTACACTGAGGAGATATTACGATGACTATAGGCCTATCCTTCTGAAAATATCTCCGGATATTCCTTTCGAACATGTTGACCGTATAGTTGAACTGGCTCTTACCTCAGGGCTGGACGGCATTATCGCCACAAATACTACAAATTCACGCGACGGACTGATTACAGACCCTGAGAAGGTCAAATCCATCGGGAACGGAGGACTAAGCGGCCAGCCACTGTACGAAAAAAGTCTGGCCATGGTACGCCACATCCATCAGAAGACAGGCGGAATACTTCCAATCATAGGTGTCGGAGGCATAATGTCCCCTGCACAGGCCAAGGAAATGCTGGATGCAGGAGCCTGCCTGATCCAGATATATTCCGGATTCATATACAACGGCCCGGGTGCCGTACGTCAAATTCTGAAATACCTGAAAGCACACAAATAATATGAAAAGAGCTGCTGTCTGTACTATCGGCGATGAAATCCTCATTGGACAGATAGTCGATACCAATTCCTCAGCCATAGCCCGTGAACTCAACTCCATAGGAGTAAAAGTCTTCCGCATGGAATCCATAAGCGATGACAACCGTGATATAAAGTGCAGCCTTGAATCGCTGCTGCAGAGCTATGACATAGTGATAGTTACAGGGGGACTTGGACCCACCAGGGACGATGTGACCAAAAAGGCGTTGGGCGAGTTGTCCGGAAGTCACGGGACAGTACTGCATAATGGCCAGCTGGAAGTTGTGAAACGCATCCTGGCAAACCGGGGCATAGAGATTTCCGATATAAACAGGGACCAGGCGGCAGTACCGGACACCTGCGAAGTCATAATAAATGAAAGAGGCACGGCCCCCGGCATGATCTTCCGATTCAAGGAAAATGCATATAGACATTGCCCTGTGCTGTATTCCCTCCCTGGCGTGCCTTTTGAAGCCCTTGGCCTGCTTCCGGCCGTCACGGAAGATATCAGGAGACATTTTGCACTGGACAGCATATATCACAAGACAATCCTCACCTACGGTATTGCCGAGTCAACTCTGGCAAAGATGATAGAACCCTGGGAAAATGCCCTGCCTTCGGACATGCATCTGGCTTACCTGCCCGATCCCCTGACCGGAGTTAAGCTGCGGCTGTCCATCTACGGAGGGGAATATGCCGAAGAAGTACAACGTATAGATTCCGAGTTCGAAAAACTGAAACCGGTACTTGGAGATGCAATATACGGCGAAGGGAACGATACCCTGCAGTCTGTAATTGCTGGGATGCTCAGATCTTCCGCAAAAACCCTTTCAGTTGCGGAATCGTGTACGGGAGGACGGATCGCCTCGCTTATAACCGGACTTCCAGGAGCTTCAAACTATTTCTACGGCTCTGTCACTTCATATGACAACTCAGTGAAAGAAAACATACTGCATGTTCCCACCAGCATCATCGGTACATATGGCGCTGTCAGCAGGGAATGTGCGGAAGCCATGGCCTGCGGAGTGCGTGAGGCTTTGCATACGGACTTCGCCCTGTCCACTACCGGCATAGCCGGACCTGACGGAGGCACTCCCGAAAAGCCGGTCGGGACAGTCTGGACGGCAGTGGCCTATCCGGACAAAAAACATCCCGGCAAGACAGCTGTCATCGCCAGGATGTTCAGGTTCAACAACACCAGACTAACCAATATCGACCGGTTTGCAGCCAGCGCACTCAATCTGCTGAGGACTGTGCTGCTTTCTGAACTTGATGCATGACACTCAAGAAGTTACCACCCATTATCCCCCTTATTTCACTCTCGTGATATCCCCGTTCGCGCAATTCTACGGCCACATTGCGGTACATGGAAATATCACGGAGTCCTTCGGGGGCAATATCTATACCGTCGAAGTCTGAGCCTAACCCTACATGAGGTATTCCGGCAACTTCAACCGCATGGTCTATATGGTCTGCGACACGCTTTACAGATGGAGCCGGATACACTGCAAGAGCGTCCATGAGCCTCCAGTAATTGTCCCTATATTCGACATTGTACAGATCCGAACGGTAAAGTTCCTGCCAATGCTCCATTTCCTCGCTCATTTTAAGGAATTTCTCATCCTGGGCAAAATCGCTGTCCAGGAATTTGGGATAGAAATTGATCTGGACAACACCTCCGGAAGCGGCAAGATCACGCAACATCTCATCAGACATGTTGCGTGGATGGTCGCACAGAGCCCTGCAGGAGGAATGCGAGGCAATTACAGGTGTCCGTGAATATTCCAGAAGATCATAGAATGTCTCGTCGGAAGCATGGGAGCAGTCCAGAAGAATACCAAGACGGTTGCATTCGGATACAACTTCCTTACCGAAACGGGAAAGACCTCCCCATTCGCCGTCCATAGGCATACATGAATCGCAGATCTGGTTGTTCATATTATGGCAAAGTGTGAGGTAACGCACTCCAAACCTATAATAAAGACGTAGATATGCCAAGTCATGCTGGATGGGAGTTCCATTCTCCATCCCAAGAAAAACAGACAACAGACCTCGTTTTTTGTTTTCCAGTGCCTGTTCTGGAGAGAAGGCGAATGCCGCGACAGCACGGTTGCTGTCGACGGCATCGTAGCATTTGGAAATAAGCTTTATCGCATGTACAGTCGCTTCATCGTCCGTAAGTTCGGGAGGAGAATAGATGGCAAAGAACATTCCGTCGACTCCTCCTTCCCTCGCCTTGACAAAATCCACATGCCCTCTAGGCTGTCTTTTCCCCAAATCAATCTCTTCCAACAGCATTGTAGGAGTATCACAATGAGAATCCAGAACGAAATCCTCTTTCCTGAGAATATCAAACAGTGTATTCACGTCAAAAAGTCTTTACCACCGACATTCCCGTTACAGACATGCTCTCTATGTCCACACCGTCCGGGTATTTGATGGAAGATACTCCGGAAACATCGAAACTTATCGTTTTTGAAGGCCTGACCTCAGCTTTTGAGGCTCCGGAAACATATATCTTCGCATCGCGGCACTCCAAGCTGTACGCATCCAGTACAGAAGCTCCGGATATGTCTGCCGCGATTCCGTCCGACAGACCTTCCAGTCCGCATCTGCTTGCTCCTGCAATCCTTGCATCAATACTGCTGAATTCTGCACGGCACGAGAAACGGCTGACTCCGTCCAGCTTGAGGGAAAGTACCTTTCCGCTGATTTTCCCTTCAAATTCTGAAACACCGCTTATGCTTACGTCAAGCTCGTCGACCTCCAGCCCTTCGTCTGCATATACCTTGCTGACGCCGCTTGCGTCCAACCTTTCAAGATCGTCTACGGAAACGTATGCAGACAGTTTATACCCGTTTCTATTTACATATCTCTCGATATTCTTGATATTCGCGTTCTTGATTCCAATATAAAGGATTCCTCCCCTGACTGAAATGTCTACATACTGTTCCAGTTTCCCGTCACACTCTACTCTCACACCTGTATGACCTGACTGAGTAATGTACACGTCGTATGGGGCGTCTACAACAATCCCGCTGAAGTCTTCCAGGGAATCAAACGTGAGATTGCTTGTCCTGGCTCCGGCAAACGACACCGCCTGCACTAATGCCAGTAAAACCAATACTATAACCGATCTTCTCATATCACTGATTTATAATTGCATATCAAAACGTATCCATATCACATCCGCGGGATACGGAGATGATTTTGGCGCTCACCGCTTTAGGGTAACTTAAAGATGTCGCACCTGAAATATCGATGGATATGCTGTTGGAAGGATTGACCGATATTATGGATGCACCGCTCCCGCTGACAAATGCATCTGAACAATTCAACTCCCGCGCGCGTATGTTGCAGGCTCCGGACGCATCAACCGCAAGTGTTTCCGCAGTACCTTTAAGCTTTATATCGCCGGCCCCGCTGGCGTCCAGGTTGAAATGGCCGTATTTTCCGGTCATGGTAACATTGCAGGCTCCGGAAAAATCGGTTTTCACGTTCCTGATATTTCCGTCTACAGTGACTGAAGCTGCTCCGCTAAAGTCAAGATCACAGTCTGTAGCCTCCACAAAAGGCACATGCAGTTTTCCGGCCCCGGAGACTTCCAGATTCAGTCGTGAGGCTGCAACCTGCAGATCACTCATGTTGGCAGCCCCGCTCAGATCCACGGAAAATTCATCTGCACTGAACTTGCCGTCACACGTTATATTCACAGCACCGGAAGCCTCTATCGATTCCAGATCGGGAGAAGTAATGACTGCCTCCATGATATACGTACCTTCACCGTTGTTATACCCGACATGGTTCATGCGGTTCCGCAACTTTCTGTTCAATGCATCACCGTCGAACGAAAGCTCAAGTTCACCGTTTTTTACCTCGGCAATTATGTATGGCTTAAGTTCTTCAGAGTAGGAAAGGGTAACTGACTGACGTGAGCCGTACCTTACCTGCACATTCCAGACATGGGAGATGTCCACCGAATTGAACTGACGCAATTTCAAGGATTCATTGACTGTCTTGCCCTGGGCAAAGAGTGTCATGGCTGACAGTAGTGCTGCCAGCATAATTGTAAACCGTTTCATCGTTTTATGTTTTAAATGTTGTTTGCCAAAAGAGTGCTTTTATATTTTTCAAGTGCATCTATCCTGCGCCGAGCATATTCTGTAAGCACTTCTATCTTGTCTGCATCACTCATCTCGTCAGGCAACTGATCTATTAGAGGTATTGCCTCACGGGTGATGACATCTACGGTCATGTATATCTGATTGGGGTCTTCATTCTTCAGATTGCCGGTCAAATCGTATATTTCATCCATTACGGCCAGCATTCTGTCATAATAAAGGCTGTTGACTTCCGACGGTGAAAGTGTGTCGGCTGCAACTGCATTGCCGGCACTGCCGGCAGGATCTTCTTCCCTGATGAACGGATTGATGATGATCCTTACACCCACAATAAGTGCAACCGATGCGACAAGAGGGAACGTGACTATTTTCCATAGAGGTTTCCTGCGACGCTTGAGGTTGGAACGGAACCGTATGCGGTCACGGCTGCTGTATTCCCACCTGCTTTCAAAACGGGCCTCATCTCCTTCAGGGATACAATCCTCTGATTTATCAATGATATCGCCATGTGACCTAAAGTATTGTTCAAGATTATCCATTATTCCTTGTTATTTCATTTTTACCATTTCTGCCAATTTCCTTTTACCCCTCATGTACTGTGAACGGACCGTACTCTCTTCCACACCCAGAATCTGTGCGGCTTCCGAATAGTCATATCCTTCGAACAATATCAACGACAGTACCGTCCTGTATCCGTCAGGCATCTGCTGCAGCTTCATCCTCACCCGTCCTATGATCTCGTCCGGAGTCTCCTCCCGGAAAAGACGCTCCCACTGTTCTGTACTGTCCTCCTCGCTATCTTCTTCAGCATACTTTTCCAACTTCACCTTAAGTCCTCTCCGTACCCTGAGCATGTCTATCGATGCACGCGTGCAGGCTTTCCTGAGCCATGCCTCGGTCTGCTGCTCCGACATTCCGGACGCCTTACCGGTCCTGAGATACTTTATCACAGTATCCTGGACTATCTCCTCAGCATCGAAGCTGTCGCCGGTAATCCGTAAGGACACTGTATAAAGCTTCTGCTTATACTTGTTATAGAACTTTGTAATCTCTCTGGGTATCATCTTTTATCTTTTCCAATATTATAACGTATCCTCATCGCTGTTTGTTGCACATGCGGCATATTATTTCCTGACAATCCTTTCCAGTATCTCGGATGTTTCCAGCTTCATATCCTTGTCATAGGTATCATGCCGCACCATACCCACTCCCCTGGCATACCATGTCCGGGCGGTAGTGATACGGTTCCGCATCATTCCCTTTTCCACCTTATGTTCCGAAACCACTACGCACGGGAAGGTCCCGGCCGGGGTGGCCAATGTATCGAATTCCAGTACCTTCCTGTCAGTGACCGTCACATTCATTGTCATTCCGAGGGCCTTGACCTTGCCTTCCGCATCCTTGAGAGTATCACCCGGAATCATGACTGACGGCAGGACGGTCTTTCCGCCTTCAGCGGCAATCCTGACATTTTTCCATAATAGTCCCCTCAATACCGCAACCATACTGGCCGCAATGTCTATCGTCACGTCCCCTCCGGCACTGACATAAGCTGCCATTTCTGCAGGAGACTCCATATTTTCAAGCCCCTTCCCGTCCGCAGTCCGTATAAATGAAGAATATATTACAGTAAGGGACGAATCGGCATTGACGCATGTATCGACTATCTTCATCGCATGATTCCATTTCACCGAACCGTCACCGGCAAAGTAACGGATGTATACCAGTTCTGTCCCCTTATCAGTACAGAACCATGTCTGCGCACTGAGGCATATGGCACTGCAGAAAAGCAATATTACCGGAAAGAGGTATCTCATGTCATTCAATAATATCATACAAACATACTGAAAAATGAAAAATTTTGCTAATTTGGCTGCAAAATCATCAAGAAGAAAACATGAACAGGCCTATAGTAGCACTTATCTACGATTTTGACGGAACCCTTTCTCCTGCAAACATGCAGGAATTCGGACTGATACAGACATTCGGCAAGGATCCCGCCTTTTTCTGGAACAAAAGCAACCAGCTTTCCACGGACAATGATGCCAGCGAGATTCTCTGCTACATGAAGACGATGATCGATGAAGCAAGGGAGGCCGGTCTGCAACTTACCAGGGAAAATTTCAAACGTTTCGGTTCCATGGTCAAGCTCTACCCAGGCGTAAGGGAATGGTTCGGCAAAATCAACGAGTACGGAGACAGGCTCGGGCTTCATATAGAACACTACATCAACTCGTCAGGTCTGACGGAAATGATAGAAGGGACCGATATCTACAAGGAGTTCAAAAAAGTCTACGCATGCTCGTTCCTGTATGAAAACGGGGAAGCGGTTTGGCCGGCTGTTGCTGTAGACTACACTGCCAAGACACAGTTTCTCTTCAAAATCAACAAGGGAGTGATGAGCATCCGGGACCATACCCTTGTCAACCGCTATCTGCCGGAACGGGAACGTCCTGTCCCTTTCTCACACATGATTTATTTCGGGGACGGCGCCACTGACATACCATGCATGAAACTGGTCAAACAGTTCGGAGGCTACTCCATAGCTGTATACAACCCCGACGGTCACGAGAGGGACAAGTCTGAACGTCTGCTGTATGAGGAAAGGGTGCATTTTGCCTGTCCGGCCGACTATACGGAAGGGAAAAAGATATACCGGATAGTTACAGCAATTATTGACAAGATCTGCTCCGACCTTAAAATTGATTCCCTAAAGGGATGATTCCAGCTCATCTATGAACTGCATGACTTTATCGACAGTCCCGCGCACAGCAGCCAACTGCGGATCCGTATCACAGTTTCCCCTGACATTCCGGAAATCCGCCAGGACCTCGGCCATGGAATTACCGTCTATGGCGAAACCGGTCATGATCTCCTCTCCGAATTCTTTGGATGCATCTTTTTCTATTCCGGAAAAAAGTTCAGAGACAACCATCCGTAATTGAGCGAGCAGTTCCATCAGCTTCTTTCGGGTAATCCTGTCAGGCTCGACATTGAAGACACTGCTGATCTTTCCGTATACCCACTTCCATTCGTAAAGCGCATAGTTGGAGCATATTGAAGACAGCCGTTTTTCTATTGCCTCAGATGTATCCAGCGTTCCTGCCACTATTTCCTCGACAATCTGATCAAGTTCCACCTTAGGTGCCAAAAGTCCAGACACATCGACCCATTGCCCGTCCCCTACAGGAGAAACGGGGGTCAGGGCAGCCGAAATGGACTCATCCGTATCCAGCTTGCGTCCGCGCAGCCGTTGGACAATCCGGAGACCCACATAGTACTTGACGGACATTTCATATCTTTCCACACCACGTGCAAGTGATGCCCCCTGAATAGAACAGCCTCCATAATATGCCGGAGTACCTGAAAAACGTTCCTCTGACAACATCGCTACCAGTCTGTCCCTTCCAGCCATCATTGCCCCGACAGTATAGGGTGAAAAGGCATCGAAGACAATATTGTCTATACGTCCTGCCATGCTTCTTACATCTCTCGCCGGCCACTTGCGTATATCACGGAAAAGCCCTATGCTTCGAAGATTTACACCTGGAACAAGATATGAAGTCCCATGTGACTCAAGTATATAGGAGAATGGCATGTCGGAAGTGTCAATTCTGGCTGTGTGGTGGCCGAGAATTGTTGTAAAGGGAGCGACCCTCACAGGAAGCATCATGTAAGAACCTGAACCACATTTCACCCCACGGCCAAAAACTCCCTGATGCACCGGACCCAGTTTGTACAGGTGATTGCTGAAATTAGTGGACGAACCGGCGTTCATGAAAGAAAACATGGAACCGATCAGCAATGTTGACTTATGATGTGAAACAGTAAACGGCCCTGCAAAGACTGCAACAGCTTCACCGTTTTCCAAATGCGTATCGGCAAACAGCAGACAGTCTGAACATGAAAAGCCTTTCGATACCGTTACCCCCTGCCCTATAAAACATTTGGTAACTGTTGCACCGTCGGTCACGGCAGAACCGGACTGAATTATAAAGTCTGCACACACTACGCCGCTGCCGACCATGACCGGTGCATCCGCACTGCTGACTACCGTTCCGTCGCACAGGCGCAGGCAACCCTGGACAGTCGCACTGTCACCGATCCTTACATTCTTGATGATTCCGACATTTTCTATTCTGGTCCCGGCCCCTATCGTACCACGGTCAGAGGCCACCAGCCTTGCCCTGGAATCAGCAATGTTCCTGAACTTTTCCGTAAGATCAGGACGATGCCTGTACATGGCCGAAAGATATGCCGCCTGAGCCGACATCCCTTCATATATGGCGACCTCACGTCCTCCCGTCTCCTGAAGCACATTGACTCCTACACCTACACCAAATGACGATACTCCCTCCATATAGATCTTCCCCACATCGCAGATATATGTTCTTGGACCTATATCATAATTAGCCACATAGCCGTGAATATGGGAAATAAGTGCATCATCCCCCACTTTGACATTGAAAAGAGTTGCATCGTAAATGCCGCTGTGAACAGAAATACCGCCGGGAAGGGCAATTCTCCCGGCAAACGAACCGAGATGAATCATCCCGTAGAAGTTGACACGTATTATGTTATCAGGAGTAAAATTGCCTGAAACATACACGTGCTGCCAATCCTCTGCCCAGCAGCCCTGCAAGCAGAGGATCGAAACCTCTTCTTGAGTCAACTGGCGAAAACCCGCTTCCATACTATTTGGAAAGCATGTTGACCATAGTGATAACCATTGTGGCTATCGATGTAGTCGATGATGCTATTGAGACTATTTCCGCAGCAGATATTCTCTCACGTTGAGACAGATCCCTCTGGGGAACGATAATCTCGCATCCGGGCATCGGTTTGAAGTTCTTTCCGCCCATTGTGGATGCGGTACCGTTCATGAAAACGATATACTTCTTCCTTTTTATAGCTCCTTTAACATATCCTCCAGCCATTTTGATATACTGGTTTACAGATATTGACGGATCATACACTACCGTATTCGGATACAGGACAGCCCCTGATATCTTCACGGTATTGTTCAGTTTCGGGATGTTTACGACATCACCGTTCTGGAGAATAATATCGTTGTATGAACCGGGATCCTCCAAAGCCTTTTTCAGATTGATACCTATTTTATATCTGTCGTTCCTGTCGGGCATCTCTATCATTGTAGAATCTACGCCCTCCTCCCTCAACGCAAGTCTGGCAGCCTGAACCGCTCTCTGGTATTCTTCTTCTGACAACAGCCTCTCTATAGTGGCACCGTCAAGATATGCATCCGGCGTGCATCCGCCTGTACGTGCAACCACATCGCTCAATCTTACGACATTGCTCTCGATAACGTAATACCCGGGAAAGACGACCTCACCGTTGACCGTTATACCCTGCTGCGCCTTATAGCTGGGTGATGGCCTTACAGATATTATGTCATACGGTTTGAGTTCAAAATTGAGTGCGGACGGGTCTTCGATGATATTGAAATTATAGATAATCGATATCGTATCGCTCCTTTCGCTGTTGTCCAGAATATTCCTGCGGGCAACATCTATATTGGTTCTGGAAGCACCTATGGAAAGTCCTCCTGAAAGCAGGATCGCGTCACCTAGGGTTATGCCGGGACGGAAAGGCAGAACTGAAGGATTGTTAAGATATCCGCGCGTCTCGATGTTGGTGCGGACAGACATGTCTGTATTGGAGAATATGCGGATGTGGTCCTCATTGAACAGAGGGATGTCCGTTACTCCTGACATTACATCACTTACATTGAAATACAATGCGACGGTATCTCTCTTCTCATCCAGCCTGACGATATAGCCTCTGTCCATAAAAGCTTCGTCACGCAGTCCTCCTGCAAAATCAATCAGCTGCTTTACCGTCGATACGTCATTGCTTATCGCATAAGATCCGGGATGCCATACGGCCCCCCTTATGGTAACTATGTTTTTGTTACGATCTATATTTGGAGTGGCCGTAACTACATCACCGTCCTTGAGGACGAAACCGGCGAACTGGGACGCAAGCACATTGAATGTTTCTGTCCTTTCTCCGTTCACTCTGGTCACACGCACCAGCTGATCATTGGCATTGTCAGAAAAGCCTGCCGCATATTTAAGCAGATCGGAAATGGTTTCACCGGGCTTCATGTCATAGATCATGGGACGCTTGACATTGCCGTTGATTGTTACATGCTCCGCATATGGAGGAATCATGATGAGATCATTGTCCTCCAGACGTATGTTTTTAGAAAAGTCACCATCAATTATAAATTTATATACATCCAGAGTCTCCACAAGTTTATTGCCGCGGTAAATTCTGATATCCCGCACAGATCCCAGGTCAGTAGGGCCTCCGGCGAGATATATTGCAGAAAATACAGTGGAAAGAGAAGGCAGTGTATAGGTTCCAGGACGGACTGCATCTCCTACTACATTTACAGTAAACGATCTGATCCTGCCTACAGACAGACGGAGGAATGTATTGGGCTGGCTGCCGGAAAGTCCGGAATAGACCGTCGAAAGCTTGTCCTTCAATTTCCTTTCAGCATTTTCCACAGTTGATCCGGCCAAATAGACAGGACCGACATCCGGGATGGTTATACTGCCCTCCGGACTTACAGTAAGATTGTAATTGATATAGGTCGCCCCCCATATATCTATTACGATCTCATCTCCGGGGGCCAGCCGGTAGTCTGCAGGAGTCGGAATATTGTAACTGGGCATGAAATTCAACCCTGGGGACTGGAATATATTGTGACCGAATATCCTTTCATTTTGACCATCAACGACAGATACAGTATCGGTTACAAATCTCATTGCCGTATCCACCCTAGCGACAGGAGGCTGAATCACTGTTGCCGACTTGCTCACATTTCCGGACTGCTGCTTGTTGATCATGGCGGCTATCTCGCTGTCAGAATATCCTTGCGCCTTTGCCATGGACTTAGCCATCTCTATCTCCATCTGCGTCTGCGCATGAAGGGGCAACAAGCATAATGCTGTAAGCACCGAAAGAATAACAACCTTGTAAATATGTCTCATACTTGATATATTATGAATTGATGGTTTAAAATTCCCACAAAAATATATATCTTTTAAGATAATGCAAAAAAAACATCCCGGCTAGCACTTTTTGCTTATATTTGCGATATGGTCAAAGGCGCTAAAATATTAATCAACGTCCTGTTCATCATATATATAGGTATGGTGATGTTTTTCTGTTTCTACAAATTCAGCTCCACAGGCATCGATTTGGGCAGTTATTTTCTGGGCATCAGACTTGACCGTTATGCCCACTTCATAATGTTCTTTCCCTACCCTTTCATCACTTGGCTGACATGCAGATACTCATGCGAAAGAAGCTTCTGCCACAGGTACGCAATCATCATAACACTCCTGACAGGCCTTCTTTTTGCAGGCATGACTGAACTTTTCCAGGACTGGTTCTTTTCTTCCAGGCAGGGAGATGTGATGGACTATGCAGCAGATTCCCTTTCCATTGTTACAGGAACCGCAATCGTCGCCCTGGCCGGACACCCGATAGTGAAAATTATAGATTCCTTATTCTCAAAATCCTGATTATGACACCTAACCACAGACTTACGGCCCTGATAGTGGCCGCTGTCACACTTATGACCTCCGGCATAAGCTCATCATATGCCTCTGACAGAGACAGCCTGCGTCTGGCTCGTCAGGAACGCCTCTTCGGAGGAGAACCGGTAAAAACAGCTGTCAAGCTTAATGCCGCAGCAGTAGCCGGTATCATAAACCCGGCAGTCGAATTCCGTGTGCACAAAAACATAACTGTCGGCCTTGAAGGTCTTGGCGTATTTTATCCGAAAGGATTCGCCAATATCATAAAAGGCCCAGCCGTGATGGCCATGACTTTTGTCGAGGGAAGATACTATCCCATAGAATCATTCAGAGGTTTCTCAGTCGGTCCCAATATCGGTTTCTCTGCATGGACGCTTAGTAAAGGCGTACACCCGTTGTACTGGGGGACTTATGCGGACCAGTACCAAGTCGGCTACAATTTCATGTTCGGACTGACGATTGGTTATGCCTTTACATTGACAAAGCATTGGGGCATCGAGATTTCTGTAGGAGGCGGATATCAGGCGGGATTTTACGAAGGGCACTACCAGTCTGACGGATCAATGTATATCGGTTGGAACGGCTCATCCGAATGGTTGCCTTACAAAGCGGCCGTAAATATAGTATACAAATGGTAAAGAATTCTGTCAGGATACTCGTTGCGGCGTTACTGCTGTGTGCCGGATTTCCTTTTCAATCTTCATCCCAAACTCTGAGGGTAAGGGATCTGGATGTTGCTGCCGACTCCATCAACAGATATCTTTCGCGACGTGCCGCAGTAACCCCCAAAATACTGATAGACACATTTTTCATAAAAAAGGACAGGAAAGAACAGGTCATTGAAATCCACTTCAAGGAATCCATATCCGAATTTCCTATCCGCGACAAAGACCTGAACGCCATCACTGGCATTATCCGCAACAGTCTTCCTAAAGAACTTCAAAACACCAGGATAGAACTGTATACCAAAAAACAGGAGCTGTCACGCCTCTCTTCCGGTTTCTATTCCGGCCGGACATTCACTCAAGATCCATCCAAAAGGCCTGCAGACAAAAAAACATGGATTACACAGAATATACCCGGCAGAAACTGCCAGGAAGGCCTTAAGGGGAGGACACTGGCACTGTGGCCAGGCCACGGATACTATTATTCGCACGTAGAAGACAGGTGGAAATGGCAGAGAGCCCCTTTTTTCTCCACAATCGAGGACCTGCTTCCGCAAAGCTACATAATATCCTTTCTCGCCCCGATGCTCGAAAATGCCGGAGCAACAGTTATCCTTCCCCGCGAAAGGGACATGCAGCTCAACGAGATAATCGTCGACAACAGCGACCCGTACTACACTGAAAGGAACGGCAATCCCAAAAAGCCATGGAAAAATGCTCCATCACCTGGATTTGCAGACATTCTGGATTTCTATGTCACCGGTCAGAATCCCTTCACACAAGGCGATGCAAGGATGATTGCCTGCGACCTGAAAAACCCGTCTAGCGCAACCTATATTCCATATTTCCCCGAGAGCGGTGACTATGCGGTCTATGTTTCCTACCAGACAGTAGACAAAAGCGCCCCTGCCCTTTACACTGTACGTTACTGGGGAGGGGAAGCAGACTTTACGATAGACCAGAGCATGGGAGGAGGAACCTGGGTTTACCTTGGCACATTCAGGTTCTCAAAAGGAGAAACCGGTCAGGGCGTGATAGTACAGAATTGCGCGGAGGAAAGCAACGGCCAGGGAGTCATTACAACTGATGCCGTACGCTTCGGAGGAGGCACCGGCAATATTGTAAGGGGAAACGGCACAAGCAATGTCCCCAGGTACGCGGAAGCTGCCAGATACTGGTTGCAGTGGAGCGGTTTCCCGGAAGAAGTATACAGCCAGAACAATGATTACGATGATTACAAAGACGACTACATGTCCAGGGGTAAATGGGTCAATGATTTGAAAAACAGGCTCAACATTCCTGTAGACTTGGCTTTGGCCCTGCATACTGACGCCGGTTCAGTTCTGAACGACTCGACCATAGGGACTCTTGCAATCTACAAGGAAGAGTCGGAAGGCAAGACCAGATACTCCGACGGCCGTCCCAGAATCATGTCCAGGGAACTAGCAGACATAGTCCAGACATCTATAGTAAATGATATCAGGGCACAATACCGGCCAGACTGGACACGCAGGGCAATATGGGACAGGTCGTACATGGAAGCCAGGGTTCCTGATGTTCCCACTGTACTGATAGAACTGCTGTCACACCAGAATTATCCGGACATGCAATGTGCTCTGGATCCGAAATTCAAATTCATAGTATCGCGCGCCATATATAAAGGTATACTGCGCTATCTTGCCTACACTGACGATCTGCCGTATTGCGTACAGCCCCTTCCTGTCCGGGACTTCAGCATAAGGATGACAGACAGAAAGAAAGACCGGGCAACAATAATGCTGGACTGGGCTCCAGGACACGATTCGGAAGAACCCTCAGCGGAACCTGATTCATATATTGTATACAGAAGGGTCAGCGACACGGCCTATTCCGTCTCCGGGCCACTGCCCGGCTTTGACAACGGGACTTTGGTAACCGGTACGACTTTCAAGGACGAAATATTCCCGGGACGTCTGCACAGCTATAAAATAGTCGCTGTCAATAAGGGAGGGGTTTCATTTCCATCGGAAACATTGTCCGCCGGATATATCCCTGATGCCGCAGAAGCGTTGATCGTCAATGCTTTCACCAATGTTTCAGCACCGGCACCCTACCCTGTCTGCGATTCCGTCACCGCCGGTTTTGATTTCAGACAGGAACACGGCATACCCTACATCTGTGACGGATCATACCTGGGTGAACAATTCGAATATCTCAGACAAAGGCAGTGGATACATGATGACAGACCCGGATTCGGGGCATCATACATGGACTACGGTCCGGCTCCTGTAGCCGGAAACACATACGACTATCCTCAGATCCACGGACTCTCCATGATGCGTACCGGGCTGAGCTTCTGTTCCACCTCACTAAGCGCCATGCTCCGTTCAGACAATGCCGGCCTGACAGACTACAGCATGATAGACATAATTGCCGGTAAGGATGGAGAAGGGCTGTTTTGTGATACTCTTTACCGTCTTCTTTCTGATTTTTGTTCAGAAGGAGGCTCCATTCTCATTTCCGGAGCACATATCGGCAAGAATTCCGCTTATGACAACAACACTCAGTACTCAGGACAACAGATTCTGCGTGATGCAAGAACATACGCCAACAAAGCTGCCGCCATGCTGGATCTGCTCAGAGACTCCCTGTCCTGCTCCGTCATACAGGATACAGGTGCCGCAATACTCGCCGAACTTACGGATGCCGCAACCAGGATAAGGGAATTGTCCTCAATGACGGAGAAAAAACTGGAGAAGGACATTTCTGCCATGCAGAGGAATGCAGATCCGGATTTCATCGCCAACAGGCTTGCAGCCGACATTTTCCACTACGGATGGAGCAACGGATCGGCAACTACCACAGGAAACGTCCGTTCCGTTTCCAATCCTGCCGGCATCTTCAGGGACTCGTGCCTGAATATCGGATTCAACACGAAGCCCAATCCCAGAATCTACTGTGTTGAATCACCTGATGCCATATTGCCGTCAGATGACGAGGCATTCACATTTATGAGATATGAAGGTGCAAACACTTCTGCCGCAGTGGCATATGACGGAGCTTACCGATGTGTAAGTTTCGGATTCCCCATAGAAGCATTAACCTCGCAGCATCAGGTTGACACCCTGATGTGCGAGGTTATCCGATTTCTTCTGCGACGTCAATGACCGTTGACGGTTACAGAACTTCTATGCTTCTGCGGATAAATTCGGACAGATCCTTGCCTTTCAGCATGTTGTTTGCCAGAAGTGCCAGATCAACTACCTGATGCAGCAGGATATTGTCTTTTGCAAAACCTTTCATGGCCTCCTTCCTCTCACTTCTGACTTCTTCCATTTCCTTTTCCATCTCCTTCTTCGCATCCTTGTCTGCGGTAGGAATATCCTCATCCTTTTTGCCCTTCATCGCCTCATCAAGCTTGTCGATACCGGCCTGCAGTTCGTTCCTGCGGCTGTCGAATCCTGCACACTTTTCCGACAGCGAAGATGTTTTGGCATCCATGATACGCTTTATCAAAGGATGCTGCATATTTACATCTATCGTGTATGACTCAGGCATCTCTCCATAGAAATTCATACCTCCGCCCAAAGCCGACATATCGCGGTAACGGCGCATGAACTCCGACTGGGTTATAAGAATCGGAGCACCGTTTTCTCCCAGATTCTCAGGCTTTACGAAATAATGGTTTCCTTCAGGCAATATTGACTCAAACATATCTGAAAGGTCTGTCTTTTCTGCTTCAGACATCTCGGGTTCAGCCACATCTTCCTTGCGGATGAGTCTGTCAATGGAATCTGCATCCACACGGACAAATGTAGAATCGGGTATCTTCGTCTCAAGCAGATTGACAAAATGGGCATCAAGCTGACAATCAAAAATCAAGACATCGTATCCCTTGTTTTTGGCTGTCTCTATGTACTGGTACTGGGCAACAGGATCCGTCGCATACAGGTAAACCACCTTCTTGTCCTTGTCAGTCTGATTGGCCTCTATTGCCTTACGGTAATCCTCATACGAGAAGAACTTGCCGTCCGTGTTCTTCATAAGTGCAAACTTGAGTGCCCTCTCGCAGAATTTTTCCTCCGTCAGCATTCCATACTCTATGAAAAGCTTGAGATTGTCCCATTTCTCCTCATATTCCTGGCGGTCATTTTTAAAGATATCTTCCAGCCTGTCAGCGACCTTCTTGGTTATATACGTGGAAATCTTCTTGACATTGGAATCTGACTGGAGATAACTTCTGGACACATTCAGCGGGATATCCGGTGAATCTATCACTCCATGAAGCAGAGTCAGGAAATCAGGCACTATGTTGTCCACGGAATCCGTTACGAAGACCTGATTGCAATATAGTTGTATCTTGTTCTTCGTCACATCCAGACGGTCCTTGATCTTGGGGAAATACAGAATACCGGTAAGGTTGAACGGATAATCCACATTCAGGTGAATGTAGAACAGAGGATCCTCCAGCATGGGATAAAGTTCATGGTAGAACTTCATGTAATCCTCCTTCTTCAGATCAGCCGGCTTTCTGTTCCATATCGGATTAGTATCGTTGATGATCTTGTCCTTGTCAGTATCCACATATTTGCCGTCTTTCCATTCCTGCTCCTTGCCGAAAGCGATGGGCACAGGCATGAAACGACAGTACTTCTTGAGCAGTTCCTCAACCTTGGATGCCGTGGCAAACTCCTTGGATTCATCGTCGAGGTAAAGGGTTATCTCCGTTCCACGGTCCGTGCGGCTGCCTTCGGTCATCACAAACTCAGGATTACCTTCACACTCCCATCTTACCGGTTTGGCACCATCTTTCCAGGACAGCGATTCTATAACCACCTTCTTCGATACCATGAATGCAGAATAGAAACCAAGACCGAAATGACCTATGATGTTGCCTGCGACATCCTTATATTTCTCTATAAACTCACCTGCACCGGAAAAGGCTATCTGGTTGATATACTTGTCTATCTCTTCACCGGTCATACCTATGCCGCGGTCTGTAACCGTAAGTGTGTTGCCCTTTTCGTCACAGGACACGCGCACCGTAAGATCCCCAAGTTCTCCCTTCAGTTCTCCGGTACTTGCCAAAGCCTTGACTTTCTGTGTAGCATCCACTGCATTTGCCACTATTTCCCTAAGGAAAATCTCGTGGTCAGAATACAGAAACTTCTTTATAACGGGGAATATGTTCTCAGTAGTTACCCCTATTTTTCCTTTCTGTTGTGTCATATTATTTAAATTTGAATATTTTCTGACTTCGGCAGACGCAAAAGACATACCACTTCACGTGCCCTGCCAAAATGGCACGGATATCTGTAACGGGCTTTTTACATGATTATGAAAATTTGTATTTTTTTATAATCATATTTCAAACCACCTTTTATACAAAAGTGGTTTTTTTGTTCATTTACAAGCACATATCTTTGCACTCGCATCCGATCCCGATGAGGGGTGGAAAATGAATGTGCGGAGAGAAACGAGTAATGGGGACGGCTCACGTGATGGAGGATATTCTGTGTTATGGAGGGACGGATGCTTTTAAAGGCAACAGATAAAATACCACGATATGAGAAAGAAGGGAGTGATTTTAAGCGTATGGATCATACTGTGCACAGTCAGCCTGCCTGCCAAAGGGCAGAGATGGAGTATAGCGACCAATCTGCTGGACTATGCAAATTTTCTGACAATCAATGCTGAATTAGGAGCATCAGTACATCAGCACTGGAGCGTTTTCATGAAAGGAAGGTACAATCCCTTCTCTTTCCCGACTACAGTCAATGAGGCGGGAAGGATCCAGAACAGATGCGGCTCGGTATCGGCCGGATTCAAATACTGGCCTTTTTTCGTTTACTCCGGATTCTATTGCGGCGGACGCATACAATGGAACAGGTACAACAGCGGAGGGATATTCTCAAAATCTTCCGAAGAAGGTGACGCACTCGGCATCGGTATGGGCATAGGCTACTCCCTGATACTTACCAGGCACCTCAATGTGGAATTCGGTCTCGGACTCTGGATTGGCGGGACAGGATACAGAAAATACAGCACCACCGCCTGCGGCAAACTGACAGAATGGGGCGTCAAGCCGTTTATCGCCCCGAATGACATTCAAATCAACATTTTATATACATTCTGACATTATGGGGAAAATTGTTTGGACTGCTGCGGCCATGATCCTGGCCGCCGGAATACTCTTACCGTCATCATGCAGTATTTCCGTACGCAGAAATGTAAAGATTCTGGAAAGGGACAGTCTCAGTGCCCAACTGCTTATCCCGGCAGAAGACAATACCGGGGATTACAGAGACAGCTACAATTATTATATGGAAGATTCAACTTCTTCCGATACATTGACCGTAATCGGTCCGGACGGGAACAGAGTATTTTTCATGAAAGCCACAGTGGATTCGTCGGGTACTATCCATGCGACAGAACAGCTTAGGGGTGTCGTGGTAACAGCAAGATTCAAGAATATACCGGAACGCAACGGTATGGTACGGATATCCTTCGAGGTCAGAGTACCGCAGAAGATGCTGAATCCGCATTGGCAGATACGGATCAGACCGCATGCAGTCATCATGGAAGACACAGTGGAGATGGAGGAGGTACATGTTACTGGCCGACACTACCGTGACAGGCAGATAAAGGGTTATGAACTCTATAACAGATTCCTGTCCACAATCATCACCGACTCTTCGGAACTCACCCATACAGGTCTTCTGGAGACATTCATCGAAAGGAATATTCCACTTCTGGCACAAATGAGACACGACTCGTCCATTGTCGACCCCATGCAGGTAAGAGGACTGTACGGCATATCTTTCAACAACGCCAGACAACACTACCTGAAGCACTTGGCCATAATGCGCAATAACCGACGCGCAAAACTGGCCCCGCAAAAATTCGAACACTTCGTAAGTGACCCGTATATCACCGAAGGAGTACGGATAGATTCCGTAATATCGGACAATAATGAAGACATGGTATACTGCTACAGCCAAAGCCTAAACACAAGGCCGGGACTTCGCAAAATAGACATGACCGTAGACGGGTACATATACTACGACGGAGAGATGAGGTATGCACTCCCTGCCAGCGAACCGCTGACATTCTATGTATCTTCCTTTGCAACCCTTGCTGAGGAAAGGGAAAGATTCATAACCAAGGTCATCGAGCGCAAGGTTACAGGCAATACTACAGCTGCCCTTGAATTCAGGCCGGGAGAATATGTTCTGGATGAGAACTACAGCGACAATCATGAACAGATATCACGCATAAAATCATTCATGCACGACATCATCGACAAGGGGACTTTCGGCATGGACAGCCTGACGATAACTGCCACCTGCTCCCCTGAAGGAAGCTATGTCCTGAATGACAGACTTGCAGGACTTAGGGGAAAAGAAATATCGGGATATTTCAGGGCTTATGTCATGGACTGCTGCCGAAAAGCTGATTCCATAATGCACGAGCAGACGGGTACAATCATAAACCTTGCATCCGCTGCGGATACCGAAAATTATTCAAGCAATCTCGGCTTAGATAGTATCAAATTCATTGTCAAGCATATACCAGAAGACTGGAATAGACTTGCCTATCTTATCCAATGCGATTCGTCCATCATGGACAAAGCTGGCATATCCGATATTCTGCACACTACATCATCCCCGGACTTGAGGGAACAGCTCCTGAGTTCACATCCCGAGTATCCGTACATAAAGAAACAATTGTACCCTGCCCTTAGGGAAGTGAAGTTTGATTTTTACCTTCACCGCAAAGGTATGGTAAAAGACACCGTGCACACAACAGAACCTGACACAGTTTACCGTGCCGGTCTCGTGGCAATCAGGGACCGCGACTACAAAAAGGCCGTCCAATGTCTGGGCCCCTACAAAGATATCAACAGTGCGGTGGCATTCCTGGCCATGGACTACAATGCATCAGCCATGAAAGTTCTGGAGACTCTGCCGTCTTCAGGAAAACGCGACTATCTCATGGCCATTGCATACTCAAGAAACGGCAATGAACGCCGTGCCGTAGAGTGTTTCCTCAATTCAATCAATCTGGAACCGTCAATGTCCTTCAGGGGAAACCTTGATCCCGAAATCAGCAGACTTATAGAGAAATACGATCTTTTATCATCTGCTGAATGACATTTCTTGAAAAAAAATTGCATTTTTTTTTTGGCGGATGAAAAAATATGCTCTATATTTGCATCCGCAAAAGCAAGGGAGCATAGCTCAGTTGGTTTAGAGCGTCTGCCTTACAAGCAGAGGGTCGGGGGTTCGACTCCCTCTGCTCCCACTGAAAAAACGGTTACACTGAGTAACCGTTTTTTTTATTCCTTTATATTGAGGGCTTCCATGAAGCGCTTTACAACCTCTGCTTTACCGGTATGCTTGCCCGCATCTTCGCTAAGCTTGCATGTATCATTGTAGAATGACCAGGATTCTGTTATTTTGGCGGCAATGAGCTTTATGACGATATTCATGGGCTTTACTCCGTCAAAATCATTGGTAAAATGCGTACCTATCCCGAAAGAAGGCTGACAGTAATCCACAGCATATGCCTGTATGCCTATTGCGTCATCCACATTCAACGCATTGCTGAATATCACCTGCTTGGTCTTGGGATCAATTCCCAGGGACCTGTACTTGTCAACAATACGCATTAGCTGTTCCCGGTTGTCCCCGCTGTCCACACGCAATCCTTTGAAGAGGTTTGCAAAATCCTCAGAGAAATTGAGACTGAAGATATCCCAGCCGAAACTGTCATACAGAAAAGTCCCCAAAGCACCGCGGAAAGTGTTGCGCCAACAGTCCATAGCTATATGGTTTGCCATCTGGGGACCATACATCCCTCCTATCGCACAAATGAATTCATGCGCCATGGTTCCCACTGGTATCAGATCGTATTTCATCGCAAGATACACATTGCTTGTCCCTACAAACCGTCCCGGCCACTGACGTTTTGCCGCACAGTCCCTCATTGCCCTCACTACCGTATCCTCCGCTTCCAGCGAAGCCCGGCGCCTGGTTCCGAAATCACTGTAGACACATCCGGCTTCCAGAAGTCTCTCCGCCTTTCGGTATGTCTTGACGTAATACTTCTGATAGTCGAAACTGCGACATTCGCCTGTAAAAACGTAGTATAATTCAGATATTATTGCGAGAATCTTGACTTCCAACAGTATGGTATCCGCCCAGCTACCTTCTATCCCGATATGGAGGTGACCTCCGTCATCCTGCCGGATACTGACCCATCTGCGGTCAAAACGATATCCTTTCAGATAATTGTAAAACCAGCCTGGAATGTAACTGCACCTGCGTTTCATGAAATCTATTTCTTCCTTCGTTATAGTCACGTCCTCCAAAGCCGCTATCTGTCTTGAAAGCTCAACGGCAAACCCCTCAGGATAGACCGTATCGTCACGGTCGGTAAAAGAGTAACGAACCTGAGCCCTTGGAAAGTTGTCAATCACGGCGCAACACATGGTGAATTTATACAGGTCATCATCCGTGAAGTGTGTTATTATCTGTCTCATAAGTAACTGTCGATTATACTACAAAGATACAATAAAAAAACCGGTAACGGACAAATATTCCGCACCGGCAATTTCCTTTTGCTGTCTTGTATTCCAAGCAACTACAAAAGCGGCAAAATAAAGAGGTCCTGAAGTACAAATACTCCGATACCTGCCAGATATCCTATAAGAGCCAATAGGCTTATATTCTTGAGGTACCACATGAAATTGATGTTTTCCAGCCCCATGGCAACGACACCGGCAGCAGATCCTATGATAAGGATACTTCCGCCTGTACCTGCACAGTAGGCAAGCAGATGCCAGAAATCACCGTCTGCCACAAAGTGGGACAGGAAAGCCGGATCGGAAGAAGCTGCAAAGGCAGCTGCATCCGGAATAGGATACATACCCATACTGGCCGCTACAAGAGGGACATTGTCTACAACAGACGACAGCAGGCCTATTACCGTGTTTATAGCATATATATTGTGTATTCCTTCATTAAGAGCAGACGCCATCGTACCCAGCACTCCCGCACACTCCAAAGCCGAAACAGCCATAAGTATACCGAGGAAGAAAAGAATAGTAGGCATGTCTATCCTCTTTATGACTTTGGAAACCTTATTCTTGATGGACTCTTCCACATTCTTCTTGCTTCTGTACATCAAGTCAGTATAAAGCCATAATATACCGAGTGCAAACATTACACTCATATACGGAGGCAGCCCTATGACACTCTTGAAAACAGGCACCATGACCAGAAGCAGCACTCCCAGAACAAGAATTGTGCGGCTCTCCTTTCCAGTTATGTAGGATGGCCTGAAGGATGCATCCTCATTGGTCTGCTGCTGCGCTATAACACCTTTGAGGAATCTTGTAGCTACAGCCGTAGGTATTACAACAGACACCAGGCACGGTACTATCAGGGATCCTATAAGTTTGGCAGTACCGACATTGCCCTTCATCCACAGCATGATGGTAGTCACATCACCGATAGGCGACCAGGCTCCTCCGCAGTTGGCGGCAATAATGATTATGGAAGCGAAAAGCCAGCGCTCCTTATAATTGCTGAGCATACGGCGTATCAGCATGACCATTATGATCGTAGTTGTCATATTGTCCAGTACGGCAGACATGAAGAATGTCAGGAAGGCGATAAGCCACATCAGTTTTGTTTTCTTTCTGGTAGTAATATGCCTGGTAATTACTTCAAAGCCTCCATGCATATCAATTATGTCCACGATAGTCATGGCTCCTATCAGAAAGACTATAATCTCACATGTGCTGCCCAGAGCTGCAAGCAGGTCCGAACTTACTACTTCATGCGTAATGGAGGGGTTGATTTTCGCTGAAAATATACTTAAAAGTCCCCACAATATGCAGCACAGAACCAGTGCCACGGAAGATTTACTTACATTGATCTTATGCTCCATGGCGATCATCAGATATCCCAGCACGAAGATCACGATCATTGCATAAACAACACCCATAGTACTTTTAACTTTTTTGTTTTATTTTTTAACATTATTGTTATACTGATTTTTATCCCAATATTCAAGAGCCTCCGCTACGACATAGCTGCTGCCTCCGATAAAGACGGCATCGTTTCCGCCAGCTTCGGACACGGCAAGTTGTACGGCAGCCCCTACGGCTGGGACTGCCACCGACCTTACAAGCCCTGCTTGCCGGGCAAGCTCCTGCAACCTGAGGCAAGGCATGGCTCTGCTACCGCTCGCCTGGGTAAAGACATATTCGGCATCCCTCGGCAGAAGCCCAAGAACAGCTTCCACATCCTTGTCCGCCGCCATCCCGAAGACAATAAACAGACGGCGTCCGGCAAACTCCTTCTTCATCTGACATACTGATACCGTCATTGCCTCTACATTATGTCCTATGTCGCATACTACTGCAGGATTGTCTCCCAGACGTTCCCACCGTCCCCTGAGTCCGGTCACATGCGCGGCACCGACAATCCCCCTGTATAATTGAGAGCCCTTCCTTACCGGACCTTCTCCAAGGACTTCAATAGCCTTGAATACCGTGCGTATATTCCTTATCTGAGTAAAAGACCGCAGATCGGCTTCTGCAGCCGCTTCTGCCGGGTCCGTATTTTCACTGCAAACATCCACACTACGGTACAGCCTGCTGCCGGTTTCAACTGTACGGGCCGTTATTGCCGACATAGCCTCGTCAGGCAATTCCCCTACCACTACCGGCACTCCGGGCTTTATTATTCCAGCCTTCTCCGCAGCTATCTTGCCAATGGTGTCACCGAGAATATCTTTGTGGTCAAAACCTATGGATGTAATTATACTCAGCTCCGGGGTAATGATGTTGGTCGAATCCAACCTGCCGCCCAGACCTGTTTCAATTACTGCAACATCCAGCTTTATCCGTGAGAAATAATCCAGAGCCATAGCCGTAGTTATTTCGAAAAAGGAAGGTCCGTGATTTTCGATAAACCCGGACGCACGCGTAAGGAAGTCCACCACTTCTTCCTTTCCTATCTCGCGGCAGCACACACCGCCGGCATCGTATTCCGTAGAAATGACCCTGATCCTTTCGCGGAAATCCAGAAGATGCGGGGAAGTATACAGGCCTACAGTCCGTCCAGGACATGCAAAAGCAAGAGCTGCGGCAAGCATATGAGCAACGGATCCCTTTCCGTTGGTTCCTGCTATGTGAATAGTCTTAAGTGACTTATGCGGATCTTTCAGGAAACCGGCAAAAGCTTCCATCGTCTCCAGTCCGGGATGATAGCCGGCCGCCCCCACCCTCTGGAATGAAGGAGCTATGGTGTAGAGCTTTCTGACACACTCCCGATACCGTTTTTCTGTATTAAAGTCGCCCATATGTGGTTTTCGAAAAATTTGAGAGCAAAAATGGGAATAATTCTAAACACTTAGCAAAATAATCTCTATTTTTGAAGCTCAAATATATAAAATATGGTATACTTTTTCCGCTCCCCCGAGGGGCAAATCATAGCAGTCGACTCTCAGACAGCATTTTCTGCTGAAACAGCGGACACATTGAAATGGTTATTCTCAGGAGCGGAGCTCCAGAAGGAGTCTTCGGTTGCAGGCACATTCATAGGCCCGCGCCGCGAGATGATCACTCCATGGAGCACCGCAGCGGTGGAAATCACCAGAAACATGAACATCTCCGGCATTTCCAGAATCGAGGAATTCTTTCCAGTACAGGAAAGCCTGTATCACTCGGATGCGGAAATCCCGCATGACAGAATGCTACAGAGGATATACCATGGACTCGGAAGCGATGTCTTCACCATAGACCGCAAACCTGAGCCTATAAGACATATAACCGATTTCGAAGCATATAACAAGGAAGAAGGACTTGCCCTTTCGGAGGACGAGATACAGTATCTCAAGGACCTCTCTGCAAAGCTGGGCAGACCTCTGACTGACAGCGAAGTATTCGGATTCTCGCAGGTCAATTCAGAGCACTGCCGCCACAAGATATTCAACGGGACATTCATCATCGACGGAGTCGAAATGGAAAGTTCCCTGTTCAAACTGATCAAGAAGACATCTGCAGTAAATCCAGGCAGGATTGTCTCAGCATATAAAGACAACTGTGCATTCATCGAAGGGCCCAAGCTCAAGCTGTTCCATCCGACTGCCGCAGCAAAGCCAAGTTTCTTCAAGGAAGAAGAAGTAAAAACCGTCATTTCGCTCAAGGCCGAAACCCACAATTTCCCTACGACAGTCGAGCCGTTCAACGGTGCCGCTACCGGCAGCGGTGGAGAGATACGTGACCGCATAGGAGGCGGAAAAGGTTCGTTCCCGATTGCCGGGACGGCCGTATACATGACCTCATACCCGAGAATAGACCAGGACAGGGCATGGGAAGCACGCCCTCCCCGCAAATGGCTATACCAAAGCCCGGCAGAGATTCTGATCAAGGCCTCCAACGGAGCATCGGATTTCGGAAACAAATTCGGCCAGCCACTCATCTGCGGTTCGCTCCAGACTCTTGAGCACACAGAAACTGATCCTGACGGATCCGTACGTAAATACGGCTATGACAAGGTAATAATGCTGGCCGGAGGTGTCGGTTACGCAAAAAAGGCAGATGCAGCAAAAGACCGCCCGGCAAAGGGGGACGACATAATACTCCTCGGAGGTGACAATTACAGAATCGGAATGGGTGGAGGAGCTGTTTCTTCAGTTGCCACAGGAGAATATGCAAATTCCATTGAGCTCAATGCAATACAGCGTGCCAACCCTGAAATGCAGAAGCGGGTATACAACGCAATACGCGGAATTGCCGAAAAAGACCACAACTCCATCATATCCATTCATGACCATGGTGCCGGCGGACACCTCAACTGCCTCTCCGAACTGGTAGAGGAAGTCGGCGGAGACATAGACATTTCCAAGCTCCCCGTAGGAGATCCTACCCTCTCGGACAAGGAAATCATCGGCAATGAAAGCCAGGAACGCATGGGACTGGTTATGAAAAAGTCAGATACTGAAGAGCTGCACCGCATAGCAGAAAGGGAAAGGGCTCCTTTCTATGTCATCGGAGAAGTGAGCGGAAAAGGCAATTTCACTCTCCGCGACAGTAAGACAGGTGACACGCCTATAGATTTGGCTCTCAGCGACATGTTCGGTTCTACGCCCAAAACCGTAATGCACGGGAACTCCCCCGGCGGAGGTGCAGACGGTCACGGAGGCTTCTCAGCTCTTGAAAAGGACCAGACCCCTGCAGGCATGACACCGGAGGCCCTTGAAGATGCCATCGGCAAGGTACTCATGCTCGAATCCGTAGCCTGCAAGGACTGGCTGACCAACAAAGTCGACAGATCCGTAACCGGACTCATTGCTTGCCAGCAGTGCTGCGGTGAGCTTCAGCTTCCCCTCAACAATCTTGGAGTGACCGCTATAGGCTATGACGATCCGGAAGGCATAGCTGTCTCGATAGGCCATGCCCCTGCAGCGGCAATGATAGATCCTGCTGCCGGCTCCCGCCTGGCCATAGCAGAAGCCCTTACCAATATAATATGGACCCCTATCAGGGACAATATCTACGGGATATCGCTGAGCGCCAACTGGATGTGGCCGTGCCGCAATGAAGGTGAGGATGCCCGCCTGTACAAGGCAGTAAAAGGAGCAAGTGACTTTGCAATTGCCATAGGAGTCAATATACCTACAGGCAAGGACTCCATGTCCATGACCCAGAAGTATCCTGACGGGGAAAAAGTACTGTCACCCGGCACACTTATAATATCTGCTACAGGACAGAGCAAGAATGTGGGCGCAACCATACACCCCGTGATGTCCCACGAAAGTGAAACGACCCTTCTATATATTCCGTTCGTACAAATCGGGAACGGAGACACATACTTCCCTCTAGGAGGCTCGGCGTATGCAGCCACTGTCTGCAAAGTGGGGGCAAAGACTCCGGACATTGCTGACCCTGAATATTTCAAGGCCTGCTTCAACAACATCCAGGACGCAATGTTCAACTCCATGGACAATCCCGTACTTGCAGGACACGACATATCTGCCGGCGGTCTGGTCACAACCCTTCTGGAAATGTGCTTTGCAAACACGGAAGGCGGAGCCGATATCGACCTGAGAACTTTCGGTTCTTCCGACATTCTGCTTTCAGAAGTACCTGGCGTAGTACTGCAGGTTAAAAACAGCGGAAAGGAAGAGTTCCTGCGCAATCTCGGTAAAGTAAAGGCCTACCCTATCGGACACCCTACACACAGTGCACGTACCCTTAAGATCGTATACGGACAGGAAGGAGACCACAGGACACTTTCACTGGACATAGATACCATGCGGGACAACTGGTTCCGTACATCCTGGCTGCTTGACAGGCTCCAGACACCCGCAGATCTCGCCGATGAACGTTTTGCAAACTACAAGAGGCAGCCTCTTTCATTCTCGTTTCCAAAACACTTCGACGGCCGTTACACAATACCTTCAGAACACCGTATCAAGGCAGCCATCATCAGGGAAACAGGCTCCAACGGTGACAGGGAAATGGCGTGGGCCCTGTACATGGCAGGCTTTTCCGTCAAGGACGTACACGTCACTGACCTCGTCTCAGGACGGGAGACACTTGACGACATCCAGATGATAGTCTTCGTCGGAGGATTCTCCAATGCAGACACACTCGGTTCTGCCAAAGGATGGGCCGGTGCCCTCCTCTACAATGAAAAGGCCCGCACTGCCATTGACCGTTTCTATGCCCGTAAGGACACCCTCAGCCTGGGAGTCTGCAACGGATGCCAGCTGATGGCGGAAATGGGCCTGATCACTCCTGAGCACAGAGAGCGTTCCCCTAAAATGAAGCACAATCTCTCGCACAAGTATGAATCGGCATTCGTGGGCGTGCATATCGAAAATTCTCCTTCAATACTGCTATCCTCCCTGCAAGGTTCAAGGCTCGGTATCTGGGTTGCACACGGGGAAGGCAGGTTCTCTTTCCCCAGACCTCTGGAAGAGTACAATATCGCGCTGAGATACAACTATGAAGCATATCCGGCTAATCCCAACGGATCGCCGGCAGCCATCGCAGGAGTATGCTCTCCCGACGGACGTCACCTGGCCATGATGCCTCATCCCGAACGCTGCCTGAGGCCTTGGAACTGGGCCTACTATCCGGACAGGAAGGGAGATACGGTAACCCCATGGATTGAAATGTTCATAAACGGCAGAATATGGCTCGAAAAACGCTAAAACACACGGAAGCGCAATTCCGTCAGGCAGACAACAGGCCCCCGCGTCCTCCAAAGCTGTTCGTACTGGACACCAATGTCATACTGCATGACAGCCAGTGCATATTCAACTTTCAGGACAACGACATCTACATTCCTGTCAGTGTCATTGAAGAACTCGACAAGTTCAAGAAAGGAGACGACAACCTGGGCTACAATGCCCGCGCGTTCGTACGGGCACTCGACAAAATATCGGACAACACCCTGTTTGACAAGGGCATAAGCCTGGGCAAAGGAAGAGGGCACATCAAGATAGAAATGGGACATGGCTATACAGGCCAGATACGCGACTCGCTGATAGACGATATCCCTGACCACAGGATCATCGCGACAGCCATATGGCTGAGGGACAACAATCCTGACAGGAAAGTCATACTTGTTACCAAAGACATGAACATGAGACTCAAAGCCAAGGCTCTGGGTCTCATGGCTCAGGATTACCTGTCCGACAAGGTTCAGGAAGAGCGCATAATAAAAACTGAAAAAGAGGTACTCACCGTCCGGAACATGAAGGACGAATACATTCGCATGATAGATGAATCTGCCGGCGGAGTTCCCTTTGCGCAGGTCGGTATACGCCGCAGGCCTGCACCGAACCAGTACTATAAAATATATGACAGTTCAAAGAGGCTTACCCTTGCCAGATACAATGACCGTGACAAGACCATCGTCAAGGTAAAACCCCAGATAGCATACGGCATATCACCCCGCAATGACGAGCAGACACTCGCAATGGACGCAGTCATGAACCCGGACATCAAGCTGATAGCCCTGACAGGCAGAGCCGGTACAGGCAAGACCTTGATTGCCCTTGCCGGTGCCCTGGCCCAGGCAGGCAACTTCGAGCAGATTCTTCTCTCACGTCCAGTCATACCACTTAAAAATCAGGAACTGGGTTTCCTGCCGGGCTCTGTGAACGACAAGATAGGGCCATACATGCTTCCTCTGTTCGACAACCTGGCTGTCATCAAGAGCTGTTTCTCTCCCTCCAGCAAGGAAGTCGTCAAAATAGAAGACATGCTGCGACGCGAAAAATTAGTGATAAATCCTCTCGCATACATACGTGGACGCAGCCTTGGCAATGTGTTCTTCATAGTGGACGAGTCCCAGAACCTTACCCCGCATGAGGTAAAGACTATTATCACCCGCGCCGGAGAAGGCACCAAGATAGTGTTCACCGGTGACATCTACCAGATTGACCAGCCTTACCTGGACTTTAATTCCAATGGGTTGACCCATCTGTGCGACAAGTTTTTCGGACAGAATGTCTTTGCCCACATCAACATGATACGGGGCGAGCGCAGCCAGCTTTCCGAACTTGCAGGAAGACTGCTGTAAAGGCCCTTTTCCTAATTTTTTTAAGCATCAGGTAGGCAATTAGTGAAAATTCGTTATTTTTGCACCCTAACAGTTTACGGTCTTTGACTCAACTAACTATATTATTTTATATTCTATGTCAAACAAAAGAGTTTATTTCTTTGGAGGAAAAGAGGCCGAAGGAAACGGTTCTATGAGAAACCTCTTAGGCGGTAAAGGCGCGAACCTCGCCGAAATGTGTACACTCGGAATGCCTGTACCCGCAGGATTCACCATTACCACCGAATGCTGCACCGAGTATTACAATCTGGGATGCAAATATCCAGCAGATCTGGAAAAAGAAGTCAATGACGCTCTGTCACGTGCGGAAAACATGATGGGCCGCAAATTCGGGGACAAGGACAACCCTCTCCTCGTATCCTGCCGTTCAGGTGCCCGCTCGTCCATGCCTGGAATGATGGAGACAGTCCTCAACATAGGTCTTTGTTCAGCGACCATACCCGGTATGATCGCCAAGACCCAAAACCCGCGTTTCGTTTACGATGCATACCGCCGTCTGATCATGATGTACTCGGACGTCGTAATGGAAAAGGCTGAAGGCATAGAGCCGGCAGAAGGACAGGGAATAAGGGTCCAGCTTGACAGAATGCTCGGAGATCTGAAAGCTAAAAAGGGCTACAAGAGCGACACGGACCTTACCGAAGAAGACCTCAAACAGCTCTGCGCTGATTTCAAAGTACGTGTCAAACAGGTTCTCGGCAAAGAATTCCCTGACAACGCATATGAGCAGCTTTGGGGAGGCATCGGAGCCGTATTCAAATCGTGGAACGGAAAAAGGGCCATCGCCTACCGCCGTATCGAAGGTATACCCGATGACTGGGGAACCGCTGTAAACGTACAGGCAATGGTATTCGGCAACATGGGCGACAATTCCGCAACAGGTGTCGCATTCTCACGCAACCCCGCTACAGGAGAAAACAAGTTCTACGGTGAGTGGCTTATCAACGCCCAGGGCGAAGATGTGGTTGCAGGTATCCGCACCCCCAACCCTCTGAACGAGGCTACCAAGAACGAGCACAACAGGAATCTTGCTTCCCTTGAGACAGCAATGCCTGAGGTATACAAGGAACTGGATGAAATCCAGAACCGCCTTGAAGAACATTTCAAGGACATGCAGGATATTGAATTCACGATTCAGGACGGCAAGCTATGGATGCTCCAGTGCCGCGTCGGCAAGAGAACAGGACTGGCAGCCCTCAACATGGCCATGGATATGCTCCATGAAGGCCTTATAGATGAGAAGACAGCCGTCATGAGAGTCGCTCCCAACCAGCTGGACGAACTCCTCCACCCTATTCTCAACCCTGCTTCAGAAAAGAAAGCGACTGTAATAGCACAGGGACTTCCCGCAGGCCCCGGCGGTTCTGTCGGGAAAATCGTATTTACCGCTGAAGACGCTGTTGCTGCCGCAAAGGACAAGGAAAAAGTCATTCTGGTACGTGAAGAGACCAACCCTGAAGATGTGGAAGGCATGCGTGCCGCCGACGGTCTGCTTACTGCCCGCGGAGGTATGACCTCACACGCTGCCCTTGTAGCCCGCGGATGGGGAAAATGCTGTATCGTAGGATGTGATGCACTCCACATAAACCTTGAAAAGAAGATACTCACCATCAACGGCAAGACTTATAAGGAAGGAGACGTATTCTCTCTCAACGGTTCAAAAGGATTCGTATATGATGTACCGGTTGAGACCATGGATGCATCGGAGAATCCCCGTTTCGTAGAATATATGGCACTTGTGGACAAATACCGTAAACTGGGAGTCCGTACCAATGCCGACACCCCTGAAGATGCGGCACGTGCCCTTTCATTCGGAGCGGAAGGCATCGGCCTGTTCAGGATTGAACACATGTTCTACGGAGCACATTCGGAAGAGCCCCTTTCCAAGCTGCGCAAGATGATCCTCTCAAAGACCGCCGAAGAGAGGAAGGCAGCTCTTGCAGAACTGGAGCCGTACATCAAGCAGGCTGTAAAAGCGACCATGAAAGTCATGGACGGCAAGCCTGTAACTTTCCGTCTGCTTGACCCCCCTCTTCATGAATTCGTTCCTCAGACACCCGAAAAAGAGGCAGAGCTTGCCAAGGAGCTTGGTGTCACCATCAACGATATCCAGAAACGGGGAGAAAGCCTCCACGAAGTCAATCCTATGATGGGACACCGTGGAGTACGTCTGGGCATCACCTATCCTGAAATAAGCGAAACCCAGTTCCGCGCGATCTTCGAGGCTACTGCAGAACTTATCAAAGAAGGCCTGAATCCCAAGCCTGAAATCATGATCCCTGTCACAATCATCGTACGTGAGCTTGACTTCGAGAAGAAGATCTGCGACCGCGTCCACGACGAGGTGGAGAAAGCAACCGGAGTCACAATCAACTACCTCTACGGTACCATGATTGAAATTCCTAGGGCAGCACTGCTTGCCAACTTCATGGCCAAGACAGCCCAGTTCTTCTCCTTCGGAACCAACGACCTTACCCAGATGACCTTCGGATTCTCACGCGATGACATAGGATCATTCATGGGTGACTACCTGTCCAACAAACTCCTCGATGCCGACCCGTTCCAGACAATAGACGTCGAGTCCGTCGGCAAGCTGCTTGAGATAGGTGTCCAGGGCGGACGCAGCACCAACCCCAACCTGAAGGTCGGCATATGCGGAGAGCACGGCGGTGATCCGGCATCCGTAGAGTTCTGCAACAAAATCGGCATGAACTATGTTTCCTGCTCTCCTTTCAGAGTGCCCATAGCACGTCTTGCAGCCGCACAGGCAGCTATCAAGGCTGAAAGAGAGTAATTTTCATACGAAACTGATACCTGAGCCGTTCCGGATTACATTCGGGACGGCTTTTTTATACAATATTCTCAAATCTTTATTGGGAATAATCAGGATTATTCGTAACTTGCAGAAAATTACAAGTCCATTTCAGATAAACGGAAATATCATCGGAAGATGTCACAAAAAATTTTTTCAGCATATTTGAATTGGATTTCAAAACAGTATGGACCGAAACAATAAACATCTGAATATGAAAAAATTTTTCTTGATTCTACTCAGCATTTCAATCTGCATTCCAGTTCTGGGACAGGGTAAACTAATCGAAAGCAGCGCAGACAAGCGCCCGTTATGGATCAAACGTGACGTCGACCGCTATGATGTCATGAAAGTCGTCCAGGAAAGCACCATAAGTCTCAATGATGCCAGGAACAAGGCATTCGAAGAACTTACAAATTTTGCGACCAATGCAATCACCACTTACGTGCTTAGGACCCATGTTGAAGGTGCCGATGCGGCACAGATCAGGGAGAAGGTTGCCAATTCCCAGTATATCAAGAATATCTCTGAGTTAACATCAATTCAGACTTACTGGGAGCACCGCCTTGTCAAGAAACAGAATGTATACTATTACTACATACTTTACAATTTCAACGACACCGAAAAGAAAAAGGTAGCCCTCGAAATCAATATGGAGGACTTCCAGTCAAAACTCGAATAACATATCACAACACCGACGATTATGAGGAAGCTAACACTTTCACTGGCACTCCTTTTCATAACCACATTACTTTCAGGACAGGCCAAGAAGCCTGTCATAATGGTGATTCCAAGCGATGCATACTGCAACCGCATGGGATTTGTCACTACATATGAGGATGCGGACGGAAATGCTCTTTCAACACCGGATTACAGCAAGGCTTTTCTTTCAGACGAAAATCTCCGTCTTGCGATATCCGAACTCTCTGCCATAATGGCGCAGAGAGGGTTCCCGCTCAAGGACCTCGAACAGACACTCAAGAATCTGGAGACCCAGCAGACCGAAGCTGCACTTTTCATGGGCTCAGGCGGAGGTACCATTACTGAATCACCGCTGGACCGGATCAAGAGGACGGCTAAGGCTGATATAATCATGGACCTGGACTTCAGCGTCAAGACACGCGGGCCACAGAAATACATCTCGTTCAACCTCCGTGGTGTAGATGCCTATACAGGGAAAGTGATCACTGCGGTATCCGGTGACGGAAGTCCGTCCACCGCCGCAACGGTAGGAATCCTGCTGGAAGAGGCCGTACTCAATTACATGGATTCCTTCAATGCAGCCCTTCAAGGACACTTTGACGACATGTTCACCAACGGCAGGGAAGTGACTGTTTCCATCAGAATGACAGAAAACTGTCCCATCACCATGAACGATGAAGTCGAATTCCTCGGAGAGACAGTCCTGCTCTCGGACGTACTTGACTACTGGATGGATGAAAATACAGTAAACCACAGATTTTCAAGAGCTGCGGCAGGAGACTACTTCGTAGACTACGAACAGGTACGCATCCCTCTGTACAAGACTGTACTCGGCAAGGAAAGGGCCATTGATACCAGAGCGTTTGCAATGGATCTTGCCAGATTTCTGAACAGGGAACCGTTCAATCTCCCTTACAAAATAAACGAACGTGGCCTTGGCAGTGTCTGGATTGTACTTGGAGACTGAAACAAAATCACATTATTACCATGAAAAGATTTCTCTCAATTGCCGCATTGACATTTTTTTCCATTATCATGGCATCCGCACAGGAACGGCTGACAATAAGTGTCGATGCCCCAGAAGGCCTGGAGCAGGAGAATGCGGTCACGACACTGACCTCCAACCTCAGGCAGGCACTGGTCCTGAATGACGCAGCATCGGACGGAAGCCGTTTTGTACTTCAGACACAAGTCGCAATCCTCTCGACCGACATTACACGGACTGCTCCCTCAATGTTCGTAACTGAACTGGAAATATCCCTGGCGGTCAAAGACACGGTATCCCACGATATCCTCAGCCAGACATCTTTTACCGTAAAAGGTATATCCGACAATGAAAAATCATCCATCATGGATGCAGTCAGGAAAGTAAAGGCCCGTGATCCAAAACTCAGGACACTCATCAACCAGGCCAAGCAGTATTTTGAAGAACATATATACTGATTCAGGATATGAAGACCATATTAAAATTATTTCCCGTTTTCCTACTCTCCGTTTCCTTTGCCATCAGTGCCCAGGCCCAGAAGCAGGACTACAAGGTCGTAGACGCAAGTGCCAAAAGGATGCCGGAATGGGTCAATGCCGTTGAAAGGGACTATCTCAATGTTACGGCTACCGCCGGTGACATAGAAGAAGCCAAAGCTGCCGTAATCGAGAATGTCAAAAAACAGATTGCCCAGAGCATCGCGACACGCATAGTTGCAGAATCAAACCTGTCAACATCTGCCATACAGACCGGAGACAGTTTCAACAAGACACAAAGTCTGGAATCATCCATACTTTCGCGTACCGCCAAGCTACCCTTCATCGGTGAAATATCCCTATCAAAAGCATCTGATTATTACTGGGAAAAAAGATACTACCGTTCCAGCGGAAGATACGAATATTTCTATGCCGTCAAATATCCGTTCAGTGAATTCGAGATGAAGAAGCTCGTGACGGAATATCAGGAACATGACAAGGAACTAAATGACAGGATTGCAGAATACCAGAGCAACATCGACTTCATCGCCTCCATCGAAGAAATCGGAGAAACACTGAATAGTCTCAGGGTATTCCTGTCTGAATTTGACACTCAGGATCCCCGCTACAACCTTGTGCAGGGAATTGCGAACAGATACCGTCAGCTGTACGACCAGATTACGGTAGACTGGTTCCAGGAAAAAAAGGGTGTCGCAGTGGTAAATCTGTCACTTGCAGGAAGAAACATATCCACAAGCCAGAGACCACAGGTCAAGTCCAACTGCGCATCGCAGATATCCACCTCATACATAGGCAATTCATTAGTTATAGAATATAACGACGAATACTGCTACGATGACGATCAGAACTGGCTTGAAGTCCGTTTCCGTGCCGGCAACAAATACATAACCGAGAAAATATATTTCAGGAACAACGTGGACATATCCCTGACAGGAATTGTCTCCGATGCTTCGACAGGGCAGCCTGTAGCATACGCCCGCATAACCCTGATCCCAGGAGGCAAGACTGTCACCACTTCACGCAACGGGCTGTACGTATTCAACGACCTGCCTTCAGGGAACTATTCCCTACAGGCTACAGCTCACGGATACCTTGCATCCGAGACAGCTGCACAAGTGCATTCCGGATCTACAACCAGGACCGATATAAGCATAATGCCTGACGGCACTGCAGGGAAAGAGCAACACACAGCCACGCAGCAACAGAAGGAGGAGCCTGCCGTTACAGGAAAGCCTGCTGTCCAAAGCCAGGAACCGGATCCAGGCCCGGACCCGCTCAATACAGTCCGCAACGGGCTGGCAGCATATTTCAGATTCAACAATACGACCAGAAGCGAAGTATCTGCAATCCAAGGCAATCCTGTGAATGCCCCGCAATACACAACCGACAGCAAAGACGGCACGCAGGCAATAGCCGTAAGTTCCATTGACGGCAGCCAGCTGTCTTTCCCCAAACAGCTCATTGCATATCCTTCCGGCAACTATAGCATAACATTTTGGATGAAAGGCTTTTCAAACGGCCATATCTGGTCTTTTGCCAATGGTAACTACAACCAGAACTATCCCAAACTGGTCATATCCGAGGGTAAGTTCCGCCTGTACAACTTCAGGTTCGACAGGAAATCGTTCAACCATCCCGATCTGGACTACGGATGGCATTTTATCGCCATAACAATGAGGACGGCTGACGGCAGGCACATCGCAAGCCTGTACATAGACGGAGTACTTACAGACAGCATACAGCTTGACGGAACAAGTCAGGAAGCCGCGACAAAGTTCCTGCTCGGAGGTGCAAGCGAGTCCGGAGACAATGCAATAGACGCCTGCTTTGACAATTTGAGAGTCTACAGTTCCAGAGCACTGTCAGACCAGGAAGTTGCCCGGATATACATGTCGGAAAAATAATATCAGTGCCTCTTTCCGAAATGACGTGAATCTCCCCATCTGCCATAGCCGATGGGGATTTTCATTTCCGCCAGCTTTCTCTCCGTTCCGGATGATGAGATGGCGGCATCCTCCCCTATTCCCGGCTTGTTCTGATATATCTGATATTCCTCACGCACTTCAGCAACTGTGAGGTTCGGCATAAGCACATTTGCTCCAGCCTTTATGGCCTTCTCCCTGCCATAGGGATCTATTGCCTGCATCGCTGTTGTCGCCGCTATGTTGATGTCAGGCATAAGAAGACGGAGAAGGGCCACCATCCTTATTGAGAGATCGAGTCTTTTCTCCTTTGGGACAAGCATTCCCCGGAAACGGTATAGAGGTGTATCCGAATGTTCCAGATATGGTCCCATTCCGCACATGTCTATATCCATACTCTTGAAGAAGAGCAGGTCATCTGCCAGATGGGCCGTGTTCTGGAACGGCAATCCTATCATCACACCTGTTCCTACCTGATATCCGCAAAGGCGCAGATCCCTGAGTGCCTGCAGCCTGTCATCGAAACTGTGGGTTGAGTCCACCGGGTGGATCTTTTCATACAGTTCCCTTGTAGAACTCTCTATTCGGAGAAGATACCTGTGCGCTCCTGCTTCAAACCATTCCCTATACACTTCCAGGGGCTGCTCTCCCAACGAAAGGGTTATGCCCAGAGGCCATCTGCGCTTGATTTCACGCAATACAGACGTTATCTTGTCAATGAACACCCTATCCCTTCTTTCCCCTCCCTGGATGACCATTGAACCATATCCTTCGTCATATGCGAATTCAGCTGCCTTGATTACCTCTTCCGACGACAGTTCATAACGGCCGGTCCGGTGATTGTCCCTGCGGATACCGCAATACAGACAATTCTTCCGGCATATATTCGATATTTCTACCAGCCCCCTGAGATATACCTCCTCCCCAACTGTCGAGACCTTGGTCCTGTATGCCGTCTCGTACAGATATTGAATACGCGCGGGATCCTCCTCTTCAAGCCACTTGACAAGAGAATCACGATCCAGTTTCATTTCCCGGTCATTCATACCGTCAGAGGTTTGAGGGCCCGTTGATAGATTCCTTTCATATAAGATATTGCCATCCCGTAATTTGTCACTGGGATACCGTTTTCAATAGCCGGCAGCAACCTGGAATGAAGCTGCCTGCGTGTTATCATGCACCCCCCGCACTGAACCACCAGAGCGTAGTCGGTCATAGGCCTGCCGATCCTGTCAAGTCCTCCGACTACATCAAATGTCAAGTCCTTGCCTGTTCTGCGCCTCATGAGGGCAGGGATCTTTACCCGTCCTATATCGTCGCATGAAGCATGGTGCGAACATGACTCCAGAATAAGCACTCTATCTCCGTCCTTAAGCCTGTCGATCATAGGAGTACCTTCACAATACTTGTCAAAGCATCCCTTGCTGCGGGCAAGCAGCATGCTGAAACTTGTAAGAGGGACTTCTTCCGGAACTATAGCTGCTACCTCACTGAATGCCTGACTGTCCGTAACCGTCAGATCAAATGCCTCATGCTGTCCTCCTGCAGGAAAAAGTTCGGACAGCTGCTGCGGCTGCACTACTGAAACGATTGCCCCTATATCCAGGAGAGACCGTATCGCATTGACCTGAGGCAGGATGAGCCTGCCGGTAGGAGCCTCACTGTCTATGGGACACACCAGGAGTACCCTCTGTCCGGGAGATACGATACCGTCAAACATCGGCCTCTCCATCATGCGGGTACGCTCTGACAATGTACGAATCTCGTCGACAATGGCTTTCACAGAATCCTCACACCCGGGTCCGGAAGCCATGGCCGAAAACTCCATGCATTTGACCCCTGGATACAGCCCGGTCAGACGGTTCTGCATCCCCTGGGTCAACTTCGAAAGATCAGATTTGCCGTGGACCAGTACAACAGGAAGAGAATACCTTGCGAACAGATTCATCAACCTTTCCTCATCCTCACCGAATTCCTCCCCCGCAAACAGCAGAATAGCAAGATCTATCTGCCTGATTACCTCCTCGGTACGCTCAACCCTCATCTCTCCAAGCTCACCACTGTCATCGATACCTGCCGTGTCGATAAGCACACATGGGCCCAGTCCGAAGATTTCCATCCTTTTGCGGACCGGGTCGGTAGTAGTGCCGGGACGGTCTGATACTATCGCAACTTTCTGACCTACAATCGTGTTGATTAGTGACGACTTACCTGTATTGCGCCGTCCGAAAATACCTATGTTGATAGCTGTACTCATAATCTTGAATTTTCATGGGGACAAAAATATAAAATTTCAAAACAGTTTCTTATCTTTGGCGGATGTTTGAGTGTTTTCTGACACGGATTTTGCAGAGGAAAGCTCTGAGAAAGGTCGTTCATCCGCACAACGGAGTATACATTCCCCTGGAATCGGCCCGCAGAATAGGATTTGTGGCCAACGCCGACAACCCTGGTTCCGTCAAAGCTGTCGGTACCATCACTATGGAAATGCAGAAAAGGAGAATGGAATTCATGGGGATTTACCTGGACTTCAGAAAAAATCCTGGCGAAGAACAGGCGTCGATTTCAAATCCTTCTGTGAGAACAGTACGGAGAAACGATGTCAACTGGTACGGACTTCCATACGATAACGCCATCAAAGATTTTGTACAGAATCATTTCGATATACTTATTGACCTTACTCAGGACAAAAGGGTATTTGCCGCGGACTACATACTGGCGAAAGCCGATGCATCCTTCAGAATAGGAGTTTCAAACGGTTCCAAGAATCCTTACGACATGATTGTCTCTTCACCTGACGGACAGCAGACCGGGAATCCGGATCAACTTGTCAAAAGCATATTACTTTATCTTACAACAATACACACAGACTCAAAATGAGAAAGTTTTCTTCTTACGCAATGATTACAGTCAAAGGAATCGGAATGGGAGCTGCCGATGTAATACCTGGAGTTTCCGGCGGTACCATCGCATTCCTGACCGGCATCTACGAGGAACTGATCAATTCCATCAAATCAGTAAACACCCAGGCCTTCAGGCTGCTTTTCACAGGCAGGATCAAAATGTTCTGGAACCACATCAACGGAACATTCCTTGTCTCTCTTATACTGGGCATAGCCATCAGCTTTTTCTCACTCGCCAAGCTCATGCAGTACCTAATGGCCAACGAGCCCATCCCCCTGTGGTCCTTCTTCTTCGGTCTCATTATAGCCTCTGCAATACTGATTCTCAAGGATATAGATTTAACTAAAATAAAAAACATCATCGCCCTGCTGCTTGGAATTGCTGCCGGGGCCGCAATATGTCTGGTATCTCCTACTGAAACCCCAAACCACCTGTGGTTCATCTTCCTGTGCGGAGCCATCGCTATCTGCGCCATGATTTTGCCCGGAATCTCAGGCAGCTTCATTCTCCTGCTCCTTGGCAAGTACGAATATATGCTGAAGGCTCTCACTGACTTTAACATAGTCCTGATTCTAGTATTCGTCGCAGGTGCGGCCATAGGCATCGTATCCTTCTCTCATTTTCTCTCATGGCTGCTGAAAAAATATCATGTCACCACTATCTCTGCCCTGGCAGGAATCATGATAGGTTCTCTCGTCAAGGTATGGCCGTGGCAGCTTCAGATAGGAGAAGTATCCCGTCCCGTGATGCCATTCCAGCCGAATCTGGAGCCACTGTTCTCCGGACACATCGGTCTGGCCGTAACCTTCGCGCTTATCGGCGTCGCACTGGTTCTTGTCCTGGAACTCACAGCTGCCCGGATGCAGAAGAAAAGAGAATCTGAAGAAAAAAATTGTTAACTTTGAAAGTTAGTAAAAAACGCCATCAGGACTTTCAGAAAAATACTAGCCGGTCTGCTGATTCTCATCTGCATCGCACCTGTTGCAGGCTATGTGGCCCTGCAGTTTCCCCAGCTGCAGACCCGCATAGCCCGACGGGCTGTCTCATCCCTGGAAGAACACCTGCACGGCAATATAGAGATTGACAGAATAGCCATAGTGTTCATAAACAAAGTGATGGCCTATGGCATATCCATCACCGGAGAGCAAGGAGACACTCTTGCCTCCCTGGACAAGCTGTCCGTATCCATTTCACCAAAGAACCTGCTGCGCGGACAACTCCATTTCAACCGCATATTTCTTCAGGACGGATGTTTCAACCTTATCCAGGAGGGTCAGGCGCACAATAACATCAACCGCATTTTCAACATTCAGCCAAAGCCGGACTCACTCAAGAAACCGTTCAGCATACCGGACATGACTATTGACGAGATTACACTCCGCAACATGTCTTTCTCCATGTCCAACCCTCCGGCGGACACTATTCCTAAAGCAGACGGCTGCATTAACTTTAAAAATCTGGAACTAAGAAACATCAGCGCCAGAATAAACAGAATTTCCATTGAGAGCAACACTATATCGTGCAGGATCAGGGACCTGAGCTGCATCGACCGCTCCGGGTACGAACTTAAGTCACTGAGCGGCCATTTCACCCTCAACGGGAGTGAATCCAGACTGGACAACATGCACCTTACAGACAACTGGTCCGAAATCAATGCCGAGTACCTCTCTCTCGCATACAGCAGCGGCAAAGACCTCAAGGACTTCATACACAAGGTCACAATGGCTGCCGATTTCCGGAACAGTACACTTGACTTCAGGAGTATCGGCGTATTTGCAGAAAGTCTAAGGGACAATACTTTGAGGATAGGACTGGACGGACAAGTCAGCGGTACCGTATCAGCCCTGAAAGCCTATGACCTGAAAGTCCACACCGACACAGGATCCGACATAAGCCTAAGTGCCGAGATTACAGGCCTTCCGGACATAAAGGACACATACTTCAACTTTTCTGTAAAACACATTACGACCACCACACAGGAAGTATCCGGGATCATTTCGCAGTTCAGCAGAAAACCCAACTCCATAGCAAAAATCGTCCCGGGCACGGAAGTCTCCTTGACAGGCCTCGCATACGGCAACCTCTCCACTCTATACAGTCTGGGAACCATCACCTCAGACATAGGCTCCGTCACTTATGAAGTGGACATGAAAAGTGATCCTGACAGCACTGTGCGCAGAATATCGTCCGATGTAGAACTGGCAAATCTCGATGTCGGGAAAATCCTAGACAAAGAAGCTTTCGGGGATATAGACCTCAAAGCCAGAATCCACGCACAAATACCGGAGAAAGGGTCCGGAAAAATGATTGACGCCAGACTAGAACATGCCAGAATAAACAGCATCACTATCAAAGGATACGAATACAAGGACATAGCCATCACCGGAGAGATGAGGAACGGATCGGCAGACATCAGGCTACTGAGCCATGATCCGGCATTTCCGGTAATGTTCCAAAGCATCGTGGACCTCAGGCAGGACAAGACGCTGGACAGAATAAAACTGTATCTTGATGTCCCTTATTCCGACCTTCTTAGCATGAATCTCGTAAAGGAAGGGACACTGGCCTCCGCCGGCATAACGGCAAAGGCAGACCTGCAGTTTACCGACCGCAGTATCCTTGGCAGCGTCCTTCTTGACAACATCAGCTATGCCAATGACAACGGACAGTACAATATAGACTCCATATACATCCACTCTTTCCTTTCTGAAAACGAACACACGGTAACCCTGCGTTCACCCATCATGCAGGCAGGATATACAAGTACAGACTCGCCGTCAAGACTTGCCGCAAGACTGGCACAGGCCGTCAACTGCCCCCCTCTTGAAAGACTGCTGCCACCGGATACTGCCGGCAAGGCCACAAAGAACGGGTTCTATGATTTCCATCTGCAGACCTTCGACATGTCACAGATATGCGATATCATTATGCCGGGTCTATACATAGCCGACGGGACATCCATAGATTTCTCGTTGGACGAAAGCAATCTTCTGGATTTTAATTTCACGTCATCCTCCATAGCGTTCGGGAACAGAAAAGGCAGCAGCTACAGTCTGGACAACGTCCGTCTCAACGCAGGCAACACCGGTTCAGATGTAAAAGGAAGTCTCACGGTAGACCGTATAAAGTCAGGGAACATGACAGTGGACAATGCCATGATATCGCTGGACGAAGACGGCAAAGACATGCTGCTTAAACTGAGTTACAACAATGCCGATACCACGTGGCTGGACATGTCCGCCAGAATCAACGCATGGAAGAATCCTGCCGGCAAAATTATGGCGGACATAGACATAGACAGTTCAGGGCTCAATATACGCAATCACACATGGATCCTTTCCCCTACAGCCGTCTCCATAAGACCCAGAAATTACTCGATACAGGGTTTCGGGCTGTACGGAGCACAGGATTCGCTCAGAATATACGGAACCATCTCCGAAGACCCTGACAGCGTACTATCAATCAGGCTTGCCAATCTCAACCTGGATCTTCTGAATTCATTCACCGGCACGGATCTGGACATCCAGGGAAGAATGTCAGGAGAAGTAGACCTCTTCAACTTCTTTTCAGGCATGGGGGCGAATATGGAAGTTACAGGTGACAGCATAAGCCTGAAGGGGGAGAATCTGGGACAACTGTCGGTCCGCAGCCGGAGGGATCTGGCAAGGAACAGATTCAATATCCTGATAAACAACTTCCTGGACGGGAAGAACCCCATCAACGCAAGCGGATACTTTATTCCAGGACGCAACTATCTGGATATGGACCTTCTGCTGCGGAATCTGCACCTTACAGCCGTCGCTCCGTTCCTAAGTGACTTCGCTGACATATCCGACGGATATATCAGCGGCAATATCGGGATAACAGGCCAACTTGACATGCTCATGCTAAGCAGCAATGACAGCAGGATAGATTCTCTGGCCATAACCCCGGTATTTACAAAAGTACCGTATATCCTCAACGGTCCGATATCATTCAGCCGTCAGCGGATGGACCTGGACAGCCTGTCCATACAGGATCCTGAAGGTTCTACGGCATGGCTGTCCGGAAGCATGAGTCACGATTTCTTCAAAAACATATACCTGGATGCGAATCTCGGTTTCGAGAACTTCCAGGTACTCAATACCGGAGAGTACAACAACAGCAAATTCTACGGCACTGCTTTTGCCTCAGGAAACGTGGGCATATCCGGTCCCATTGACAACATACTTATAGATGCCCAGGTGAACACCAATGACAACACGTCTCTCCATGTCCCACTGTCCTCATCGTCATCGGCATCCACTACAGACCTGATCACATTTACCGATTTCCGCCATCCGGCAGACAGCACTGTCCAGGACAACGGGGAGGAAAACAATGCCGGCACTGTCAGGAAACGCAGGAGCAATATCGAAATACGGGCGACGGCCGGCATCACCTCAGGAACTGAACTGCAGATAGAGATAGACAGGCAGCTCGGAGACATACTCAAATGCAGAGGAGACGGGAACATAAGCCTGACATTCAATCCATCACGCAACATCATGGACATAAGGGGAGACTACACTGTCAGCGAAGGCAGTCTCCATTACACCCTATACATGCAGTCCAGAGACTTCACACTCAACGAAGGCGGCAGCATAGCCTTCAACGGAGACCTCAAGAACACCAATCTCAATATAGGAGCCACATACCATACAAAAGCATCCATATCCACTCTCATATCCGACACTACAGCTGTAGGAAGCCGCCGCAACGTAAGCTGCGGCATACAGCTCCAAGGCCCTCTGTCCAATCCGGAACTTTCATTCTCAATAGACATTCCCGACCTGGATCCTATCACCAAAGGTCGGGTAGAGAGTGCATTGAGTACTCCGGACAAAGTCCAGAAACAATTCATGGCACTGCTGTTCTCAGGAAGCTTCGTACCCGATGAGCAGTCAGGGATAGTCAACAACTCTACCATACTCTATTCCAACGCCAGCGAGATGCTCTCCAACCAGTTCAACAACATATTCCGGCAACTGGACATACCCCTCGACCTGGGTCTCAACTACCAGCCTGGAGGATCCAACGGCAGCTGGGGCATGTTCGATGTGGCCGTATCCTACCAGGCGTTCAACAACAGGCTAATAATCAACGGCAATCTAGGCAACGACGAGACATCTTCCAACTGGGCGGGAGACTTCGATGCCGAGATCAAGGTGGACCGTCAGGGCAAACTGCGCGTAACCCTGTTCACCCGTTCGGCGGATACATATTCCAACTATCTGGACAATACGCAGCGCAGCGGTTTCGGTGTCACGTATCAGGACGAATTCGACACATTCGGGGATTTCTGGAGAAACATATTCTTCAGCCGCAAACGCAGGGAACAGTACGAACTGAAGAAGCTGCAGGAAGCCGAGGACGAACTCGAAAAAGAGGCCGCAGCTGCCAACATCGTAAAGGAAGAGGTTCTGCGTCCAAGGGAAAATCCGATGAATTTCCTTGAAGAAACAGGAACAGTAGAATATCAGGAAGACCAGAACCAGGGGGCCCAGGTATACTACTACGAAGAAGAAGACAAAGACGATGAAGGCGTCAAGGCAGAATGACCTTGACCACCTTGCCTATCAGATTCCTGTCATAGGGCATTTCCACCTTGATATAATTACGCGTATACCCTGACATCTTCCCGTCCCTCGACTTGCTCTCAAACAGTACTTCCTCTTCCCTTCCGCTATTCATGGCACAGAAATCCCTGTGCAGACGGGCACACATGTCTTCCAGAACAGCTACCCTCTGCGTCTTCACATTCTCGGGAACCTGATCCGGCATTACTGCTGCAGGAGTTCCTGCCCTGCGCGAATAAGGGAATACATGTATGAATGCAGGCTTTATTTCCTCCAGAAAATCACATGTACACCTGAAATCTTCCTCTGTCTCTCCAGGGAAACCCACTATCACATCTATTCCGAAGAAAACGTGATCCATCTTGCTGCGTATCAACTCTATCTTGCTTCTGAAGTCTGCCGTGCGGTATCTGCGCCCCATTCGGCTCAGAATCCTGTCGCATCCGGACTGGAGAGGTATGTGGAAATGCGGCAGGAATTTCGTTCCGGACGCAATCCATTCCACTATCTCAGGAGTGAGCAGATTAGGTTCTATTGACGATATACGATATCGCAGGATTCCGTCCACATCATTGAGCTGCTGTAAAAGTGACAGAAAACTTTCCCCGGTCTTGCGGCCATAGTCCCCGGTATTGACCCCGGTAAGAACTGTCTCCACGATTCCTGCCTGTGCAATTTCCCTAGCCTGCTCCAATATCGTGGACGCAGGAAGGCTTCGGCTGCCGCCACGTGCATACGGGACCGTACAGTAGGAACATTTGTAGTCACATCCGTCCTGGATCTTGAGGAACGACCGTGTCCGCTCTCCCGTGGAATATGCCGGAAAGATATTGTCTACGGAATCTATATCGCACAGTTCCACCTTCCTGGCTTGTTTCCCGTCTTTTCTGCTGTCCAGCAGCTTTTCCACCTCATCGACCACCAGTCCCTTGCTGCCTGCGCCCAGCACTATATCCACACCTTCCAGAGCAGCAATCTCTTCACCTTTCAGCTGAGCATAACAGCCTACTACAGCGATTACCGCTTCAGGGGAGCGCCGGTGCAGACGCCTGATAAGGTTACGGTCCTTCTTGTCGCTATGTTCAGTGACTGAACAAGTATTTACCACATAGATATCTGCATCGGAAGCAGAAGACACTACTTCATAGCCTCTCCGCGCAAATTCTCTGGCTATGGTCGAGCTCTCCGAATAATTGAGCTTGCAGCCCAGGGTATGCACCGCTACCTTCATACTTCCTCCAGTTCCAATGTAACCCTGGATGCACCTACTTCTCCTCCCAGCGGAGGATTGAGCTTGGCTATGGATATCCTGGCCCGCTCCACCTGAGGAAAAGACTTCCTGAACCGGCGCAGTATACGTCCGGCCACATGTTCCAGGAGATCGGATGAAACGGCCATCTCCTCTTTCACTATATCGTAAATACACTGATAATTGAGCGTATCCTCCAAAGAATCGCTCAAGGAGGCAGCACGTGTATCCGTCCAGACCTCAAAATCCACCACAAAATGATTGCCTATCACTTTCTCCTCATGGAAACACCCGTGATGGGCAAAGAAACGCATTCCGCAAAGTTCTATTTTTCCCATATCAATTATGCATATATCAGAAATACTGCAGGCCGCTTGGATATTGTCAACCCGCACGCACGCCACTGGGCGACAGTCCTGGTCCTTATCATCTTGTCCGGAAGGGTTATGCCCGCCGCTACGCATACTCTCGTCGATGGATCGCACACAGCCAGAATATCCTGGAACAAGGCATCGCTCCTGTACGGAGTCTCAATGAGTATCTGCGTCTCGCAATTCCGGCGTGAGCGGGCTTCCAGCTCCTTGATCCGTTTGCGGCGTGCTTCGGTTTTGGCCGGGACATACCCGACAAATGCGAAGCACTGCCCGTTCATGCCTGATGACATGAGAGCCATCATAAGGGACGACGGACCTGAAAAGGGGACAACCTCTACATCAGCCTTGTGGGCCAATTCTACGAGGGCCGCACCGGGATCGGCTACAGCAGGAAGGCCGGCCTCGGAAATAAGGGCCATGTCCTCCCCGTCTGCAAAACGGGAAGCAATCCGCTCTATATCCTCCCTGGTCGAATGCTCGTTGATCTCATAGAATGTAAGTCCGTCTATCCTGCCACGGAACCCGATACGCGAAAGATATCTTCTGGCTGTCCGGATATCCTCCACGGCAAAGCGGGTCACATGCCCTATCTGCCCGAATACGTACGGAGGAATTACCTCCTCGGGCGGATTATCCCCAAGAGGGGCCGGAACCAGATAAAGTCTGCTACTCATATTTTACAAAATTAAACAAATTTCCGTATCTTTGGGGCCGATGAGCGCTAAAGTCCACAACAAAATAGAATTTCTGGGGACAGGCACCTCCCAGGGCATGCCCATCATAGGCTGCTCGTGCCCGGTATGCCGTTCGGACGACTTCCACGACAAACGCCTGAGAACATCCGCATATATCGAATATGAAGGACTGCGTCTGGTTATTGATGCCGGTCCCGATTTCCGGCAGCAGATTCTCCGGAGCGGCATCAGGGAACTCGATGCCGTACTACTTACCCACATGCATAAGGACCATACCGGTGGACTTGATGACGTACGCGCCTTCAACTACTTCATGCACAAAGCATTCCCCATATATGCGGAGCCGATGGTCCAGGAATCCCTCAAACGCGAATACGCCTATGCCTTCGGGGAGCACAGATATCCAGGTGTACCGGATTTCGTCCTGCACACCATCGGGGAAGAACCGTTCTGCATAGACGGAGTGGAGATCATACCTGTACGTGCAATGCATTACAAGCTGCCTATCCTTGGCTTCCGCTTCGGACGGCTGGGTTACCTTACTGATGCGAACTATATTTCCGAAGAGTCGCTTGACCGTTTCCGCGGAGTAGACATTTTCGTTGTAAGCTGCATCCGCAGGACACCGCACATTTCCCATTTTTCCCTTGGGGAGGCCATAGATGTATGCCGCCGTGTCGGTGCCAGACGCTGCTTCCTCACTCACCTTTCGCACCAGCTTGAGAAGTACGAAGACCTGTGCAAAACTCTCCCCCACGGCATAGAGCCTGCATACGACGGCCTTTCTCTGACATTTTAGCCCTTTCAGATTTGTTTTTCCGGGATTTTTGTCTTATCTTTATAGGGCTAATCTAAAATCCTTCTATTATGATCAAAGAACACGACACCTATGACTACAACACCGTCTTTACACAAAAGGACGCAGAGGTCTATGCCAAGCTGACGGATGACTTCAACCCCATCCACATAGACCGGGAATATGCCACCGGGACCGAGTTCGGACGCCCGGTAGCCCAGGGAGTACTTATTCTTTGTGCTTTTGCAAAAGTGTTCGGAACCATGTGGCCCGCAGACAAGATGGCTTACTTCATCTCCCAGAACGTCACGTATGTAAGACCAGTGTACATCGATGAGCCCTATCACATCCGTTTCGAATGTACAAATGTGGATCACAAGAGAATGATCGGAACCCTTGTCGGGACAATGAGAGACAAGGACGGCAACACCGTAGTGGTCACTGAAGCCCGCATTTTCTCCAGGGAACACTTTTCTGCACCTGCAGTGTAGACTCAGCCGGAACAGGAAAATGAAAAGCCTCCGTACCTTTGCTTGTGTACGGAGGCTTTTCGTATATTACGTATAGAATAATTTTCTAATACCTGCGGTTGGATCCGCCAAGAGATATTGTAAATCCGAAATTGACATCCAGGATGATCTTCCTGGAAGGGACAGGGAACTTTATTCCCTCATATTGCAGGGCCGTATAATTCAGGGATGTATAGTCGCTTCCCACAAACAGGCCTATACCCTTTCTGGGAACGTATGTTATCAGCCATCCCAATGTCGAATGGGTCTTCAGCAGCGAATACGACAAGGCAATGTCAAAACTGCGCACAGGGGCATAGTTCCACGAAAGAGTCAGTTCGTTTTCAGTACGGAAACGGCCGAAACGTGCCGAATAAAGCAGTCCCACATTCATCTTGTCCTTGAGGAAAGAATAATCCACACCGGCATAAAGCGTCGCCGCCAGAGTACGGGTCTGTGCTTTGTCCACCTCCTCTTCCGAGAACGAAGCCAGCCCTATCAGATCATTCAGGACCTGATCCATCTGCGATTCCAGTCCTTCTTCAGTTCCTATATTCTCGAAACCGTCGAACTGGAAGGACCTGTCGGCTTTCAACATCCTGGACTTGTCCTTACTGTAGGAAATGAAACCAAGATCCGTTACCGACACCGAGAACCTTAGGCCGTCCACGGGAGTTCCTTCAGATATTCTATACTCGGCTCCGAGATCAAACGCCACGCCAAGTCCTCCGAGCCCAATCGCCGAAGGGTCAAAGGCAACACCGTTCACATAACCTTCCTCGTTGAATGCCGGAACGATTCCTCCGCCCAGTATATGTCCAGTACCCAATGCGGACACATTCCAGCTGCTGGAGCTCATGTCTATATCCAGCTTGTCTATATTCATCTGGACATCGGCTACACTGGCCAGGAATTTCACTTTGCCTCCTACCCTGAGACCTTTGACAAGTTTGTCCAGACCGCGGGAATAACCGACTGAAAGAGAAGCATAGGCATCAGCCCCTACGTCCAGATTACTGATGGAATAGTGCTGAGGGTCTGTCTCCATTCCCTGTTTCAGAAAACGGAAGACTTCTTTCGGTATCGAACTGTCCAGATTGACATCCACGCCAAGGGAAACGGTCCAGAAAGAATCCTTGCCTGTAAACCATCCTGCATCAATGATATTATACCCTATTCCTGCATCCAGATACGTGACATCGCCAAGTCCTTCAAGAAAGCTTGCGGAATTGACTTCAGGATTGAGGAAAAGTCCCGTCTTTCCGTTGGACAACGGGAAAAGAAACGTAGACGGGCCGAAATTGGACCCTATCTGAATATCGATCCCGTTAAGCAGAGGAACTCCTACATACCCCTGGTCAGGGACGAATGCGGCATTGAAATAATGGCTCTGCGTGGAATTCCTTACAAAATAGCTTGTCCTGCTCTGTGCATTGATTGCAGTAACCGATACTGCAAAAGCCAATATAGTGAAAATAATCTTCTTCATCTCCGCCAAATTTAGTATTGAATGTTTTCAAGATCTTCCAGGTCGAAGGTTATCCCGCCAGGGACCTCCAGTACAATATCAGCCTGAACGGAAGATTTGTCAGAAACGGGGACTCCCGGATCCTGTCCTGGCAGCAGCTCGAATGCCAGCACGATGGATGCGATATCCCGGCTGATTTCTGTTTTGGGGACATTCAGTTCCAAAGGTGTTACGCAAGGGGCCCCATCCGCACCGGAGCCTGAAATAGTCTGCTCCATTTCCGGAATGTCAATACGATTGCCTGAAGCATCCAGAAAATATGCCTTCATATTGATGTTGAGAGGGACAGTACTTGTTACCTCTCCCAGTATCCTCACGTTTGCAGACCTCACTACTGTGGAAAGGATGGCCGGCATGTTCGGGATGGTATCACCCAGTGCAAGATACAGACCGTCTCCAAAGGAGAACGGAACATTGAACGAGAATTCTCCGGACACGTTATATTCTGCATTGCATACGACATATGCATTCTCGCCAGAGTCCGTACGGGCCGATACTTCCACATCCACATCGTCAGGAATACGGCTCAGCAAAGACCGCAGATCGGCCTCCAGCCACTCGTACTCCGGAGACAGGCCATCAGGTCTGGATGAAGATATCCAATAGGACACCGTTTCCGTCACGGACGGATCGTCTGAAACCGGAGTAGACATATCCAGGCTCAAACCATCTCCGTCCACCCCTGCAAACACAGGAATCAAATCGGCCGTTATATCCACCGGGACACCGGCATTGGTGCTGATTACAGCCGTAAGCGAAGGGGAATAGAAATCCAACCTTACATCGTCCGATTTCAGCAAATCAGGTATACCGTCAAGTCCTATGGACTCCTGAATCGGATCTATAGCCACATCGACCCTGCCCACAAATGATTCAGGAAGCATGGATCCATCTTCAGAACCTGCCGCCACCGTCAAGCCCACGCTGATGGTACTTCCGGACACGGCATTGAAATCGTCTACTGAAAAAACAAGATCTGACTTTACGACGGCAAATGTGTCCAGGAACACGAAACCGTCTTCCATATTCCCTTTATCCTGACCGAAATCAATTGCCGCAATTGATACCGATGGAAATACAATAACACCTTCGCTGTTCATGGTTCCGGAGAATGTTACCGTATGGTTTTCATTGTCGACATAAGGGGAATCATCGAAAACATAGTGTTCCGGTACTTTCAGCACTACCTCCATCCCCACGGTTTCAGGCATGTTGCCGTCTGTCTCCATTTCCACTGAAGGATGCAGGTATGTATCTTCGAAATCTACCCTGTCCACACTTACCAGACCGTGATCGGCCGCTTCTTCGAAACTGAACTCATAGCTGAACTCTTCTTCCAGACCGAGTGCTACCATCACTTTGTCTCCTGTGACTTCTATCCCAGGAATGCCGTCCGGAAGTCCGGACACGCCTTCTTCAGGAACGATGTCCACGTCTGGCAGAGTCAAGGTTCTGGGATCCAGATTATGGACAAGACCCGGTACTGTCAGCTGGTCGGTAAAGTCCCTGAGGGAGATTTCCTGATCAAAAGGCTGGGTGAATGTAATGAAATAATTCCCGTCAGCGTCCACCTTTATCAGGCCGTCTTCCTGAATTTCCAGAAAATCCCCTATTTTCAACTCGGCTGTCGAACCGAGAGGGAGGGTAAATGCATCACCTCCCAAATTGACTGTCGTGTCGAGGCCTTCCTTGTCCATACTGATTTCGGAAGTACATCCGCTCACAGCCAATACGGATACAGTCAGCAGTGCAGCTGCATCCAAGATCTTTTTGAAATGAAGTTTCATATAGTTTCAATTATTCGCTAGTCCTCCAATATGTATTCACCGGCCTTATCCAGGACAACTTTCTGAAGTTCAGACCTGTCATATACTTTATCCGAAAATTCCAGTACTGCTTGAGCCGGTTCCAGAGTTACTGAAGCCTTGACGCCGGGAAGTGATTCCAGCGCATTCTTTACATGCATGACACAATGATTGCAGGCCATGCCCTTCACTTTGTACACTACTTTTGACATATTACAACATTGTTTTAAACACGATGCAAATATAGCAAATCCTGCAGCAGATTATCCAACTTCCTCAACTCCGTCCTCCCCGTACCACAACCAGCCTTCTACCTGACAATACCCCATCTGCCTCAAAAGTGCCATATATCCCATGACCTGCCTGCGGTATTCCGTGTCCCTGCGCGCGCCGAACTTGTAGTCAACCACCACAGCCTTCTCCCCGGAAGGGCTGAACATAATCCTGTCAGGCCTGTAGGTATCCCCTCCGGGAGACAATATCGGAGCCTCGTTCAGCAAAGCATAAGTGCCGTCAAACCAATGCTTTTCCTTTACAGAGAGCACCATCTCAGACAAGTGTCCCAGTACTTCGGGTGCTTCCTGCTCCGGCAGATTGCCAGAGGCGACAGCATCCATCACAGCCTTTTCGAGATCCGTGGCAGTCTCTACCTTTGAAAGGATATCATGCAGGACTATACCCCTGAAACGACGGTTGTCCCTTGCAAAATACATGTCCGAGGGGAAGGACAGCTGCAGCCTGTTTCCTACAGGCACCGACGGCACATAAGCCATCTCCTCTCCGCAGGGTACGTCTTCTTCACTGCCGCCGTATGACTGAACAGTCCAGTTTCCTGCCTCGTAGATACCGTCTTCCAATTGTCCGTGAAGATGATTGCAGAGTATATTGGAAACGGATACCGGTGCAAGTCCGGCGCCTTTGGAAGGACGGATGAGTGCAAACACCAGCAACTCCCGGACGGCACGGGTAAAGGCGACATACGCAACATTCACCGCATCCACTGTACTGTAAAGGGCTTCCTTACGGTACTCTTCAGCAAAGACGGTCTGCTCGAGACTGCTGCGGCATTCAAGAGGATAGACCGGCAGCATATCGAAAGGCGGAACAGAAGACCCGCACCATATATATTTTGCGGAATTGCCCTTAGGGGCAAACGGTATCTGAAGATATGGAATGATGACTGCCTTGAATTCAAGTCCCTTGGACTTGTGGATCGTAATCACGCGCAGAGCATCGCGTCCCTCCGGAGCTGATACGGAACGTCCTGATCCTTCCGAATCCCACCAGTCCAGGAATCCGGCAATATCGGAGCCTTCTGCCTCGACAAACTCCAGGACACAGTCCAGAAATGCATTGATAAAGGCAGAACCGCTGTCTTCATGCTGCGGGACAATCTCCCGCAGCAGGGCTTCGCAGATATTGTAAAGGGACTTGCCAGAGACATCTTCACCTCCGTTCAAGGACTCCCTGAGACTGTCCACCGTTCTCCTCACCGCAGTACAGGAGGATATTCTCAGAGAATCTTCAGTCATGATATTGTAACCACGGGATATCAGCAAATCGGATATTGCAGCTCCTTCTGAACGTGTCCTGACCAGAAATGCTATGTCTCCAGGCCTGTAACCGTGATCCAGAAGAGTACGCACCGAGTCAAGAATCCTCCCTACATAACTGTCCGATGACAGATCCTGGTTACTACCCTCCGTAAAGACAACTCTCACATGCCCCTCAGGGCGGCTGCTCCCTTCAGGTACCTTCTGCACGGCATCCGAATATATGCGCCCCACCAGGGAATCCCCGGTAAGTTCTCCTAAAGAGCTGAAGAAACTGTTGTTGAATGAAACTACCTCCGGTGAGCTGCGCCAGTTGAATGCCAGGGTTTCACTTATGACCTTGCGGGGATCGAAACATGAGGAAATTCCACTGTCCAGCAGTCTCCAGTCGGATCCCCTCCAGCGGTATATGCTCTGCTTGACATCTCCCACGATCAGACACCCGTGCCCGGCATCCACACTGTCACGTACCAGCGGCTCGAAGTTGTCCCACTGCATTCTGGAAGTATCCTGAAATTCATCCAGAAGGTAATTGTCCAGACGGCTGCCCACACGCTCATATATAAATGGAGTGTCGCTGCCGTCTATTATCTCTGACAGGAAACGCGGAGTGTCCGAGAGCAGTACCAGATTGTTGCGGCGGCAGTGGTCGCGTACCTGTATCTCTATATCGCTTAGAATGCCGGCCACAGACAGGTTGCGCTGTATTTCAAGGGCTGTAAAATATCTCTTCAGACGTTCAGGATCAGCTGCCTTGCGCACAATATCAGCAAGGCCGGCATGATATGCAGCGGATATGTCGCCGGCCCTTGAACGGGCAGATGCTGCACACCATGCTGAGGGTTCCTCGTCCGACATGGCAATAAAAGTCGCGGAAGGAGCCTCATACCGGCCGGAGCGCAGTTTACTGAAGTAGTTCATGAAAGAACGTGAACCGCCCTTGAAGTCAGATGCTGTCAGGCCATAATCCTTCATTATCCTTTCCGCTTCTTCCGCCATGGACCTGCTCTCCTCCCTGAATTCCCTTATTATTCTCCGCATGACTTCCCCGCACTCCGATATGGACTCACGGTCCGGCAACTCCACTCCCGATCCACGCACCGCAAGCTTGAACGGCTCCTTGAACAGCTCCGACCCTAGACGTATAAGCTGCGGTACACTGTCCCAGTCCCGGCCGTTTTCCACAGCCTCGACAGACAGTCCTATGAGCCATTGCAGAAGTTCCTCGTTGTCATCGATGGATCCCATCAGTTCGTCCACGGCAATGGACAGGATACTGGAATCGTTGATCTCGACATTATACGATGAAAAATGTCCGGTCTCGATGGCAAAAGCTCTGAGAACCTGCTGGAAAAACCTGTCAATCGTGCTGATATTGAAGAGGGAATAATCATTCAGTATGGCCGAAAGCAGTGCCGCGGCATGCTTGCGGACTGCTTTCTCGACAGCCTCCGGAGTACTTCCCGAAGCAACCATGTCAGCGAACCGTCCTACAGATGCCAGATTCCCTACAAAGGCAGACTTCCCCCCTGACGCTATCCTGTTCAGTTCTTCCAGAATCCTCTGCTTCATCTCTCCTGTAGCCTTGTTGGTAAACGTCACGGCCAGTATGGACTTGTACCTGTCCGTACCTCCGCTGAAAAGCATCTTGAGATACTCTCCTGTAAGCTTGTGGGTCTTGCCGGACCCGGCCGATGCCTTGCATATCTCCAGCATATCCGTTAAAATCAATTTATCTGTTGCACATGGATGTAAAAGGACAATACTCACAGGCCTTACCGTCCTCACATGCTTCAAACGGCACATCAGGATCCAGGATACGGTCCAGCAGCCCTCCCAGTTCAGCCGAAAAATCCACGAATTCCTGATCCGGTACGGTACGCCAGGAGTTGCCTCCTGTATATAGGCTTCTGGTGTAGTATATCTCCAGAACTACCTGCTCCAAATCATCTACAGGACTTCCTTCCTTGTATTTGAGGATCAGAAGATACAGCAGAAGCTGAAAGACATGGCTGCCTGCACGGAATGTATCTCCCGCGAAAAGTTCCTGGACGGAACGGCAAGTAAAATGATCCCCTCCGGTCTTGTAGTCCACTATCCTCAGATGACCTCCGACTCTGTCTATACGGTCAAATATCCCCTTGAGCTTCACCTTATGCCCCATTGGTGTAATGAACGGCGCACTGTAGTTTTCTTCAAGTGCGACTATGGTATTTACCTCATCCCCGTCCGCCCGCGAAGCATCCACCTCGAGTGTCCTGGACGCAAGTCTGGCCACCAGTGCCCCCGCTATACGGTTGCGTCCGTTTATTTCCTTGAGTCCCAATTCATCATGGAAACCTTCATCAACCAGGGCGGCAAGCTTGCCGTTATCCGCTGCTGTCCTCCTGAGCTGCCCACGGTCCACCGGCCTGCCGATGAACGGTTCGTAAAGCCTGCGCATGACATAATGGTACAATGTACCGAAAGCGGCGTTGTCAACACCCTCGGAGATGTCCTCTTCTTCCTTAAGGCCAAGAATGTACTGGTAATAAAAACGCATGGGACAACCCAGCCAGGTCTGAAGGGCGGAATTGGAAAAAGCCATTGCCGACAGGCGGTCTACATGTTCCCTGGTTTTTGGCACTGGAGCCACTTCGGGGAGGCTGCTGCCTGTAATCCTGAATGATACGGTACGGCGCCTGACAGGCAGACGGTAATGGTACTCCAGCTGCTTGACATACCGGCTTTCCTCTCCCGAGCACAGTCCTTCCCCACGGCTGTCGGTCAGCAGCCATACCCTGCGGGCACGGCATATGCTCCTGTAGAAATGGTATGCCGATATGGAATCCTGAAACTCGTACGTGGGCAGGCCGAAACCACGGCGGAGATTGTACGGAATCATCGATGCGGCAGTGTTTCGGGAAGGGAATGTCCCCTCATTGACAGACAGGATGATCAGATTCTCAAAATCCAATGCCCTGATCTCCAAAGGGCCCATAATCTGAAGACCATCCAGCGGCTCACCGCTGAAAGGTATTGACACGGAAGATTCCAGGCGGCGCAAAAGCCTGAAACATGTATCCTTGCGCATATCAATCTTCAAAGAGTGAATCAGATTGAGACTGCGGCTGTACCCCATCAGGAACTCCCGGTCTATGCGGTCAACTCCATCAGCCAAAGCATCGAATATGGATTTGAGATATTCGGGAACAGATTCAGAGACAGGCACATCCGTATCGGATGACTTTTTGAAGACAAGTTCCAGAACCGGTTGCCCTTCCGACAGGAACCCGGCGTCTGGATAGATGAGGTTTTCCTTGACTATACTGTCTTTAAGGAATTTTACCCTTTCTTTCATGCCTTCCTTTCCCACTATGTAAGGATGGGAAAGAACCCCCATGACATCCTTCCAGTAGAAGCGCACCTGTCCGTCACGGACCCGTATGTGTTCCTGCAGAGAAGCCAGAGCCGACACGAACGAGGAGACGTTGCTGTGGGCCAGCGAATAGCCCATGGTCACGTTGACCGGAGAGACTTCCTCGGGAAGGGAATTCAGGAGAGGGAAAAGCAACTGTTCGTCAGGCAGGAGCACTGCTGTAGAAAACAGGTCGGAAGTACCTTCTTCGCGGACTATCTGCTTCAGAATGCCGTACACGTACTTGGCCTGTCCCGCCGCCGACGGTACGGATATGGCCTCTATCTGAGGAGGAGTACCGCAAAGCCCTCCGTCTTCCGGAAGCGGATGCCTTGACGGATAGCGGGATACATTGTCCTCCATGAAAAGGGACGACTTATTGGCGGGATCACGTACGGCATCGCCGTAATAGTCCCAGTAGAAATCCCCCCGGCCATTCTTCTGCAAGAAGTCGAAAAGTGTCTTCTCGCACCGGTTAGGGGCGTTGAGCCCCACAAACACTATTGCGGAATAGCTTGCCAGAGCCTTTTCCAACTCAGGATCGCCACTTTTGATCCGTTCCGCGACCGAGCGGTATATCATCCCCTCATATGCCTCCCCCCTGCTTTCCAGAAGAGCTCGAAAGGCTGTATATATTCCGTACATGCTGTCCCACATTTCCAGAAACTGCCTTTCCTTGCGTCCCTCCCGGCACGGAATGACCACTCCCCAAAACGAGGCTATCGCTTCGCGCTGCGCAGGGGTGAGATATTCATAACGGGCTTCCACTTCCTTCAGGTCCCTTATATCGGAATACAGGCCCCCGGCATCGGCCATATACTTGTCTATGTCATCGAAATCCCCCAGAATCACCTCCCCGCGGTATATGAAATCGTCAAACGTCTCCGCAAATCCCTCCACCTTTTCCCGATAGACAGTATAGAGACGGTGCAGCAGGGTAATGCGGTCCAAAAGACGGAGTCCTGACAGACCGGTAAACAGATCATTGATATTGGTAACCGCAGGGGAAAAAACAGGCCTTTCAGCCATTTCACCCAGATACCTTCTGAAGAACAGGGCTGAACGCCGGTTCGGAAAGACAAAACAGTAGCCGCGCAGTTCCCCTCCGGTTAGGCCGTAGAACTGCCCGGCTACATTTCTGAGAAACTCCTGTCTCATCTGGTGGAGTCTACTCTAAACTATTCAAGCCTTTTGCGTATAGCTTCTGCCTGCGCCTCATATCCGGGCTTGCCAAGAAGAGCAAACATGTTCTTCTTGTAGGCTTCCACTCCTGGCTGGTCGAAAGGATTGACGCCAAGGATGTATGCTGAAATTCCACAGGATTCCTCGAAGAACATGAACAGTTCACCGAGATTGTATTCGTCTATACGGTCTACCACAACCCTTCCCTGGGGAACCCCTCCGTCAAGATGGGCCAGGCGTGTACCTGCCTCTGCCATCTTGTTGCAGTGCTCCAGATGCATGCCGGTCAGGAAGTTCAGACCGTCCAGATTCTGCGGATCGTTTGTGATGACAAGCTCGCGTCCGGCATTTTCTACTGAAATTACAGTCTCGAAGAGAATCCTCTCTCCCTGCTGTATGTACTGTCCCATCGAATGCAGGTCAGTAGTGAAATTGACGGATGCGGGGAAAATTCCCCTGCCTTCCTTTCCCTCGGACTCCCCGAAGAGCTGCTTCCACCATTCACCCACATACTGGAGCTTGGGATTGAAATTGACCAGGATCTCGACCTTCTTGCCTGATGCATACAGTTCATTGCGGGCTGCCGCATAGACCAGGGCAGGATTCTCCTCCGAACGGACAGAGCAGCGGCGTGCCATGTCGGCAGCACCCTTGAGCAGTGCACGGATGTCATAGCCCGCAATGGCAATAGGCAGCAGACCTACCGGAGTGAGGACCGAGAACCGGCCTCCGACATTGTCAGGAATCACGAATGTACGGTAACCTTCCTGATCCGAAAGGCTCTTGAGGGCTCCACGGGCCTGGTCGGTAACGGCCACAATCCTTGAAGCGGCCTCTGCCTTTCCGTAAATCCCCTCGATGTACTCCTTGATGACACGGAACGCCACTGCGGGCTCGGTTGTGGTTCCTGACTTGGAAATAACCACTGCAGCCACTGATTTATCGCGGATGTAGTCCAGCAGCTCGGCATGATATTCCTCTGAAAGATTGAAGCCGGCGAAGACTACTTCTATCCCTTTTCTGTTGAGACCGAAAGAGTGGGAAAGAGCCTCCAGTGCCGCTTTTGCACCGAGATACGAGCCCCCGATGCCGATTACCACGGCAATCTGCACACCTTTGTCCTTCCATTCCCCGGCGATATCCTCACAGCCTTTCACTATGGATTCCGGGGTATCTGAGGGCAGGTCAAGCCACCCCAGGAAATCATTGCCTCTGCCCTGCCTTCCCTGAAGGGTATCGAAAGCTTCCATAGCTTTTCCTACATACTCCTTCGAAGGTTTGAAATTTACATTTACCATAATCTCTGTTTTTAGTGTTATGTTGTACTATATTTTACTACATCAGACTTTCCTGCAGCTCCCTCATTGCCTCTACCGCACTGCATCCCTCATAAAGGACCGAATGGACAGCATCGGCGATGGGCATGTTCACGTTGAATTTGCGGTTGATCTCATGGATTGCCTTTGTCGCATAGTATCCCTCAGCCACCTGACTGAGTTCGAGCATTGCTGTCCTGACAGGATAACCCTTCCCGAGCATGCTGCCGAAACTGCGGTTGCGGGAGAACGGGGAATTGCAGGTAACCAGCAGATCGCCAAGATATGCCGACATGGACGTATTGCGGCGGATATCCGGATTGGTGACATTGATGAATTCCTTCATCTCCCTGAAACTGCTTGCTATAAGGACTGCCATGAAATTGTCCCCGTACCCGGCTCCGTAACATATGCCTGCCGCTATGGCATATACATTCTTCAGCGCAGCGGCAAATTCGACCCCGTATATGTCCGTGCACGCAATGGTCTTAACGTAGTAGTTACGGAAAAAACCGCAAAGATACTCAGCCACTTCCAGATGCTTGGATGACAGGGTCAGGTATGAGAGACGCTCCATCCCTACCTCTTCGGCATGACACGGGCCGCTAATTACGCCTATTCTGTCGAACGGGATATGATGGTCTATGTGGAAATACTCGGCCACGGTAAGATACCTGTCACCTACAAAACCTTTTACGGCAGAAATGAGCAAACGGTCCTCATACGGTACAGTAACCTTTGACATTTCACTCAGGAAATATGCCGACGGGACCGCGAATACAAGTATGTCCGATTCACTGACTACGTAATTTATGTCGTTGGTAATCGTAAAACTGTCTGCATCCAATTCCACTGATGTGAGATATTTGGAGTGGTGATGATAACGTTCTATGTGCTCAATTGCCGCAGTGTCCCTCATGTACCAGTTGAGCTGCCTGCCGTTGTCAGTTAGCAGCTTGACCAGAGCCGTAGCCCAGCTTCCCCCGCCGATGACTCCGAAGACGGGATCATCTTTCATCTCCAGCCCTGACTCCCAGCCGATCTTCTCGTATACTGTATTTTTCATGCCTGAATGTTTGCAACTCTATCATGCAAATATACTCACTTTTCAGGAAAAAAGAAAGGACGGCATACCAGAGTGCCGTCCTTGATTCAAAAATTCACCTGCCGCTGACAGATCAGAGCTGATCGGGGGTGATGCCGGAATTGATCTCCACCTTTATCACCTTTGCCTCTACAACACCGACCTGAGGGATATTGACCTTCTGTACCATAGGATAGAGGATACCGTAGTCTGTCTTCCGGTAATCGTCGAATACCACTTCCTGAGCCTGGCCTTCGGACATTGCCACAGACTTGACCTTGAGACCTGACTCCACATCATAGTAGTTGTAGGAGCTGATTCCGCCCTTGTCGGCCTTTACCTTGTAGGCATCCCTTCCGTCAACGGTTTCGATCCCTTCGAGGGTAAAGACATAGCCCTCTTCAGGTCCAAGGATCTCCGCCACAGGATAAACGTCACTCATGGCTTCCACCTGTGCAGGATCGGTAATCTCCTGTTCCATACCTCCGGCGGATACGGTAATCTTACCGTCACGGAGAAGAATTCTGGAGACAGGGCTGCCGCCCATGGACTGAACCATCGAGAAGCACTTCATGTCCGGAATACGCATAGTCACAGTGGATATGCTCATTCCCATCATGCTCATCTCGACCTCCTCGGTCATATCCTTGATACCCTCCACAAGGGCACGTCCTCCGATGGCATCGACATATTTGTCCAGAACCGACTCTACCGTCACATCGGCCGAGATCGCCTTGTGCTCTATGGGCTTGCCTTCGAAATCCAGTTCCACTACCACTCCGTCCGAGTCATACTTGGCGAGTGCAGGAAGAACCGAGGGGTCACCTACGCAGAACCAGTACATGTTGTCAGGATCGAAGTATTTGGCAACAACCTTGCGGATATCATCGAGGGTAAGGGCATCCAGTCTCTGGAGATATGTGGCATAGTAGTCCTCGGGAAGGTTGTAGCGCTCGATCATGTAGGCATAGTTGGCTATCTGGTCGGAAGATTCCAGGGAACGGGAGAAGCTTCCCGCATACATGGTCTTGAATTTCTTCAGGTCCTCTTCGGTATAGTCTCCGTCCATCATGTTCTGCAGCTCATAGCGCATCTGTACGAACGAGCTGTCGGTAGCATCTCTGTTTACGTCACCGGATGCATAGAACGATCCGGATATTTCATCGGAATTTACGCTGGAATATACACCGTAGGTATATCCGTGGGTCTCGCGCAGGTTCTTGAACAGTTTGGCATCGAATCCGCCGCCTCCGTAGATTGCGTTGGCTATGGAAAGAGCCATCTTGTCATCCGAGTATGGAGGCAGGGAGATAGGAGCCATCATCTCTACGGTTGACTGCACTGCTCCGTCTTTGGGGGAGAACACTACCTCTATTCCCTCGGGACGGTTTACTGCAGGATCTTCATAAACGACTACCTCACCCTTTTCCCATTTGTTGAAATACTTCTTGCAAAGTGATTTTGCCTTTTTGAGCGTCATGTCTCCGGTTATCACCAGTATGGCGCTGTTGGGTATGATATACGTATCGTAATACTGACGGCAGTCGTCGGTGGTGATGGCTTCGACAGTAGCCTCGGTCATGATGTCGCTGTAGGCATGTCCTTCAGGATAGACCGTAGCAGTAACTATGTTGCTCATTATCGCACTTGGGGATGTACGTGACATCTGGAGTCCGCCTATGGCCTGATCCTTGATCTTGTCCAGCTCTTCCTCAGGGAATGTGGGATTGTAGAGTACATCCGACATTATTTCCATCATCTTGTCGGCATACTTGGTGAGGGTCGTGAAGCCGATATAGCGTGAGCCGGTACGGAACGAAGCTCCCAGGAAATCCACCTCATTGTTGATTTCGTCAGCCGTGCGGTTTACCGTACCCCTTCCCCACAGATCACCGAAAAACGACGATGCACCGGCCTTGTCTCCTTCCACGAAAGGATCAACGATGAAAGTGAGGCCGAAGCTTACGACAGGACGCTCGTGGTCCTCGACCAGGATGACACGGAGACCGTTGTTCAGGGTAAATTTCTCAAAATTGCCGAACTCCACCAACGGAGCCGGGCCCGGAGCGGGTGCCTTGCTTCTGTCGATCTGTGCACTCAGCTGAAACACTGACAGCATGGCTACTGCCAGCACAAGTGAAAATATCTTTTTCATATCGTTGTACATGTCTTGTTGTTAATTCTGTTTGGGAAGATAGTAGATGGAGATCTTCTGGTTGGGGTCGATATACTTTTTGGCCACCTCAAGGACTTTCTCCTTGGTCAGCTTGGAGTACTGCTCCATGGTCTCGTTGACAAAATCGGTATTCTTGAAATATGTGTATGCCGTAGCAAGCGCTTCAGCCGTACCTTCAATGGAAGTGTTGGATGTAGCTTCACCCATCTCTACCATGTTCATGATCTTCTGGAACTCCTCGTCGGACATGCCGTTCTCGAGCAGACCGTATACTTCAGTATCGACATCTGCCTCAACGACAGAAAGGTCCACACCGTTGGGAATAGCCTGGATCAGGTATACGCCCGGATGCTCGAAAGGCATTACACTGCCTGCCGCCATAAGACCTGTCTTCTTGGTATCCACAACCTTATTCTGAAGACGGGAAGAGTTGCCTGAAGAGAGAATTGCATTGAATACAGTCATGGCAAAATAGTCATCGGTACCGTATGCAGGAGCGGGATAGACTTCTATCAGCATAGGCATCTGGATATTGTCATATACAGTATCCTTGACGGGTGCAGTACGCTTGGGTTCCATATTGGGATCAGGTCTGCGCGGTTCTACAGTACCTGCAGGAATATCTCCGAAATAGCCATTGATCCACTCCTTGGTCTGTACAGGATCGAAATCTCCGCAGATTACCAGCACGGCATTGTTCGGTTTATAGAACATGTCATGGAAGTCCTGGAAATCCTGTATCGATGCATTGCGGATATGCTCCTCTGAACCGAGAACATCGTGATTGTAGGGATGCACCTTGAACGAGTTGGTGAGGATCTTCGAGAATGCTGTTCCGTAAGGCTGGTTGTCGCGGGTCTGGCCCATTTCCTGACATACCACGTCCTTCTGGGTATTCACTCCGATCTCCTCGATCTTGGGATGCAGCATCCTCTCCGACTCCAGCCACAGGCCGAGCTCCAGCTGGTTGGACGGAAGCAGCTCGAAATAGTACGTACGGTCATTGCTGGTGTTGGCATTCAACGATCCGCCGGCTTCGGTTACATAGGTTGCATACTCTCCTCTGCCGATATTCTCGGTTCCTTCGAACATCAGGTGCTCGAAGAAGTGTGCAAAACCTGTAAGATTGGGATCCTCGTTCTTGGATCCTACGTGGTACATTACCGAGACTACGACATTTGGGGTCTTGTGATTTTCCGAGAGAATCACATGCAGACCGTTGTCCAGGTCGTACTCCTCGAACTTTACATTCTGCGCCGATGCGGCGAATGGCAGAAGGGCTGCCGTCAGAACAATTGTTAAGATGTTTTTCTTCATACTTTGTTTGATTGTTGATTATTTCTGTTTATTGACTGATGTCTGTTTCATTCAATTTCTGTTCCACAAGAACCACTTTCCCGTCCTTCAGCACGTATGTTTCTCCGGTTCCGGGACATACTGCCCTCCCGTCCTTTCCGAACTTCAGACGGTAGCCTGCCCGGCTCATCCACCCTATCTGACGCGAAGGATTGCCCACCACCAGCGCATAGGGGGGGACATCCTTCACCACCACGGCACCTGCACCTATGAACGCCCACTCGCCTATGTCATGCCCGCATACCACAGTCGCATTGGCACCAATGGTCGCCCCCTGCCCAACCCTAGTATGCCTGTACTCGCCACGGCGGTTCACGGCACTGCGGGGATTTACAACGTTGGTAAATACGCACGACGGGCCCAGAAACACATCATCCCCGCATGTAACCCCCGTATATACCGACACATTGTTCTGCACCTTCACGTTTCGGCCCAGGACCACACCCGGTGATATGACCACATTCTGTCCTATATTGCAGCCGGGTCCAAGCACCGCTCCTGACATTATATGGGAAAAATGCCATATCCTGCATCCTTCCCCTATTTCGCAGCCCGGGTCTATCACCGCGCTCTCATGCGCAAAATACTTACTGCCTTCCATTGTCACGTTCTGCAAAAAATTCCTTTACCGCACCGGCTATCCTCGTCTGCATCCTCGGCGTGAGTTCAGTATGCATGGGCAGCGACAGTACGCTTGAGGCCAGATGTTCCGCATTGGGGAACGAAGCCCCCTCCTGATGGTAAGCCTTCTGGAAATGCAGAGGAAGAGGATAATATATCATGGACGGTATCCCGCAGGAGGCCAGATGTTCCTTCAGGGCATCCCTGCAGTCCTCGTCCACTTTCAAGGTAAACTGATGGTACACATGCGTACTGAAAGGGGACTCGGCGGGAAGTTCGATACCCTCCACATCCTTCAGGAGCTCCCTGTATCGTGAGGCAGCCTCGCGGCGTGCGGTGCAGTACTCGTCCAGGTGACGCAGCTTTACTTCCAGGACTGCCGCCTGAATGGTGTCCAGCCTGGAATTGCATCCTACCGTCTCGTGGTGGTACTTTACCTTCTGGCCATGATTGGCTATCATCCGGATACGCTCGGCAAGGACAGGGTCGTCTGTGAAAAGAGCCCCTCCATCCCCGTAGCACCCGAGATTTTTCGACGGGAAAAATGAAGTGCATCCTATATGGCCGACCGTACCGGCATGGCGACGGCTGCCGTCCGGGAACGTATAGACTGCTCCGAGGGACTGGGCATTGTCTTCCACAACATAAAGTCCATGGGCAGACGCAAACTCCATCAGAGGTGCCATATCGCAACTCTGACCGAACAGATGCACGGGTATGATGGCACGCGTACGCGGCGTAAGGGCCTTTTCCACAAACCGTATGTCTGTGTTGAATGTCGTACGGTTGACATCTGTAAGCACCGGCTTGAGCCCCAGAAGGGCAATGACTTCCGCTGAAGCCACATAGGTAAACGCCGGTACGATCACCTCATCTCCAGGCTTGAGTCCCAGAGCCATCAGTGCTATCTGCAGGGCATCTGTACCGTTGCCGCATGTGATGACGTTGGACGAACCGGTGTACTGGGCCAGCGCCGATGAAAAGCGCCCCACTGCCGGGCCGTTAATGAATGCAGATGTACCGATCACATCGGCAATGGCCTTGTCGATGTCCTTTTTTATTTTGAAGTACTGACCCTTGAGGTCGACCATCTGTATTTTACGCTGCGTGTTCCCTTTACTCATGACAACCGGTTCATTTGAATCATACTGCTACCATCCGAAAGGATGCGGGGCCAGCGGCAGGCGTGCCAGCGGATGATAGTCTCCCTTGAGCCCTATCGGAGTGGCCGTACGTATCTGACTTACTATTTCTATGCACGGACGGGCCTCGCCTATGCGGAAGCCCTCCCCTGCCAGAATCTTCTCGTAGCTGCGGGTATGCAGTTCGGTAAAGCCGGCACTGAATTCAAACTCGTCACCGTCTATCATGATTGTACGGTACGTACGCTTCTCTCCCTGCACTGCATTCTCAGGCAGATTGTCCGCATTGATACTCAGGAAGTAGCGCACACGGGCCTTTTTCAGCCCCAGATAACCGGCTACACGGTCATGACTCTTGACATGCACTATATTCTCGCTTACCGGCCCGAATATCCACTGCAGCATATCGTAGAAATGCACACCTATGTTGGTTGCAACTCCGCCGCTCTTGTGTTCATCCCCTTTCCACGAAGCATAGTACCAGTTGCCGCGCGATGTTATATAGGTAAGGTCCACATCATAGATCTTGTCTGCGGGACCTTCGTCTATCTTCTTTTTGAGAGCCACGATCGAGTCATGCAGACGGAGCTGCAGGATGTTGTAGGCCTTGTGCCCTGTCCCCTCCTCTATCTTCATGATTGCATCGATGTTGTGAGGATTGAGCACAGCCGGCTTCTCGCAGATGACATCCGCCCCGAGCCGCAGGCCGTAGCGCATGTGGGCGTCATGCAGATAGTTCGGAGTGCAGACCGAAAGCATCTCGATCTGACGGTCCGTACCCTTGAGTTTTGAGCAGTGACGGTCGAAGAGTTCCTGTTCCGTAAAAAAAGCAGCGCCGGGAAAGTAGCTGTCCATTATCCCGACACTGTCAAAGCGGTCGTAAGCCGCCTGCAAGATATTTCCTGTATCCTTTATGGCTCTCAGGTGCCGCGGTGCAATATATCCGCCCACACCGATAAGAGCAAAATTCTTTGAAGGCATTCTGTCTATTTTCGTTTACAATTTACAAATATAGATAAAATTTTACAATGTAATGACAACAATCAGACTAAAATTCAGGCCATCCACAATTGAAGGGCGTCAAGGCACACTTTATTACCAGATCTGCCACAACAGAACCGTGCGTCAGATCAGCACGGACATGCATATTCCGCCGCACCAGTGGAACGCCGGTGCAATGGAACTGGACACTTCCGCCGACAATTCCGGAATACTGCCGCACTACCGGCTGACAATCAGACGGGACATGCAGCTGCTCCGCACGATAATCGAAAGCATGGAAACTTTCGGCAGCAGCTATTCTGCAGACGATATAGTGAATGAATACAACAATCGCCGCGGCAATGTATATTCCCTCAAATACATCGAGCAGGAAACCAGCATCCTCATTCTTGAAGGCAGATTCGGCACTGCCCGCAACAGGACAAGGGCCCGCAACAGTTTCGCCGCTTTTCTGGGGGGAAAGGACATACTCCTGGCCGAATGGAACAGAACACTGATAAACGAATACTCATCATGGCTCAGGCGCAGATCCCTCACACGCAACACCATTTCATTCTACATGAGAATACTGCGTACGGTGTACAACAAAGCCGTCAAAGAAGGGATCATATCGCAGACCTATCCTTTCCAGGACGCATACACGGGAGTGGACCGCACCCGCAAGCGGGCGGTAGGCGAAGATATTATAATAAGATTGTGCATGCTGGACCTCGACGGATCGCCATCCCTTGACCTGGCCCGTGACATGTTCATTTTCAGCTACTGTACCAGAGGAATGGCATTTGTAGACATGGCATACCTGAGACGCTGCGACATCAGGGACGGCAGCATACGCTACTGCCGCCGCAAGACAGGACAGAGGCTGAGCATAAGGATAGAGCCCTGCATAGAACGCATCCTGCACAAATATTCCGGAGCCGGCGACGGTACCCCATATGTGTTCCCGATACTTCGCACGTCCGACAGGAAGGACGCTTTCAGGCAATACCAGACAGCCCTCGGCTACTACAACAGGAAGCTCAAGCGGCTAAGCTCCATGCTTGGCCTTGACACGGCCCTGTCATCATATACAGCCCGGCACACATGGGCTACTGCAGCACGTAACCGCAACACGCCGCTGTCGGTCATAAGCTCCGGCATGGGACACACATCCCAGAAGACCACGGAAATATATCTGGCTTCGCTGGACGAATCCGTAATAGACAGGGCCAACAGTGACCTTATAGCCCCTCTCAATCTGATGACTATACAGACACAAATCAGCAAAGAGTGATTTTTATGTAAAAAATTTTACAGGAAACATAAATATTTGGCTAGATTTGCATTCGCTGACTATGGATACGAAAAAACCCGATAAAACTTCAGAGATGCCCCTGCAGTGGTTCGCCATGAGTGCGACCTTCCGCAGGGAACTCAAAGCCAAAACCCTGCTTGAAAATGCCGGGATAGAATGTTTCGTACCCATGAAATACATGCCTGTCACCAAACGCAACGGCCACAAATCCAAAGAACTGGTACCGGCTGTCCACAATCTTATCTTCGTGCATGCACGCCAAGGCGATGTCCAGGAGCTCAAACGGAGCATAGCCTATCTCCAATGGCTTACACAGCCCTATGACGGGCGCAATATTCCTATAATCGTCCCTGACCGTGACATGGAACAGTTCATCAAAATAACCGGAGACAGCAACGGGCAGCTGGTATATCTGCATCCTGACGAGGTAGACCTGCAGAAAGGCACCCCGATACGTATCCTCGGAGGCCCGTTCAACGGTGTGGAAGGCACGTTCATCAAGATTCACGGACACCGCAACCGCAGGGTTGTGGTCATGCTCAAAGGAATCATCGGGGTTGCAATGGCGGAAATCACCCCCGACCTGCTGGAAATAATCAGAAAATGAGTTCCGCCTCACCTGGGGCACACAGATCGCATATCCCGCACGGCCTGCACTGTTCCTGTCCGAAATAGGCGGAAAGACGGCGGGAACGGCAGGCAGACTGTGCAGCCGAACGGTCACTGACAGGAGATATGTACGTATACATGGCGTCCAGCCTCTCTTTGAAAAGCCGCTTGCGCTGCTCATAGTTCTTCTCCGAAAGATACAGATTCTGCGGAGTGAGTCTCTCCCCTGCAAAACATATCAGCGGCGACCGCGCTCTGGGCACGTATTTCATGACTCCGGAGCGGGAAAGCTGCAGAAGCTTGAGCTTGACCACTCTGGACGCCTGCTGGGTTACACGGCCCAGGTACTCTTCATCTATTGATACCATGTGGGAGAAAAGTCCGGGATATACGCGCATCATGGCCTTGACGAAAGTATCCAGCGAAGGATCGGCAAGCTGTATGCGGTACAGATCATCACGGCTGACGGTAAACATCACCCTGGTAGGGTTGTCTATTTCATCCGTAACTGTCCAGTAGCCGGCTGTCTCTATATATCTTATGGCACTGTACGCCATGGCCGCATTAAGCTTGTAATGACGGACGAAATCCATAAGGTTGAATTTATAGACAGCCCCCTCCCCGTCCTCGTAGGCAATATTGAAGAACCTGTAAACCTTCTGATAAATATCTGCAATGTAGTCCAGCCCAGGGAAGGTAGTACGGTAGATTGCCTCCAGGCGGTTGATATCGGACTTGTTCCACAACAGCACTGCCCATGACCGGAGCCCGTCACGTCCGGCCCTTCCGGCCTCCTGGTAATACGACTCTACAGCCTCCGGCATGTCGAAATGGCAGACAAACCTTACGTCCGGCTTGTCTATTCCCATTCCGAAAGCATTGGTCGCCGCCATTACCCTCAGCTCCCCTTTCTTCCACCTCTCCTGTATGTCGCTGCGTTCCTCCTTGCTGAGCCCGGCATGGTAGAATCCTGCATCCACCCCCTGGGAACATAGAAATGAAGCCACGTCCCTGGCCGTCTTGCGTTCCCTCACATACACGATTCCTGTTCCGTGTACGGAGCTGCATACAGACAGCAACGCACCCCATTTGTCTTCTGTCTTACGCACGATATACGACAGGTTGGGCCGTTCAAACCCTGAACATATTATATTGTCCTTCCGGAAATGAAGCTTCTCCTCTATATCCTTGGCCACAGCCGGCGTAGCCGTTGCAGTCAGCGCTATGACCGGCACCCCAGGAAGCAGTTCACGGATATCGGCTATCTGGAGATAGTCCGGACGGAAATCATAGCCCCACTGCGAGATGCAGTGGGCCTCGTCCACCACCAGAAAACTCACCTGCATCTTCGGCAGCCTCCTGCGGAAAATTTCCGTCCTCAACCTTTCCGGTGACAGGTACAGGAATTTATAATCCCCGTACACCGCATTGTCCAGAGTGATGTCAATCTCCCTTCCAGTCATGCCGGAGTGCACCGCAAGGGCCTTGATTCCACGCCCGCGCAGATTCTGAACCTGATCCCTTATGAGCGAGATGAGAGGCGACACCACTACCGCCAGTCCGTCACGCATCATGGCAGGAAGCTGAAAACACAGCGACTTGCCACCTCCTGTCGGCAGGATTGCCAATACGTCATCCCCGGCCAGAGCTGAAGAGATTATCTCCTCCTGCTTCGGTCTGAACGAAGTATATCCCCAATATTTCCTCAATATTTCCTTCACTTTGGCAAATATACACATTATTCTGGCAAAATATTTGCATACCGTGCGGGTGAGCTAGAGAAAATAGAGAAGATTTAACAATTTTTAATACGTAACACAATGGCTAAAATCGATTTGACCAAGTACGGCATCACCGGAACAACGGAAATCATCTACAACCCTTCGTATGAAGACCTCTTCAAAGCTGAGATGGATCCCTCTCTCACAGGCTATGAGAAAGGACAGCTGACAGAACTCGGTGCCGTGAACGTAATGACCGGTATCTACACCGGACGCTCGCCTAAAGACAAATTCTTTGTAATGGACGAGACCTCAAAGGACACCGTGTGGTGGACTTCCGACGAATATAAGAATGACAACAAGCCTGTAACCAAGGAGACATGGAAAGCCCTCAGGGAGCTTGCAGCCAAGGAGCTCTCAGGCAAGAAGCTTTATGTGATGGATACATTCTGCGGAGCAAACGAGAATACCCGCCAGAAGATCCGTTTCATCATGGAAGTTGCATGGCAGGCACACTTCGTAAAGAACATGTTCATCCGCCCCACGGAAGAGGAACTTGCCAACTACGGCGAGCCTGACTTCGTGGTCCTCAACGCCTCCAAGGCAAAGGTAGAGAACTATAAGGAACTCGGCCTGAATTCCGAGACAGCAGTGGTATTCAACCTCACCGAGAAGATGCAGGTAATCCTGAACACATGGTACGGCGGTGAAATGAAGAAAGGTATGTTCTCCTACATGAACTATCTGCTTCCCCTCCGCGGCATCGCTTCCATGCACTGCTCAGCCAACTGCGGCGAGAAGGGCGATGTAGCCATCTTCTTCGGCCTGTCAGGAACCGGCAAGACAACCCTTTCGACAGACCCCAAACGCCGTCTTATCGGTGACGACGAGCACGGCTGGGACGATGACGGAGTATTCAACTACGAAGGCGGCTGCTACGCCAAGGTCATCAACCTCTCCAAGGAGAACGAACCTGACATCTACAACGCCATCCGCCGTGACGCCCTCCTTGAGAACGTCACCGTAGATGCAAACGGCAAGATCGATTTCGCAGACAAGAGCGTAACCGAAAATACCCGTGTATCCTACCCTATCTACCACATCAAGAATATTGTAAAGCCCGTATCCAAGGCTGGTCACGCTACCAAGGTCATCTTCCTGACAGCAGATGCATTCGGAGTACTTCCTCCTGTATCCAAGCTGACTCCCGAACAGACCAAGTACTACTTCCTGAGCGGATTTACCGCCAAGCTTGCAGGTACGGAGCGCGGCATTACCGAGCCTACCCCTACCTTCTCTGCATGCTTCGGAGCAGCATTCCTCTCACTGCATCCTACCAAATACGGTGAGGAGCTCGTAAAGAGAATGGAGAAAGTGGGTGCAACAGCATACCTCGTCAACACAGGCTGGAACGGTACAGGCAAACGTATCTCCATCAAGGATACCCGCGCCATCATCGACCGTATCCTCGACGGCAGCATGGACAAGGCCGAGACTACAACCATCCCTTACTTCAACCTCGCAATTCCCCATCACCTCGACCAGGTAGATGACCATATCCTCGATCCCCGCAACACCTACGCTACCCCCGAGGAGTGGGAGGTCAAAGCCAAGGATCTCGCCGGACGCTTCATCAAGAACTTCGAGAAGTTCACAGGCAATGAGGCTGGTAAGGCTCTTGTAGCTGCTGGTCCCAAGCTCTAATCAGATGCGTCATAACGGGCAAACTGCTGCGTTGCCTTCGGTATCATGGCTCAGTCATTTACAGAAGTAAACTCCTTCGCCCTGAACCTCGACGCCTTGCATTTTACCCATTCTGACACATCTAAAAACTGATAAAAAAAGAGGGGTGACCTGTTAAAGTCATCCCTCTTTCTTTTCTCTGACGACGAATGAAAATGAGACGCGCAATGCATATCGCACTTTATGTTCTGGCGGCCGTAATGGCTGTATTCCTGATATTCCTGCTGACAGCAGTCATCACTGATTACCGTCCCGCTGAAAGGGAGGTGCTGCAGGACCGCTCCGGCATTTCATCCGGCACCACGGAGATACTCCCGGACTCCCTCTCAATCCTCTGCTGGAACATCGGCTACGGCGGTCTCGGCGACGACATGGACTTCTTCTACGACGGCGGCACCCAGGTACGCACGTCCAGGGAGCGGACTCAGGCCAATATCGACGGCATCATAGCGGAGATACGCCGCCACAGTCCCGACATCGTCCTTCTACAGGAAGTGGACGAATGCTCCAGACGGACCTACCGCATCGACGAGGTGGAAATGCTGCGTAAGGCCTTCCCGGAATATCACATATACATGGCCTACAATTACAGGTCATTCTTCGTTCCCATACCAGTCAAAGCCCCGATGGGGAAAGTATCAAGCGGAGTGGTCCTTATGTCCAAGGCCGCACCGGAAAAGGCGGTACGGTGGCAGTATCCATCCCGCTTTCCATGGCCGGTAAGCATGTTCAACCTCAAGCGCTGCCTGCTCACAGCCACCTACCGTCTCGCTGACGGAAGCACAGTGATAATCGGGAACACGCACAATACAGCCTACGACACAGGAAACATGCGAACAGTAGAAACGGCATTTCTCGGTGAGATGACAGCACGTCTGGCATCTGAGGGAACCCACTTCATCATCGGCGGCGACTGGAACCAGTTCCCACCCGACTACTCCCCATCGGAGGCCGAAACCGACGATCCGCATTTTACCACCGTCGCCCTTGACACAGTCCTCCTCCAGGGCTCCGGCCGCATCGCCTGGGACCCGTTGTCAAAGACACTGCGCCACCTCAACATACCGTACATTCCCTCTGAATCCGTACTCACTGTCACAGACTACTTCTACATATCCCGGAACATAAATGCCGACAGCATCAGCACGATTGACCTCCAGTTCCGCAATTCGGACCACCAGCCGGTCCTGCTGAGGGCGACTATTTCCCGCCGGTTTGGGCAATAAAACACGTAAAATCAGAAATCCAGGGCAAAGACTTCCGACCGGGGCAGACACTCCAGCCTAATGTCGCCAGGGACTGACAGTCCCATGGACTGAAGGGTGTGCAATGTACAGTCATAGGCAAGGGACGGCGTATTGTTGTCCTTGCTGAGATGGCACAGGAACACCCCTTTGAGCCCCGGGTGCCACAGACGCCGTACAGCCGAAGCGCATGCAGAATTGCTCAGATGTCCGCATTCGCTTACGATGCGGGCCTTGAGGTCAGGAGGATAGCTGCCTTCCATCAGCATATCCAGATCATAATTGGACTCTATGATCAGATAATCCGCTCCGGCACACAGTTCATAGACATAGGCCGGCACCTGCCCAAGGTCTGTCATGAACACGAAACGTGTCCCGAAGAAGTCCAGCCTGTAACCCAAGGTCTGGGTAGCATCATGGGGAACCTCGAATGCAAGACATCCGATTCCTCTCATTTCTGTCTCATAACCTGGTCGGAGGACCCGTCTGGATCCGCCCACACTCGGCCCCACAGCCTTGTGCCGCATAAGGGCGTCGTGAAGTTTTGCCGTAGCATAGACCGGAACAGACAGTCGGTCCGCCAGGGACGCCAGACCGCGGATATGGTCCACATGATCGTGGGTCACGAAAATCATCTCTACGGATGATATATCCACACCTGCACCGGCCAGTCTCGACTTGATAGTCCTGAAGCCGATTCCGGCATCGACAATCAGGGCTGTATGCTCATCACCTATGTAATAGCAGTTACCGTTGCTCCCGCTCGATATACTCAGAAATTTTGCCATAAAGGTCATCTTTGGGATTGAAGAGCACTACTTGGAAACCCAGTGCCCTGCCGGCCTCCACATTGGCCGGCGAATCATCAATGTACAATGTCTCTTCCGGGACGATTCCGGAATCATCAACCATTTTCAGGAATATCGCCGGGTCAGGTTTGGCCACCCTCATCCGGTATGAAAGATAGAGCCTTTCAAATATATCCTTGACATCATATCCTCTGGATTTAAACAGCTTGCGGCAATACCCCATTCCTATAGGGTTGGTGTTGCTCAACAGCAGCATCCTGTATTTCTGCCTGAAAAGCAGCAAAGCATCAATCCTCTCCTGCGGTATCTCACTGAGAAAACAGTTCAGTGAATAGTCAATCTGCTTGTCCGAAACCTCCCTTGGCTGTCCGTCAGGAGTAGTCTTGACAGCTTTCGAACGGATGATGTCCCTGAACTTCGGAGCTGTTATCCTCCCGGTTTCAAATTTTTCGAAATATCCTACCTGCCTGTAGGAACGCAGCACGTCACCGAAGTCCTTGTAACCGACGACATCGTTGAATGCCCTTATGCAGGCCACGCGGTTCAGGGGCACTATGACCCCGCCAAGATCGAAAACCAGATTCTTTATCATACTGTTGTCTCGTTAGGTTTCAGGAAAGTAAAATCATATGGAGGACGGTAAATCCCTTTTTCGGTGACTATTCCGGAGATAAGGCCGGACGGTGTCACGTCAAAGGCAGGATTATACACCTTGATCCCTTCCGGAGCAATCCTACGGCTGAAATACAGGTCCGTAACCTCGTCCGGATGACGCTGTTCCACCGGTATCTCTGAACCGGTTGCCGCATCAGGATCTATTGAAGAAGTAGGTCCAAGTATATAAAAAGGAATACCGTAGTGTCTTGCCAGGATTGCCAGGGCACTGGTACCTATCTTATTGGCCGTATCCCCGTTGCATGCCACCCTGTCACAACCTGTGAACACCAGGTCCACCTGCCCGGAAGCCATGAGCGATGCCGCCATGCTGTCGCACTCGAGGGTTACGTCCACTCCGGCCTTATGCAGCTCGAAGACAGTAATGCGTGCCCCCTGCATAAGCGGACGGGTCTCGTCCGCATATACTCTGGGCGCCAGTCCCCGGCTGTGGGCCAGATAAATGGGGGCCAGAGCCGTGCCATAGCGGGACACCGCATAGTGTCCTGCATTGCAATGAGTAAGAATACCCATGCCGGGACGGCCTATCAATCCTGCCCCGTACTCCGCTATTGAAAGACACATCGACATGTCTTCCGCCTTTATGGACTCTGCCTCCATGCGCAATGCTGCCAGCATCTGTTTGATGCCGATGCCGTCAGACATACAAGCATTGAAGCGCCTTTCCATCCTGCCAATGGCCGCAGACAGATTGACTGCTGTCGGACGGGCTTTCGACAGATAGCGGCTGATACGGAAAAATTCTGATGAAGCCTTTGATTCGTCGAATCCAGGCTGAAGCACTACTCGGCGGAACGCTACATACAACCCGTAGGCCGCTGCAATCCCTATCGCAGGAGCCCCCCTGACCCTCAGCCGTGCTATGGCTTCATAGACATCCCCTTCATCCTTCAGGGTGAGGAAGCGTTCCTCCCACGGAAGGAGGGTCTGGTCCACTATGACCACTCCGTCCCCTTCCGGAGCCAAAGATACACTGTCATATGCAAAAAGATCGTCCAGACGCAACTTCCGGTCCTCCTACATTCTGGATATCAATTCCGTAAATATCACAGTCATGCGGTCTGCCGCCGCATCCGCCGCACGCACCACATCATCCCCGTTGTTCTCGAAATCCTCCGCGTAGTCATCATGGGCCTCATTGGTGATTACCGACATACCGAACACAGGGACAGAACTGTGCCTTGCCACTATCACCTCCGGTATGGTGGACATGCCTATGGCATCGGCCCCTATCATACGGAAATACTTGTACTCCGACGGTGTCTCATAACTGGGGCCTGTTCCGGCCAGATACACTCCTTTCTTGAGTTCTATGCCTTTCTCACGTCCTATCTCCTCAGCCAGCGCGATGAGCTTGGGATCGTACGGGCGGGTCATATCGGGGAAACGGGGGCCAAACTCGTCCAGATTGGGTCCTATTAGAGGATTGGGGAGTTTGTTGATATGATCGCGTATGATCATGAGGTCACCCACGTGGAAACCGAAATTGACTCCACCTGCGGCATTGGATACAAACAGGGCCTTTATGCCCAGACGTACCATGACCCTGACCGGAAGAGTGACTTTTTCCATGGGATAACCCTCATAGTAGTGGAAACGTCCCTGCATGGCCAGAACGGTCTTGCCGCCGAGCGTCCCTGCAATGAAATTGCCCTTATGCCCTATTGCCGTGGATTTCACGAAATTGGGCACGTCAGTGTAAGGTATGACGAGAGGATTCTCTATCCTGTCCGCCAGTTTGCCGAGACCGCTTCCCAGAATTATACCCACTTCCGGTTTCAGGCCTCCCAAGCGGCCTTCCATGTACCGGACCGCTTCCTGTATTGCTTGCATTCTGTTGTCCATATCTTTATGCGTTTATTTTTTTCAAAAACCTGGCTGCTTCCTCCCTGGCGCGCGCCAGCACCTCTTCCTGTCCTTCTACCCTGCCGCCCTCCATTATCACGCGGCCGTCGCATATGACAGTGTCGATGCAGGATGAATTTGCAGAATATATGAAATTGGCCTTGAAATTGTGGGACGGCACGAAAAAGGACGAACCGGTATCCACCAGGATCAGGTCTGCCGACGCCCCTTCTTCCACCACTCCTGAATGCAGACCGAGAGCCTTCGCACCGTTAACCGTTCCCATAGCCATAAGCTCGTCCAGAGGCAGGGATGCCGGATCCCCCCTCCATGCCTTCTGTACCAGAGCCGCAGTCTTCAGGGCTTCGCGCAGATCGAGATTGTTCGAGGACCCGGCCCCGTCCGTACCCATCGTGACGTTGGCTCCGGCATCCCTCAACTCATTGTACCTGAATCTGTATCCGGAGGCCAGCTTCAGATTGGAATTGATGTTGTGGACCACAGTTGTTCCGGACTCGCCCAGCAGATGCACATCCCCGTCATCCAGCCAAAGGGTATGCGCTGCGATAACATCCTTTCCCAGCAGCCCCATGTCTGCAAGCCGGCGGGTCGGGGACACACCGTAACGGGCCAAGTGCGCCTCATTCTCTGTCAAAGTCTCGGAAATATGCGTATGGATCAGCAGTCCGCGGTCTCTCGCAAACCCGGCAGCCCACAGCATATTCCCGTCCGATACGGTATAATGGGCATGGATCGAGACTCCGAAACGCACTCTGTCAGACCACGAGCCGGAAGCTTCGTATTCCGCGGCACACTCTTCCCTTTGCCTGCGCTGCCTGTCGGCATCCCCCCCGTCGAGGAAACAATATGTGAGGTGGGCCCGCATACCGCTGTCTTCAACAGCCTGCGCCGCCTTGCTGATCCTCCAGTACATATCGTTGAAAGCCACAGTGCCGGTACGTATCATCTCCAGACAGGCCAGGCGGGTTCCCCAATACACCAGATCGTCGTCCAGAGCAGTCTCTGCCTTCCATACGGCATCGAGCCATGCCTTGAGAGGCATGTCCTCACAGATACCTCTGAACAGCGTCATCCCCGCATGTGTATGCATATTCACAAAAGCCGGCAGCACAGTCATGCCACGGCCGTCAAATACCCGGTCCCCATCCTTGCTCCCTACTGAGGAGCCTATGCGGGATATAATCCCTTCCTTTATATATATGTCGCACGGACGGCCCTCCAAGAGGACATTCCGGATAATAAGATTGCCTTTCATTCCTTATCTTTGCACATGAATCCTAAAAAGCAAATATACGGAGAAGTGCCGTAAATCAGGAATTTTTTGAAAAGAATTTAAAATTTTAAGAATAAACCATGCTATTGATTAAAATTAGTAAGCAAATTTGATATCTTTGGTACATATTTAGTATATTTGCAGGACTAAGTAGAAATTCATTGAATAATGATAACAAAAGAGTTAATCGCGCCTAAAAGCATCGTGGTCGTCGGAGGTTCGGACGATGTCCACAAGCCGGGTGGAGCCACCCTGAAAAACCTTCTGAACACACACTACTCCGGAGAGTTGTATGTCGTCAACCCCAAGTGCGACACTGCCCAGGGAATAAAGTCATACAGGGACATAGAGCTTCTTCCTTCCGTGGACTGCGCCATCCTGGCCATACCGGCAAAGACATGCCTGGCAACTGTCGAGACCCTTTGCAACAAGAAGGCCTGCAAGGCCATAATCATCCTTTCTGCAGGATTCAAAGAAGACAGCAAGGAAGGTGCCGAGTGGGAAAGAAAGATAACGGAGGTCTGCAACTCCACCGGAACAGCCCTCATAGGGCCCAACTGCGTAGGTGTAATGACTCACGACTACATCGGAGCGTTCATCCAGCCTGTTCCCAAAATCAACCCTCTCGGAGCTACACTCATATCAGGTTCCGGTGCGACCATAGTATTCATCCTCGAGGCAGCAATGCAGCTGGGACTGCATTTCAGCCAGGTATTCTCGGTCGGAAACTGCGCGCAGATAGGTGTAGAAGACGCCCTCGAATACCTTGACGAGAATTACGAGCACGGCAAGAGTTCTCCTGTCATCATGCTCTATATAGAAAGCATGAACAATCCGGCAAAACTTGCCAAACACGCCAGGTCGCTTATCGCCAAAGGTGCGAAAATCGCAGCCATCAAGGCAGGATACAGCGAGGCTGGCAGCCGTGCCGCTTCTTCACATACCGGTGCCCTTGCCTCTCCCGACAAGGCAGTCAACACCCTCTTCCGCAAGACCGGCATAGTAAGGTGCTACAGCCGTACAGAACTGGTGACTGTCGCCGCTGCCATGATGTACCCCGAACCGGACGGACGCAGAGTCGGCATAGTGACGCACGCCGGAGGTCCCGCTGTCATGCAGACAGACGTCCTTTCGTCCAACGGCATCGAGATACCAAGACTTTCCGGTCCCAAAGCCGAAGAGCTTCTCAAGAAACTGTACATAGGCTCGTCCACAGCCAACCCCATAGACTTTCTGGCAACAGGTACAGCCGAACAGCTTGGATACATCCTGGACGCATGTGAACACGATTTCGACATAGACGCAATCACCATAATCTTCGGAAATCCCGGTCTGACAACTGTATATGACGTATACGATCTCATAAGCGAGAAGATAAAGACCTCCAGGAAGCCCATTTATCCTGTCCTGCCTTCCGTAGTGAACGCCAAGGACGAGATACAGGCTTTCCACGACAAGGGAGGCATCAGCTTCCCTGACGAGGTAGCCCTCGGATCTGCCATCGTCAAGATTATGAACAGGCCCAAACCCATCGAGGACTGCACACTGCCGCCGGTTGACAAGAAGATCATCAGAGAGGTCATCGACTCCAACGGAAACGGATATCTGGAGCCCGAGCAGGTACAGCTGCTGCTGGATGCAGCCGGCATAAACCGCTCTAAGGAATATGTGGTTTCAGAGCTCGCACAGGCCCTCGAAGCAGTCAAGGAGATCAAGTACCCTGTAGTAATGAAGGTCGTAGGCCCGATCCACAAATCGGACGTCGGAGGAGTATCCCTCAACATTGCCGACGACACTACCCTGTCATCGGAATTCTACCGCATGATGCGGATCAAGGGAGCTACCGGAGTGCTGCTCCAGCCCATGCTCAGCGGCACAGAGGTATTCGTAGGTGCCAAGAGGGAAGAGAAGTTCGGCCATCTGATCCTATGCGGACTCGGCGGAATATATGTGGAGGCTCTGCATGACATCAACTACTCCCTGAGCCCTGTTTCAAAGGTGGAGGCAGACGAGATGATCCACGGACTCAGAGCCATAAAGCTCCTGGAAGGAGTCCGCGGCAAGGAGGGAGTCAATCTGGTGCTGTTCAACGAAGTCATCCGCCGCGTATCGGCCCTGTGCGCAGCAGCCCCTGAGATCTTCGAGATGGACATCAACCCCCTGCTCGGCAATTCCAAGTCTGTAACGGCCGTGGATGCCCGCATCAGGATAGAGAAATCAGACGCAGCAAAATAATACCGTAACCGGATGAGCAACCCGTTCAACAGAATCAAGGTATGGTATTCCGGACAGACACCTACGACAAAAGGGTTCATCTGGATCGGACTGCTGCTTATAATAGGCATCATTATCCGCTGGGACTATATCAGCAAGGAGGTGGTCGCCGCATTCGGATTTTTAAACTTCAACCAATAACAAACACTAATTTTATGGCAACACAAGGAGCTATTGTAGTAGACAAAGAAAGGTGCAAGGGCTGCGGAGTATGCGTAGCCAACTGCCCTACCGGTGCCATTGCCCTCTCGCATGAGGTCAACGGACGAGGTTACAACTTCCTTTCTCTGGTCAACCCCGAGAAATGTATCGGTTGCGCCAACTGCGCGACTGTATGTCCTGATTCAGTTATCACTGTTTATCGTGTTAAAATCTAAATTTTGAGAATATGGCAGAAAAGATTCTTATGAAAGGTAACGAAGCTATCGCATACGGAGCCATAGACTGCGGTTGCGACGGATACTTCGGATACCCCATCACCCCTCAGTCCGAGGTGATGGAAACCCTGATGAAAGTACAGCCCTGGGAGACCACCGGCATGGTAGTACTCCAGGCCGAGAGCGAGACAGCATCCATCAATATGGTATACGGTGGTGCCTGCTGCGGAAAGAAGGTCATGACTTCGTCTTCCAGCCCCGGTATCAGCCTTATGTGCGAAGGTCTCAGCTATATTGCAGGTGCCGAACTGCCCTGCGTAGTTGTCAATGTTATGCGTGGAGGTCCGGGACTCGGAACCATCCAGCCCAGCCAGGGAGACTACTTCCAGACTGTAAAGGGTGGCGGACACGGTGACTACCATCCTATCGTACTCGCACCTGCTTCAGCACAGGACATGTACGATTTCGTAGGCGAAGCTTTCGAGCTTGCGTTCAAATACCGCAACCCCGCAATCATTCTCGGTGACGGTGTCATCGGCCAGATGATGGAGAAAGTGGAACTCCGTCCTGCAAAACCCCGCCGCACGGATGAGGAAATCCGCGCTCTTTGCGATTCATGGGCAACCATCGGAAACAAGGGCCGTCACGGAAACACCATCACTTCCCTCTCCCTTGACCCTGAGGTTCAGGAAAGATTCAACATCAAACTGCAGAAGAAATATGCAGAGATCGAGGCCAACGAGGTACGCTACTCCACATACATGACCGACGATGCCGAATACCTCATCGTTGCATTCGGCTGCATGTCACGTATCGGTGAGAAAGTCGTTGAACTTGCACGCGAGGAGGGCATAAAGCTCGGACTGCTCCGTCCCATCACCCTCTATCCTTTCCCCAAGAAGGAAATCGATTCACTTGTACCCCAGCTCAAGAACATCCTCTCCCTCGAGCTCAACGCAGGCCAGATGGTAGAAGATATCAGACTGGTTGTCAACGGACGTATCCCCGTCAACTTCTACGGACGTCAGGGCGGTATGATACCTGATCCCGAGGAGATCCTGGAAGTCTTCAAAAAAACTATGTAACAAAAGGCAATTATGATGGACATTAACGAAATAATCAAACCTGAAAACAAGGTTTACGGCAAATCCCCCATACTCAAAGACAATATCCTCCATTACTGCCCCGGCTGCTCCCACGGTGTAGTCCACAAGGTGATCGCCGAGGTTATAGACGAGATGGGCATCCAGGACAAGACCATCGGTATATCCCCTGTCGGATGCTCCGTATTTGCATACAACTATCTCGACATAGACTGGCAGCAGGCCGCCCACGGACGTGCTCCTGCCCTCGCAACTGCAACCAAGAGGCTCATGCCCGACAAGTACGTCTTCACCTATCAGGGTGACGGTGACCTCGCATCCATCGGTACAGCAGAGGTAATGCACGCCTGCAACCGCGGTGAGAACATTGTCATCATATTCATCAACAACGCTATCTACGGTATGACCGGTGGACAGATGGCTCCTACCACCCTTCTCGGACAGGTAACTGCCACCACCCCTTACGGACGTAAGGCCGAGCTCAACGGATATCCCCTCAAGATCACCGAACTCATCGCCCAGCTCGAAGGTACTTGCTACGTGACCCGTCAGTCGGTACAGAACCCTGCAGCAGTCCGCAAGACCAAGAAGGCAATCCGCAAGGCATTCGAGAACTCCATGATGCACAAGGGAACTTCTTTCGTGGAAGTTGTCAGCACATGTAACTCCGGATGGAAGATTCCTCCCGTACAGGCCAACAAGTGGATGGAAGAGAACATGTTCCCGTTCTATCCCCTCGGAGACATGAAAGACAGGTAATAGGAAACATAAAATTATAGATAAACATGAAAGAAGAAATCATCATAGCAGGATTCGGAGGACAGGGAGTCCTCTCCATGGGCAAGATTCTGGCCTACTCCGGTATCATGCAGGATCAGGAAGTGGCATGGATGCCTTCCTACGGTCCTGAAATGCGCGGCGGTACATGCAACGTGAGCGTAATCCTCAGCGACAAGAAGATCAGCTCTCCCATCCTGAGCAAGTTCGACACCGCCATCATCCTCAACCAGCAGTCCCTCGACAAGTTCGAGTCAAGGGTAAAACCCGGCGGACTTCTGATATACGATCCCAACGGCATCACCCATCATCCTACCCGCACCGATATCTCCATCTACCAGATCGATGCTGCCGATGAAGCCGCAAAACTCGGCAATGCCAAGGCTTACAACATGATCGTACTCGGAGCATTCCTCAAGGTAAAGCCCATCGTGAAAATGGAAAACGTGACAGCCGGACTGAAGAAATCCCTTCCTCCCCGTCACCACAACCTGATCCCGATGAACGAGCAGGCCATCAAGGTCGGCATGGAAGCTGTCGTGAAAGTACGCTGATCCACCACGACCGATACTCAAAGATTCCGGTAGGGATTCCCATCCCTACCGGATTTTTTATACATTTGCGTCCGGATTACATATCATTCTAAAGAATATGGCAACAGAAGACATCAAAACTGGGATTTCCGCAACGGTAAGCACCAAAGTATGCAAGGAGAACTGCGCCTCGGCGATGGGCTCGGGCGCTTTGGATGTATTTGCGACACCATCAGTGGTGGCATATATGGAAATGGCAGCATGCAAGGCTGTCAACGGTTTTCTTGAGGATGGCCTGTCTACAGTAGGTACGAAAGTGGATATAGCCCACATCAAGGCATCTCCCATAGGAGAGACAATAGAGGCTACCGCTACAGTAAAGGAGGTTGACGGACGGCGCCTTGTATTCGAAGTAAGTGCCCGTGATTCCAAGGGCGAGATAGCCAACGGCACACACGAACGGTTCATCATCAAGGTGGACAAGTTCCTGGCAAAACTGAAATAGTCCATGGCCAGCACCCCGGACAAACCTGGAGAGCAGACAAAGCTGTTCGAATCCATACATGCAGGATTTCCGTCTCCGGCAGAAGACATACCGGGGACGGCTCTTGACATCAACAAGCTGCTCGTGAAGAATCCGGCATCGACATTCTTCGCAAGAGTAAGCGGAGACAGTATGGAAGGTGACGGTATAAGCGACGGGGACATCCTGGTCATCGACAAGTCTGAAGAGCCGAGGGACAGGGCGATAGCCGTGTGCTACATCAACGGGGAATTCACGGTCAAACGCCTTTGCATAGATGAAGGAGGTGTCACGTTACTGCCCTCCAATTCCAAATACAAAGCCATTACAGTCCGCGAAGGAGATGACCTTACCATCTGGGGAATTGTAAAGTACGTTATCAAAAAAGTCTGACACACGCAACTGAGAGCACAATGTATGCATTGGCCGACTGCAACAATTTTTTCGTCAGCTGCGAACGCGTGTTCCGGCCGGACCTGGAGGGGACACCGGTAGTGGTCCTTTCCAACAACGACGGATGCGCCATCGCCAGATCCAACGAGGCAAAGCGCATGGGTATCCGCATGGGACAGCCCATGTTCGAATTCCGTGACCTTATCGAATCCGGCTCGGTCACCGTATTCTCTTCCAATTTCGCTCTTTACGGAGACATGTCCAGGCGTGTGCAGCAGACCCTTTCCCGCTTTGCACCTGCCATCGAAGTCTATTCGATTGACGAATCTTTCATCGACCTCAACAGCATGGATCCGGAAACTGACTTCGACCTGTGGGCCAAGACAGTTTCAAGGGAATGCCGCCGCTGCACAGGCATCCCGGTCAGTGTAGGCGTATCCCCCACCAAGACACTCGCAAAGATTGCATCCAAACTGTGCAAGCAGTATCCGGCCACCAAAGGTGGCTGCTGGATGTACCGACCCCAGGATGTGGAAAAAGTCCTCAGACGATTCCCCGTCGAAGACATCTGGGGAATAGGGAGACGCTACTCCAGGCGTTTCAAGGGATACTTCGGTATGAAAACCGCATGGGACTTCTACTCCTTGGACGCAAATTGGGTCAACGACGAAATGGGCATAAGCGGCCTCAGGACATGGAAGGAACTGCACGGAGAACCGTGCATAGACTTCGAAGACACTGTACAGGCCAAAAAACAGATAATGATATCCAGAACATTTGCAAAGGAAATAACTGAGTCCGACGACCTGTCGGCACAGGTTTCCATGTTCTGCTCCATGGCAGTGGAAAAACTGCGCAAACAAGGCTCATGCTGCGGCAACACCACTGTATTCATCATGACCAACAGGTTCCGCAAGGAGAGCGGAAAGACACAGTTTGAAAGCAGGCTTGTCCAGTTTCCTACGGCCACGGACAGCACTCTGGAAATAAACACGGCTGTCATGCATGCCACTCAGGAGATGTTCCGCAACGGATACGGATACAAAAGGGCTGGAGTAATACTTGGAGACATCATACCGGCGGACAAAGTACAGTTGTCCTTTTTCGACGAAGTGGACCGTGACAGACACTCAAAGCTCATGAAAGTCATGGATACCATCAACAGGAGGAACGGACGCAACACCATAGGAGTCGCCTCACAATCCCTGGAAGGCATAAAAATGAACAGGGAGCACCTGTCTCCCTGTTATACCACTGACTGGAACGATATTGTCACTGTAAATTGCTGATCCATGAATCCTCAGCCCTGTCCGCAGGATATGAGGAACCCCGGAATGATATGAAGAACCGCTGATTGTGGAATGTCATCTCCACATTGACAGACTCTCCTGTATCAGCCTCTGTCAATTTCATATCCGCACTTCCATGGAATACATCTCCTGATACCGAAGAAGGCCAGCGCCGGTAACTGTAGGTTCCCTCATACATCACTGTATCAGCAGGTGAATGGAAAACCATCTCCATCCTGCCTGTCTCCACCGTGCTTCCGTCTTCAGACTCTACACGGGATACATCCCCTTCAAATCCGAACCTTAGTTCCAGAATTTCATTTCTGGCCTGGTTGGTCCCTATCCATACTGACTTTTCCAATACGGAAGGCGGACCGTCACCTCTCCAGGCCTTGTTGCAGGATACCGGAAGCAACAGCGGCAGCATCAGCGCCAATATGCGGACCAGACGAAGCATGTCTATTTTGCAAATGCTACTGAACGTGTCTCACGGATTACGGTTATCTTGACCTGTCCGGGATATACCATCTCATTCTGGATCTTCTTCGCAATCTCGTTTGACAGCATCTCAGACTCGGCATCGGAAACCTGGTCGGCACCTACTATAACCCTAAGTTCACGGCCTGCCTGGATGGCATAGGTCTTGGTGACTCCAGGGTATGACAGGGCGATGGCCTCCATATCCTTGAGTCTCTTGATGTAGGACTCGATCACCTCGCGGCGGGCACCGGGACGTGCTCCCGAGATGGCGTCTCCAACCAGGACGATCGGAGATATAAGGGACAGCATTTCCACCTCCTCGTGGTGTGCTCCGATAGCGTTGCACACTTCAGGCTTTTCCTTGTACTTTTCTGCGAGTTTCATACCCAGGATTGCATGAGGAAGTTCGGAATCTTCCTCGGAGACCTTTCCGATATCATGCAGCAGACCAGCCCTTTTGGCCAGCTTGGGATTGAGTCCCAGCTCCGCTGCCATCGTAGAGCATATATTGGCGACCTCTCTCGAGTGCTGGAGCAGATTCTGCCCGTATGAAGAACGGTACTTCATTCTTCCCACTAGCTTTACCAGCTCGGCATGGAGCCCGTGGATACCCAAGTCGATACATGTCCTCTTTCCGGTCTCCATAATCTCGTCATCCAGCTGCTTGCGAACCTTCTCCACCACTTCCTCTATACGGGCCGGATGTATACGTCCGTCAGTAACCAGCTGATGCAAAGCCAGACGGGCCACTTCCCTCCTGACAGGATCAAAAGCTGAAAGCAGGATGGCCTCAGGCGTATCGTCCACGACGATCTCGACACCGGTAGCCGCCTCCAAAGCCCTGATGTTACGGCCTTCGCGCCCGATAATGCGTCCTTTCATCTCATCGTTTTCGATATTGAAGACAGTTACGGCATTCTCGATGGCCGTTTCCGGAGCTATGCGCTGTATGGTATTGATGACTATCCTCTTGGCTTCCTTGCTTGCTGTCATGCGTGCTTCATCCATCACATCATTGATATAGGACATGGCCTGAGTCTTGGCCTCTTCCTTCATCGTCTCCATCAGCATATCCTTGGCCTCTGCAGCCGACATTCCGGCAATGCTCTCTATCTTTTCTACAGCTTCCTTATGCAGCTTGTCATATTCTTCCGACTTGCGGTTGACCATCTCCATCTGGGCCTTGAGATTCTCCCTTGAGCTGTCGACCTCGGACTGTTTGCGCTGGAGGTCAGAATACTGCTGCTTGAGCTGCATCTCACGCTGCTTGAGTTTGTTCTCTGTCTGCTGAATCTGCTGGTTCTTCTCGTTGATATAACGTTCATGCTCGCCTTTCAGCTGAAGGAATTTCTCCTTTGCCTGGAAAATCTTCTCCTTTTTGATGTTTTCACCTTCCGCCTCGGCATCCTTTATGATTTTGTCTGCCTGTTTCCTGCGGACTGAATTGACGACCAGAAGCGTCGCTACTGCAGCCACTATGGCAACGGCGACCAACAGGATAATTACTAGAATGATATTCATATCGTATCGGTTTATATATTGAGTTAATAATTCCCAATCATATAAAGAACTACAACATGAAGAAAGAAAAAAAAGCCGTTAGAACACTGTTTATCAGAAAAACCTGAAAAATTAGGATTTGAGCTCCGATTCAGGACTCAGACTTCCAACGTCCGGTAAAACCGAATCCCCTTTCGGGTAACCCAGGCCTGCCTTCATCCATCGAGTTGGCTCAGGATTGTAAAAAATGTTGATTTTCGCAAAGAGCGATCTAACGGCTAAAACTATCTTGCATCATTTTCGATATACTCGTCCAACTGCTTGTCCAATTGCTGAATATCCCTCACAATACGTCCAGGAACATCTTCCATCCTGGCTTTTTCAAGCAATACCGCAAACTGAATCAGTACGACTGTGAGAGCTTCCTGATTGTCTCTCAGGCTGTGCCTCTGCTTCAGCTCCGCAAGCTTGTCAGAGATGTTTCTGACGGCATTCCTGATCATGCTCTCCTCTTCAGGAAGTACCCTGTAGGTAAACTTGCGGTCCAGTATGGTGAAATTGCACAAAAACTTACCGTCTTCCATATCAGTCATTCAGCAAGGTTATACATCTGTCTATCTCGCGCACAAGCCTTCCGATATTCTGCCTGGCTTCCTTGACATCCGTTGCAGACGCCTCGAAAGCTCCTGCCAGCTGCAACTTATCTATCTTCTGTTCTAATTCTTTAATTTTGTTATTACTGTTATCCAAATTCTCCCTGACAGCCTTTATTTCAGCATCTTTCCGCCCCAGAGCATCTTCCAGTTCCCTGTTTCTTGCAAGCAGGGTCTCATACCTGGATATTATAAGCTCTATCTTCTTTTTATGAGCATCGAGTACTATTTTGTAACTTTCGTCCATAATAAAGGCCTACAGAAGCCACAAAGTTATAAAAATTATTTAATAAAATGCCAAGTTCCCGTCTTTTTCTCGGCCGCTATTTTCCTTGGATCTATATCTCCTTTGCTCTCAATAAAATTGCACAACATCGTACGTATCTCCGGATATATCTCCAACACTCTGCCTGCCATAGCCTCGCGGTCCAGGCCGGCCTCTTCAAGAAGCCCTCCGGCACCGCTCGCCCTGTAGGAAGTCATGGCAACCCTGTACATCCTTGACTCATCGAAAGGAGTCCCGTCCCACATCGAGACAATCCTGATGCGGTTGCCTTTCTCCGCAGAAGGATCTACCGTATATACCAGACCTCCGGCAGTATCGTAGTTGTACAGATAATCCGAGCCGGTTATGCGCTTGTCATACGCCCCTTCCAGGTAGTCCTTCACCTCCTTGCCAGTCATTTCCACCACATACAGCAGATTCTCGAAACGGTACAGGGTGAACAGATCGTTGAAACGCAGTTCTCCGGCAGGCATTACACCTTCGGAAACCAGCGGTGCCGTAAACGAAATCTCCACCCCTGGGCATGAAAGCTGAACATAGTGGATAAGTGCAAGGTAGTCCGAACGCCTGTCCCGCCTGTAACTCAGGTCCAGCGGTGATACCAGTCGCCCTATTGTCCTGTTGGAAAAATCATAGACAGTCTGCCAGTCTTTTCCGAACTCCGCCATATAACGTTCGGAAGGTTCCATGGCTGACACATCTGCAACCGAAGGTACAATTTCCAGCGATACCAGCCGGTTTCCTTTCTTTACCGCATTGATACTCAGCATAGCGACGCCCCTGGCCCTGGAACCGGACTCCACCACGCACACACTGTCTCCATCGGCACCAGTTACCTTGAAAGCCGCACGCCTGTGGTCATGGGCCGCAATCACTGCATCCACACCCGGGACATGGGCCGCAAGATATACGGCATCGTTTTCCATGTCCGGTACATTTTCTTCACCGAGACCGCAGTGCACAGCCAGGATCACAACATCCGGTTTTTCCTTGCGCCTTACCTCCTGAACCAGTGAAGAAGCCAGAGAGTCCACCGGCACGAAATCCATTCCTGAATACTTGTCAGGCGATATCCAGGACTTGACGTTGGGATTGGTAAAACCTATCACGGCAACCCTAAGCCCGCCCCTGTCCATGACGGCATAGCGGTCAAAATAGGCTTTCCCGTCAGATATGTTCACGGCATTTGCCGCCAGATACGGACATTCCAGTTCCTCCGCCACGCGGTCATAGACCGGATGACCTGCCTCCAGGTCGTGGTTGCCCACCACGACTGCATCATAATCCATAAAATTGAATACCCTGCTGAGAATATGCCCGTTGCCGGAAGAATCCACATAATTGAAATAATATGTGGCATTGTCACCCTGCAGATGGTCCCCGCAGTCAAGAAGTATCACATGATCATTCCCTGCCGCACTGCGCAGACTGTCCATATACGTACAGACAGACGCCAATGACGGACGCCGGGAAGTATCCTCCGTGTATGAACGGGGGAATATGGCCCCGTGCACGTCGTTTGTCGCTGCTACTTCCACCTTTATTGTCCGCTCCGTACACGATACGGACATAATGCAGAAAGGTACCAGCACCATGAAAACAGATCTCTTCATATTTCTTTCCGTTTTATTTATTCCAAGTCGAATCCATCCGCATCCATCCATGCCGGGAACTTAGTCCTGAAACGGCGAAGATCCTCCAGTGCCAGAGTGGCCCTCAGGAATCCCCCTCCGGTCCCTGTGGCATCGTCCCTGATGAAATCCCCTGCATTGCGTCCCTTGAAATCCACTATCTCCGATCCGCCGCAGTAGGCATTTTCCGGACTTTCCCCTACCCTGTTGCAGAATATTGCCCACGCCTGGTTCTCTACAGCCCTGGCATGGACAAGAATCGATGCCGCTGCCATGCGTGAGGAAGGCCAGGAAGCCACATTCAACAATACATCATAGTCATTTTCTGCCGTCCGCCTGCTCCATACGGGGAAACGCAGGTCATAGCATACATTCAGCGCAATCCGCCATCCCAGGTACGAAACAGTCTTGCGGACCTGACCTGCCTTGAACACCTCGTCTTCCCCGCTCATGCGGAAAAGATGGCGCTTGTCGTAATGCTCGGTTGCGCCGTCAGGACATACGAAATACATGCGGTTGTATACCTGTCCGCCGACAGCCACAGGTCCCGATCCCGCCAGAGCCACGCCGGCTGAAGCCGCCAGATATTTCATCCACCTCAGCGTAGGGCCGTTTTCCGGTTCCGCCACTGAAGCATCCGCCGAAAAGCCCGTGGCGAAAAATTCCGGCAGCGCAACAATGTCCGGATAGACTTTTGCCTTGCATTGCTCCAGATATCCGCGGATGAAAGCATCCAGACGACGGCGGTTCTCCTCAGGAGCCTTCCACTCCACACCGCACTGGCAAACTGCAATATTCAATGTCTCCTTTGTCATCTTACCGCCGATTTTCTGAATATCCGGTCAACCACCATCGCTATGGCCCCGTCACCTGTAACGTTGCATGCAGTCCCGAAACTGTCCATCGCTATGTAAAGAGCTATCATAAGTCCCTGCATGTCCTCGTCAAACCCCAGAATGGAACCGATAATGCCTATCGATGCCATGATTGCCCCTCCCGGGACTCCAGGGGCCGCTACCATCGCTATGCCCAGCATGAATATGAATTCCGAATACAGCCCCAGTTCGACAGGCATGCCTGACATGAAAGCTATGGCTACGGCACATGCAACTATCTTGAGGGTACTTCCTGAAAGATGGATAGTTCCGCAGAGGGGTATCACGAAATCGGCGACTTCAGCCCTCACCCCGTTCTTTTTGGCCTGTGCAAGAGTTACCGGAATCGTCGCAGCCGAAGACTGGGTCCCGAGAGCCGTGATATATGCCGGAAGCATATTGCGCAGACAGCGCATCGGGTTCTTGCCGGCGACTGCACCGGCTATGCAGAACTGCAGCAGAAGCAGGGCCACATGCAGCACGAATATCACGACAATAACTTTTACAAACAGCCCGACAATCATCATGACTGTCCCTTCCGCCCCCATTTTCAGGAAAATGCCGAAAATATACAAGGGCAGCAGAGGTATGATGACCCTGCGTATAACAAGCATTATGACCTCACGGAATTCGCACAGCATGGAACGGAACACGTTGCCCCGGACAGATGCCAGGGCCAGTCCCAAGACAAAAGACAGTATCAGGGCAGACATGACCCCGAAAACGGGGGGCATGCTTATTTCGAAATAAGATTCGAGACCTATGGACTCTGCAAGAGCCTCATGGGCAGTGAATGAACCCCGCTCCAGAATATACGGGTAGGTCAGATTGCATACGGCATACGAAAAATACCCTGCCAGCACCGTAGATCCATATGCAAACAGTGCCGTAACTCCCAGCATCTTCCCTGCACCCCGTCCCAGTTCCGCGATGCCTGGGGCCACGAGGCCCAGGATCAGCAGGGGTATGATGAAGTTGAGAAAATTGCCGAACAGCGAATTGAAAGTAATGAACAGGCGCGTAATGGACTCCGGGAAGAAATACGAACAGCCTATACCCAGCAGGATGGCTATCACAATCTTCAGCAGAAGCGACATCTTTATCGGTTTCATATTATTCAACAGGTATTCTGGAAATTTGGCCGAAGATAGCAATATTTTTCTACCTTTGTATGAGTGTAATCAAAATGTGATATGGAAGACCGCAAGATAGTAATAATACCTACCTACAACGAAAAGGAGAACATTGAAAAGATGATCCGCAAAGTCCGCTCGCTCAATGGGGACTTTCACATCCTGGTAGTGGATGACGGCTCTCCCGACGGCACCGGGGCCATTGTAAAAGGCCTGCAGACAGAATTCCCCGAAGCCCTGTTCATACTGGAACGCTCGGGCAAACAGGGACTGGGAACAGCCTACAAAGCCGGATTCCGATGGTGTCTCGATCGCGGATACGACTACATCTTCGAGATGGACGCCGACTTCTCGCACAATCCGGACGATCTCATACGGCTTTACAACGCATGCGCAGGGAACAAGGCCGACATGTCCATAGGCTCCCGCTATGTCAAGGGCATAGCTGTACGTGACTGGCCCCTTAGCCGTATTCTGATATCCTACGGAGCCTCCTTCTACGTAAGGACGGTACTCGGGATGAAAGTCTACGATTCGACCGCAGGTTTCGTATGCTACAGCAGCAAGGTTCTCCGTACCATCGACCTGGACAGGGTACAGATGAAAGGCTACGGCTTCCAGATAGAGATGAAATACAACGCATGGAAGCTAGGGTTCCGCATAAAGGAAGTCCCGATAATATTCACTGACCGCAAGGAAGGGAAGTCCAAGATGAGCAGCTCCATATTCGGAGAAGCCTTCCGCGGAGTCATAGCCCTGCGGTTCAGAAAGATAATGCCAAACAAGGAAAACTGATGGACACTGCACGGACAACCCTGATAAAGGATATCACCATAGTCAATGAAGGCTGCCGCCAGGAAGGCAGCGTGCTGATCGAAAACGGAAAGATCTCCGGTATCATGCTGCTCTCCTGTCCGGAGTACGCAGAAAAAGTCAGGCAGGCGGCAGACAAGGCAGATGAAATACTCGACGGCTATTCCGGAGCAATGCTTCTGCCAGGAGTCATCGACGACCAGGTACATTTCAGGGAGCCCGGAGCCACGGCAAAGGGTTGCATAGCATCAGAAAGCGCAGCCGCCGTACTCGGAGGCACGACTTCGTTCATGGACATGCCCAACAACAACCCGCCAGCAACCACCATAACGGCACTTGAGGACAAATACTCCATAGCCGAAACGGACTCATGGGCCAACTATTCATTCTACCTGGGAGCAACAAACACAAACATAGAGGAACTGCGGAATGCGGACCCTTCAAGAATATGCGGCATTAAGGTATTCATGGGCTCGTCCACCGGAAATATGCTTGTGGATTCGCAGACCGCACTCGATGACATTTTCTCCCTTGAAGGATGGCTCATTGCCACCCACTGCGAGGATGAATCCACGATAAGGGACAATCTTGCCGCTGCCAAATCACACTACGGCGACAGCTCCATCCCTTTCAGCGCCCATCCGCTAATACGCAGCCGCGAAGCATGCGTCCTGTCATCATCCAGGGCCATAAGGATGGCCGCTGCACATGGAACACGGCTGCACATACTGCATGTCAGCACGGCAGACGAACTGGAGATGATTGCCGAAGCACGCAGAAAATATCCAGGCATAAGTTCGGAAGTATGCGTCCACTACATGTGGTTCGACGACAGGGACTATGACGGATACGGCCCTCTCATCAAGTGCAATCCGGCAATCAAGACTGCAGCCGACAGGGAAGCGGTCACGGCAGCCGTGCGGGAAGGCCGGGTACAGGCTGTCGCGACAGACCATGCCCCCCACCTGTTTTCCGAGAAGATGCAGGACTACCTTCATGCTCCTTCAGGCCTTCCGACAGTCCAGCATTCGCTGACCATGATGCTTCAGCTGGCCGAACGCGGATGCTTCACCTTCGAGCAGGCAGTAAGGATGATGTCCCACTCTCCCGCCGACACTTTCCGTACCGACCGCCGCGGCTACATACGCGAAGGCTACTGGGCCGACCTGGTCATAGTACGCCGCCGCCAGTGGACCGTCTCCAAAGAAAACATAGCATACCGCTGCGGATGGTCTCCCCTCGAAGGGCAGACATTCGACTGGGCGGTCACAGACACCTTCGTCAACGGAGCCCATACAGTCAGGGACGGGAAACTGACACAGGAACGCAATCCTTCCAGACTGATGTTCAGGCCTTGACCACGACTACAATCCGAACAGATAGAATACAGAACCGACAACTATTGCAAAAACCGCATTGATAACCTTGGCCACCGCAAAACTGCGGGTACTGGAAGCCAGCAACGGCAAAGAAGTGTGCCCGTCCTGTGACATGGAACTTGTAAGCAATACGGAAAACGGCACATAGCCGCCGGCAAAAAGCGATATGAATACCATGTGCGGTCCCGATTCCGGGATCATGCCCACCACTGCCGCCAATACCAGCAGATAGTAAGTATTGTCCCTCAACCAGTCTCCTACATTGACGAAATGCATTCCGACCGTAATTACAGCCAATGCTCCCGCTGTCCACAGAAAAGTCTTCAGAGCATGCTTTAGGACTACATGATGCCACAGATGCTCCCTCACAAAATGTTCGGAAGAAGCAGCTACCAGGAGTGCCACAAATAGGCTGAGAAGGGCAAACAATATCATCATCCACCTCTCACTCAAAAAGTTGAAAGGCACATGGGATTCCTCCCCTACCTCATTTCCTACATGTTCGTGCTCCGCAAATCCCGAAAACACCGCCACGGCGAACAGCAGTATGCCGGCTATAAGAACTATCCTTTCCCAACCTGCCGAACGCATACCCTTATAAGAAGAGAGCCTGAATATCTTCGGGAATGTACCTTCTCCGGCCCCATGAACTTCAAAACCTGGGCTGCAACTTACTTTGAGAGGATGTTTCCTGAAAATAAAATCGGTAAACAGACCGCATGCCATGCCCAATACGAAAAGTACCGCAAACAGTATGACGGCCTGCCTTGGAATCATTGCCAGCATGACAAACGACTCGTCCCCTGACGATGAAATCATGGCTGCTACCAGGGCCCCCAGGCTTATGATCCCGTGCGAATACAGGGATACGGCGGCAAAACCGCCGATACAGCCCGGAATCAGCCCCAATACGGAACCTGCCAGAATCTGACGGAACGGGGAGTCCTGAAGACGTCCGAACCATCGTCCTGCCGACGCTACGTTGACATACTCGATCATGATCATCATCACCATCACCAGTGAGGTGATGAGCCATGCATTGACGGTTACGTCCTTTAAAATATGCCAGAACATCGGCTACCTGCGGTATATTTTGAGCAGCTCACCCGCAGCTGAAAAGGAATCTATCTTTCCGTCGAGAACAGCCTTTTCATAATCCGGCAAAGCTGCCGCCACGGCAGGATCCTCATAGAACATATCGTGGAGCGAATTGTTTATCGTTTCGTACATCCAGTAACGGTCCTGTTCCAGACGGCGTTTCCAATAATATCCGTTGCCCTTGACCAGTTTGAAATATTTCTCCATCATGGCCCAGATATCTTCCAGTCCCGTCTTCTCCACCGAAGATGCTGTCAGAGCCGTAGGTGACCATCCGGACTCGGTAGGGGGAAACAGATGGAGGGCATTGGAATAAAGGGCGCGCGCCATATTGGCCTTGTCCACATTGTTCCCGTCTGCCTTGTTCACGGTAATAAGATCGGACATTTCCATGACACCCCTCTTGATACCCTGCAGATCATCTCCTGCACCTGAAATCAGTATGAGAAGGAAAAAGTCGCTCATGGAATGAACGGCCGTTTCCGACTGGCCGACACCTACTGTCTCTATGAATACGACGTCATATCCGGCGGCCTCGCAAAGAAGTATCGTCTCACGTGTCTTGCGCGCCACTCCTCCAAGGGAACCTGCGGATGGACTGGGACGTATGAACGCCTTGGGATTGTTGCAGAGAGTCTCCATTCTGGTCTTGTCTCCCAGAATGCTACCTTTGGTCTTCTCACTGCTTGGATCTATGGCAAGTACCGCCAGGCGATGCCCCTTATCCGTAACCAGATTTCCGAAAGACTCTATGAATGTACTTTTACCGGCACCTGGAACACCAGTAATGCCGATACGCATGGATTCCTTGCGTTTCAAATGTTCCAGACAGCGTACTATCAGCTCGTGGGCCATATCCCTGTGCTCCGGGAGCGAACTTTCCACCAGGGTTATCGCCTGGCTCAGGATTATTGTATTGCCCTCAAGGATACCCTTCATATAGTCGTCCACTGTCATTTTTGCACGTTTGTGCCTGACTATGCTGTTCAGATAGGGATTCACGATGGGCGGCTGCTCCACCCCGTCATTCATGACCAGTGCCGAATCATCATGACGGTACTCGTCGAAAAAGTCTCCCTGCCTGTCTGATTTATTGCTCATATCAGTATTTATTTTACGGTATAGATTATGAAAAGATTGATTATAGGTCTTGTCGGAGAATTGGTTATAAGCGTGACAATATTCAGAACCTCTCCGCTCTGCCCCTTCGTGTCCACACTGACCCTGAGCGTACCCTTTTCCCCGAAAGGGACAGGCTCCGGGAGTTTCATTGTGACTCCTCCTTCACTGGCGTCTGCCTTATAGATCCGGAATGCATCCTTGCCGATATTCTTGACAACGAATTCCCCTTCCAGCACGGTACCCTCCTCGACAGCGCCCAGTTCAAGGGAAGAGGTTTCAAACTGAGGAAGAGCACCTGCCCGTTTTTCGCTTTCGGTAAGGGACGAGAAATTTTCCTTGATCAGAGCCTCCACTGTCATGACTTCAGGATATTTTACCCCATCCACCACAGCTGAGAAGGTAAACGGAGTCTTGCCCCATTGTTCCCCGTCAGTATATCTGGTATCAATCACGCATGCAAGTCTTACCTTGGAACGTGCCGGAACCGTAGTGCCGGCCATCGACACTGTCAGCCCTGGAGTCATGTCGGTAAACCTGACATTGACAGCACGGCCGGAAGTATTTGCCATTTCCACTTCAATACTTCTGGAAAGTCCCTGTTCTATCTGTCCCATGGATACGGATGCCTCTCTGAATCCAATAGGACCGCTGGACACAGGAAAGAGCTCTTTGAGACTCCTCGGTTTGTCATGAGCGACACCCCTTACCTTGAGAATCACAGGTTTGGTAAGACCGGACACATATACAGTCACAGACTTGCTGAAAGGATACGGTCCCTGGTCGTTCGTAAACTCCACACTGACAGTCCCGGTCTCTCCAGGCATTATCGGGGCCTCCGTCCATCTTGGTTCGGTACAGCCGCATGATGTAATGACACGGTGTATCACGACTGGCTTGTCACTTATGTTTTTCATGGTGAATTCACACGACTGCGGTCCGTCCGATATAAGGATATCGCCAAAATCATGAACAATCTTGTCAAAAGACACTGTCTGCTCGAAAACATTCTGAGCGACAGCCCGCCCAGCACCGGCAATAAGGAGGCATAGGGGCGCAACGATACTGACTATCAAGCGGTTAATCATATTCAAACTACATATTTGACGTTTTGTAGTGCAAAGATAATCTTTTCAGAAAAATTTGACTATATTTGCCAAATATTTTAACAATACAACTACATTATTTTTATGGCACACAAAATTGATCCTGATGCATGCGTAGCATGCGGCTCCTGCATCGACGAATGCCCTGTTGGAGCTATCTCCGCCGGAGATGTTTATACGATTGATCCTGACACATGCGCCGACTGCGGTTCATGTGTAGACGCTTGTCCTAACGGAGCTATCTCACCGGCATAATCTCACTGAAACACAATAAAAAAAATCCGGCAGATTCGAAAATCTGCCGGATTTTTCATTTACTCTCCGTTCATCGATATCAGGAACTCTTCGTTGTTCTTCGTCCCCTCCATCCTCTTCTTCAGGAATTCCATTGCCTCTACACTGGTCATGTCAGCAAGGAAGTTCCGCAATACCCACAATCTGTTGATCTTGTCCTTGTCGAGCAGCAGGTCATCCCTACGCGTACTGCTGAGGGTCACATCAACTGCCGGGAATATCCTCTTGTTCGCCAGCTTGCGGTCCAGCTGAAGCTCCATGTTGCCTGTTCCCTTGAACTCCTCGAAGATCACATCATCCATCTTGGATCCCGTGTCTGTCAGAGCAGTTGCAAGAATCGTGAGGGAACCTCCGTTCTCGATATTGCGTGCTGCACCGAAGAAACGCTTGGGCTTGTGAAGGGCGTTGGCATCGACACCTCCGGACAGGACTTTGCCCGAAGCCGGCTGAACCGTATTGAAGGCCCTGGCCAGACGGGTGATCGAATCCAGGAAGATGACCACATCGTGACCGCATTCTACAAGTCTCTTGGCTTTTTCCAGAACTATGCTGGCTACTTTCACGTGTCTCTCCGCAGGCTCGTCGAATGTGGAGGCCACAACTTCCGCCTTCACGCTGCGGGCCATGTCTGTAACCTCTTCAGGACGTTCGTCGATCAGAAGCACGATCATGTACACTTCAGGATGATTGTCGGCAATGGCATTTGCTATGTTTTTCAGCAGAATGGTCTTACCTGTTTTGGGCTGGGCAACTATAAGCCCTCGCTGGCCCTTTCCTATAGGGGTGAACAGATCCACGACGCGGCATGAAAGGTCATTGTGACCGTTTCCTGTAAGAGTGAATTTCTCATCAGGGAAAAGCGGTGTCAGGAAATCAAAAGGAACCCTGTCACGGATGAACTCCGGAGTACGCCCGTTTATCGTGTGTATTTTCACAAGAGGAAAATACTTGTCACCTTCACGCGGAGGACGGATCTCACCGATAATGGTATCTCCAGTTTTCAGGGCATACGTCTTGATCTGGTTCTGTGACACGTATATGTCGTCAGGAGAATTGAGGTAATTGTAATCCGAGGAGCGCAGGAAGCCATACCCGTCAGGCATGATTTCCAAAACACCCTGTGCTTCCACTATACCTTCGTATTCGGGATGACGTGGCTGCTGAGGCTGATTGCCGGCATCCTGGCCCTGAGACTGCTGAACTTCGGCCGATGCCTGATTCTGCGGCTGCTGCGGCTGTTGCAGCTGCTGGGGCTGCTGGGGCTGCTGGCGCTGATGCCTCTGGTGCTGACGGTTCTGCGGCTGGGACTGAACCTGCCCCTGAGCCGTAACTTCCGATGATCCATTTCCGTCTGAAGGGTCCTGGGACACGGATTCCTGGGCCTGTACCCTGACACGCTTGCGTCCTCGTCTGGACATCTGATTCTGCGTAGACTGCCCGGCCTGTGATTCGGCATGACCCGGAGTATCGTCATGGTCTTTCGCCTCATCCGGTTCCGGTGTTTCATTCCTCACCGCAGAATTGTTCCTGGGATTCTGAGGGCCCGCTTCCTCCTGCTGCTGTACTGCCTCCGCGTTTTTGTCCTGCTCGGCAGTTTTCTGGGCTGCATTCTTTTTGGGTCGTCCACGCTTGCGTTTGGGCTGCGCCGAGGCTGCCGGAGCATCCGGTTCTTCCTTGACCACATCCTCCCCTTCTGCCGCACGCTGGCCCTGTTCCGGCTTGCGTCCGCGCCTGTTGAGCTTGGGAGTCTCCTTGCTCTGCACGGCCTGCACATCCAGAATGGCATATCCAAGATCATCCCTGGACAGGGTCTCTGCCTTCTTCACCCCCATCTCGCGCGCTATTCCGAGAAGCTCTTCAAAGCTTTTCTCGTCCAATTCAACTTTTGTATACATCTTATTGTTCCAAAGGACTATTTAACGGCGATTACCTCTGCTTCTGCCAGTGCACCCTTAGGCAGTGCTGCCACCTGGAATGCGACACGGGCCGGATACGGTTCGCTGAAATATTCGGCATATACTTCGTTGAGAGTACCGAAATCAGCCATATTCTGCAGATAGACTGTAGTTTTGACTACATTGCCGAAACCGTAGCCTGCCTCGGAAAGTACATGGCCGATATTCTTGAATACCTGATGCAGCTGCTCCTTCACTCCCCCTTCAGGGAATTTGCCTGTTGCGGCATCTATAGGAAGCTGTCCTGATACGTAAAGAGTTCCATTGGCCTCGATAGCCTGGCTGTAGGGTCCTACCGCTGCTGGAGCGAGAGGAGATGCTATTACTTTTTTCATTTGCGTAAAATATTAGTTTATATTTAATTCAATTTTCCTGTCAATTGTCCCACTGCGAAGTACCCTTCCTGTAAGACAGCAGGTCCGCCAGAGCAGCAGCCTTGGCGTTTATACGGAAACTCCACTGCTTGTACTGTCCCAGAGGCACCCATGAGAATGATATCTGAAAACAGTGAAGGTCATATGTCGCACTCACCTGAGTGGTCGTAAGACGCAATTGCGTCAGGTCGAAACCTGTTGTAAGGTTGATGTTCAATGCCTTCGTTATACGTACCTGTCCGTTCACATTCAGTGTCTGCGTATGGTTGTTCCTTACTATCAGCTGCTCGTTGCTGTACTGGTAGGATTTCGAATAGTTGTACGTATAGTTGAAAGACAATGACCATGGTACCTCCGGATTGAGATAGTATATCCATCCTCCGGGTATATATTCGCCGGTCACAGGATGATAGTAGACTTTAGTGTACGCCGGAGATTCTCCTGTCACGTTCACGCCGCCGCGACCTCCGCCCCCTGATACGGAGCCGTCATTGCCTTTCCCTTTTCCTTCACCGGATATACTGAATCCAAGGGATACGTTGGCATTGGTAAGACGTACCAGATGCCCGGGCTGAACACTTATATTGAACCGGTTATAAGTCTTACCCTGTGCGTCCACGGCATAGGGGTTAAGCGTCATGCCGGCAGAAATGCTCACCTTTTCCAGAACATTGGTATTCATGTTTACTGCAATGTTGGAAAGTTTCATCGAATCCGCCAGGAAGTTGTAGTTTCCTGAAATGTTCAGATTGTCGATCAGTTTTATTTTCTTGAGCCCTGTCCCTGTAGTATCCTTGCGGTCCACCACCTTTGCCTCGACATTGTTGCCGATCTGGAATCCCAGCGATGCCGTCTTGCCGGCTGCGGGAGGGGAATACAGTCCCCCTGACCATTTGTTGTATTCCAGAGTATGCGGTACACCGTGTATGTCCGTATAGTTGTATACCCTGTATCCGTTGAGGGGTGTTCCCATTTCAGGTGCATACGAGACTGACAGCGAAGGGGATATCATATGACGGATGGCCTTGAGCTTGCCGCGTCTGAAATTGAACATACCGTACAGGCGTGTACTCAGCGAAGCACTTGCCGAGAAGTTGTGCGTAGCTCCGAAATCCTCGAAAAGGCCCGTACGTTCAGTCTCGACCTTGTCCGTCTCGGGATTGTAGTACTGATTCTGGGAGCTGAAATACCAGTTCATTCCGTACGACACGGACGGCGACAACGTAAAATACTTGAGTATTGTGAACGTAGGAAGCCCGATGGAGAAGCTGTGCGTCATGCCTGTCTGCATCTTGTCCCAAAAATCCGGTTCCCTGATTTCACTGGCCTTGAAATTGATCTTGTTCTGCAATGTGGTACTGTAACTCAGTGAAAACTGTTCATACCACTTTTCAGGCCCGACCCTGTTCTTCCTTCTGAAAGGATAGAAACGGTTGATATTCAAGGTTATGTTAGGGAGAGTAATGGCATAGGAACTGTCTCTTGAGTTCTGGCTGTGCAGTGCATTGACAGAGACACTCAGTGCGCTCCAGGTCCGTGAGTAGGAAATCGACGAAGATATCTGGTTCTGCAAAGCCTCGTTGATATTCTGGTAATTGTACTGGTTGTTGGACGGGCTTGAAAAGTTAACCGACGCCCTGAACGAAGTACCAGGATGCGCCTTCGAATCCTGCGTATGAGTCCACTTGACACCGAAATTCCTGGTCTGGAAGAAATCCGTACTTCCACGCTCTCCTGTCTGGTCGTTCGAATAGGACAGATCGAATGTTCCGTTGAACTTGTACCTCAGGTTGTACCTGGTGGACATATTGGCACTCCACGATCCTTTGGAATATATGCTTCCGGTAAGGGCCACGTCAAAATAATCCCCCAGTACAATGTAGAAACCGCCGTCCTTCATGAAAAGTCCTCGCGACGCTTCCTCTCCGAAGGACGGGAAAAGAATTCCGCTCGCTCTGTCGGGACGCTTGGGCACAAACCCGAACGGCAGCATAAGAGGATACAGGGGAACATCCCCCAGCACAAGATATGCCGGACCGAATACTGTCTTCTGCTTGGGTTCCGTCTCGATCTTGGCCTTGGTCATCCTCAGGTAATAATGCGGATGATCCAGATCGCATACCGAATACTTTCCTCCTGAGATATTGATCGAACGGTCAGGCATCATATTGAGATTGTCCCCTCTCAGTATGCCGTCCTCCTCCTGCGTCACCATGTTCCGTATACGGGCCTTGCTGGTCTTGAAATTGTAGAACACGTTGTCCATGGAATATGTCTTCCCGCCCTGCGTCATCTCAGGCTTGCCCTTTACAACTCCCGCGGTATCCGCCACACCGGCAGCATATACCACCTGCTTTCCCACATCATACTCCATATACTCCGATTTCAGAGTCATGTCACCGTATGTTACACTTGCATCGCCATAGTAGTATATCATCTGCTTTCCCGAAGAAAAATCCTCTACGACCGAATCCACAGCTGTCGAGAACGCCGGCATGTCCAGCATGCCCTTTACAGTATCGGAGGCGAATATATTGGAAGTTGTATCTGCCTGAGGAAGGGAATCCGTGACAGCAACTGAATCCGCAACTCCAAGAGAGTCCACAGATACAGGCTGCAGGCCCGTACGGAGGGTGTCTCCAATCCTCATGGCGACTGTATCCCCGAACACTTTGACCGGAGCAACCGGAACGGAATCCTTCATGGCTGCGGCATGGCTTGCCCTTAAAGAGTCGATGACCTGGGCCGCATCCTGCTGCCGTACACCACGCAGACTGCGCGGATACATCGCTCCTGCCTGCCATACTGCCAGTATGACAACCAACATCACAGCCGCAAACTTCATCGATTTCTTATGGGACTTCATTAAAATCTAGTGGGGATTCGGATAAATTTTAGAGTATTCGCCGACAAATATAGGCGTTTTTTGAAAAATAGCAAAACTCATACCGAAGTTTTATTAACTTTGCTTCCGGATATGAAAAAACCGATTTCTACCATACTGCTGACAGCCACGATCTGTTTTCTGGCTTTCAACTCCGCATCATTCGCACAGAACAGACAGGTTGTGGAGCTCAAGACGGTCGTAATAGATGCCGGACACGGAGGCCACGATCCCGGAGCCATCAACGGAAAGACATATGAAAAAAACATAACCCTGTCCGTAGCCAAGCGTCTTGGAGATCTGATAAAACGGAATTATCCTTCTGTAAAAGTGATATATACCAGGAACGACGATTCGTTTGTAGAGCTGTACAGAAGGGCCGACATTGCCAATAAAAGCAATGCAGACCTGTTCATATCCATCCATGTCAATTCAGCCGCCGACCGTTCGGCCAGGGGACACGAGACATTCGTGATGGGCCAGGACAAGAACAGCGAGAATCTGGAAATATGCCAGCTTGAAAACAGCGTAATCGTACTTGAGGATGACTACACGTCCAATTATCAGGGCTTTGATCCCAACAACCCTGAATCCTACATAATCTTTACGCTGCTTCAGAACGCACATCTGGAACAGAGCCTGGATTTTGCATCCCTAGTCCAGCAGAACGCCAATGCCGGACCCGTCGCCAACAACAGAGGCGTAAAACAGGCAAACTTCATCGTACTGTGGAAATGCACCATGCCGGCCGTCCTTATAGAGCTCGGCTTCCTCTCCAACTCGAATGACATGAAAGTCCTCACCGACAAGAACAGCCAGCAGCGCATTGCAGGCAACATATTCAAGGCATTCCAGTCTTACAAGAAAAGCTACGATACAGACATATACCTTCCTCCACAGGACGGGACTGACATGAAAAAGGACAATGCGGACGCAGCACCGGTACATTCAGGATCAGCCGGCTTCGGAATCCAGATAATGTCATCCTCCTATCTGCTGCCGTCAGATGCAAAGGACTTCAAAGGCTGGAACTGCCGATACATCAAATCCGGCAAGTACTACAAGTATTACGTAGGGCAATATCCTACAAGGGAGGCTGCCCTGAAAGACCTTCCCAAGGTAAGGAACAGCTTTCCGGAAGCGTTCATAATAAAAACAGGACAATAGCAACAAAACAATGAGAAAAGAGATAAAGACAGGATTGTTCGCAGTAATCGTACTGGCGGCCACGCTTTTCGTGGTGGAATACCTGCGCGGGAAAGACATATTCTCAAAGACAGACACCTTCTATATTATATATCCGACCGTAGACGGAGTGGACATATCCACAGCAGTCACATTGGGAGGATACCAGGCAGGCAGGGTTTCCGGCATGCAGTACAACAGACATACCATGGACTACACTGTAACGGTATCGGTATCCCGCGAATTCGGGATTCCCGAAGACAGCAGGATGGTTGTATACAGCTCAGACATCATGGGAACCAGAAAAATACGGATAGTACCGGGCCACTCGGCGACAATGGCCGCATCAGGAGATACACTAAGCGGAGCGATCGAGACAGACATGCTTTCATCCCTTGCAGAAAGCATCGGACCGGTCACCGCAGGCCTCGACACGCTGATAACGGGTCTCAACCGGGCTGTGGCCTCCGTCAATACGATTCTGGATGAAGACAACAGAAGCAGAATTGCAAATGTGGTAGAGAACCTCGAAGGCATGTCCGAAGACCTGTCGGCCACATCGGCTGCAGTCAGGAAAAAGAGTCCTGAGATAGAACAGATCATCACAAACCTCAATACCATTGCCGCAAGACTTGATTCTGCCGCAGCCTCTGCCGTAACCACTGTCTCCAACGCCGAGGCCATCACCGCCTCGCTGCGCGATGCCCGCCTGGATGAGACGATCGACTCAGTCAGGGCATTGGTCATAAAGCTTCAGGATCCGTCCGGCAGTATGGGAAAACTCATAACCACGGATTCCCTGCACAACTCCATCACCCGTCTGGCAAATGACCTGGACTCCCTGGTCAGGGGAATAGAAGCAGACCCCAAAAAGTACATAAAAATTTCTGTATTTTGAAATAAAATTGTAACATTTTTTGATATTATTTTTTTTTTAAATTTTTTCATCTTGATAAACAAGATGTTTAAATTTTTGCTGGAATTTTTATTTTTTTTATTGGATTTTTTTACTCACTTTTGTCGTCCCTGACTAAAGGGAAACAGTACTAAAACAAACCGTAATCAACAAAGATTTTCTAGGGATGAAATATAGGGAAGCATGGGATAACTGTCTGGAAATCATTAAGGACAATATACCAGAGAGCAGTTTCAGGACCTGGTTTGAACCGATCAGGCCTGTCAAGATGGAAGGGTCTACCCTTACCATACAGGTCCCTTCCGGATATTTCCCCGAATTCATTGAGGCGCACTTCATAGACATACTCAGCAAAACCCTGAAACGCGTCATAGGACAGGGAGCAAAACTGGTATATGAAGTTCCGGTCGTGAAAGACGCCAAAGTAAGATTCCCGGCGACCAAACCTGCTTCCGGAATAAGCAATCCTGACATTGCCCTCCCGATGGACAAGGTCCGCAAGATAGAGGATCCCTACATCATACCGGGTATAAAGGGCATCACTGTAAATCCCAACCTCAACCCGAACTACTCTTTCGACAATCTCATTGAAGGAGACTGCAACCGTCTGGGCCGCGCGGCCGGAATGGCCATCGCGGATAATCCGGGCAACACGGCATACAATCCTTTTTTTGTATACGGAGGGCCCGGCCTCGGCAAGACTCACCTTGCACAGGCCATCGGAATCGATATAAAGGAGAAGTTTCCTGACAAGGTCGTCCTATATGTGACTGCCAACCATTTCCAGACCCATTATATGGATGCGGTCATCAAAAATGCAGTCACAGACTTCCAGCACTACTACCAGTCCATGGATGTACTGATAATAGACGATGTGCAGGAATTTGCCGACAAGCCCGGCACACAGAATGCATTCTTCCAGATATTCAACTATCTGCACCAATTGGGCAAACAGCTCATATTCACGTCCGACAGGGCCCCGGTTGACCTTCAGGGTCTGGAGCAGCGGCTACTGTCACGGTTCAAATGGGGTCTCACGACAGAGCTGCTTCCGCCTGATCTCAACACACGCATAGCTATCCTCAAGGCCAAAAGCTTCAAGGAAGGCATTACACTGGGTGACGACATCATATGCTACATTGCCGGCAAGGTTACGGACAACGTACGGGAACTGGAGGGCACGCTTGCTTCCCTAATGGCCCATGCGACCCTTACAAAGAAGAAAATAACACTCCAGCTGGCCCAGGAAGTTCTGGAAAAGATAGTTACAGTCAACCGCTCCGAGGTGTCGGTATCCAAGATCCGCAACACCGTCAGTGACTATTTCGGAATCTCCAACGAGCTGATGCTGTCAAACACCCGCAAAAGGGAGATCGTACAGGCCCGCCAGATAGCCATGTATCTGTGCCGCAACCTCACGGAGAAATCCCTCACGGCCATAGGCGCCGAACTCGGCGGCAAGAACCATGCGACAGTTCTCCATGCATGCGACACAGTCAACGATCTGATGGCCACAGACCGTTCATTCAGACAGTATGTGACCGACATCGAAAAACGATTGAAATCAAACCTATAAAAACATACAGCCATGACCTCAGCACAAGTCCTCTCCCACTTCCGTGAAATACTTACAATTCCGCGCGAGTCGGGTCATGAGGAGCACATAATCGCATACCTCCAGAAATTTGCGGCAGACCGCAATATGGAATGCAGGACTGACGAGGCCGGGAACGTGCTCATAACGATTCCTGCCACACCTGGAAGGGAAAATGCCCCTACCGTCATTCTGCAGAGCCACTCGGATATGGTCTGCGAGAAGAACAGCGGTGTAGATCACGATTTTTCGAAAGACCCCATAAAGGCAGTCGTAGAGAACGGCTGGCTGATAGCCAAGGACACCACCCTCGGCGCTGACTGCGGAATAGGAATAGCCGCACAGCTGGCTGTACTGGAAGACAAGGACATGCCTCACGGCAAGATTGAATGTCTCTTCACCACCTCCGAAGAGACCGGACTTGACGGGGCCTTTGCCCTCAAGCCTGATTTTCTTACAGGCAAAATCCTGCTCAACCTTGATTCGGAAGATGAGGGGGAACTGTTCATAGGATGTGCAGGCGGAATAGACACTACCGCCAAATTCCCCTATACCCCCGTTCCTGTCCCTGCCGGAAGAATCTGCATCAGAATAGGTTTCTGCGGAGGCATAGGAGGCCACAGCGGAGACGATATAGACAAGGGCCGTTCGAATGCAGTCCAGTCCCTCGCGAGAGTCCTTTACCGGATTTGGAACGAAGCATCGGCAACACTCTGCACCATAGACGGAGGCAACAAGCGCAATGCAATCGCCAGGGAGGCAACAGCTGTACTTGCCGTCAAGCCTGGAGACGCATTTGCCGTCAAGAATATCCTTGAAGAAGTCCTTGCAGAGCTCAGGGACGAATACTCCGTAACGGATCCGGACATAGCCGCAGTATGGGAGGAAAATACAGACATTCCTGCTCAGGCAATCGATGACAGGACCGCCTTCAATCTCATCTGTGCCCTTCATTCAGTACCCCATGGCGTAATGGCCATGAGTGCAGAAGTCAAGGGACTGGTAGAGACATCTTCCAACCTGGCTTCAGTCAAGATGCAGGAAGACAACATTATCCGCGTAGGCACAAGCCAGCGCAGCTCTACCAATTCATTGAGACGCAATGCTGCGTCCCGCATAGAAGCCGCATTTACCGTAGCCGGAGCCGAAGTCACCCATGAATCCGAGTATCCTGGATGGAAACCCAGCCTCAAGTCCCACATACTTGAGATCTGCAAAGCATCCTATGTCAGGCTGTTCGGCAAAGAACCGGTAGTGCGTGCAATACATGCCGGTCTGGAATGCGGACTGTTCCTCGACAAATATCCGGACCTCGACATGATATCCTTCGGTCCGACCCTACGCGGAGTGCATGCCCCGGGCGAGCGCCTTGAGCTGGCCAGCCTGGACCGCTTCGTAGCCCTCCTCGAGGACGTCATCAAAGAATGCAAATAACCTCAAACTGAAATATCATGCCTGAAAAACGCCATTTGAAGATATCGCCATCAATCCTCACTTCTGACTTCACACGTCTGGGCGAGACCATAGATACGCTCTGCTCATCGCGGTGCGACTATATACATCTCGATGTCATGGACGGGGTCTTCGTTCCCAACATCTCATACGGTTTCCCGGTTATCCGTGACATTGCCAAAAAAGCCACAAAACCGCTCGACGTACACCTGATGATAGTTGATCCGGACAGGTACATCAGCGTACTGCGCGACGCTTCCCCCGAGTATGTTTCCGTCCACTATGAAGCATGCACACACCTGAACCGCAGCCTTCAGAACATCCGTGCAAACGGCATGAAAGCAGGAGTCGTGCTGAATCCGCATACTCCGGTAACTTCCCTGGAATACATTGCAGAATACTGTGATCTTGTCGTACTGATGTCTGTCAATCCTGGTTTCGGAGGACAATCGTTCATCGAAAACACCTTCCGCAAGGTAACCCAGACCAAGGAACTGCTGCTGCGTACCGGATCCAAGGCCATGGTAGAAGTGGACGGAGGGGTCAATCTCAACAATGCAGGAGCCCTTCGTGATGCAGGAGCGGACATAGTCGTCACCGGCAACGCAGTATTCGCTTCGGGCAATCCTGCAGACACCATCGAGCTGTTCAAATCCGTATAGAACCGGTCAGGACAGCCTACAGCAAGTACCTTATTTCCCTAAAATAATACTTAACTACCCGCCCGTCTTCGTGTTCGACAAGGAGACGGGCATCTTTTCTGTCCACTCCAAGGATTGTCCCCGTGAAAACCCTGGACTCCCCTCCGGTAAAATACTCCGTCTCTTCGAATTCCGATGGCACTCCCTTGCGGTACAGCAACCGCCCGTACTCTTCCTCCAGCCCGGGTACCTGACCGTCCCTGCCCATATTCCTGTACAATGAAAATATTTCATCCAGCAGCAGCGGCAACTCCGAACGGACGTCCAGATCCGGGACATGGATACACCCGCCAGCGGACTCCATTTCCAGCACCAGAGATGTAGGGTTCGGCAATTCCGGAGGGAAGGAACGCTGATTGACATTCAGCCCTATACCGGCTATGCAGACTGCCAATGTGTCATCCTTTAGAGTATTCTCCAGCAGCATCCCGCACACTTTCCGGTCGCCTATGTACACGTCATTCGGCCATTTGACACTCAGCCTGTCAAGGCCCTTGCCGCGCAGATACCGCACTACCCCCACCGCACAGACCTCCGACAGCACAAACTGGTCCGCAGCCCTCAGAGCCAAAGGCTTGAACAGAATGGAGAACATCAGGTTCTCCCCCATGCGGCTCTCCCACCTGTTGCCCCTCTGCCCCCTCCCGGCTGTCTGGAACTCAGCGCACCACACAGTCCCGTCCTGAGCTGAAGCACGCCCGCGCCAGGCATCCAGATTCGTCGAATCCGTTATCTTTTCCCATTGAATATTCATGGCACAATTTTTACAATATAAATCCGTATATTTGCACGGCAAATTTAGAAAATTATTTATGACAGAGATAGACATCATAGCTGAGGCCATGCTGGAAAAGAAGGCCAAAAACGTGTGCGCACTTGACCTCAAGAAGATCGGAACTGCCATCACCGACTGGTTCGTAATATGCAATGCAGACTCCACCACCCAGGTAGCTGCAATCGCCGACAACATCGAGGAGAGGATGCTGGAGCGCTGCGGGAGGAAAGTTGTCAGGGCCCAGGGCAAGGAAAACGGATTCTGGGTGATTCTGGACTACCTCAACATAGTCGTACACATATTCCAGACCGAATACCGCAATTTCTACCGCCTGGAGGACCTCTGGGCCGATGCTGACAGAAAAGATTACAAAGAAGAAGAGTAAATGCGATATGAACAATACCCATCACAATCAGAACAGAAAACCAGACAACAGCAATAACGGGAACAATGGCCGCAGGCCTGGCGTTCCCGGCCCGGCCAGACCTATGCGGGGACTGATGTGGGCCCTCTATGTCATCTTCGGCATAGCCATGATCTGGATAGTCAGGAACTACTCCGGATCCGACCCCGTCAAAACAGAGTGGCTTACGGTCAAAGAGTCAATGATACCTGACGGGGACGTCGAGAAAATCACATACATCACCAACCAGCACAGGGCGGAAGTGTATATCCGCAAGGATTCTCTTTCAAAGTACGTCAACCGCTACTTCGGAGGACAGACTCCGGCGGCAGGACCACACTTCTATTTCATAGTCTCCGGCAACTTCAACGCAGAAGAGAACTTTGAGGAAGCACGACAGGAACTCCCGCCCGCACAAAGATTTTCCATATCCACAGAAGAGCGCAACAACTATTTCGGACAGATTTTCGACTGGATACTCTTCCCTTTGCTGCTGTTCGGCCTGCTGTGGTTCATCATGTTCCGTCCCATGCAGAAAAACATGGGGGGAGGTCCAGGCGGAGGAATATTCAATGTCGGCAAATCACAGGCGAAGCTATATGAAAAGGAAAACAACGTAAAAGTCACCTTCAAGGACGTCGCTGGCCTCGAAGAAGCCAAGGTGGAAGTCATGGAGATAGTGGATTTCCTCAAAAATCCCCAGAAATACACGGCGCTTGGAGGAAAGATTCCGAAAGGAGCCCTTCTGGTAGGCCCTCCAGGTACAGGCAAGACCCTACTGGCCAAGGCTGTAGCCGGAGAAGCGAACGTTCCGTTCTTCTCAATAAGCGGTTCTGACTTCGTGGAGATGTTCGTGGGTGTAGGTGCGTCAAGGGTCCGTGACCTCTTCCGCCAGGCCAAGGAAAAAGCTCCCTGCATAGTGTTCATTGATGAAATCGATGCTGTCGGACGCGCCAGAAGCAAAAACGTAGGATTCTCTTCAAACGACGAGCGCGAAAACACACTCAACCAGCTGCTGACAGAGATGGACGGCTTCGGGACCAACTCCGGAGTCATCATCCTGGCAGCCACCAACCGCGCAGATATCCTCGATAAGGCCCTCATGCGTGCCGGCCGTTTCGACAGGCAGATACATGTCGACCTGCCGGAGCAGAACGAACGTCTTGAGATATTCAAGGTGCACCTGCGCAAGGTCAAGCTGGCCGAAAACTTCGACATGGAGTTTCTGGCAAAGCAGACTCCAGGATTCTCCGGAGCAGACATTGCCAATGTCTGCAATGAAGCGGCCCTGATAGCCGCCCGCAAGAACAAGAAGGCCGTGGACCGTCAGGACTTCCTCGATGCAATAGACCGTATAGTCGGAGGACTGGAGCGCCGCAGCAAGATAATATCCCCTGCCGAGAAACGGACCATCGCATACCACGAAGCAGGACATGCCACAGTAAGCTGGTGGCTGCCCAATGCCAACCCTCTGCTGAAAGTCACCATCATCCCACGCGGAAACGCCCTGGGAGCCGCTTGGTACCTGCCTGAAGAACGGCAGATCACCACTACCGAGCAGATGATGGACGAGATGGCCGCCACCCTCGGAGGCCGAGCCGCAGAAGAGATAATAAACGGAAAGATCTCCACCGGTGCCATGAACGACCTCGAAAAAGCCACAAAGCAGGCATACGCCATGGTTACATACTTCGGAATGAGCGACAAGGTCGGCAACATCTCATTCTATGACTCGTCCGGCAACTCAGGCTACAACCTAAGCAAACCGTACAGCGAGAAGACTGCTGAACTCATAGATGCCGAGGCCAAAAGCTTCATCGACCAGGCACATACTACTGCCCTCAAGGTACTTAGAGAGCACATGGACGGATTCACCGCACTCGCGGAGATGCTTCTGGAACGGGAGGTCATCTTCAACGAAGACCTGATCAAAATATTCGGGGAACGACCCGGAACAGACAAGACTCCGGCTGCACAGGCTGAAAGCAAGGCCGAAGAGTCCGATAACGGAAGCCTGACATCAGCAAATTCAGAAGATACCGGCCATGAAGAACCTGCTGGTCAGAACTCTTAGCGGAGCCGTATTTCTGGCTCTATTCCTGACAGCCCTGCTGTGGCACCCCATAGCCTATGCTGCGCTGTTCATGGCTGCCGTATTTATAATGATGACCGAATACCTGAAGATTACAGTCGGTCCTCATGAGACTGCAGCCCGTGCCATCGCCACAGTTACCGGTCTCCTGACATTCCTGCTGATGTTCCTTCATTCCGGGTACGGACTTGAATCCAAGTGGCTGCTCGTATTGCCGGTACTTGTTTCCCTGATATTCGTAGCCGTCCTTTATGCCAGGGAGGGAGATGCCTACCGCACAACCCCCTTTATACTGACATCCCTGCTATACATTGCGCTTCCCTTTACCCTGACAAATCTGATCGTATTCTCCCCTGACGGCAGTTTTGACGGAAGAGTGCTGCTGGCCGTGATGATTGTCATCTGGAGCTCGGATGTAGGGGCATACCTCTCCGGAATGGCCTTCGGACAGAAACACGGGCACAAGCTGTTCCCGTCCATTTCCCCCAAGAAAAGCTGGGAGGGATATTTCGGAGGCCTTGTCCTTGCACTTGCCGCAGGATGGTGCATCGGATATTTCTCCCTTGCCGATTTTCCATGGTATCATTGCCTTGCCCTTGCCGTACTTATCAACATCAGTTCCACTGTAGGGGATTTGGCGGAATCCCAATTAAAACGTAACTTTGGGGTCAAGGATGCCGGACGCATCATGCCGGGACACGGAGGACTGCTGGACCGTTTCGACGGAGCGCTGCTGGCTTTCCCGGTAACCGTCCTGTACATTTCACTGTTCGGACTGTAAAGATCACTGCTTATGAAAATACACAGAGAAGGCGGACCAGTCATCATGATGTCACTTGCACTTGCCCTTATCCTGGGTGGATTGTCCTTCTGCCTAGGAGCCCCGAAGGTGCTGTGCTGGATACTTACACTCATTCCTGTAGGATTTGCAATCTTCTTCATATCGTTTTTCAGGAATCCGGAACGGACTCCTGCGGGGAACTCCCGTAAAATAACGGCTCCTGCCGACGGAAAAGTCGTCATAATCCAGGAGGTGGAAGAGCCTGAATACTTCCGAGACCGCAGGCTTCAGGTATCGGTGTTCATGTCCTTCTTCAACGTCCATGTCAACTGGGCTCCGGTTTCCGGTATCGTATCATTCTTCCGCTACCACAGGGGACATTATCTGGCTGCATGGCATCCCAAATCATCGACCAAGAACGAGAGGACCACAGTCGTGTTCAGGAATGAAGACGGCACTGAAGTCCTCTGCCGCCAGATAGCAGGACTTTTCGCACGCCGGGTGGTATGCTACGCTGAAGACGGGAAGCCTTTCAAGGCAGGACAACAGATCGGATTCATCAAGTTCGGTTCGCGGGCCGATGTATTCCTTCCGCTCGGCACCAGGATAAACGTATCGGTAGGCGACAAGGTAAAAGGCGCGGAGACCGTAATTGCAGAACTTGCTGCACCCTCAACAGAACTTGCTGCACCCTCAAAAAAGAAAACATCATAAAATTCAAATATATGACCATGAAAAATTACTACCAGACCAACCGTGAAAGATTCCTGGACGAACTCTTCGGACTGCTTAGAATCCCTTCCATAAGCTCCGACCCGGCCCACAAGGACGACATGTACGCATGTGCCCGCAGACTCACTTCCCTGCTCAAGGAGGCAGGCGCGGAAAGGGCCGAAGTATTCGAGACGACCGGACATCCTGTTGTCTACGCCGAGAAGATCATTGACCCCTCCCTCAAAACCATACTTGTCTACGGCCACTACGATGTTCAGCCTGTAGATCCCGTTGAACTGTGGAAATCCGCCCCGTTCGAGCCTGAGATCCGTGACGGAGCCATCTATGCCCGCGGAGCAAACGATGACAAAGGACAGTCCTTCATGCACATCAAGGCCTTCGAATACCTCGTGCGCAACGGTCTGCAGAGACACAACATCAAGTTCATCCTGGAAGGTGAAGAGGAAATAGGCTCCCCCAGTCTCGCAAAATGGGCAGAGGAGCACAAGGACCTGCTCGCATGCGACATCATCCTGGTATCTGACACCACGATGATCGGTGAAGACGTCCCGTCCATCAACTGCGGCATGAGAGGTCTGACATACATGGAAATAGAGGTCTCCGGCCCCAACAAGGACCTTCACTCCGGACACTACGGCGGAGCTGTAGTCAACCCGCTCAATGCACTGTGCAAAATAGTGGACGGGCTGATCGACGCCGACGGCCGGGTCACTGTCGAAGGCTTCTATGACGATGTAGTGGAACTGTCCAAGGCTGACAGGGAATTGCTGGGACGCGCACCGTTCGACCTTGATGAATACAAAAGATTCCTTGACGTACCGGATGTGGACGGCGAGAAAGGATACACTACCCCCGAGCGGACAGGCATACGTCCTTGTCTGGATGTAAACGGCATCTGGGGAGGATTCACGGGAGAAGGAGCCAAGACCGTGATTCCCACCACAGGACATGCAAAGATATCCATGAGGCTTGTCCCCAACCAGGACTGGAGACGCATTGCAGAGCTTTTCGCCGAACACATCGAAAAGCATGTACCCAAGGGAGTACGCGTAAAAGTCACCACACACCATGGAGGCAACGGCTTCCTGATCCCCATATCATCCGATGCCTATCAGGCTGCGTCAAAGGCGATATACGAAGTATACGGCATCGAGCCTGTCCCCAACCGCGGCGGAGGCTCCATACCCGTTCTCGCAGAGATGCAGCAGATCCTCAAAGCCGACCCGCTCCTGATAGGTTTCGGCCTCGAAAGGGACACCATCCACTCTCCAAACGAGAGCTACCTGCTCTCCCAGTTTGAAAAAGGCATGGAGTCCATAGCCCTGTTCTACAAGTATTTTTAATTGCCTGACAAATACATGAACTACAAAGAACTATACGACCGGATCCGCAGCAAGGGCTCGTTCCTGTGCGTGGGTCTGGACACAGACCCGGAAAAGATTCCCGCATGCGTCAAAGAGCAGTGCGGGAACTCTTCCATGCTGGCATTCAACAAGGCCATAATAGATGCCACCGCACCGTACGCAGTCGCCTACAAACCCAACATCGCCTTCTACGAAGCGGAAGGCGTCTCCGGCTGGCAACAGCTCGCAGAGACCGTCAGCTACATACGCGGGAATTATCCCGGGATGTTCATAATCGCTGATGCCAAAAGAGGAGACATAGGCAATACGGCAGACCGTTACGCCAAGGCATTCTTCGAGACAATGGATTTCGATGCTGTCACCCTTGCACCCTACATGGGCTCAGACTCCATAAGGCCTTTCCTCAAAAGGTCCGGACACTGGGGCATCGTACTCGCAATGACCTCCAACAAGTCAGCCGAAGAATTCGAAACCCTGACAGTGACAGGCGGCTCTGCCAATGGTGAAAACACACCATCTTCCGTACCTCTGTACGAACGCATAATCCGCGACACGGTACAGAGTGTAGAGGCTGAGTTCGGGAACTCTGAAGACAGACTGATGTTCGTCGTGGGAGCCACCAGACCGGAAAAACTGGCTGAAATACGACGCTACTGCCCGGATCATTTCCTGCTGGTACCTGGAGTAGGCGCCCAGGGTGGATCACTCGAAGAAGTGGCCAGACATGGGCTCAACTCCCATTGCGGTCTGCTGGTCAACTCCTCCAGAGGCATCATATACGCATCCTCAGGAGAGGACTTTGCCGCAGCAGCTGCAACAGCAGCCAGGGAAATGGCTGAACAGATGAAGTTGACCCTAAAGAGATTTTGAGGTCGGATTCGCTTTGTTTGAAGCATGGCCAAAAGACAATCCGCATTGCCGAAACAATCCCGCTTTGCTCAAGATAATCCCGCTTTGCTCAAAGGATAAAGATATTCGGTTGCAATTTTTCAGGTTAGCCGGTTGCAGCCGAATTCTTTTTTTATTTGCCGAAGCGTTCAGATTACCAGCACACCTGGCTGCCGCCTAAACCATTTTGCACCTGCCAGCCTGCTGCTTGCCAGAGGCCAGATTGCCAGAGAGCAGCCTGATTCTATTTTGATTCCCATTTTGTTTACCGGGTGACTGTCTTGAAGCCTCCTCGGTACAAATTCCCTCCGGCAGATACACATCCTGCTTCTGCTTACTCCTGCCTACTCCCGCCTACTACTGCTTACCTCCGCATACAATACTCCTGCCTACTCCTGCCTACATATGTCCCGTTATTCTCCCATCCGCCTGCGCAGGTGAACCTCCCTGCTCCAGCAAATTGCGGCAAAGCAACCGGTTCGCGGAGTACCGCTGTTAACCTACGGAAGATGGAAGACTCGCAGGATGGCCTGAGGGGTCCCTTGCGTGGAAACACCCTTCCACCGTTTCGGAAGGTGGGGATGGTTTGGGCATTTCATCCCCACCTTCCTGGAAGGAACATGCTCGATGTGCCCTATAGAGGCTTTCCCCGAGAGAGGACATCTCCGCTGCCTGCACGAGCCTCCATCCCTGCAAGTCTCCTTCCCTACAGGTCACCATTCCTGACCACCCCAGCAGGTGAACACTCATGCAGGTCAACACCCCTGCAGGTCAACCATGGCAGTTCCGGCAAGTACCGGTGGACCAATCCGTTCTCTGAATGCCGGCAGTGCACCTGCGAAAATGGCCCGGCTGACGTACGCAAGTAGTCCTGCAAAGAATCTTTTACCAGCTGACTAGCTGGGTCAACTTTTTTCAGAAAACCTCACCTTCCAGATTGCGGATGGGTAAAAGGACAACCATCAGTATTGGTTGCAGTGACGAGGCGGTCTGTTTTGGCAGCTCTTCAGCCATCCTAACATGAACGCAAATCGGACGCTTTGACGTAATACCCTGTGGACCAATGCATTGCGGGCGAAGACCAGAAAGAGCGCAATGTTAGGATAGCGCGGAACGGTCCGCTTCGGCGGTTTTCCAGTCATCCTAACATGGACGCAGATCGGCCGTCTTGACGTAATACCCTGTGGGCCAACGCATTGCGGGAGAAGACCAGAAAGAGCGCAATGTTAGGATAGTGCGAAACGGTCCGCTTCGGCGGTTTTCCAGCCATCCTAACATGGATGCAGATCGGCCGTTTTGACGTAATACCCTGTGGACCAACGCATTGCGGGCGAGGACCAGAAAGAGCGCAATGTTAGGATAGCGTTTTTTGCCGAAACCGCTTCTGTCTACGCCTTGTAGCCTATGGGAATGTGCCACCCCACGAGAGGAAATGCCCCCGAGTGCTGCCACAACGCCCACAAAAGGCGGAATAGTGGGCGGTGTGGACGGGACGACGCAGGCAAGTGCTGCGGGAGGCACTTCTGGACGGGACCGCCGTTCCCGAGTGCTGCCACAACGCCCACAAAAGGCGGAATAATGGGCGGTGTGGACGGAGCGATGCTGGCCGGGTACTGCGAGAGGCCATTGTGGACGGGACTGCCGTTCCCGGGCGCTGCCACAACGCCCACAAATGCCAAAATAGCGGGCGGTGTGGACGGAGAGATGCAGGCCGGGTGCTGCGAGAGGCCCCCCCCTATCGTTCTACTTCACGATAGTCATCGGCATATCGCTCTTGGCACCGTTGAGTTTCCATTTCTCGGAAACTGCCGTCATGAAGATATTCCTTTTATAATGGATGACATCTGACGTGCCATCTCCCCAGGCTAAAGTGAAATCCTCATTGTATTCCTCTGCCCCGTCCAGTTCACCGAAATAGAGGTAATGCCGGCCGTCTTCATCCAACATCAGCTGCAGTCCGTCAAAATGAGGCAGGTAATATTTTGTCTCCGGTTCCGGCACCAACTCATATGTTTCCCCACGGTACGTCATGGTTACTCCCTTTGATTTCAGAGTCCGGATCCAGGAGGTCTTCACCTGCCTGATTCTCAACATATATTCTGAGTTTTACAGGTGTCCAGTCCATTATCATGCAACTTCCTGCCAGCAGGATAACCACTGCCGTTGCCAAGCTTTTGAAAAATACTTTCATAATTCTATTTCATTAATATGTGAATATTTATTTTTATGTGTGCGGACATGAAACGGAGACATGCCTCAACTTCAATGCACGGATATTTCCCCCAGTTTCTCACCCATGAGTATATGCTGCCATCCTCCGGCAGGATCCGCAGGTGCGGTGAGACGGAAACCGGCCTCTTCCTGGAATACGAGTACGAAATCCGATCCGCCGAAAAGAAAGTACCCCAGCTCGTCACCTTTCTCCACACGTTTGCCGACAGCCAGCTCAGGAGAGAAATTGACCGAAGCCACCTGGGACATGCCTATAGGCATTACAGCCACCAGTCCATGTGAGTCTGTTTCCAGAATTACCAGTCCCCGTGTCTCTATACTCTGCCAGCCAGGCACAGAGCTGTCTACCACATACTGCTGCAATTCCGGCTCCCAGGTGATGGAACCGCCCAGGGCATCGTCACCGGGAATCACCCGCATCTCCCTTATCACACCTGACAGAGGAAAATGATAGCGGTGGTAATCGTTGGCATTGAGGAAAGCATGGTAGAACTTGCCTCCTGCAAAGGCATCGCAATACGGGCTTTCAGGGCCTATCAGGTTCCGTACCGAGTTGAACACACGTGACTTTACTGCGATCTTCTGGTCTGTGACGATATAGGAATCCCCGTCTATGTCCCACACACCCTGAGGGATGCAGTCGGCAGGGGAAACCACGATGGAATTGTCGTCGGGAGAAGCTATGGGACGCTTATCGGGAGAGGCCAGCCTGCGGCTGAAGAAGTCATTGAACGAATGCCAGTTCGACGGATCTTCGTACCACCCTTTGGTCATGCCAAGTTCCTCCTGCTGCATCATCAGCTCCTCATACTCCTTGTTCCATGACTCGGGAGATGAAAGGAACCGGCCCCAGGACTTGCAATACTCCACAAGCCAGCTGCGGTAAGGCTCCACATACTGTACTGAGGCAGTGAACAGGTTCTCCCCTTCCAGCTCTTCCAGCGGCATGCAGTTGATGAAATAACAATAGCAGAGCGCCTGATACATCCGGCCGAAAACGGTAGGCTGGCCCGGACAGAATATTACGTCCCAAGGCATTGACTTCTGCGAACGGTCGATGAAGGCATAGTAGTCTTCCAGAGACTGCACCGGATTTGTGGAAGTGTCCGGATTTATTTTCCTGCCCTTCTCGATCGCTTCCGTAAGCAGAGACCTGATGCGGCTGTCATTCTCCACCATCGATATCAGCTGCTGAGTCGTAGTGCTGTAGTCTGCCGTACTGCCAGCCTTGTTGTTTTTGCCCTTACATGAGAATACAAGTGGCAACAATGCTACCAAAAGTATGCAAAGCCTGCCTGCCATAAAAAATCTTTTTTTCATTGTCGGATATTTAAGTTTAACAGGTACAAATATAGCAACTTTTAGGTCTGCCCGACCCCTGTCATGCAAAACTGTCAGTTTCCAGCCATAGGTACAGATATTGCTTCTTTTGCCCGTAAATACAAACGCATCGCAATATGGCAGTTCAACAGCAAAGCCGCGGCAACAGCGGCGGAAAGCCCCAGGATCAAAGTCCCCGCACAAGCTCTTTTATAGGAATGCTTATAGTCATCTGCGTAGTTCTCGTACTCAACTGGCTGGTATTCCCTAAGATGGGAGGACAACGCATAATTCCTACGGACTACGGCACATTCATAAACAAAGTCGACAGCGGCATGGTGGAAAAAGTCATCATCAAAAACGACTACATCTATTTCATGACCGACGAGGGGGAAAATGGGGGAAAAACATACTCCACAGGATCAGTAGACGATCCCGGACTGGCGGACCGTCTTCTGGCGGCCAAAAGTCCGAATGAAGACGGACGGATAGCGTTTACACGGGATATACCGCGCCAGAACTCGCCTGTCATGAGTTTCATCCTGATGTGGGTCCTTCCCTTCCTGATATTCTACCTTATCTGGAGACAGGCCGGCAAATCCATACAGTCAAGATTCGGCAGTGCAGGGAATTTCATGTCATTCGGAGGCAGCGGAGCCAAAATATATGCCGACTCAGATGTGAAGACTACCTTTGCAGACGTCGCCGGACAGGATGAAGCCAAAGACGCACTGAGGGAGATAGTGGATTTTCTGCACAATCCTGGAAAATACACGGAAATAGGAGCATCACTGCCGAAAGGAGCTCTGCTGGTAGGCCCTCCTGGCACAGGAAAGACACTTATAGCCAGGGCAGTAGCCGGTGAAGCGAAAGTACCGTTCTTCAGCATGTCCGGTTCAGAGTTCGTACAGATGTTCGTAGGCATGGGCGCAGCAAAGGTACGTGACCTCTTCAAGCAGGCCAATGAAAAAGCTCCCTGCATCATTTTCATAGACGAGATAGACGCAATAGGAAAGAAACGTGATGCGACCTTGGGCGGAGGCAACGACGAGAGGGAGCAGACACTCAACCAGCTGCTGACCGAGATGGACGGATTCGACTCCCGCAAGGGTGTCGTCATACTGGCTGCTACCAACAGGCCTGAAAGCCTGGACAAGGCCCTGCTGCGTCCGGGACGCTTCGACAGGCGCATCCAGATGGAGCTGCCTGACCTGGAAGGGCGCAAGGCAATCCTGCAGGTACATCTCCGGCACGTAAGGCACGACAATGTAGACGTAGACGTAGTAGCCAGGGCCACAGCCGGTTCATCCGGGGCAGAGCTGGCCAACATAGTCAATGAAGCGGCACTCCGGGCTGTACGTATGGGACGCAACTGTGTCACTACGGCAGATCTTGAAGAAAGTGTAGAGACAGTCATAGCCGGAGCTCAGAAAAAAGGGAAGGTACTGTCCGAAACAGAACGCAGGACAGTATCCTACCACGAGACCGGTCATGCAATGGTGGCTGCCATGCAGACGCACTCGGCTCCAGTACATAAGATAACCATAGTGCCGCGGACCTCGGGAGCTCTAGGATACACAATGCAGGTGGACAGTGGAGAGCAGTTGCTCCTGACACGGGAAGACCTGTTCAACCGCATCGTGACCCTGACCGGAGGACGGGCAGCAGAAGAGATATTCTTCGGACAGATCAGCACCGGAGCCTCCAACGATATCGAGCAGGCTACACGCCTGGCCAGAGCCATGGTAACACGCTACGGAATGAGTGAAAAATACGACATGATGGCTCTGGAGACTGTAAGCAATGCATATCTTGGAGGCGACACTTCCCTTGCATGCTCTTCAGAGACAGCAGCCGACATTGACAGGGAAGTACTGGAAATCATACGCCAGGCCCATGAAAAAGCCCGCGCCATAATCACAGCCAACCGCCCGGCAATGGATGAAGCTGCCTCCTACCTTCTCGAAAAGGAGACCATAACCGGAGATGAGTTCATGCAGATACTGGCCAAATACCGTAAATCTCCGGAGACAAAATAATCAGCCTACAAGCTCAAGGGCTATGCGGCCACGCTTGAGGTCCACTTCGATGACACGCACGCGGACATGCTGGTGAACCTTGAGCACGTCCGACGGACGTGTTACGCGGCTACGGCGTCCGTCAGGCCCGACAGCCCCCATACGTGAGACATGTATCAGGCCGTTCTGCTTGATGCCGAAGTCCACAAAGGCACCGAAATCCGTTACGTTCGTGACTATGCCAGGCAGTTCCATACCGGCCTGCAGATCCTCAATCGTATGGATGTCTTCAGCGAACTCAAGTACCTTGTATGAGGCTCTGGGATCCCGTCCAGGCTTGTCCAGTTCCTGCATGATATCGGTAAGGGTAGGCATTCCCACCTCGTCCGAGACATAGGCCTTCAGATCTATGCCGTCCCGCAGGTCCTTGCGGGCTATGAGTTCCGCAACCCCTACCCCGGCATCGGCAGCCATCCTCTTGACCAGAGGATAGCGCTCCGGATGGACGGCCGTATTGTCGAGCGGATCCGCAGCCCCCGGGATGCGCAGGAATCCTGCACACTGTTCGAACGCCTTGTCTCCCAATCTTTTTACCTTCAGCAAATCCTTTCTGGAAGCAAAAGCCCCGTGTTCGTCACGGTAGTCCACGATATTGCGGGCCATGGCAGGACCTACTCCGGAGACGTATGCAAGCAGATGCCTGGAAGCCGTATTCAGATTGACGCCCACACTGTTGACGCAGTTCTCCACCACTTCGTCAAGCCTCTCCTTGAGAAGAGTCTGGTCCACATCATGCTGATACTGCCCTACACCTATCGATTTAGGGTCTATTTTAACCAGTTCCGCCAGAGGATCCATTATGCGCCTGCCGATCGATACCGCTCCGCGTACGGTCACATCGTACTCGGGGAATTCTTCCCTTCCGACAGGAGACGCCGAATATACCGATGCCCCGTCCTCGCTCACGGAATATACCCGTACCCCTTCCGGAAGGGCTATCTTCTTGATGAACGCCTCCGTCTCGCGGCCTGCCGTACCGTTGCCGATAGCTATTACCTCTATCTTATAGGTCTCTACCATATTGGAGATCTTTTTCATCGCCATAGTACGCTCGTTGCGCGGAGGATGCGGATAGATGGTGTCATTGTGCAGCAGCGCACCCTGCGCATCCAGACAGACCACTTTGCAGCCTGTACGGAAGCCCGGGTCGATAGCAAGCACACGCTTCTGTCCGAGGGGAGGAGCCATCAGCAGCTGCCTCAGATTGTCCCCGAAGACCCGGATGGACTCGATATCCGCCCTTTCCTTGGCCGCCCTGAGAGTCTCGTTCTCGATGGAGGGATGAAGCAGGCGCTTGAACGAATCCTCCACGGCATAGTCTATTTCCAGAGCAACGGCCTCCGACGGAGAAGGCTTCCCGCGAAGTACAGAAGAATATATCCTGTCCAGTGTCCTGTCCTTGTCCACATCCACCTTGACGCTCAGGATCCCTTCCCTGGCCCCGCGAAGCACTGCCAGTATCCTGTGGGATGCCGCCCTGGATATATCCTCGGAGAAATTGAAATAATTCCTGTACTTGGATGCTTCCTCGCTCTCAGGGTCTACGCCTTGAGCCACCTTTGCGCCCAAACGGCCGTACCTCGAATAGGAACGGCGCATCATTTCCCTGACAGGTACAGATTCCGATATCCATTCGGCCATGATATCCCGTGCACCCGCCAGTGCATCGGCCGGTGCCGGAACCGCTTCACCGACGTATTTACCTGCCTCTGCGGACGGATTCCTGACCTTGCAGCTGAATATGGCCTCCGCCAGCGGCTCCAGTCCCTTCTCCTTGGCTATTGATGCCTTTGTACGGCGCTTGGGTCTGTAGGGCAGATAGAGATCCTCAAGCACTGCCGGATCCAGACATTCCCGTATCTGCTTTTCCAGTTCCGGAGTCAGCTTCTGCTGTGAAGCCACTGTCTCCAATATTGACGCCTTGCGTTTCTCCAGTTCCTCGAATTTGATGCTGTAATGCCTGATCTCAGCCACCTGCGCCTCATCCAGTCCTCCGGTCCGCTCCTTGCGGTACCGTGATATGAAAGGGACAGTAGCCCCCTCCGCTATCAGTTCAAGACAATGCTCCACCCTCCACGGCGCCACGGACATGAGTCCGGCAATATGATTGACGTATATACTCTCCATACAGTTTTGTTTTCACGAAAATACGAAAAAATCAGTCACAGGAGACATCCTGCAGACGTTTGCGGTAGGAAGAAAAGATTTTGGACTTGGATACGTAACCCACATAGCGCCCGTTCCCGTCCACTACCGGAAGATTCCAAGCTCCCGTCTTGTCGAACTTGTCCATCACACTGTCCATACGGTCCGTGTCCAGAACGGTTGCGGGAGCATTTTTCATCAGGGTATACAGCTTCGTCGTCTCGTATTTGTCCTTGTCGAACATGATCCTGCGGATATCGTCCAGCCCGATATATCCCCGGTATATACCGGAATCGTCCAGCACCGGATAGAGATTGCGGCTGGAGCGGGCAACCACCCTGACAAGATCCCCGAGAGTCTGGTCCAGCTTGACAGTAGAGAAATCCGTTTCGATCAGGTCGGAAGTCTGCAGGAGCGTAAGTACCGCCCTGTCGCTGTTGTGCGTGATAAGGTCTCCGCTCTTTGCCAGACGCTTGGAATATATCGAGAACGGCTCGAAGACTCTCATTGTGGCAAAAGAAATGGCAGAAACGACAATCAGCGGCAGCAGAAGCGAATAACCGCCTGTAATTTCGGCAATGAGGAATATTGCCGTCATAGGGGCCTGCATCACCCCGGCCATCAGCCCGGCCATACCGACCAGTGCGAAGTTGGCTTCCGGCAAGGCATGGAACCCCATCAGATTGATGGTCCTGGCCAGTATGAATCCGGCTATGCCACCTACTATCAGGGTAGGTCCGAAAGTACCGCCCACACCTCCTCCGGCATTGGTGAAGGACATGGCAAACACCTTGAACACAAGCACAAGGGCAAAATACACAGGGATCACCCATTTGCGGGCAAATATACCGGAAAATACCGAATTGTCCAGAATAGTATCCGGATTGCCCTGCAGCATGTGTCCCAAGGACGAATACCCCTCACCGTACAAAGGAGGGAAAATGAAAATGAGCATACCCAGCATCCCTGCGCAGAATGCCCAGCGCCTGAACGGGTTCTTTATCTTCTTGATACGGTCCTCCAGGGAAAGGGTTGTTCTCATAAAATACAGGGACACGAGGCCGCAGAACACTCCAAGCAGTATGTAATACGGCAGGTTTCCCATGGCAAAAGGATCGACAGTGCTGGTAAACGGAACCTCCCTCCCCAGAAACAGATAGGAGACGGTAGTGGCAGTGACTGAAGACAACAGCAGGGGAAGGATGGTGGACATGGAAATATTGAGAAGAAGTATCTCCATGCAGAACAGAATCCCGGCCATGGGAGCCTTGAATATTCCGGCAACGGCTCCGGCAGCGCCGCAGGACAACAGGATGGTCATGTTACGGTACGACAGTCCCAGAAATCTTGCGACATTGGAGCCTATCGCAGCTCCGGTATAGACGATAGGAGCCTCGGCTCCCACCGAACCGCCGAAACCTATGGTAACGGAACTGGACAGGAGGGATGTCCACATATTGTGGCTTTTTATTCTGGAATTGTTGCGTGAAATGGCAAAAAGGACCTTGGTAACACCGTGTCCTATGTCATCCCTGACAACATATCTGACAAAAAGAAGGGAAAGCAGCATACCCACGCCTGGGTATACAAGCAGAAGAAAGTTGTCGCGGGATACTCCGAACCATCCCGTCAACAACTCTCCTATAAGGTCAATAAGAGTCTTCAGCACTACTGCCGCCGCTCCGCTGCCGAGCCCGACGATAACTGCAAGAATCATCAGTACCGTCTGCTCAGGCTGGCGTTTGAGCCATATAAGCGGCCTAATTATCCATCTGGTCATCCTCACCCCGCATCTCGTCAGAACTGTCGGGGAAGACGTCATCTTCGACACTTGCCACTACCTCGTCGGCCTCCTCATCCTCGAAGAGCTCGCCTTCCGCCTTTTCGTAGTCATCGATATCCACATCTATCTTGACCAGATACACGGCATCGGGGATATCCACCTCCACTGCATAGAAAAATGTTCCGTCAGGCTTGTCGACCTTGAACAGATCACCCATGTAATCTGCATATCCTCTCGGATATTTTTCCTTGAATGCAGCCTGCAACTCCGGAGACATGTTGTCATAGCTGATTACGGCTCTCTTCTTTGGACGCTGAGCCGCAGATGATTTTCCTTTCTGTTCCATATTTCTGTTCTGTTTTTTCTCAAAAGCGGCTGCAATTATAATGTATTTTTTCTAAAAAAAAGAGATTTTTGGATTTTCTTTCCAGAGATGCTCTTTTCCACAAATATGGGACGCTTGGACAAATCCTTTCCGGTATAGAACATCACGGAAGACGCAGTCATGGGAGTGGGGGTAAAATCCTGCACCTGCTCCAGGCGTATGCCCCTGAGTTCCCTGTTTGAAGCAAGCCTTTTCATGTCCTGGAGCGTACATCCGGGATGGGAGGAGATGAAATACGGCACTATCCTGTAAGGCAGTCTCTCCCTGGCCACTATCCTGTCAAACTCGCGCCTCAATACACCGAACAGGGCAAATGGAGGCTTGGACATCAGTTTCAGCACATGATCCTCGGTATGTTCCGGTGCGACCTTGAACCATCCTGAAGTATGCCTTGTAACCACTTCCCTCAGATACCGCTCCGAAGAGTCATCCAGAAACCCGTCCTTGTCAAGGAAGAGGTCGTATCTGATTCCGCTTCCGATAAAGGCCTTCCTTACTCCCGGCACTGACGTTATGCGGCTGTACAGTTCCAGCAGAGGGGCATGGGAGTGTTCCATATTGGGACAGCGCGACGGACTCAGGCAGGAAGGACGGCTGCATCTCGCACAGCGGGAAGCATCCCGGCCGTGCAGACCGTACATATTGGCCGTAGGAGCCCCCACATCGGATATTATTCCTTTGAAATGCGGCATGGCCGCTAGACGCTCAACCTCCGCCACGATGGACTCCTGGCTCCGGCTGCGTATGAATTTACCCTGATGGGCCGCTATGGTGCAGAAAGAACAGCCTCCGAAACATCCCCTGTGGATGGTCAGCGAATTCTTGATCATCTCCCAGGCCGGAATCTCCTTGCCCCTGTACCGCGGATGCGGCTGTTTCGTAAACGGCAGGGCATAGTAGGAATCCAGTTCCACGGTTGTTTCCGGAGGATACGGAGGATTGACCCGCACATAGCCTCCGCGACAGGGCTCTATGATGACAGACGCATGAAGACGGTTGGCTTCCCGTTCCTCTATGTTGAAATTGTCGATATAGGCATCTGGATCGGAAAGCAGAGTCTCGAAACCGTGCATGACGATCGCATCTTCTTCAGAAGCATTCCTGGATTCAGGATATTTTCCTTTCAGGAAAAATGCTGTCTGAGGAATACCATAAAGGCTTTCACCACGGGATATGGCACGGGCGACAGCCACCACAGCCCTCTCCCCCATACCGTAAATCAGACAATCCGCGCCACTTTCCACCAGCACTGACGGCTTCAGGCAGTCCTGCCAGTAGTCATAGTGCGCAAAACGCCGCAGCGAAGCCTCTATCCCCCCTATCACGACAGGCGTATCGGGATAAAGCTTCTTCAGGATACGGGTATATACAGTGACGGCATAGTCGGGACGGTGTCCTGCCTGACCTCCTGGAGTATAGGCATCATTGCTGCGCAGACGTTTGGCTGCCGTATAGTGGTTGACCATCGAATCCATTGCTCCGGAGTTGACTCCGAAGAACAGGCGCGGGACCCCCAGTTTACGGAAGTCCCGCAGATCATCCTGCCAGTTGGGCTGGGGCACGATGGCAACCCGCCAGCCTTCCCGCTGCAGAACACGTGCTATCATGGCTGTTCCCGACGAAGGATGGTCTATGAAAGCATCTCCGGAAAACAGTATGATGTCTATATAGTCCCACCCGAGTTTCTCCACCTCCTTGACGGAAGTGGGAAACATATAGGCGGAATAAGCATGATCTGCCATGGTCTACATCCTCTCCGGAAGACGGATTCCCAGAATGTCCATTGCCTTGACCAGCACTGAGGCGATGGTTCCGACAAGCAACAGCCTGGTATCCCTGAGCGAAGGATTATCCTCACGGAGGATGGACACGTCGTGATAGTACTGGTTGAATTCCTTGGCCAGGTCGTAAGCATAATTGGCTATGAGCGCAGGCGACAGTGCGGCACCGGCTTCGGCTACCTTCTGGGGATACTGGTTCAGCAGCTTGATTATGCTGATCTCCTTGTCGTTGAATACGGCATCATCTGCCAGTGCCGGTCTGTACCCGGCCTCGGCGGCCTTGCGCAGTATCGACCGTATGCGCGCATGTGTATACTGGATGAATGGACCCGTATTGCCGTTGAAATCTATGGATTCCTTTGGATCGAAGAGCATGGTCTTCTTGGGATCCACCTTGATGATGAAATATTTCAGGGCTCCGAGACCGAGAGTACGGAAGAGTTCCTCCTGCTCCCCGCCGCTCATGTCTGCCAGCTTTCCAAGCTCCAGGGAAGTTTCCTTTGCAGTACTGTACATCTTCTCGAGCAGGTCGTCCGCATCCACTACCGTACCTTCACGGGATTTCATCTTGCCCTCAGGCAGTTCCACCATCCCGTACGACAGATGACAGATATGGTCCGCCCATGCAAAACCCAGCTTCTTGAGGATCAGCTTGAGAACCTGGAAATGATAATTCTGCTCATTGCCCACTACATATACATGCTCGTCCAGACTGTATTCGGTAAACCTTTCCACAGCTGTTCCCAGGTCCTGCGTGATGTATACCGATGTGCCGTCCTTGCGGAGCAGCAGCTTCCGGTCCAGGCCGTCCGCTGTCAGGTCACACCAGACGGAACCGTCCTCCATCCTCTCGAACACGCCTTTGCTTAGCCCCTCTTCCACAAGCGATTTGCCGTGGAGATAGGTCTGCGATTCGTAATAGATACGGTCAAAGCCTACGCCCAGAGCCTTGTAGGTCTCGTCAAACCCGGCATATACCCATGAATTCATCATCTTCCAGAGCTCTACCGTCTCCGGATCGCCCTGCTCCCATTTCACCAGCATCTGACGGGCCTCCTGCATTATGGGAGCCTTCTCCTCTGCCTCCTCCTTGCTCATGCCCTGCGCCTCCAGCCGGGCTACCTCCTCCTTGTAAAGGTCGTTGAACTTAACGTAGAAATCACCCACCAGATGGTCGCCCTTCTTGCCCGATGACTCGGGGGTAACGCCGTTTCCGACCTTCTTCCATGCAATCATGGACTTGCAGATATGGATACCTCGGTCATTGACTATATTGGTCTTGATGACCTTGTGTCCGTTCTCCTCAAGCAGACGCGACACTGACCATCCCAGAAGGATGTTGCGGATATGCCCCAGATGAAGAGGCTTGTTGGTATTGGGAGAAGAGTATTCCACCATTATCGTCTTGCCGGTGGACGGCAGATGTCCGAAAGAAGCATCCGAGGCAATCTCCCCGTACACTGTCTTCCAGAATGACGGAGCAAACCTGATGTTCAGAAAACCCTTGACCACATTGAAACTTTCCAGTTCCGGTACATTGGCCTTGAGCCACTCCCCTATCTCCTGACCTGTAGCCTCCGGAGATTTGCGGGATGTCTTGAGAAGGGGGAATACCACGAGGGTAACGTCGCCCTCGAACTCTTTTCTGGTCGCCTGGACCTGTATAGGCGAATTAACGCCGGAAGCCCCGTAGAGGGCTTCCAGCGCATATTTCACCTTGTCTTGAATAAACTGTTCCTGATTCATATAAGGTTTTGAGTGTAGATACTATTCGAGACCCCTGTTGTTGAGCAGAGGTTCTATACCGGGCTCTTTGCCGCGGAAACTGACATAGAGGGTCATGGCATCGTCTTCTCCGCCGCGCTCGAGAATCTCTTCCCTGAACTTGCGGGCCACTTCGGGATTGAAGATATCGCCGGTCTCCTTGAATGCTTCATAAGCGTCTGCATCCAGAACTTCAGCCCAGATATAGCTGTAGTAACCTACGGTATAACCGCCTCCGAACACATGGGTAAAATAGGTGGAACGGTAGCGCGGAGGTATCTGTGACAGCAGGCCGCGGTCTCCAAGAACCTTTGCCTCGAACTTGTTGACATCCAGGTCTGCAGGGATTTCATCCATGATGAAATAGTCCATATCCAGCAGGGATGCGGCAAGATATTCTGTAGTGGCAAAGCCCTGACCGTACTTTCCGGACTTGTCCAGCTTGTCTACCAGCTCCTGAGGGATCACTTCTCCGGTCCGGTAATGCTTGGCATATACTTTCAGTACTTCAGGCTCAAATGCCCAGTGCTCGTTGATCTGCGAAGGCAGCTCCACGAAATCACGTGTCATCGAGGCATTGCCCTGATATCTTACATCCTGCAGGAGTGACTGGAGGGCATGACCGAACTCATGGAAGAAAGTTTCCGTCTCATCCGGAGTAAGCAATGCGGGTGCATCGCCGGTACCGCGGGTAAAGTTGCCGCAGATGGTAACGATGGGGATTACCCTCTCGCCGTCCTTGTAGTACTGTTCGCGGTATCCTCCGCACCATGCTCCGCCTCTCTTGAAACCGGGACGGGCAAACATGTCCATGAATATGATGCCGAGGGTGGAACCGTCAGCTTCCCTGCACTCGAATGCCTGGGCTTCGGGATGGGGCACAGGTACATTGTGCAGCTGGGTGAATGTAATGCCGTAAAGACGGTTGGCCACGTAGAATATACCCTCACGTACATTCTCGAACTTGAAGTAAGGCTTCAGTTCGTCCTCGGAAAGGTCAAACTTCTCCGCTTTGGCTTTCTCGAAATAATATCTCCAGTCTGCCGCGGTCAGCTCATCTTCCACACCCTGGGCCTTCGCTATGGGATACATATCGGCAAGCTCGCGCTTTGCAGACTTGAGTGCCGGAGTCCAGAGCTGGTCGAGGAGGGCGAAGACAGCCTCGGGAGTCTTGGCCATACGGTCCTGAAGCACGAACTCGGCATAGTTGTCGCAGCCCATTATCTTGGCCTTCCTGTTGTACAGGTTGACCATCTCGATGATGATGGCCTTGTTGTCATTATCATTGCCGTTGTTGCCGCGGTTGAGATATCCGTCCAGCAGCTTGGTACGCAGGGCACGGTTGTCGTCGAACTGCAGGAAAGGCATCACGCTGGCATTGTCCAGGCCGAATACCCACCAGCCATCCATACCCTTCTCGGCCGCCCTCTGGGCAGCTGCATCGACCGCTGCCTGGGGAAGACCTGCCAGATCGGCCTCGTTCTCCACTACGAGTGTAAAATCAGCCGTCTCCTTCAGCACGTTCTGTTCAAACTTGAGCTGAAGCTCTGATATCCGGGAATTGATCTTCTTGAGCTCTTCCTTCTTGTCTGCCGGAAGGGTTGCACCGGAACGTTCGTAGTCCTTGTATGTCTCGGTGAGCAGTCTCATCTGGTCCGGGTCGAGACCAAGGCTGTCGCGCTTGTCGTACACGGCCTTTACTCTATCGAAAAGCTTCTCGTTGAGTGAGATATCATTGAAATGCGCACTTACGACAGGTGCCATCTCAGTCTCTACTGCCATAAGCTCCGGAGTGGAGTTTATGGATGTCTCGCTGCCGAATACTGCATAAACACGGTTGAAAAGTGACCCTGAATTGTCAAGTGCCACGATGGTATTCTCGAAATCGGGAGCGTCGGGATTGTTGATGATTGCATCTATTTCCCTGTTGTGCTCTTCTATTGCTGCCAGAATGGCAGGCTTGTAGTCCCCTGTCTCGACTTCTTCGAAGGGAGGGATGCCGAACGGCGTATCCCACTCCTCGAGAAGCGGGTTTTTCCTATTGTCACATGATGTCATCATAAATACGGATGTCAGGATTGCTGCTGGAATCAAAATTTTTTTCATATCAGGTAAGATATTGAGGTTTGACGTTTATTGTATTTCCTAGCCCAGATAGCTCTTCAGGAGCTTGCTCCGGTTGCTGTGGCGGAGGCGGCGGATGGCCTTCTCCTTGATCTGGCGCACCCTCTCCCGGGTAAGTCCGAACTTCTCGCCTATCTCCTCCAGGGTCATCTCCTGGGTTCCGATGCCGAAAAAGTCCTTGACGATGTCCCTCTCCCTCTCGGTCAGGGTGGAAAGTGCCCGTTCGATCTCCTTGTTGAGAGACTCGTTCACCAGACCCTTGTCCGCATTAGGGGAATCGTTGTTGACAAGTACGTCGAGCAGACTGTTGTCCTCCCCGTCGACGAACGGAGCGTCCACAGATACGTGACGACCTGACACCCTGAGTGTATCGGCTATCTTGTCGCGCGGAATGTCGAGGATGTCGGCCAGTTCGTCAGGCGACGGCATACGCTCGTTGTCCTGCTCGAACTTCTGAAGCGCTTTATTGATTTTGTTGAGCGACCCCACCTGGTTCAGCGGCAGACGCACTATCCTGGACTGCTCTGCAAGAGCCTGCAGGATAGACTGGCGGATCCACCATACCGCATAGGATATGAACTTGAAACCGCGTGTCTCGTCAAACTTCTCGGCGGCCTTGATAAGCCCAAGGTTGCCTTCATTGATCAGGTCCGGAAGACTCAGACCCTGATTCTGATACTGTTTCGCAACAGAAACGACGAAGCGGAGATTGGCTTTCGTCAGCTTTTCGAGGGCTGCCTGGTCCCCTTTGCGTATTCTCTGCGCCAACTCCACTTCTTCATCCACCCCGATGAGCTCCTCCCGGCCGATCTCCTGGAGATACTTGTCCAGAGAGGCGCTCTCGCGGTTGGTGATTGATTTAGTAATCTTTAATTGTCTCATTATCTCTATTATAAACCTATTCCATAGTAATAGAGGTTGCCGGCCTGGTCAAATCCCTCTATCAGCAGTGACCTGCGGGCCTTCTTGACCTCTGCCGCCACATCCTGAGGTGATGCTACCGGATTGTTGTTGACATAGGTAATGATGAATCCTTCCTTGATACCTGCATCACGCACCTTGCCTTTGTCAACCGAAACCACCTTGACTCCTGCCTTCAGTCCGAGCTTCTCGAGTTCTTCTCGTGGAGCCGGGACAAGCCGGGCACCGAAAAGATTCACATTGCCCTGCTGATTGTAGGCATTCATCTCCTGGGTATCCTTGCCTATCAGTGTAGTCTTGAGTTTCAGGATCTTGCCGTTCCTGGAAATTTCGAGTTCAACCTTGTCTCCAGGACTGTGCTGGTTGATGATTTCCTGCACTGCCGACCCCTTGGATACTGCCGTACCGTCTATCGACAACAGGATATCGCCCTTTTCCACACCGGCTGCCTCAGCGGCACCACCTTTTACAACCTCAGCTATATATACGCCGTCTGAGGTAGAAAGTTTCATTTCTTCCTTCAAATCTTCCGAATTATTTATCATGGATATACCGAGCATTGCCCTCTGGACAGATCCATATTCACGGAAGTCAGCCGCTATTTTCTTTACCATATTGACAGGTATCGCGAAGGAATAGCCTGCGTAAGAGCCTGTCTGTGAGATGATGGCTGTATTTATACCCACGAGTTCACCCTTGATGTTCACCAATGCTCCACCACTGTTGCCAGGATTGACGGCAGCATCGGTCTGAATGAACGATTCGATCTTGAATTCCTTGGAATTGCCTGTCATTGAGCGGCCCTTCGCACTTACTATACCGGCCGTGATCGTGGATGTCAGGCCGTAAGGGCTGCCGATGGCCAGTACCCACTCTCCGAGACGAAGCTGGTCTGAATCGCCCATGGGAATGGTAGGCAGACCTTTCGCATCAATCTTCAGCAACGCCACATCAGTTGCAGGGTCGGTACCCACTATGTCGGCCTTGAATGTCTTGTTTTCACCGACCGTCACCTCTATCTCCGTAGCGCCGGCCACAACATGGTTGTTGGTGACGATGAAACCGTCCTCGGATATTATCACTCCTGAACCTGCTCCAACCTGCTCCCTGGGGACAGTGTTGCCGAAACCGAAAAAGTAGTCAAAAAGGGATGAAGGGCCCTGAGGGACCTCGCTTCTCTTTACTACCTTTACATATACTACAGCCTTGACTGCCGTCTCGGCCGCATAGGTGAAATCAGGATACTCACCTGAAATGTTCACATTGTGGACCATGGCTCCTGACGAGGGGTCATGATAAACATAAGTCCCGGTATCTTTTCCGCCGGCTGTAAGCCTGACGGTAACATACCCGGCAAGCCCTCCTGCCAGGACGGCTGCCAAAACAACTAACCAATTCTTCTTTCTCATATTCTATCAAAATTTAGCGTTTGTCGATAAAATTACTCAAAATTTATACCAAAAATTTTGTACTTTTGTCTCTCAATGCTAAAAACACCAGAAGATGAATTTTACCGTATCGAGTACTGAACTTTTGCACGGGCTGCTTTCAGGCCTGAGAGTCATCTCCAACAAGACGACGACACCTATCCTGGACAATTTCCTTTTTGTCCTCAGGGGCAATGCGCTGGAGGTGACCGCATCCGATTCGGAGACCACTCTCCGGACAGTCATTACAGTGGATGAAGTGGCAGAGGAGGGTTCTGCGGCCGTACCTGCCAAGATCCTTACGGACTCGCTGAAGGAGTTTCCCGACATGCCCATCGAGTTCAAGACCCTCGAAGACAACAATACCATGCAGATAAGCTGGGCGACAGGAGCACAGAAGATCCCTTTCTTCCCTGCAGACTACTACCCGGAGCTTCCTGCGCTGGAAGAGATGGCAGTCACTGTCACAATCCCGGCCGAGACCCTTTCGGCAGGCCTGGGATACACCCTCTACGCAACGGCCGACGAGGTGCTCCGCCCTGTCATGAACGGAGTCCTGTTCGATCTCACTCCTGAGTCGACATCGCTTGTTGCATCCGACTCCCACAAGCTTGTATGCTACACACGCTCCGACATACGCTCGGAACAGAAATCCTCTTTCATTCTCCCCAAGAAACCCGCGGCAATCCTGCGCGGCCTGCTCGCCAAGTCGGACAGTGACGTGAAGGTTACTTTCGACGGCAAGAACGCCCACTTCGAAATGGACGGATGCCTGCTTGTCGGACGTCTGGTGGACGGCACGTACCCTGCCTACAGGACCGTGATTCCGAAGAACAACCAGAACAAGATGATAACAGGACGCACCACCCTTCTCAATGCCGCGAAGCGCGTATCGGTATGTTCCAACCAGGCCACATCCAGCATGAAGTTCTCCCTGTCCTTCAACTCCCTGGTAATCTCCGCCCAGGACACCGGATTTTCCATATCCGCACACGAAAACCTTCCATGCCAGTACGACGGCGAGCCGATGGACATAGGATTCAAGTCGACCTTCCTGATCGAGATCCTTTCCAACCTCCCCTACGAGGAAGTATGTTTCGAACTGGCAGATCCAGCCCGCGCAGCCCTTATCGTAGCAGCCGAGGACCACAATCCCGATGAAGACATCTGCTCGCTCCTGATGCCTATACGCATCCCCAACTAACAGTCTCAAGCAATGAAACTCAATCTCAAGAACCCTATAATATTCTTCGACATCGAGAGCACCGGACTCAATGTCGCCACCGACCGCATAGTAGAAATATCCATGGTCAAGGTCCTGCCGGACGGCAGCACTGAAGTAAAGACCCGACGCATCAACCCGACAATCCACATATCCGAGGAGGCTTCCCGCATACACGGTATCCACGACGAGGACGTAAAGGACTGCCCTACTTTCAGCCAGATAGCCAAATCCCTGGCACGATGGATGGAAGGCTGCGACATAGCGGGATACAATTCCAACAAGTTCGACATACCGGTCCTGTACGAGGAGTTCCTGCGTGCAGGCGTGGATTTCGACTTCCGCAAACGCAAGCTCGTGGATGTCCAGAACATCTTCCACAAGATGGAACAGAGGACACTGTCGGCAGCCTACAAGTTCTACTGCCACAAGGACCTGGAACATGCACATTCGGCAGAGGCCGACACTGTTGCCACATATGAGATACTCCAGGCCCAGCTCGACAAATATCCGGAGACCCTGCAGAATGATGTCAACTTCCTGGCGGATTTCTCCTCGAAGACCAAGTTCGCAGACTATGCCGGCCGTATCATATACAACGACAAGGACGTGCCCGTGTTCAACTTCGGCAAGCACAAGGGCAAACCTGTTGAAGAAGTACTCCGCAACGAACCGAGCTACTACTCGTGGATGATGAACGGGGATTTTACTCTTGACACCAAGAAAGTGCTTACCGAGATCAAGATAAAGTCCCAAAGCAAGTGAATATCCTGGTCTCCCCTCTGTCCGGAGGTACATTCTACTTCCGGTCAGACTCAACGCTCATAAGGGCCCTGACAGATTTCTATATTCCGGACTACGTTGAAGACGTGTCCGCCATACCTGTATTGTGCTTCAGATCAGAACGTTCGGGAAAAGCTGTCAGGGAGGAGTTCGTACCACGCTACCTTGGACCGTTCTCGTGCGGAATCCTGCTCAAGGCTTCCATTTCTTCGGATACAGTGGCCGAGGCTGACCGTATCTTCGTCGAGAATGCGCTGGACTATTCCACGGTCATACCATATGAGCTCATTCCAGTTGACAAGCTTCCCGGCAGCATTTCCGCATCTAAGCCTTTTGTCCTTAAAATCAATGGAATAGAAAAATCAAAAATAGAAAATTGCCCTGACATGCATGAACTCAGCAGGCGTTTTGCAGCCATAAGCCGCTATTGTTCGGTCAGAACAGGAGACATGCTGGCTTACGAGCTGGCTCCTCCAGTCCATGTCAACAGGAATGAACGTCTCACCGCCTTCTTCGGAACAGGCGGAAACATCAGCATCACAGTGAAATAGGACCGGCAGCCGCTACTGCCCGCACCGCTGCCGCGGCAGTGGAGAATGCTATCTGGAGATTGTACCCGCCGGTGTCGGCATCGAGATTCAGTACCTCACCTATAAAATATAGTCCGCGGACGGACTTGGACTCCATTGTTTTTCGGGAGATTTCCCTCAGCGATACCCCTCCGGCCGTAATCACAGCCCTGCGGTAGCCGGCATGCCCCTTTATCTGCAGCTTCCAGCACTTCAGGCGCACCGGCAGATTCTGGATATTGAGGGAAGGGTTTGCATCCATAAACGGCTTAACGGCCTGTAAAGGCAGAAACCTTTCCAGGTACCTGGAGAGCTGTATTCCAGGAGTGAACTCCCTTTCCACCCTGGCCTTGAGTTCCGTTACAGGCACGGCCGGCTTCAGGTCTATTACCGCTTCCACCTTCTTACCTTCCTCCAGGGCCATCACTGCCCTCCGGCTTACCCTGAACCCCAAGGCACCTTCAAGCCCGTCTGAAGTAAATGTCAGTTCCCCGAATTCGGTCTGCACTTCTCCTCCGTCGACCATCAGCGAAAGCGAGACATTGCGCAAAGTCAGTCCGGACAGGGAGAGGTTGTAACTGACCGGGACCAGAGCCACGAGAGACGGGACCGTTGCAGTAACGGTATGCCCCAGACTGCGGGCAATCCGGTACCCGTCGCCAGTCGAACCGGTGACCGGATAGGACAGCCCTCCTGTGGCAACTATCACATACGGAGCCACTATCTCATCCATCCTCATCCTGTCCCCGGAGTGCAGTATTTCCACTACAAAATGCCCGGAAGGAGACCGAAGGACCGACATCACTTCACAATTGTACAGTATATCCACATTGCCGGCGCCTGTAATTCTGGAGAGCAGAGCATCCCTGACATCCGCACTGCGGCCGGAAACCGGAAACACCCTCTTACCCCTTTCGACAGCCGTCTGCAGGCCCATTGATGCAAACATTTCCACTGTATCCCTGTTGGAAAAGCCCATGAACGAGGGACGGAAAAAGCCCGGATCCGGATGGACATGTTCCCTGAAATCCTCCCACTGGCAGGCATTTGTCATATTGCAGCGTCCTTTGCCCGTCAGCAGCAGTTTCCTTCCGCACTGACCGTTCTTTTCCACCAGAGCCACCTTGAGGCCGCTGCCGGCAAAAAGTGCCGCGGCCATCATTCCGGAAGCACCGCCCCCGGCTATCACGACGTCATATTCCATGTAGCACATGCCAGTTGTGAATTTTAATTTCGCAAAGTTAGAATTATTTTCTATATTTGCATCCTCTTTGAATCAAGCCTCTTTAGCTCAGCTGGTAGAGCAGCTCATTCGTAATGAGCAGGTCGTGGGTTCGAGTCCCATGAGAGGCTCCATCCTTTAATCTTCCAGCCATGAAAAGCAGAATATTGTTTTCAGCCGTGACGCTTCTTGCCGTCTCGGCTCAGGTGCTTTTTGCCGCACCCAAGACCCGCACACTCTCCTCTCCTGACGGCACTCTGACCGTAACCGTGGAAATCAGCGAATCAGTCACATACAGCCTTGCCAGCCACGGGCACACACTCATACTGCCCTCCCCCTTGTCCATGACACTTGCCGACGGACGCATTCTCGGGCGGGACGGGCTCGGCGGGGTACGTTTCAGGACCTCGACAGAACGGGACTCGACAGACACCCCGTTCTACCGCCAAAGCCGGATCGAAGAAAGCTACAACTCACTTACACTCAACTTCCCGAAGGCTGGATATTCCATCGAGTTCAGAGCCTATGATGCAGGCATGGCCTACCGCTTCGTGACATCCCTCAAAGACAGCATTACCATAATGGGAGAAGAGGCAGTCTTCCGTTTCGACAAGGACTATCAGGCATATATACCATACAGCGCCAACACTGAAAATCCTTTCCAGACTTCATTCGAAAGCCAGTACACGATCACCCCTGTCAGCGGCTTCGACAGGGACCGCCTGTCCATCACCCCGCTTCTGGTTGCAATTGACGACGGTGCAAAGGTACTTGTCACCGAATCGGACCTCGAATCCTATCCGGGAATGTTCATCGGCAGCGAAGGCGGAAATACCATGCACGGAGTATTTGCAGGCAGGCCGGAGACCTACGTGGACGGATACAGATGCCAGGAAAGGATAGTCCGCAACTCGGACACCCTGGCCGTGACTGCCGGAAGCAGGACATTCCCGTGGAGGATCGTCTCCATAACATCCGATGATACGGAACTACCTGTCAATGATATGGTCTGGCTTCTGGGCTCCCCCTGCCGCATAGATGACATCTCATGGATCCGCCCCGGCCACTCCGCATGGGAATGGTGGAACGACTGGGGATTCACCGGCGTGGACTTCAAGGCCGGGATAAACACTGAGACTTACAAATACATGATCGACTTTGCAGCTGCCAACGGTCTGGAGTACGTAGTGGTAGACGAAGGATGGTCTCCCCGTACCGGAGGGGACATCATGAAAGCCATCCCCGGCTTCGATGTGGAGGAAGTGGCCCGTTACGGCAGATCCAAGGGAGTCGGCGTCATCCTGTGGGCAGTGGCATACGTGCTGGACGACAAGCTGGAAGAGGCATGCAGCACCTACTCGGCCATGGGAATAGCAGGATTCAAGGTAGACTTCATGGACCGCGACGACCAGGAAGTGGTGGAAATGAACTACCGCATACTCGAGGCAGCAGCCAGATACCATATGGTCATAGACCTGCATGGCATGTACAAGCCTACCGGTCTCAACCGCACATGGCCCAACCTGCTCAACTACGAAGGGGTCTGGGGACTCGAACAGATGAAATGGAGCGATGAGGACATGCTCACATACGATGTGACAATGCCTTACATACGCATGGCCGCCGGCCCCATAGACTATACCCAGGGAGCTCTCAGGAACGCACAGCCCAAAAACTTCGCCCCCATCTACAGCGACCCCATGAGTCAGGGTACCAGGGCGCATCAGGTAGCCCTCTACGTCATCTTCGACTCACCCCTGACCATGCTCTGCGACTCTCCCACGGCATACGTGCGGGAGCAGGAGACCACAGAGTTCATCACGGCCATTCCCACGGTCTACGACGAGACCCGCGTCCTGGCCGGAGAGATCGGCAGATACATCATCACTCAGCGCCGCTCGGGTGACCGCTGGTACATCGGCGGCATCACCGGCACTGAGGCCCGTACACTGACCTTCACCCCCGACCTTCCCGAGGGCAGCTATACCTTCAGGATATTCCGCGACGGTGTCAATGCCGCTTCACGCGGAGAGGACTACCGGATAGAGACCCTGGTGTGGACTGCGGGACAGGAATTAAGCATAGAGGCTGCGCCGGGCGGAGGATTCGCCATCATCATTGATAGAAAATAATTTAACTTTAACACCTTAGTGACTGTTATTATGAAATCGAGACTTTACATCCCTCTTATACTCGTTGCCCTGAGCTGCGCGATACTGGCCGTGGCCCTGTGGGTCGGCACTTCTGGCGGCGACAGCAGCAGCGGCACATCCTCCGATGTCCTGGAGAATATCGCCACGCGGACCAGCATTCGTGCCTATACCTCCGAACCTGTGGACGAGGAGACCGTAACGGCCCTGCTCAAGGCCGGCATGGCGGCTCCCACGGCCATGAACACCCAGCCCTGGTTTTTCTACGTGGTACGCGACCGGGAGCTTATGAAGTCGCTGGCCGAGGTGCTGCCGTACGCCAAGATGGCAGCCGACGCAGCCGTGCTCATCGTGCCCTGCGGAGACCGGGAGCGGTTCCTGACCGGAGAGGGCATGACCTACTGGGTACAGGACGTGTCCGCCGCTACCGAGAACATCCTGCTGGCGGCTCACGCCATGGGACTCGGGGCCGTATGGACTGGGGTCTACCCTGTACGGGACCGCATCGCCGATGTCTCCCGCATCCTGGAGATGGACGAGAACCACGTGCCGCTCTGCGTCATTCCCATCGGCTGGCCGGCTGACAATCCGGAGCCCAAGGACAAATGGGATCCTGACAAGGTTATCTACAGATAGACGGATAAACCTTTAGCGGGGAAAGAAATACGTCTGAAAAGACCAGGCCCGATTATTCATAAATCGGGCCAAAGCCCACTTTTCGTTTACCCCACCTAAATCCTCCCTTAGGGAGGACTTGGCCCCTCCCTCTAGAGCCGAGGGCGGCTAGTCTTTTCAGACGTATTTCTTTTCCATCCAGCACTGTACGGATCAACCGACTGCGGCACGTTGTATGATTCTTATACAATTTTCAAAAAATTAGACACTTTGCGTGTAAAAATTTTACAATTAGCCATTTTACATAATTAGATAATTTATTGTGTTTGAATGCGTTATGACTTTTGGCACAGTTTTGGCTACATCTTCGAGACACAAGATAATACGCTAAAACATGAAGTCTTTTCTCCGATTCATCTCACGCAACAGCCTCTACACGGTTATAGAGGTGGCGGGCATGGCCATTGCCCTGGCATTCATCATTTTCATCGGGACATACGTAACTCAGGAGAGCAGTTACGACACGTTCGTCGGCGAGGATATCTACATCGGTTCGGATTCTGAGTTCTTCGGTCTCAGCGGGACTATCAAAGGGTCTGTCGAGGGGCGCTATCCGGACATTGAGGCCATCTGCCGGCTGATCGGCACCAAGTCCCTCAACGGACTGGACCTGAGCACTTCGATAGGCGACGAGACCCTGGTGCAGAATGCCCTGTGTGTGGATTCCAACTTTCTGTCGCTCATCCCCGTACCAATGGTCACCGGAGACAGAGGCAGCGCGCTTGAGGCCACCGGATCGGTCATCATCTCCCGTTCCTTCGCCGACCAATGGTTTCCCGAAGGCAATGCCGTGGGCAACAGCGTGGACATCACAGCCGGCGGGGAAAAAGCCAGTCTGCTGGTTACCGGCATATTCGAGGATATGGAACGGACCGTGCTGCCGCAGTGCGATATGATCTACCGCCTGGACTTATTGGAGAGATACGTTCCATACCTGACCCGTAACGGCAACGGCACGACGGTAACCCTCTACAAGATACGCGAAGGAGCTGACCTTAGCACCATCAGCCGGGAGATTATGGGAATACTGAAAGAAAGCGACGCTCTCTATATGTCCGGTATCTGCACTGAATACAGCTTAGTGCCTTTCAAGGAGGTGCACTACGGAAGCGGAGCCAATTTCCCCTTCCCCTTCGAGAACATCGTAAACCGGGACATGCTGCGGCTCTTCACCGCCGCCGGAGTGCTGCTGCTGGTATTTGCCCTGCTCAACTACATCTCGCTGACCACAGCCCAGGTGGGATTCAGAGTCAGGGAGATGGCGACCCGCAGGCTGATAGGTTCCTCCCGCGCAGGCATCATCCTCCGCTACATCGGAGAGTCCTTGGCCGTGACTGCCGTGGCCTTCATACTCGGATTTATCCTCGCCGAGGCCACCTCTCCCCTCTTCAACACCCTCATCGGCAAGACCTACAGCCCGCTCGCGTCCCTTACCTGGGGCACGGCCGCACTGTGGGCCGGAGTCATCGTGCTGCTGTCAGTCATCGCCGGCATCATCCCAGCCATGATGGTGTCGCGCTACAGGCCGATAGACATCGTCCGGGGCGAGTTCTCGAGGGCGAGCAAGATGATACTCGGAAGGATTTTCCTGGTAGTCCAGAACGTCGCCGCCATCGGAGCCGTAGCCATCTCCATTGCCATGTTTCTGCAGCTGCGCCACATGGTGGAGAAGCCCATGGGCTATACCAGAGACTCCCTTGTAGACGTGACTGTCTCCAATACTCAGAATCCCGACGACTTCCTCAAGGACCGTCTGAAGTCCCTGCCGTGCGTGGCGGAAGTGGGATGGACACAGGGCTGTCCGGCGGGCGGGCGCAGAAGCTCGTGGGGTATGGAACTCGACGGCAACCGCTACAGCGTAGTCATGTTTGACGGAGACACCACGGCTCTGCGCCTGCTGGGAGTGAGAGTCCTCAGCCAGAATGCAGAGCCCCTGCCCGGCACATTTTACTTTACCCGCAGGACTGCCGCCGCTTTAGGGATGGACATGAATACGACTCTGTTCGAATATGACTACGGTGCCATCAACGTCTGCGGTATCATCGACGACCTGTGGATGGGCAACGCCAACTCCACCGACAACGACATGCTGATATGGACCGTACAGCCGTCGGAGCCCCAGTCGCTCGGCAACATGATATCCTTAGTCGTAAAGGTCAACGGAGACCCGGATGATGCTGTCCGCACGATACAGGAATTCTACGCCCGCGAGAAACCGGACCTGAACGTAACCGTAGAGACCTACGAGAACATCTACCGCCGCACTTACACCGCCGAGGACCGCAGCCTCAGGATCACCGGTCTCTTTGCCCTGCTCACCATCGTCCTGACAGTAATGGCCATGGTTGCCATGAGCACCTACTACGCCCGCCAGAGAGCCAAGAGCACAGCCGTCCGCAAGATTATGGGCTGCTCGCGGACGGAAATCTATACCCATACGCTCGCCAGCTTCATGTCCGCATCGCTGATTGCCGCGGTGATAGCCATTCCCCTGATTTACACCTACACAGGACGGTGGCTGCAGACCTACTCCTACCACATAGGCAACTATTGGTGGATTTACCTGCTGGCGCTGCTCATCGTGGCGGCTATCGCTGCTCTCGCCATTACCTACAGGGCTGTGCAGCTGATGAATACAAATCCTGCCATTGCTCTTCGCAAAGACTGATTTGTGCCATTTGTGCCATTTCTGACACAAATAGAATTCGGCACGATTTTTTCAATATGGTGAGACATCAGTTATTAAACAGTTTTTAAATGGGTTTAGAAATTCTACTAATCGTCGTCATCGCCATAGCCGGCATGATAGTGCAGGGCAGACTGCAGAAGGTATTTGACAAATATTCCAGAGTGATGTTCCACGGAGGGCTCACCGGCCGGGAAGTAGCGGAGAAAATGCTGCGGGACCACGGCATCCGCGACGTGCGGGTAACCAATGTCAGCGGCCATCTCACCGACCACTACAATCCCGCCAACAAGACCCTGAACCTCTCCGACTCGGTATACAACAGCAACAGCGTGGCGGCAGCGGCAGTAGCGGCCCACGAGTGCGGACACGCCGTACAGCACGCGGAGGGCTACGCTTTCCTAAAGATGCGCTCGGCTCTCGTGCCCATCGTGCAGTTCTCCTCGATGTTCGCCCAGATAGTGATTATCCTGGGACTGATCATGATGACTGCCTTCCCTGCCCTCTACTGGATAGGCATCGCGATGTTCTTCATGATCTTCCTCTTCAGCGCCATCACACTCCCGGTGGAGTACAATGCCTCGGCCCGCGCCCTCGCCTGGCTGGAGCGCTCCAACACTCTCTCCACCGTCGAGCTGGACCAGGCCCGCACCACCCTCCGCTGGGCTGCACGCACCTATCTCGTCGCCGCCCTCAGTGCCCTGGCCTCCCTCGTATATTATTTGGGATTCAGGCGCAGTGAATAATTGCGGTTTTTAAAAACGCACACCAGTAATAGCCATATATGGATATTTGTTTGTATATTTGCAAAAGAATAGCAATATATGACTACATGGACAATCTTTCTTATACTACCAACCAGGACATCATCGCCCTCCTTTGCCAGCGTTTGAAGGAGTACCGTCTTGCCGCCCGCATAAGCCAAAGGGAAATGGCGGAGAAGTCCGGCGTAAGCCTGACCACCATCAGCCATCTCGAACAGGGGATGAACCGGAACATCACGCTCAACAATTTCATTTCGCTTCTGCGGGTGCTTGGCATGGAACAGCGTTTGTCCGACCTGCTGCCCGAACTGCCTGTGCCCCCGATGGCCTTGAAACAGATGAACAAGTACATACCCAAACGAGTAAGGAGGAGCTACCATGATACAGAATCTTGACGTTTTCCTTTGGAACCGGAAAGTAGGCTCGCTGGTCGCCTACAAGGAAAGATACACGGAAAAGATATGCTTCTACTTCGACCGCGACTTTCTCGGCAGTGGATACGACATCGCGCCCTTACGGGCCTCCATCCATAGCGTTTCCGTCATGAACGGTTTGCCCGTGTACGGTGATGACGGGAAACTCTTCGGAGGGCTGCCCTCTTTCATCGCGGACTCATTGCCTGACCACTGGGGCAACAAGGTGTTCAACGAATGGGCGAAAATGCGCCGCATCAGCACAAGGGACCTGTCCGTCCTCGACCGCCTGGCGTACATCGGCCGAAGAGGCATGGGCGCGCTGGAGTACCTGCCTCCGGCTGCCGAAGAAATGGAACAACCTTTCAAAGTGGAGATAGCCGAGCTTTACAGGCTGGCACAGTCTGCATTGAACGAGGCTAAGAACTTTAAAGCCGAGATGCAGCCCGACTTCCTGATAGAGAGCCTGTTCAAGGTAGGCACATCCGCAGGCGGACGCAGGCCCAAAGCCATCATCAACCTTAATCCGGAGACGGGCGAATGCTATTCCGGTCAGGTTGCCGCGCCCGCACCCGGATATGTTCCCATGATTGTCAAGTTCGACGAACACTCGGAGATTCCCACCACACGCATCGAGTACAGCTACTACCTCATGGCAAAAGATGCCGGCCTGCACATGATGCCGTCGCGCCTCGCGGAAGGAGAACAGGCCGCGCATTTCCTGACAGAGCGGTTTGACCGCAAGGAAGGGAAAAAGGTGCATGTGCAGACACTGGCCGCCATGAACCCTACCGCGAATAGTTACGAAAGCCTGTTCGACACGGCCTGCCGGATTGGCATTC
>CALVDF010000002.1 GCA_944326245.1 uncultured Bacteroidales bacterium
TCATGAAACGTCATCAGCGTATCGCTCCATTATTCGAAAATGATTTCTGGGTGACACGTTGACGAAGTCAGGAAAAAGGATTGAGGCTGGCTGCAAAGTCTTTTGACTTTTGCAGCCAGCCTCAATCCGTATCCGGTCCGTCCAGGAACCTGGTGCCGGGGCCGGGAAATCTACAGGCTGTCCCCGAAATCTTCCTTGAACCTGGCAATCAGCCTTTCCGGCCAGTCGCCGACAGGTTCCATCGGCGTACGGAAACATCTCTGCATGCCGGGTATATCCTTGCATCTGATGGGGCCTATCAGTTCCCTGTTGTCATACAGCCACTTCAGACGGTCCAGGGCATACATGGTCTGGGACAGGGTCAGCACCTTGCGGGGGAATGCCAGACGCACAAGTTCCATGTCGGCCACGAAATCCGGGTCGTCCTCGGACACGTCCTGATATGTACCCCCGTCCATCGTCCTCACACCTGAACACAGGTATATGGCCGCAGCAAGAGAACTGGCAGGCAGATCACGGACCGGAAGATGGCTGCAGAACAGTTTTGCGTCAATCTGGGCTCCAAGGACACCAGGAGGCGTCACCATGGGAATGCCCATCTTCACCGCTTCATTGACGAAATAACGGATGAATTCCGGATTCTGACAGATATAATCCTCGTCAGTAGCCTCATACAGGCCTTGGGCCATGGCCTCGATCTCCTTCATGGACATGCCTCCGTATGTCACATAACCCTCGAACACAGCCACCACCTGATCCATCTTCAGCTTGTCCTGATAGTTGTCGGTAGCTATGACTGCCCCCCTGGTACACGAGAGCTTGCGTGCCGAGAAATACACGATATCGGCCAGCGAACACATCTTCAGCAGAACTTCCGCAAGGGTCGCATGGGCATACTCAGGCTCGCGCTGTATGATCAGCCATGCATTCTCCCCCAGCAGACAGGCATCCAGCAGCACCTTTATCCCATAGCGGTCGGCTACCTTGCGGACCTCCATGAGATTGGCCATGGAGAAAGGCTGTCCTCCGATCAGGTTGGTCGATGCCTCCATACGGATGAACGGAATATGTTCCACTCCGTACTCGGCGATGCAGGCCTCCAGACGTTGTATATCGATATTTCCCTTGAAGGGATTGTCTGAAGCCGAGGTAAAGGCCACATCCGGGGAAACCAGATCCACATGCTTTCCTCCGTTGATCCGGATATGGTTGGCTGTGCTTCCGAAATGGTAGTTCATCGGCACTACGTCTCCAGGCTTGAGCAGAGCCCTCATTATCACATTCTCGGCGGCCCGTCCCTGATGTGCAGGCACTACGTAGCGCTTGCCAAGAACATCGAACACGGCCTTCTCGAGCCTCTTGAATGACTCGCTGCCAGCATACGCGTCATCCGCACGCATCATGGCAGCCAGCTGCAGGTCGCTCATGGCGTTGGTCCCGCTGTCGGTCAGCATATCCAGATATACATCCGCAGAATCCATGCGGTAGGTATTGAATCCGCCCTTTATCAGGGCCTTGTATCTTTCGTCGATAGGCAGGAGCTTCACCTTCTGAACTATACGGGCGCGGTGAAACTCCAATGGAATGTCTATGCCAGTGTAGAATTTTACTTTAGGCATTGATTTATAATTTAATGATTTGATAATCCACTGTTTCCGGTTCTATTGCAGATGTCCTCCGTAGAGATACTCCTGCTGCTCGGGGGTGAGGGTGTCGATGCCTGTGCCCCAGCTTTCCAGCTTCATGTGCGCCACCTCCGAATCGATTTCCTCCGGGACGCTTATGATGCGGGGAAGATCCTCTCCCCTATGCCTTACCAGATACCTTGCACTCAGGGCCTGGATGGCGAAGCTCATGTCCATGATTTCCGCAGGGTGACCGTCACCTGATGCCAGATTGACCAGACGGCCCTCAGCGAGGATGAACACTGACCTTCCGTTGGAGAGACGGTAGCCCATGATATTGTTGCGGGCCACCCACGACTCCACTGCCATGGCCTTGATGCCGTGTACATCCACTTCACAGTCGAAATGTCCGGCATTGCAGCAGATGGCCCCGTCCTTCATCTTCAGGAAATGGGCCGGAGTTATGACGTCCTTGCATCCGGTAACCGTTACGAAGATGTCCCCGAGCTCTGCGGCACGGTCCATCGGCATGACCTTGAAACCGTCCATTACCGCCTCGATGGCCTTGACAGGGTCCACCTCGGTGACTATTACGGAAGCGCCCAGCCCCTTTGCCCTCATGGCGACACCCTTTCCGCACCATCCGTATCCGGCGACCACAACATTCTTTCCGGCGACTATGAGGTTTGTAGTCCGGTTGATACCGTTCCATACCGACTGGCCTGTACCGTACCTGTTGTCGAAGAGATACTTGCATTTGGCATTGTTGACCAGCACCATGGGGAAGCGCAGCTCCCCTTCCCTGGCCATTGCCTCAAGCCTCATGACCCCTGTAGTAGTCTCTTCGCAGCCTCCGATGATTCCCGGAATGAGCTCCGGAAGCTCGGTATGCAGGGTGTGGACCAGATCCCCTCCGTCGTCAATGATGATATTCGGTCCGCAGGACACCACCTTGCGGATATTGTCCATGTATTCCTGTTCCGAACAGCCGTACCAGGCAAACACCTCCAGTCCCTCACGGACGAGGGCGGCTGCCACATCATCCTGGGTAGAGAGAGGATTGGAACCTGTCACATACATCCTGGCCCCTCCGGCAGCCAGAGTCTCGCACAGATAGGCTGTCTTTGCCTCCAGATGTATCGAAAGGGCAATCTTCAGCCCCTCAAACGGCCTTTCTTCCTTGAACTTCTTCTCTATCCTGTTGAGCAGCGGCATATTGGCCCTGACCCAGTCTATCTTGCGGCGGCCTTCGGCCCAGGTGTCCGGTTTCTTGATTTCACTCATATTCTATAACATTCTTCTTTTTCGGAAGACCAAAATTACAATAAAAATCGCAATCGCCATCAGGAACAGCAAAAGAATGAGATCTATATAGCCGCCAAGAATAGGCAGCTGTATATTCATTCCGTAGATCGATGCGATAAGGGTCGGCGGCATGAGCAGCAGCGACACGAAAGTGAAGACCTTCATGATCCTGTTCTGCTCCAGATTGATCAGACCGACCACTGTATTCTGCAGGTAATCCAGACGCTCGAAACTGAAATTGGTGTGGTTCAGCAGGGAGACTATGTCCTTGTTTATCACCGTCAGCTTGGCAAACACGTCCCGCGGGAACTTGTCGCTCTTCAGGATAGAGGAGATCATCCTCTGCTTGTCCACCACATTCTCCCTCACCAGCATGGTGTTTTCCTGCAGCTGATTGATGTCCAGCAGGAATTCCTCGTTGACATCCTTGCCCGCACTCACCTTCTTGCTGTAGGTATCTATCTCCTTGGACATCAGCTCAATCATGTCTGCATCGAGGTCGATTCGGTTTTCCACGATACCTACCAGCACGTGATATCCTGTCGGATACAGCCGGCTGTTGACCTGGATCTTCCTCTGGATATCGGAAAAGCTTCGCAACTGGACATTCCTGATGGACACTATGATACCTTCGCACAGAATGAACGACACGGCCTCCATCGAATACTCGTCAGGACCCGGTATCAGGAAGTTGGTGTTGACCGATATCGTGGTCTCCGTCTCCGAATAACGGGATGACGACTCGATCTCCTCCGCCTGGGCCCTCGAAGAAAGGGACGTGTCGAGGAAAGTCTCGACCGCACGCTTCTCGTCACCGTCCGGGGAAAAAAGGTCAATCCAGATTACATCGTCCATACCCAGTTCGTCCAGGAAAACAAGTGACTGGGAGATTGATATCTTGCCTTTGTCTTTGTAGAATATTTGAATCATGCTTCTTTCGGAGTTTGATGATTATTAACTGATGGGTATAGCTCTCCCGCAGGAGAGTGCCTGACTCACCAATAACATCGGACTCTGAACTCGAAAGGCTTGAATTTCAAAACAATAACTTTAATTTGCAATTACCCGGCCGCAAATATACAAAATACCCGCCAAAATCGGCAAAATTTCTTGCTTCATCCAGCCGTCATGCCGACAGGTGCTCGACGAGAATCCTGATACCGATGGCGATAAGGATGAGGCCGCCCAGGATTTCCGACTTTTTGCCTATCCCCGATCCGAGCCTGCGTCCTCCCAGCAGACCGCCGAGGGAAGCCAAAGCCGTGCACCCGAAGACCATCGCCGTACAGACGCCTATCCTGAAGAACGTCAGCTTTACCATGGCCAGCGATATGCCCACCGCCACGGCATCTATGCTGGTAGCTATGGACAGGAGTATCAGTTGCCTGGTATTGAGCAGCGAGTTTCCGGACACCTGTCCGTCGTCCCTTGAGAACCCCTCGATGATCATCTTGACACCGATGTATCCCAGCAGGACGAAGGCCACCCAGTGGTCCACTTTGGATATATAGCCGCTCACGCTGTATCCGAGCAGCCATCCGGCAAAAGTAAGCCCTGCCTGGAATACGGCGAAGCACAGGATGATACGGAGAATCTGCCTCGTACGAAGACTGCCGCGGGTACATATCCCGCCGGTCAGGGACACGGCGAAAGTGTCGAAGCAAAGGCCGGCGGCAAGAAGAAAAAGTTCGATATAGCCCATAAGTCTGAAGTATGTCTCACACCAGCGGCGTGCGGTTCTTGATCGACATGCCCAACGTAAGCGAATCGGTATTTTCAAGGTCGTCCCCGAAACCGACACCGCGGGCAATGGCTGTCACCTTGACTCCGGCATTGGCGAGCAGCCTGTTGATGTAGAACGAAGTGGTCTCGCCCGCCATTCCCTTGCCGATGGCTATTATCACCTCATGCACTTCAGGCGACGAGGCCCTCTCCACCAGCGAATCCAGCGGCAGGTCATCCGGGCCTATGCCGTCCATCGGGGAGATCACGCCTCCCAGCACATGGTACACCCCGTTGTACTCTCCGGTCTCCTCTATGCTCATCACGTCCTGGATGTTCTCCACCACCAGAATAGTGGACCTGTCCCTGCGCGTATCGGCGCATACCGGACATATTTCATTCTCGGAAAGCATGTTGCAGATCCTGCAGTAACGGGCTTCGGTCCGAAGCCTGATCAGCGCGTTTCCCATCCGCAGAGTTTCCTCCTCGGGCCGCCTCAGCAGAAACAGAGCCATTCTCATAGCCGTCACCTTGCCTATGCCAGGCACGGAGCTCAGTGCATCCACAGCCTCCTGCAATAAAGGTATCATCATAGATCAAAAATTATCACCCGTTCATTATCAGTTTGGAAAAATAAGCCTCCAGCCCGTCCCCGGCACCCCTGGCAGTGATCACCCGTTCCACCCCGCACTCCGCGGCAACGGAGCGCAGAATGTCTCCGTACACACATGCCACGGATCCGACAGCAGCAAGAGGAAGGTCGGGACGTCCGTACCGGAGCACATTGCGCTGCAGGAACAGCCTGAACCCGTCCGCGACCAGGCTGCGTACGTACCCGCAGTCCATATTCCAGGCCAGGAAGACAGAGAAGGAAGCCAGATAGCGCGAAGGCATTTCCCCGCGGTAGACATTGGCCACCGCCGCAGGATAGTCCAGTCCCGGATATTCCTTCCGGAATGCCGCATCCAGTCCTTCCGGAAGCAGCCCCTTTATAAAGTCCGAAAGCAGCATTTTACCCATCCATGCCCCGCTTCCCTCATCCCCGAGAATGAAGCCTCCGGCAGGGATGTTCCGCACGATCCGTCCCCCCTGGTACAGTCCGCTGTTGGATCCTGTCCCGAGAATGGCGGCGATACCGTCCTGTCCGCCCAGCAGGGCCACTGCCGCGGCCTCAAGATCCGAGCCGACCGTAACCTCAGCACCGGGCAGGACATCTGCAAGAGCCTCCCGGACCTTTTCTCCGGCCGCTTCAGATACCACCCCGGCGCCGTAGAAAAAAATCCTGACACCCGCAGCCGGACCTCCCTGCCTGCACCCGAGCTCCTCCGCTATTCCTCCCAGCGCCCTGCCGAACGCCAGGCGCATCGCCCCGGCATCCTGCAATGCCGGATTGACCCCTGGGGATTCCAGCCTTATGGCCGGAGCCCCTTTTCTGAGAATCCTCCAGTCTATGGAGGTAGAACCGCTGTCCGCCGTGATTATCATTGCCGCTTCCGCATTATATTTGCGCAAAAATAGTGAAAAAAACCATGAGTGAGACAGAGGTGATAAGGCTGCTGCAGGACTATGCGGCGCAATACAATGACTGGAAATATTTTACGGGCGATCCCATCATCTTTCCCAAACACTTTGCCGGGCTGATGGCAGAAGGCAAGGCGACCCTCCGGGATGTGGAGGTGGCAGCTGCTGTGGCCGCCCATCTGGCATGGGGACGCAGGGACATGATAGTCAGGGACTGCCGCAGGGCAATGGACGAGATGGGATGGCAGCCGTACGAATATGTAAAGGCAGGGCACTACAGAAACGACGACACCTCTCTGCACCGCACTGTAAAATGGTCCGAGTTCGCAGGAATATGCAGGAGGATAAAGGAGTTCTACGAAGATGAGGACAGCATGGAAGTCCTGTCTCCCGGAGAGATGAGGGTCCGCATCTACGGACAGAAAGACGACCCTTCCGCCGCAAACAAGAAAATCCACATGCTGCGCCGATGGATGGTACGCAACGACGGCAAGGTGGACCTGGGACTCTGGAAGAGCATCAGCCCCAGGAACCTTATAATACCCCTAGACGTCCATGTGCACCGCACTGCTGTGAATCTGGGGATTACGGCACGACGCAGTGCAGACATCAGGACCGCCGGCGAGATTACCTCTTTCCTGCTCAAGGCATTCCCGGACGACCCCGTGCTGGGGGACTTTGCCCTTTTCGCCGTCGCCGCATCGGCCGGTTGTTGAAAACTTTTTGGCAATTTATACGGCATTTTTCATGTTTTTCATTATTTTTGTAAGTAGATGTGACATGAAGTATGCCTAAGTTATTTATCATCTCGGGTTGCAACGGTGCCGGCAAGACTACAGCTTCCTACACCATTCTTCCTAACATGTTGCACTGCGGCAACTTCGTGAACGCGGATGAAATAGCGCGGGGGCTTTCTCCGTTCAACCCGGAGAAGGCGGCGATACAGGCGGGAAGGATCATGCTGGCAAGGGTTGCGGAGCTGATGGATGAAGGGCAGGATTTCGCGATAGAGACCACGCTGGCCACACGCAGCTACGTCAACCTCATCCGCAACGCCCAGAGCCGTGGTTACGTGGTTACCCTGCTCTACTTCTGGCTGAACATGCCTTCGCTCGCTGTGGAGCGCGTGAAGCTCAGGGTCCAGTCGGGAGGGCACAATGTAAGCGAGGAAAGTATCCGGCGCCGGTACGATATGGGTATCAAGAACCTGTTCCACCTGTACATCCCGGTCTGCGAATACTGGATGATCATAGACAATTCCAATTCCCCGGTGATCATCTGCGAAGGAGGCAAGAACATAACTACTAAAATACATAACAAAACCTTGTTCAACCAATTGATCAATTATGAGCGAACTAGAATCACGGGAGCTTAGAAACAACATCCTCGACGGTCTGAACGCCACGTTCCAGAACCTGGTCAAGGAGAAGAAGAGGACCAACTCCGAGCTGGCATTCGTCCAGAACGGCAAGCTGGTCAAGGTCAAGGCTACCAACATCTAATTATCTCAAACTCTGCTACAATTCAAAATCTAAAAGGGGCTTGCGTATAACACAGAGCCCCTTTTATTTGACTTAAGGAAATGAATACACCCCATATGGACGAACAATACTTCCGGCTCTTCGGGACAGGCCCGTCAGAGGCTGCAAAGCTTCTGGCCCAAGCACTGTCCAAAGGAGGCGACTATGCCGACATCTTCTGCGAGCATACTGTCAACAACGAACTGTCACTCAGGGACGGAGAAGTCAACTCGGTACGTTCCGACATCGATTTCGGAATCGGCATCAGGGTCGTCAAGGGAGACCGCACAGGATACGCCTTCTCCGAGAGCACGGCATTTGCGGACCTCATGAAAGCCGCATCGGCGGCAGCCGAGATAGCCAGGGGCACAGGCCCGGCCGTCACCCTGCCCGCAGACTGCACTCCGGTGGACTTCATCAACCGGTATCCCATGCTTTCCGACTGGGAGCAGCACCCCATAGACAGCAGGAAAGGCTACCTGCTGATGCTGCGCGACCTCATAAGCCAGGCCGACAGCCGGGTCGTCAACATCACCGGACGCATAGGCGACCAGCAGACCAGAATCCTGTTCTTCAACTCCCTCGGACAATGCTATACGGACATGCGCCCCATGGCCCTCATGTCAGCCGTAACCGTGATGCAGGAAGGAAGCCGCATGGAGAACTTCTACGCATCCAAAAGCTACCGCAAGGGCTTCGAATTCCTGTCGGAACAGCTTGTAAGGGAACTGGCAGACGAAGTCGTGAAAGGATGCTCCAGACTCTTCGAGGCAGGACGGCCGCCATGCGGGGAAATGCCTGTGGTCATGGGGGCCGGCAGCTCGGGCATACTTCTGCACGAGGCCATTGGACACTCTTTCGAGGCAGACTTCAACCGCAAGGGAGTCTCCATATTCTCCGACAGGATGGGCAAGGTCATCTGCAACCGGGAAATCAACATCGTGGATGACGCAACCCTCCCCTGCTACCGCGGTTCCGTCAATGTGGATGACGAGGGGGTTCCCGGACAGAAGACATATATGGTCCGCAACGGAATCCTCAATTCCTATCTGCACGACCGCATAAGCGCCCGCCACTACGGGGTGGAACCTACAGGCAACGGCCGGCGCGAGTCGTTCCGGTACATGCCCATCCCCAGGATGCGCTCCACATACATGGAGAACGGTACGGCATCCGAGGATGACCTCATCCGCTCTGTCAAAAAGGGCATATACGTAGACAATTTCGCCAACGGCCAGGTCCAGATCGGCGCCGGAGACTTTACATTCTACGTCAAGTCAGGGTACATGATCGAGGACGGCCGTCTCACCCGCCCCATCAAGGACACAAACATCATAGGCAACGGTCCTGAAGCCCTCGCGGCCATCACAGGAGTCGCTGACAACCTCATCGTGGACGACAGCACATGGACCTGCGGAAAGGGACAGTACTGCCCTGTATCATGCGGCATGCCGTCAGTACTGGTGGGCAAACTCAATGTAGGAGGTATCAATGAATAACGAAATAGCACAGAAAGCACTGGAAACGGCCCTGTCATGCGGGGCCTCCGACTGCCGTGTATCCCTGTCGGAAAGCACGCAGACATCCATATCGTATCTCAACGGAGAGATAGAGAAACTCCAGGAATCCACCTCGGCAGCCCTCGGCATAGCCATTTTCACCGAAGGACGCTACGGCGTATTCTCCACCAACCGCATGGACCCGGACGAACTGAAACCGTTCCTGCGCAGATGCATAGAATCGTGCAGGCTTCTGGAGCCCGACAAGTGCCGCACCCTCCCCGACCCCTCCCTCTACTACCGCGGAGGGAAACCGGATCTCGGACAGTGCGATCCGGCATTCCCGACGATACCCTTCAGCACCAAAACCGGGATACTCGAAGCCACCGATGCTGAAGTGGACAAGAGTGACCCTCGCCTGATCTCCACGGCCTGCGACTGGGACGACTTCCTCCGCTCAGACTATACCATCGACTCTGCCGGGCTGGAGGTCAGGTCCTCAAGTACATTCTACTCGATATCATGCGAATGTACCGTCCGCGGCCACGGAGACGCCCGCCCGCAGAACAACTGGTCGGAAGGTTCCCTCTTCTTCGACAGGCTGCGCCGCGGATGCGGCAGGACAGCCTACGAAAGGACGGTGCCCATGACAGAAGCCAGGAAGCTCAGTTCGGGGAAATACAACATCGTCCTCGAGAACACCGTCTCGGCAAGGGCGGTATTTGCCCTGATTGCAGCCCTCAACGGATCGGCGCTGCAGCAGAAGAACTCGTTCCTGCTGGATTCCCTGGGCAAACGGCTCTTCCCGGAAAACCTGCACATAGCGGACAATCCACTCATCCCCGGACGGACAGGTTCGGGATACTACGACAGTGAGGGAGTCGCCACATGTTTCAGGGACATCATCAAGGACGGGAAGGTAGCCACTTATTTCCTCAACACCTATTTCGCCAACAAGCTAGGCATGCCGCGCACATCCGAGGATGCCTTCGCCGTATGCTTCCCCGAAAATTCTGGCATCGGCCAGGACGGGATACTGAGGAGCACCGGCCGCGGCATACTCATCACCGGCTTCAACGGAGGCAACAGCAACCCCGTCACGGGAGACTTCTCATACGGCATCGAAGGCTGGTATTTCGAAAACGGGCAGAGACAGTTCCCGGTCAAGGAAATGAACCTTACAGGCAATTTCCTGGACATCTGGAACAAAAACCTTTTCATAGGCAACGACCCCATAGACTTCATGCAGTGGCAGATACCGACCCTCGCATTCGAAGGGGCGGACATCAGCGGCATCTAACACTACAGCACAGGACGTATCCGATGAGAAAACCAGGACTGATCATATCCTTTATTCCGGTCGTACTGCTGATGGCCCTCATCGCACTGGGCTCCATCAGTTTCGGGACCGACATTACCGGAGGAGCCTCGCAGGCGGCCCTGCTGCTTTCGTCCCTGGCCGTCATCGGCATATCCATGTTCTACCTCAAGCTGCCGTGGTCAAGCCTCGAAGCCGGCATCACCGATAACCTGGTGAAGACCGGACCCGCCATCTTCATCCTGCTGATGATAGGAGCCCTGACATCCACATGGATGCTCTCCGGAGTCGTCCCTACCCTGATCTTCTACGGAATGAAGCTCATCAGCCCGAAGATATTCCTGCTGGTGATCTTCCTGCTGACCGCTGTCGTGTCCGTACTCTCCGGCAGCTCCTGGACCACCATCGGCACCATAGGCGTAGCCATGATGAGCGCCGGATCCATGCTCGGAATCAGTGAAGGTTGGCTGGCAGGGGCCATTATCTCCGGAGCCTACTTCGGGGACAAGCGTTCTCCCATGTCAGACACCACCAATCTGGCCTCGTCTACGGCGGGAGTGAGCCTGTACAGACATGTCAACTACCTGATGTACACCAATATGCCTGCATTCATAATAGCAGGGGTTACATTCACGGCGGTAGGCTTCACATTTGACCCGGCATCGGATCTGGACCTGAGCGCCCAGTTCGCCAGCCTCTCTTCGGCATTCAATATAAGCCCATGGCTGATGCTGATTCCATGTCTGACAATCTTCATGATATACAAGAAGATTCCCCCTTTCATCACCCTTTTTGCATCCGCCCTGATCTCCGGCATCATCGCATTTTGGGCCCAGCCAGGCATTATAGCCATGGTCTGCGGCCAGGAACGCGGAATCATGGAATTCTTCCGTTTCCTGTACCAGTCTCTCGCTGCCGAAGTGACACTCCATACCGGAGACGCCATGATAGACACCCTTGCCAGCACCTCCGGAATGTCCGGCATGCTCGACACCATCTGGCTCATACTGTGCGTGATAGTCTTCGGAGGAGTGATGGAAGCCTCCGGAATGATCGAAAGCATAACCTCACGACTTGTCTCCGGCCTCAAAAATGCCGTGCAGCTGGTTTCCGCAACAGTATTTTCAGGCATCTTCTGCAACCTCGTGCTCTCCGACCAGTACATGTCCATCATCGTGCCCGGCAAGATGTTTGCAGAGACCTACCGCAAGCGGGGCTACGCTCCTGAGCTGCTGAGCCGGAGCCTTGAAGACTCGGCGACTGTTACCTCCGTCCTTGTTCCCTGGAATACATGCGGGGTAGTCCAGTCCACAGTGCTTGGCGTAGCCACCCTCACATACCTGCCCTACTGTATCTTCAACCTGCTCTCACCGCTGATATCCATCATCGTGGCTGCCATAGGCTGGAAGATCCGCAGAACAGATGACAACAAACAACCAAACAACAATAACAATAATACCAAAAGCAATGAAAATCAGTGACAAGAAAGTAGTAGCACTTACCTACACACTCACAGTGGACGGCCAGGTGGCCGACCAGACCACGGAAGACCGTCCCCTCGACTTCATCTTCGGCATGGGATACCTCCTGCCCAAATTCGAAGAAAACATCGCAGGCAAGGAGCCCGGCGACACCTTCGAATTTACGCTTACTCCTGCAGAAGGATACGGCGAGCACAACCCCGACATGATCGTTGAGCTCCCCAAGCACGTGTTCGAAGTGGACGGCAAGATCCAGGAAGGACTGCTGACCGTAGGCAACATGATTCCCATGATGAACCAGCAGGGAGGCGTCCTCCACGGCAAGGTGCATGAAGTCAAGGATGACAGCGTCATGATGAACTTCAACCATCCCATGGCCGGCAAGACCCTCCACTTCACCGGCAAGATCCTCTCTGTCCGCGATGCTACAGAGCAGGAGCTGACAGAAGGCCTGCACGGTGAGTTCAAGCAGAGCTCCTGCGGAGGCGGCTGCTCCTCATGCGGCGGAGACTGCTGCGGCGGCTGCAACTAACCTTGCCAGACCACATACGTCAACAATACAGAACACCGGAGACACCTGTCCCTGCCCTTCAAAACAGAAGGCAGGCAGTGTTTCCGGTGTTCCATATATCTATAAGCCGTTATAAAACAATGCTTACCGTTCATACACGCTGAAACATGTAATCCTGGGAACGGCGCGGCTGCTGTCCACCACAAGACGGATGGCGGCAGCGTCCACCGGACGGGCGAAACGGGCGATATGCCTGTTCCCGACGGAAGTACCGGAATAGACTGTCTCCCAACACCCGTCCTGTCCCAGGGCTTCCACCCTGAAGGAGCGGATGCGCTCACCTAAGGCAATGTCCTCCCGTATAACACAGCGGTCCACCGACTTGACGGAGCCATTGCGCGACGGAGGAAGCTCCAGCAGCAGGATATCTCCACTTCCTGCCGTTACGGCCAGCGGCATGCCATACCGGTGCTGTATCTCCGCACCCCATTCTTCCAGCCTGCGGACATCGCCTTCAGGCAGCAGGCCGTCAGGCCCGGGAGTGAGTCCGATGACAAGAGTCGCATTGCGTCCGACCGATTTTTCATACATGTCCATCAGTGTCTCCAGAGAATTGACCGCATCCTCGTCCCCTGGCTCCCAGAACCATTCGTGTCTGCCACCTGCCCCTCTCAAAGGGGTATCCGCCATGGCCGGGACCCAGTAAGCTCCGTCAGGGTCGCCGTGGGCAAGAAGGCTGTTGTGTGCCTGAGCCGATTCGTTGTTGCGGTTGTGGCTGTAGGGATACGGAAAGGTGGACCAGCAGGGATAGCCTACCGTACCGCTCTCGGAACCGCCCCAGCGCAGGTCTGCACGGTCCACATTGTGATAGAACAGACAGTCTGGCTGGAGGCTGTCGACGATGGGCTCCACATCGGGCCCTGCCCCGCGCGGATCATCGGCACCTCCGTCAAACCATATCATGAACAGGTCCCCGTACCTGGAACAGAGTTCCTCCACCATCCTTTCGCAATACCTCCGGTACCACTCCTGCCTGTTACGGGCGAAATCACCCTCTCCCTCAGCCTCAAAATTGTGTATGCCCAGCAGGGAATTCCACCGGATACCTACGTAAAGTCCCGGCTGCAGTCCGTATTTCCGGCATGATGCCACGAAATCGGCGACCACGTCCCCCTTTCCGTCCCTCCAGCGCACCGCCTTGAGACAATAGGGATTGACATCGCTCTGCCACAGTCCAAAACCGGTCTCATGGGTGGCGGTCAGTATGGCGAACCGGGCACCGGCAGCCTTGGCCGCACGTATCCACTGGTCGGTATCCAGATGTTCCGGATTGAAAATATTGTAATCCTCCACCGGAGTTATGCGGTTGCTGCCCTGACCGTAGACCTTACCGTCGAATACGTGCAGGTCGTAATGGAATATCACGCCCAGCTCCGCCTCATGCCATTTGAGCTGACGGGCAGCCGGAACCGGTATGGAAAGGGTATCTCCGAAAGGGCACGGTGCAATATTCTCGGGAATACTCATGGAGATGGCAGACAAGCTGAACAAGGTCAGAAACACTGTCACCGGAATCATAGTACGGAGCAATGAGACACTTTTAACCATAATATCGGTCCTGTTTATTTAATATCCTCCATCATAAATTCCCGCAGCCGGAATGCAGGATCTGCTCTGCGGCGCGTATACCGTCTATGGCGGAAGAGACTATGCCTCCTGAATATCCTGCGCCCTCCCCGCAGGGATAAAGGCCGGGAAGGCCTATGTGCTGGAGGGTCTGCGGGTCCCTCGGCAGACGCACCGGCGAGGAAGTGCGGGACTCCACGGCCAGCAACAGGGCCTCGGCAGTGTAGTAGCCGTGTATCCTGCGGTCAAATGCCGGAAAGGCCTTCTGCAGGCGGGAAACCACAAAATCCGGCAGCACCTCGCTCAGGTCGGCTGCCACGGCTCCGGGAGCATAGGATGTCTTCGGAAGGGGAGTAACCGTGGAACGGCCCTTGGCTGCCGCCGACCGTCCCCTGCCGCTCCTGACGAAATCTGTCATACGCTGGGCCGGAGCACGGTATGAGCCGGAAACTTCATAACAGCATCGTTCCACCTCGGACCGGAAATCCAGCATTGCTGCGGCCATTTCCGCCTCACTGCCCTGGAATGCGCCTGCCGTGCCGACAGGCTCCGGGCAACTTCCGGAGCGGCACCGGCGGTAATATCCGGCTACATCCTCCGGCTCCACGGATGTGACTATCCCGGCATTGGCCCAGCGGGAATTGCGCTGCGAATTGGACATTCCGTTCGTGACAACAGTACCCGGCTCCGTAGACGAGGGAACCAGAATGCCGCCCGGACACATGCAGAAGGAAAATACCCCCCGCCCGTCCACCTGCTCCACCAGAGAATATTCGGCGGCCGGGAGCCACGGCATACGGGGACCGTGATACTGCGCCCGGTCGATCAGCTCCTGCGGGTGCTCGGCCCTTACTCCCAGTGCAAAGCCTTTCGCCTCCACTGTCCAGCCTTTCTGCAGGAAAATCCGGTAGATGTCGGTAGCCGAGTGCCCTGTGGCCAGAACCACCTCCGGAGCCTCGAAAACCCCACCTGTGCATACCGCCTTCCATCCTCCGCCAGGCTTCGGCTGCAGGTCGGTCACACGGCAGGAGAAACGGTATTCACCGCCGCATTGTTCTATGTGATGCCGCATTGCCTCCACTATAGCAGGCAGGCGGTCGCTTCCTATATGCGGATGAGCATCGATCCTTATCCTGCTGTCCGCCCCGAAATCGGTAAATGTCTTCAGAATGGCCCCCACATCCCCCCTTTTGCTGGAGCGGGTGTAGAGCTTCCCGTCGGAAAAAGTCCCTGCCCCGCCCTCTCCGAAGCAGTAGTTGGAGTCGGGATTGAGGTCTCCGACCCGTGAAATGGCAGCGATGTCGTATTTGCGCGCATGCACGTCCTTGCCCCTTTCGAGAATCACCGGACGGCGCCCGCCGCAGATGAGCCGTAGGGCCGCGAAAAGCCCTGCAGGTCCGGCACCTACCACTATTACCGGAGCGGCAGCCGAGACATCCCGCACCTGCATGTACGATACTGTCTCCTGAGGGACCTCTCCCTCAAGATATGCCGCCACGCGGTAACGGTAGACGATGTTGCGCGAACGCGCATCGATGGAGCGGCGCAGCACCCTTACCGATGCAATTTTCCTGGCAGGGACGCCAGCCGCCCTGGCCGCAGCCGCCCTGAAATCCTCCTCTGAGGGAGCGTACGATGCCCCGAAGGCTGTCTCGAATTCCTTCACTGAGCCGTATTTATTTGAAATCCAGAGCCCTTGAAACCGGAGCCGCGTCCAGTCCTCCGGTCAGGCCCGCACGGAACTTGAACAGCCCCGCTACCGCTATCATTGCCGCGTTGTCCGTAGTGAACTTGAATTCCGGTATGAACGTAGTCCAGCCCCTCTTCTCGCCCTCCGTGGCGATACGGGTACGCAGACCGGAGTTGGCCGACACGCCCCCTCCTATGGCCACCTGCCTGATGCCCGTCTGTTTCACGGCCTTGAGCAGCTTGTCCATGAGCACATCGATCAGGGTTTTCTGGAAAGAAGCGCAGATATCGTTCATGTTGTGCTGCATGAAGTCAGGATCCTCCTTGAGCCTGTCGCGCACGAAATACAGCAGGGAAGTCTTCACTCCGCTGAAACTGTAGTCCAGACCGGGGACGTGAGGCTTCGCGAACTTGAACCGCTCCGGATCACCCTGCGCCGCAAGCCTGTCCACGACCGGTCCTCCCGGATAGCCGAGCCCGAGAAGCTTTGCACACTTGTCGAACGCCTCCCCCACGGCATCGTCTATCGTCCGCCCGAGTACCTCGAAATGCAGAGGGTCGTCCACCCTTACTATCTGTGAATGGCCTCCCGATACCAGCAGTGCCAGGAACGGGAATGACGGGCAGCGGTACTCCTTGCCCTCCTGCCTTATGAAATGCGACAGGATGTGGCCCTGCAGGTGGTTGACATCCACCAGGGGCTTGTCCAGAGCCAGTGCCATACCCTTCGCAAACGACACACCCACAAGCAGCGAGCCCAGCAGACCGGGACCGCGCGTATAGGCTATGGCGTCTATTTCCGAAGGCTTTACTCCGGCCTGGTCCAGAGCCTGGCTGACTACAGGCACGATGTTCTGCTGATGGGCGCGGGATGCCAGCTCGGGCACCACCCCGCCGTATTTGCGGTGCACCTCCTGCGAGGCCATCACGTTGGACAGCAGGGTCTCCCCACTGAGTACGGCTGCAGAAGTATCGTCGCACGAAGATTCTATACCTAAAATGATTTCAGACATAATCGTTCAATAATATTCCACAAAAGTAGAAAACACTTTCGAATTTTAAACATCTTCTGAACTTCCACACATTTTTTTGTTGCTACTACAGAATATTTGCATATATTTGCATCGTATTTAACACCGCTGTTAGACATAGAAGTTAACAACAACGGCAACAGACGCAGAAAACACGTACCAAAAGCAATGGCTAAGAGAAACACAGAGCCCGGTACTGTACAGGGCAATACGGAGCAGAGAATCATGGATGCCGCCGAGGAGCTTTTCCTCGACAGGGGCTACATGCTGGCCACGACTGTGAAGATAGCCGAAAGGGCCGGCGTGACCCACGCGATGCTGCACTACTACTTCAGGACGAAGGAACAGATCTTCCTGAAGGTACTGGACAAGAACCTCAACGGCTTCATCGGAGCGGTACGCCCCGTCATGACTGCAACCGCCAACGGCAATGTATGGGAAACCCTGAAGGGAGGCATTACCGTATTCTTCGATTACCTCAACTCTCACAGGAGACTGGCCCCAATGCTCTATGATGTCCTGCGCAACAACCCGGAGCTGCTCCGGAGCTACAGGGAAGGTCTCGCGGAAATGTCGGAAAGGGTCAGGACCAGCCACGTAACGATGCTTCTCAAGGAAATGGACGGGGGCCGGATGAACCGGACAGACATAGGGCAACTCTTCTACAGCATCCTGACCATGTGCATCTCCACTTTCCTCACGATTCCTGTGCTAGACGGCATGCAGGGGAAAGACCCGGAGGACCTGGACCGGTTCATGGACGCACGCAAAACGGAGATACTGGACACGATATACTTGAGACTTTACGGCAAAGCCTGACAAAGTCCCCGCATGAGGGGGATTTTTCACGGAACATCATTAACAGAGCTGTTAAACAAATATGTTTGAAATGAAAAGAGTCTTTACATACTGCGGCCTGCACGCACTGATACTGCTCCTGGGGCTGAACTGCCGGCCCCTGTCCGCACAGGACAACGGCAACATGGTCAGCATCGGGGAATGCGTGGAGATGGCCCGCCTCAATTACCCGCAGATCAAGCAGTTCAACCTCATAGACGAAGCCGAGCAGTACGACATCTCCAATGCCGGGCTGAACTGGGTACCTCACCTGACTGTCACCGGCAAGGCCTCCTACCAGTCGGATGTGGTGGAGATGCCTTTTGAAATACCCGGCTACGACTTCAATCTTCCCCACGACCAGTACTCCCTGGCAGGCGAAGTGTCCCAGTCGATATGGGACGGCGGCACGACCAGAAACCGGAAGGACAATATAAGGGCAGGAGCCGAAGTGCAGAGGAAGCAGCTGGAGGTAAACATGTATTCCATAAGGGAGAGGGTCGAGAACATCTACCTGGGCATTCTGCTTATCGACAAGCAGATCAAGCAGAACGGCATTCTGGAGGAAAGCCTGCAGCGCAACCGCAACGAAGTGCTGGCCATGCTCGAGAACGGCATGGCCTACCGCTCTGACCTCAACATAGTGGATGTCAACATCCTCAACTGCCGGCAGCAGCTTTCACAGCTCCAGGCCGACAGGAGCGCCTACATAAAGATGCTGAGCAAATTCACCGGAAAGGACATGAGTTCCGCGGAGTTCGCAGAGCCGTCCGACAGCATGGACCTGGGCAGCCTGGAGACAGACCGGCCGGAACTGCGCCTCTACGATGCCAGGATAGCCCAGAACAATGTGTCCAGGGAGGAGCTCCAGACCAGGATATCACCCAAGTTCAACCTTTCGTTCCAGGGAGGCATAGGACAGCCTGGACTCAACATGCTCAAGGAGGGGTTTGCCCCCTACTACGTGGCTGGAATCAAGATGCAGTGGAACTTCGGGGACCTGTACACCAGGAAAAACGATATCCGCAAAATCGAGAACGACAGGCAGACCATCGAATCGGAAAGGGAAACATTCCTTTTCAATACGTCGATGGACATAATAGACCAGGTCAATGCGATTCAAAAGGCCAGGGACGTACTGCGGCAGGACAGGGAGATAGTCACCCTCCGCGGGCAGATCAGGGCCTCGGGAGAGGAACAGTACTCCGAGGGAGTCATCAAGATGACAGACCTGATGGACATGATCGACGACGAGCATGACGCGAGGGTATCCGAATCCATCCATCAGATCCAGCTTCTGATGGAGATTTTCAAACTCAAAAATACATTGGGACAATAAAACACGACAGATATGGGACAATTCCGTAAATTATCCGTTCTCGTCCTGCTGCTTGCAGCTGCAGGATGCTCAGGCAGCAGGGAGAGTTTCGATGCCTGCGGCCAGGTAGAGGCCACCGATGTGGTGGTGTCGGCAGAATCCTCGGGCAGAATCATTTCGCTCGATGTGCCTGAAGGGGCAAAACTCGCCGAAGGGCAATGCGTGGGAGCCATCGACTCCGTACAGACATACCTCCAGAAAATGGAGCTCGTGCGCAGAAGGCAGAACGCTGTCAGCCGCATTGTGGACATAGACAGGCAACTGGCCCCGCAAAAGTCCAAACTGGACAATCTGAAGCTGGACCGCGAGCGGTACGTCAACCTCCTGTCCAAGGATGCCGGCACCCAGAAACAGGTGGATGACATCGAATCGCAGATAAAGGTAGCCCAGGGAGAGATAGACGCCCAGAAGCAGTCCTACGAGAAAAACAATTCCGGTGTGGAATCGGAGCTGGCCATGTACGACGTACAGATAGCCCAGAAAGAAGACATGCTGCGCAAATGCAGGATAGTCTCCCCCATCAGCGGAACCGTACTCACACGCTATGTGGAGGAAGGCGAGACGGTCACTTCCGGCAAACCCCTGTTCAAGATAGCGGACATGGACAACATCTACGTCAGGGCCTACTTCACGACATCCCAGCTGGCAGGCCTGGCCCTCGGCGACAAGGTAAAGGTATTCCCCGATGACGGAACCAGCGACATGAAGGAATACGAAGGTACCGTCACATGGATATCCGACCAGGCTGAATTCACCCCGAAGAACATACAGACCAGGGACGAAAGGGCCGACCTGGTATATGCAGTGAAGATCGCCCTCAAGAACGACGGTACCGTCAGACTGGGAATGTACGCATACATCAAGACCAGATAGAACAAGCTCCTGCCATGGGTATCATAGATGTCAACGGGATAGTAAAGAAGTACGGAGAGAAGACAGCTCTGGACAATGTCTCCTTCAGCGTGGAGAAAGGGGAGATATTCGGCCTCATAGGCCCGGACGGTGCGGGAAAGACTACTCTGTTCCGGATCCTCGCCACACTCCTGCTGCCGGATGCCGGAAAAGCTTCGGTCGAGGGGCACGACACCGTTACGGACTTCGCGGCCATACGCCGGAGCATCGGATACATGCCGGGGCATTTTTCACTGTACCAGGATCTCAGCGTCAGGGAGAATCTGGAGTTTTTCGCCACGATATTCGGCACTACCGTAGAGGCAAACTACGACAATATCAAGGAGATATACTCCCAGCTTGAGCCGTTCGGAGACAGACGTGCCGGGGCCCTTTCAGGAGGCATGAAGCAGAAACTGGCCCTGTGCTGTGCCCTGGTCCACAAACCGTCCGTACTGTTTCTCGACGAACCCACCACCGGTGTGGATGCAGTCAGCCGGAAGGAATTCTGGAACATTCTCTACAGGATACGCTCCGGAGGAGTCACCATACTGGTATCCACCCCCTACATGGACGAGGCCTCGCTCTGCGACAGGATAGCCCTGATCCAGCAGGGGGCAATATTCGAAACCGGTACTCCGGCCGGGATAGTATCGGAATATCCCTACGGTCTTCTGGCTGTCAAAGGCAAGCCTGTCTACCCACTGCTGCAGTTTCTCCGCACTTGCGACGGGGTAGTCAACTGCTTCTCCTTCGGATCCGAATGCCACGCAGCCATAGACAGCAGCGTTACCGGCTGCAGCAGACTTCAAAGGGAATTAAGCGGGGCCGGATTCAGGAATTTTTCAGTCAGGGAAATAACCCCCGGCGTAGAGGACTGTTTTCTTCAGCTGTCAATAAGGAAACGCGATGGAATGCGATAAAATCATAAAAGTCACCGGACTGACCAAAAGGTTCGGGAATTTCACGGCTGTGGACCACATCACCTTCGATGTCCGCAAAGGGGAGATTTTCGGATTCCTCGGAGCCAACGGGGCCGGGAAAACCACGGCAATGAAGATTCTCTGCGGCCTCAGCCTGCCGACAGAAGGCAGCGGCACTGTCGACGGATACGACATCCGGACCCAGCAGGAACTCATCAAGCGCAACATAGGATACATGAGCCAGAAATTCTCCCTGTACCCTGACCTCAAAGTATGGGAGAACATACGGCTCTTCGGAGGCATCTACGGGCTTGGATTCAAGGAGATAAAGCAAAGGACAGCAGAAATGCTGCAATCCCTCGGAATGGAGGACCTCCGCAATGAGCCTGTAGGCTCGCTGCCCCTCGGCTGGAAACAGAAACTGGCGTTCAGCATTGCAATGGTTCACAAGCCGCCGCTGGTATTCCTCGACGAGCCTACAGGCGGAGTCGACCCCGAGACCAGAAGGATGTTCTGGGAAATGATCTACAGGGCAGTCGGCGAAGGCACCACAGTATTCGTCACCACCCACTACATGGACGAAGCCGAATACTGCGACCGTGTATCGATCATGGTAGACGGTGTCATTGCGGACCTGGATGCCCCTGACGCACTCAAGGACAAATACGGCGTGCCCGACATGGACAGCGTGTTCAGGACCGTGGCCGCCCGAAGACCTGCCGGGAAGGAGGCGGCCGGAGCATGAGAGAATTCAGATCATTCGTAACTAAAGAATTCAGGCACATTTTCCGCGACCGGAGAACGGTTCTGATCGTGCTCATAATGCCTGTCGTACAGATAGTGCTTTTCGGCTTTGCGATCAGCACCGAGATAAACAACGCCAGGGTCGACATTGTCGGGGACCTCTCCGACCCTTCCGTCAGAAGAATAGTCACCAGGATAGACAATAACGGATACCTCAACATCGGCAAGGTGTACAAGAACACTGCCGACATAGACGGACGGTTCCGGAAAGGCAAGGCCGATGTGGCAGTATGCTTCGAGAACGAATTCGACGACAAGCTCAACAGCCTGGGTACCGCAAGCATCAGGATCATCGGCGACGGCTCCGACCCCAACTCGGCCCAGATGATAGTCAACTACGTCACCGGGGTTATAAACGATGAACAGGGCGACATCGATGTTGCCTGGTCCGGCACCGGCCCGTCCGGATCCTCGACTCCGGCAGTCAAATACATGTACAATCCGGGAATGCTGTCCTCGTACAACTTCGTACCGGGAGTCATGGGGCTTATCCTCATGCTCATCTGCTCCATGATGACAGCCGTGTCCATCGTGAAGGAAAAGGAGACCGGCACCATGGAGCTTCTGCTGGTATCCCCCCTCAAACCGGTATGGATAATCGTCAGCAAGATGATTCCGTATTTCACGCTTTCCGCCGTCAATCTTGCCACCATCCTGCTGCTCTCCCGTTTCGTGATGCACGTGCCCCTCAGGGGCAGCCTCCTCCTGCTGGTGTTCATTTCCCTGACATTCATTGTCGCCTCACTGGCCATAGGACTGCTGATTTCGGTCATATCGTCCACCCAGAAAACAGCCCTGCTTATTTCCGGCATGGGCCTTACCATGCCGACCATGATATTTTCCGGCATCATCTTCCCCTGCGAGAGCATGCCGTCCATCCTGCAGTACGTATCCGACATCATCCCTGCCAAATGGTACATCATCATGATGAAGAAAATCATGATCGAGGGTGTCGGCTTCGGATATATGGTCAAAGAATACATCATCCTCCTGGCGATGACGGCATTCCTGCTCTTCGTCAGCACGAGGCTTTTCAAAAACAGACTATGAGGAGAAACATACTATGAGTTGGACTTGGTTTTTTCTATTGGAAAAGGAATTCAAACAGTTCTTCAGGGACCCGGGCCTGCCCAAGATGGCCATCGCCTTCCCGGTCCTGATGATGCTGGTTTTCCCGTTTGCCGTAAGCATGGAGATCCGCAACATCAACCTCGTGGTTGTAGACTGCAGCCGCTCCGAGGCCTCCTCGCTGCTGATAAGGACCTGCACCTCCTCCGGATATTTCCATCTTGTGGATGTCTGCGATGATCCCGCATATGCCCAGCGCCTTATGGACAGGAACGAAGCCGACGCCATCCTCACCGTCAACGCCGATTTCGAAAAGGAACTCGGCAACGGAAGCAGCCTGCCCGTAGGCATAAAGGTCAATACCGTCAACGGCACCAAAGGCAGCATCGGTTCCGGCTACCTCACATCCTGCATCAGGATGTTCGTGGCACAATATACCGCAGGCGGGGCCGGAGCACAGACATCCGTATCAACCTCGTCTCCCTCGATTGATGTCTCACCTAAATACTACTACAACACATACCTTGACTACAAGGTATTCATGGTCCCTGCACTCATAGTGATCGCCATAACCATGCTCACAGGGTTCTTCCCCGCACTCAACATCGTAGGGGAGAAAGAAACCGGCACCATCGAGCAGATCAATGTCACTCCAGTTCGGAGAAGCACATTCATACTCTGCAAGCTCATCCCCTACTGGCTCGTGGCATTCTTCGTACTCACTGCATGCCTCATAATAGCAAGACTCATGTTCGGGTACTTCTGCCACGGCTCCCTGTGGAACATATACCTGTTCACGGCCCTCCACATAACCGTCATGGCCGGACTCGGACTGCTGATCTCCAACTTCAGCAGCAACGCACAGCAGGCCATGTTCATCACCTGGTTCTTCACCATGGTATTCATGCTCGTGAGCGGCATCTTCACCCCCATAGCCTCCATGCCCCGGTGGGCCCAGGCCATCACATGGCTCAACCCCATGCGCTACTACAACGACGCCATGCGCTGCATATTCCTAAAAGGCAGCACCCTCACCGAAGTCTGGTACGATGCCCTCGGCCTCCTCGCAATAGGAGCGGCCACCATAACCGGCGCCATCCTCACCTACCGCAAAACATCCTGAAGCTGACCTCGCCGGCTCACCTGCCGCCCATACTGGTTGCCAAACAGGTGAACTGCGGTTTCCGGAAAAAAGTTGCCCTTAAAAAGGTTGCCTTAAGATATGGTGTGGATGCAAGGCGGAAAAAGCTGAAACCGTCCCCGCCATCCATCCGACACTGCAAAGATGTACACCCATGCACTGTTTTCATGCACTGTTTTCAAAACCGCCGGGGCGTTTGAAAAACATATCGCACTGTCAATCAGCATATAGCACTCAGCCAGCGCCCCAAACGCAGGTTTCAAACGTCCCGTTTGGGGCAAGCCACTCTTGATTATCAGGCACTTAAGAGTCATCTTGCCCCCTGAGAAAATTTCCACTCAAATTTTCCACCATACGAGTCATCCCCATTATTACCAGTACCTGATTACCCGTACCTGGCCACACCACCCATCTTGCCATTCCCGGAATGTTTTTGCCGCCAACGCTCCGTCCACACCGCCCACTATCCGGCACTTTGTGGGCGTTGTGGCAGCACCCGCGGCATTTCCACTCGTGGGGTGGCACATTCCCATAGGCTACCAGGCGCAGACAGAAGCGGTTTCGGTCAGAAACACTATCCTAACATTACATTCATCCGGCCCTTCGTCAGCAACGCACTGATTAACAATATATTACATTAAAACAATCAATTTGTGACTATGTTAGGATGGCTGAAAAACTACCAAAACAGGCCGTTTTATGCTATCCTAACATAGCATTCATCCGGGCTCTTGCTTACAAACACCTGATTCATAAAGCATTACGCTAAGACGACCAATTTATAACCATGTTAGGATGAATAATACCGCACGACTTTCCTCTCCGGAAGGTGACGACGATATGCCGAAACCATCACCACCATCCGAAGGCAATAGGGACAGCCACCCTTGCGTGAGACACCTGTACGGCACTGCTTCCGTTTTACCTCTGGAAGGTGGGGACGAAACGCCAAAATCATCCTCACCATCCAACGCGGTAGAAAGGGACACTCCTTCGGGAGACCCATGCAGGGCAACCGCACGGCTTTCCTCTTCCCTCCCTCTTCCGCAGGTGAACCGAAAACGCCGGAAAGGGTTCACCTGCGCAGGCGGTGCGGAGAGGATGCACCAGCGAGAGACACATCCAGGCCACCTTGCCGGTCCTCCCTCTTCCGCAGGTGAACCGAAAACGCAGGAAAGGGTTCACCTGCGCGGGCGGGAGAATGGCTCCTCCCGGCATACTATTTCAGGCCACGGACGGGATTGAGTGTGGCAGCTCTCCAGCTCTGGAGGGAGACGGACAGCACGGAGACCAGCAGCACAGTCAGGCCTGCCAGCGCAAACAGCCACCAGTCCAGAGACGTCTTATAGGCAAACCGCTGGAGCCACGAGTGCAGGACATACCACGACACGGGGACCGCGACGAGAAATGCCAGACAGATGTAGCGGATGAAGTTGGCATTGAGCAGACGGATGATTTCCATGGTGGATGCCCCGTTGATCTTCCTCACAGCTATCTCCTTGGTTCGGCGCCTTATTATGAAGGCCATGAATATGATCAGCCCCAGGTCGGCTATCACGAAGCACAGCAGGGTAAATGTCATCACCAGTTTCCTTGCATAGAACTCATTGCGGTACAGCGACCCGTAAATGTCGCTCAGAGGCACGAAGTCGCTCTGCCGCTCCGGGAAGACCTCCGTCCATGCGGCATTGAGGACCCTTACGGCCTCCCCTGCGCGGGAACTGTCTATCCGTACCATCAGGCAGAACTGGAAACAATTGCGGTGCATCATGATCACAGGATGGTTTTCCACGAATACACCGGTATAGTTGTAGTCATCCGCAACCCCCGCTATCACACCATGACTGATATAGTCGAGCGTGCCCTGCTCAAACCCGAGCGGCTCCCCTATCGCTTCCTCGGCACTGGCAAACCCCAGAACCCCCAAAGCAGCACGGTTGATGATGTATTCCTCGCTCCTTCCGGACTGCCGCCCCGTCATCAGGAAATCCGTCAGCATTCTCTGCTCCTGTTCAAAGCCGTAGGCCAGCGGAGTGAAGTCCTCCCCGGCCAGAAGCGGTATGCCGTAGAAATCCAGGAAACTGTCTCCGACCACCATTACCGGTACCTGGACCCCTTCCGAAGAACCGCCGCGGCGTACCTCCACATAATCCCTGATAGCATCTCCGGGCAGCTGAAAGGAAGTCGTCATGTCCAGAATCAGAGGACTCTGCCGCAGACGATCCTTCAGCATAGGGAATTTTGCCATTGCGTCCTCGGTCAGTCCGCTCATTACCATCACATCCCGTCCGTCTCCACCGGCCTGCACGCTTTCAATCGTCCCCAACTGTTTGCCGATACCCATGGCTATGGCCAGCACAGCCGTCAGCACTGCATACTGCACCACAAGCATCCAGCGGACATTGCCGTAGGTGAAATGCACGGGACGGCTGTCCCTTTCCGTATTGGAAAAACCGGTGAGAGCCATGCTCCTGACGGCAGGAATCATGGATACGGCTACTGCAACCGCAGCAAAGGCTATGACAGTAACTGCTGTCGGCCACAGCGATATGCTTCCAGGTACGGCTCCGTAAGCGTACAGCAGCCACGATGCCGCAAGACCGAGGACAACGGAACATATTGCCAGAATAAGTGACTGAAGAGCCTCATTCCTGAGAATCACGGATACCGGAGCTCCGTAAAGGCGATTAAGCTGATAATGCCGGCGGTTGTAGGAAAATATGAGAGCAGTGTTGAGCCACAGGTTGAACAGAACCACGACAAGCAGCAGGACATTGGCACCGACAGTAAGCCATATATACGTAATGTTGCCGTTGACACTCAATTCCCGGAGGTTGTGGCTGTGCAGGTGTATGGATGTCAGCGGCATGAGCACGGCTGCAGGCGGAGCGGCATTTTCAGGGACCATACCGCTCACCATATCCGTAATGGTATTTTCCACCCCTTCGATATCACTTTTTTCATGCAGCAGCAGATACATGTAGCAGAAGGTATCCAGTGACTCAGGCAGAAGTCTGATTACGTCACCGCTCCAGTGCGATGTCTCGGGAATATCCTTGAAGATTCCGGTGATATGGCAGACAGTCCCTTCTATTTCCAGATCCGACTGCAGGACCCCGGCATACCTGCCGCTGCCACCAGCTCCCGTCCGGCCGTAACCGTCCTGTTCCCCGCCGTTTCCGGCATATTCGCCAGGACAGACAACCTTACCTTCTCTTCCGGTGTGCCCGCCTGTACGGGCAGCCGCACCGGCAGCGTCCTGCATCCCGGCCAGCCTGCGGGCCATGCTTTCACTGACTATCACCTGGTCCTGGGCACTGAGCGCCGTTTGCAGGTCTCCCTCCAGCATCGTGATGTCAAATGTCCTCAGGAAGTCCCTGTTGACGTAGAATACCTTCTCCCCTGCCGTAATGAATGTACCCCTGTACTTCAGGTCCGGCCGGTAGACTTCGTGAAGCTTTGCCACAGCCTCCACCTCCGGTATCTGACGCAAAGGGTCATCCATCATATTGCCGTATATCCTTCCGTCCGCCGGACCGCCTTCCCAATCCAGCGTAAGCCGCACTATGCGGTCAGCATTCACATTGTACCTGTCCCAGCTCAGTTCCCGCATGATATGGTTCACCGATACAATCAGGGCCGCCAGCACCACCGACAGCCCGACAAGATTGACCAGCCGCAGAGAAACGTGTCTGCGCATCAGTCTAAAAACAATTTCCAGATTCTTCATGCTGCAAACATAAGCGGAAATCCGGGGGATTCCAAATAATCGGCAGGTTAGCACCCACAATGCAAGTAATTGATAATCAGCAGCTGCTAACCCAACATTTGTTAACATCGGCAGATATCCCGTCACATGCTCGGAGCGGGGACGGAAAAAAATGCAGATGCTAACATGAAAAAATCACGTTCTGCCCGGTGCAGTCAGCATGCAAACAAAACTCACGTCGGTAAGAGAACAAGGAAGTGATACCCCGGAGATACTGCGTATTGTATTGGCCTTTGAATTTCGCGGGGGCACGGCATTTTTAGAACCAACTGATTATTAGAATGTTACAATCCAACGTCCGTAAATTTTGCCCCAAACGTCGATTTAAAACTGGCGTTTGGGGCAACGCCTTTCATAACTCATTGATTATCAAGATGTATTTCTAGACAATGCCCCCGTGCATTAAAAAATCGGCAACAGCACGTCAAACGCAGCCGCGGGAGTGCTCCTACATAGACTCCGCAGCTGTACATCAGCCTTGTTGGAATGAATCCCGGGGGAAATTCCGGGAAACAAAGTCGGAGAGACGCAGCCGGGGGCCAATCTTGCGGGCCGTACGGGTCTTCTGAACATTCAGGGAATGGACATTGATCCTGCGTATGACGCAGATGGCTCCGGTGGAGAAACCGCATGCCATCAGGGCGATGAGCAGGAGGTCGTTGCGGGTAAGGGAAGGATGATCCATGGCTATTCGGGACAGGACGCCAGGATAAAGGAGATCACATATCCCGCATATCCTGTCATGGATTTCATGCTCGGGGAAATAGCGGTTCAGCAGGTTTCTGATGCTTCCGGGGGAGTCTCCTTCACTACGGCCGCATATGTCGTTCATATCCCCCACAAGCGAGACCATATCCCGCAGCACAACGTCGATCCCGACTCCGGCTTCGGGGCTTTCGCTGGTGCCCGGAATTTCATGCACGTCCGACACAGGGCCGAAAGTTCCGACGGACTCCTTCAGGGCCGCATTCTCTCGCCTCAGCTTCCTGAGCCGCACCCGCAGCACGGAATACACGGCTACCGCCGCAAGCACCAGCACCGCAACAGCCGCCAGAACGGCAGACATACGGTTCTGTCGTACCGCCGCCTGTTCCTTCAGATCCTCGTTTTCCAGCATGAGACCGACGATGCGGAGTCCCTGCATATATGCTGCACTGTCTGCAAGAGCCGCCATCGCATCACGGTCCTCGGCAGCCGTTTTCCAGTCTGCCCCGTTTACAGCCATTGCATACCTTATCCTGTACATGCGGATGCTGTCCGCCAGCCCTTCCGGCCGTCCGATCCTTTCAAGGACTTTTCCGGCCGAGTCGGCCAGGCCGAGTGAAGCATAGGCTTCCGCCTTATTGAGACTGATCATTCTGCTTATATTCCGCATACCCTCCGTATCGGCCATACCCCCGCAGTACGACTCTGCCTCCCGCACGCAGTCCAGAGTCCTGCCGTACTGCTTTCCGAGATTGTACTGCCTGCCAAGCAGCTCATAACCTATGAGAAGTGCTTCAGTATCGCCCGTTTCCCTGGCAATGGCGATTCCGCGCGATATCCGGTCCCCCGCCCTTGCAAGCGTATCTGCCAGGAGCTCCTGTGCCCCTTCCGTCCAGGGCACTTCCATGCCGTCGGGTCCAGGCACGAGCAAGGTATCCGCCATCTGCTGCCATACAGCCCCTTCCATCATCAGGGCACGCCCATACAGTCCTTTACTGCCATGGTTCCGGAAATACTCTGCGGCATCAGCCACTGAGGTATCCCTCACCAGAGGCATCCCGCACATGTACTCGGCTTCGGCCCGCAACAGGAGGAAATACGCCCTCTCGTGCCGGTCCATAGTCATGCCTTTTCCACCATTGACCACGGCGGACAACATTTCCAGGGCGCCTTGCGGGTCACTGGCCATAAGGGCATCGGCCTTTTCCAGTACAGGCATGGCTACGCCTCCCCTGCCGGAGCAGGAAAGCAGCTGGAACAACAAGGACACGGCCGCGGCAAAAACGGCAATCCGGGATATGACTGATCTGGATTTCATGCCACGAATTTAGAAAATATTCCCGAAATACGCCGGATGAATCCTGCCGGACACAAAAAAACGGAGGCCCGAAGGCTCTCCGTTCAATTCTATTGATACTTATTATGGATGGTGCTATTTGGATTTTATCACGATATTGTCACCGTCGACATCCACCAGGACAGGTTTGTCTTTCGATATAGAACCTTCAATCAGGTCCTTGGCAAGCATATTGACCAGCTCGCGCTGAAGGATACGCTTGATGGGACGGGCACCGTAGGCCGGATCGTAACCCTTCTCCGCCATGAAGCCGATGAACTTTTTGCTGAACTCTATGGTTATGCCATGTTCCTCCATCTTCTTCCTCAGGGCTTCCAGCTGCAGATTCAGGATACCGAGGATATCGTTGCGGCTCAACGGCTCGAACATTATTATCTCGTCGATACGGTTGATGAACTCGGGACGCATCGTCTTCTTGAGGATATCGATCACTGTCCTGCGGCACTCCTCGAGGATCTCGGCCCTCTTGGCCTTGTCGTCGATATTTTCCAGACGCTGCATATATTCCTGTATCACTTCCGCTCCTACGTTCGACGTCATGATCAGGATGGTGTTCTTGAAGTCCACCGTACGGCCCTTGTTGTCGGTCAGACGGCCGTCGTCCAGAACCTGCAGCAGGATGTTGAACACGTCCGGATGGGCCTTCTCTATCTCGTCGAGCAGTATCACGGAGTAGGGTTTGCGCCTTACTGCCTCCGTGAGCTGGCCACCTTCATCATATCCTACGTATCCCGGAGGGGCACCTACCAGACGGGAGACAGAGTGCCTTTCCTGGTACTCGCTCATATCGATACGGGTCATCATGTTCTCATCGTTGAACAGGGCCTCGGCCAGGGCCTTTGCCAGTTCGGTCTTACCTACACCGGTAGTACCCAGGAACATGAATGAACCGATAGGCCTCTTTTCATTCTGCAGGCCTGCCCTGCTGCGGCGTACCGCATCGGCGACTGCCCTTACAGCCTCATCCTGACCCACAACCCTCTTGTGCAGCATGTCCTCCATGTGCAGCAGTTTGACCTTTTCGCTCTCCAGCATACGGGTTACAGGTATGCCTGTCCACTTGGATACAATCTCTGCGATATCCTCAGGTTCCACGGACTCGTTGATCAGAGGATCGGGATTGGCGGCCTTCTGGGCCATCAGTTCGTCTATTTCCTTCTGGGCAGAGGCTATCTTGCCGTAACGGAGCTCGGCAACCTTTCCGTAGTCACCGCTTCTCTCGGCTTCATCCGCCTGGAACTTGTACAGCTCTATGTCCGCACGTTTCTGGGATATGCGGGACAGCAGGTCCTTCTCTACCTTCCACTTGCGGTTCAGCTCGTCGAGCTGTTCCTTGGACTCCTTGATCGAAGCCTGTATCTCGTCAAGCTTGGGCGAACGGCCCTCACGCTTGATTGCCTCACGTTCGATCTCGAGCTGGCGGATCTTACGGTTGAGCTCATCGATGGGATCAGGCACCGAATTCATCTCCAGACGCAGCTTGGATGCGGCCTCATCTATAAGGTCTATGGCCTTGTCCGGGAGGAAACGGTTGGTAATGTAACGGTGGGAGAGCTCGACTGCCGCGATGATCGCATCATCGTCGATATGCACCTTGTGGTGGTTCTCATATTTCTCCTTAAGTCCCCTGAGGATCGAAATCGACTCGGCTGGGGTAGGTTCGTCGACCATGACCATCTGGAACCTGCGCTCCAGGGCCTTGTCCTCCTCGAAGTACTTGCGGTACTCCTCGATGGTGGTCGAGCCTATGGCTCTCAACTCACCTCGGGCCAGGGCCGGCTTCAGGATGTTGGCGGCATCCATGGCACCGGATGAACGGCCTGCACCCACCAGAGTATGTATCTCATCGATGAAGAGGATGATCTCGCCCTGACTCTCGATCACTGCATTGACCACTCCCTTCAGCCTTTCCTCGAATTCGCCCTGATATTTTGCACCGGCCACGAGGGCACCCATGTCCAGTGAATAGATTTCCTTGGTCTTCAGGTTCTCCGGCACGTCCTGACTTACTATCCTCTCGGCTATGCCTTCAGAGATAGCGGTCTTGCCCACACCGGGCTCTCCGACCAGGATAGGATTGTTCTTCGTCCTTCGGCTCAGGATCTGGAGCACCCTACGGATCTCCTCGTCCCTTCCGATGACGGGGTCGAGCTTCCCTTCGCGGGCCCGCTGGTTCAGATTGACCGCGTACCGCTCGAGGAACTCCTTGTTGTTATTGTTCTGTGGATAATTCATATTATTCATAACTTTTTTCCTTTTTCAGGATATTTATACGCAAAAAATCTGCCGTCTCATTTTTTCTGACATAGTGGCATATTTTTTCCGGATTTTCGTATATTTGTTCCCTATATAATATATGTATCCATCAGAATGAACAGTGACAGCAGCATCTCCAAAAGCCGTTCGGACGGCACATCCCTCCATGTCGCGGAATCCTTCTACTCCATTCAGGGAGAAGGCGCCAACACGGGCAAGGCAGCATGGTTCGTACGTCTTGCAGGATGCAATGTCCGCTGCCCCTGGTGTGACTCTCCCGCCACATGGGACGCAAGAAGGCATCCGCTGCGCACCATAGATTCAATAGTCTCGGAAATAGCCTGTTCCCCGGCCGTCAACGTGGTCATTACAGGAGGGGAACCGCTTCTCCACCCCCTCGGGCCGCTGTGCGCGGAACTGAGGGAAAGAGGGTACCGCATATACCTGGAGACATCCGGGACAAGCCCCCTCAGCGGGGATTTCGACTGGATCTGCGTCTCTCCGAAAAAGCACTGCCCCCCTTTGCGGGAGGTGCTGGCCAAGGCTGACGAACTCAAGGTGGTAATAGGGGAAAGCACTGACACGGAATGGGCGGAAAGCGTCAGAAAGTCAGTAGGGGCAGGCTGCGTCCTGATGATGCAGCCGGAATGGGGCCGCAGGCAGAGCGCATCCCGCCTCATCGTAGAATATGTCAAAGCACATCCGGAGTGGAGAATCTCCCTCCAGACCCACAAATACCTCGACATTCCATAATACAAACCAATAAATCCAAAATCAATACTATGACCATCAAACACATCATTACCGCTTTATGCATCTGCTGCATGATCTCTCCTGCCCTCTCGGCCCAGAAGAAGAACAAGAAAGAGGCAGCACAGCCGGAAGGATACCAGTTCACTATCGTAAAAGAGGTACCCATCACCTCCATCAAGAACCAGAGCAGCTCCGGCACATGCTGGTGCTTCTCGGCCCTTTCGTTCTTTGAGTCGGAGATTCTCCGCAACGGATACCAGGACTCCCTGAACCTCTCAGAGATGTTCATCGTCCACAACTCCTATCAGGAGAAGGGCGAGAAGTATGTCAGGCTCCACGGTGTCCTCAACTTCGGACAGGGCAGCTCTTTCGGCAATGTCCTCTACGGACTCAAGAACTACGGCATCGTTCCTGAATGGGAAATGGAAGGGCTCAACTACGGCACCGACTCCCACCGTCACGGCGAGCTGGACGGTGTCCTCAAAGCCTACCTCGATGTCATCGTAAGCAACCCCAACCGCACCCTTTCCACAGCATGGAAGAACGGTTTCAAGGGCATTCTGGACGCCTATCTGGGCGAATGCCCCGAGACATTCACAGTCAACGGCAAGGAATACACCCCCCACACCTACATGAAATCTCTGGGCATCAACCTCGACGACTATGTAGACATCACCTCATGGACACACAAGCCTTTCTACGAGAACATGATCATTGAGGTTCCCGACAACTGGCTCTGGGAGTCTTCCATGAATGTACCCATCGACGACCTGGTGGCCATCATCGACAACGCCATCGAGAACGGCTACACAGTAGCCTGGGCAGCTGACGTCAGCGAAAGAGGCTTCAACCGCGACGGTCTCGGCATCGTTCCCGACTACGAAAAGCTCGAAGCCGAAATCAAGGAAGTAGGTTCTGACCAGGCCCGCTGGATAGGTGCCGACAAGAACAATCCCTATGCAATCGCCTTCGAGGCTCCCTGCCCCGAACTGGAAATTACCCAGGAGATGCGTCAGGAAGGATATGACAACTACCAGACCACCGATGACCACGGCATGCAGATATTCGGCATCGCAAAAGACCAGACAGGCAAGAAATACTACATGGTCAAGAACTCATGGGGCGATGCAGGCAAATACCATGGCATCTGGTACGTATCTGAAGCATACGTAAGATACAAGACCATGGACATCATGGTCAACAAGAACGCCATCCCTGCCGACATCAGGGCCAAAATGAACCTCTAATCCACATCATGGCCATGAGACTTGGATACATAATGGCCGGAATCCTCACGCTTGCGACGGTACTGCCGTCGCAGGCCGGATCCCGGAAGAAACAGCAGGAACCTGCCGCTCCTTACACATTTACCGAAGTGACACGTGTTCCCGTAACTCCCGTCAAGGACCAGAATATCAGCGGTACCTGCTGGTGCTTCGCCACTACGTCTTTCATAGAGGCCGAGCTTCTGCGCATGGGCAAGGGCGAGTACGACCTCTCCGAGATGTTCACAGTACGGTACAACTATTACGAAAGGCTCAATGACAACTATCTCCGACGCGGCAAGGGCAACATCGGGGAAGGAAGCATCGCCCACATGGCAATCAACATCATGGGCAAATACGGCATCGTTCCCCAGTCCGCATATTCCGGCATAAACTATGATTCTCCCCTGCCCGACCACAGGGAGCTTGGAGCATACGTGGCAGCCATTGCCGAAGCATCGGTAGAACTCAGGCACCGCTCGCCGGAATACTTCGAGATCCAGGATGCCCTGTTCGACATATACATGGGCAAGCTCCCCGAGACATTCGAATACGGCGGAAAGGAATACACTCCCCTTACATTCAAGGACATGCTCGGCATCAACACCGATGACTACATAGAGATCACCTCCTTCTCGCACCATCCTTTCTACACTGAAATATCCCTCGAGATACCAGACAACTGGGACCACGGGTTCCAGTACAACCTGCCTCTCGACGACATGATGGCCGTAATCGACAATGCCCTCAACAACGGTTACACAGTATGCTGGGACGGTGACGTAAGCGAGAAAGGTTATGTATATTCGCCCACCGGAGTGGCCATACTGCCTTCAGACCCCTCCATCGACGGCCGCAGCATAGCTGCCAGCGACACACTCGTTGCCGAAGTGGAATATGTTGACCAGGCACTCCGCCAGGCAGGATTCGAATCCTTCACCACCACAGACGACCATCTCGAGCATATCACAGGCATAGCCACGGATCCCGCAGGCACCAGATACTATATCACAAAGAATTCCTGGGGCGAGAGCGGACCGTTCGACGGATACCACTACATGTCCGAGAAGTATGTGAGGGCCAAGACAGTCAGCATTCTCGTACACAAAGACGCCATCCCTGACAGCATCAGGGCCAAGATGGGACTATAAACAAATACAGACACAGCATGAAAATCATCAAATACATACCCGACACCATCACCTGCCTCAACCTGCTTTCCGGCAGCATCGCTGTCATTTTTGCATTCCGCGACGACTTCGACATGGCGCTGGCGATGATCGTTCTGGCCGCTGTATTTGACTTTCTGGACGGCATGGCCGCCAGAGCGCTTCATGCTTATTCAGACATAGGGAAGGAGCTGGACTCCCTGTCCGACACGGTAAGTTTCGGTCTTGCCCCTTCCCTTATCCTTTACAACTATCTCGACGGCTTCCCGTCTTCATGTATCCCTCCGTACATCTGCTACATTCCCCTCCTAATAGCGGCTTTTTCGGCCCTGCGCCTGGCCAAATTCAATCTCGACACCCGTCAGACCGAGAGTTTCCTGGGCCTGCCCGTACCGGCCTCAGCCCTCTTCGCCGCGTCCCTGGCCGCCTTCGCCGGACATTACCAGTACGTGGCCAACACCATTCTGGCCAACAGCTATGCCATACCCGCCGTCACGGTGGTCCTCTGTGCCCTGCTGGTAAGCGAAGTGCCGATGTTTTCGATGAAACTCAAAACCCTCAGATGGAAGGACAACGCACAGCGCTTCACATTCCTGTGCATAACAATACCCGCCGCAGCCATTCTCCTCGTTCTGAAGATCCACTGGACGGGTATCGTATTCACTGTCTTCGCGTTCTACATCGTATGGAACGCGGCCGCGGCACTACTCCGAAAACTGCTTCACGAGTGAGTCCACCGTCGCGGCAGCCTTCTCTCCCTTGGCACCGAAATAGAACTTGATCTTGGGCTCAGTACCCGAGGGACGCACTGTCACTACCGAGCCGTCCTCGGAGAAGAACCTGAGCACATTGGACTTGGGCAGACCGGTCTTCTCGGGTTCGGTGTAGTCGATTACCTTCACTACAGGTGAGTCACCCAGCTTAGCGGGAGGATTCTCGCGGTAGTTCTTCATCATGGCAGCTATCTGCTGGTTGCCGTCGATTCCTTTCTTGGTCAGTGATACCAGCTTCTCCCTGTAAATTCCGAACTCGGCATATATCTTCTGCAGCAGGGCATACAGAGTCAGGCCCTGATCGGCAGCCCACGCCGCGCACTCGGCCACGAAGGAGCAGGTGATCACGGCATCCTTGTCGCGGACGAACTCGCCTACGTTGAAGCCGTAGCTTTCCTCGCCTCCGCAGATGAAGGTCCTGCGGCCCTCGTTCTCACGGACGATCTGGGCGATGTACTTGAAGCCGGTGAGCACGTCGTACATCTGGACTCCGAACTTGTCTGCGATGGCTGTCAGCAGCTCGGTGGTCACGATGGTCTTTACGCAGTAGGTGTCCTTATTGAGTTTACCGAGCTCGTGCCAGCGGGTCAGGATGTAATAGGTCAGCAGGGAGGCTGTCTGGTTGCCGGTCAGCAGGAGCATCTGCCCCTTGTCGTCGCGGACGGCCACGCCCACGCGGTCGGCGTCAGGGTCGGTAGCCAGCACGATGTCGGCACCCCTGGCCTCAGCCAGCTCGACGGCCATCTTCAGGGCCGAAGGCTCCTCGGGGTTGGGAGATACTACCGTGGGGAAGTTACCGTCACTTATCATCTGCTCATTCACGGGATATACCTCGGTAAATCCTATCTGGGTCAGAGCCCTCGGAACGAGACGCACACCGGTACCGTGCAGAGGGGTGTATACAAACTTGATGTCCCTGTGACGGGCTATGGACTCGGGCGAGAGCATCAGCGAGAGGACCGAGTCGAGATATACCTTGTCGGTCTCCTCTCCCATCATCTTGATTTTAGAGACATTCTCCTCGCCGAACTTCACCATGGAGGGATTCTCAATCTTGTTGACCTCAGCTATGACGGCCGTGTCGTGGGGAGCGGTCAGCTGGGCTCCGTCCTGCCAGTAGGCCTTGTAGCCGTTGTACTCCTTGGGGTTGTGCGATGCGGTGACCATCACGCCTGCGTGGCAGTGATAGTGACGGATGGCGAAACTCAGTTCAGGTGTAGGCCGGATGTTGTCGAAGAGATAGACCTCGAATCCATTGTTGGCGAAAACCTCGGCCGTAATCTTGGCGAACTCGCGGCTGTTGTTCCTCGAGTCGAAGGATACGGCCACACGGATATTCTCCTCGCCTTCGTAAGCCTTGCGGATGTAGTTGGCAAATCCCTGGGTGGCCATGCCCACCGTGTACTTGTTCATGCGGTTGGTACCCACGCCCATGATACCGCGGAGTCCGCCGGTACCGAACTCCAGCGTACGGTAGAATGCGTCCTCAAGTTCCTTTTCATCTCCGTGAAGGAGAGCATTGACCTTAGTCCTGGTCTCCATATCGTACTCAGGGCCGGTCCACTGCATTGCGACTTCTCTGTAATTCATATTATTAAAAGATTATTTGTACTTTCTGAGATCATAATAAAATATCTGAAGATTCCCCTCATCGGGCGAAAGGGCCGAGACATACACCGTCCCCGGCTGTGAGCCGCAGCTCAGCCTGGAGCCTACGTAGCGCAGTCCCTCCAGAGAATAACAGCCTTTCAGACGTCCGTCCCAGTCCATCTGGAAAAGATACAGGTCGTGGTCGGTATTCGCCCCGTCGACATTATCCTCATACAGATCGTAATACCTGCCGTCGTAGATCAGATAGACATACTCCCGGTCGGAGCAGGCTGACAGATATGTATTGGCTATATTTCCGGAAAACAGCAGCTGGCCTTCCGCCACAGCATAGTCAGTACTTTCATGACGCGGCCCGGTAATCCTGCGGTTCACGGAAAGATCCTTATTCAAGATAAATATCTCTGATTCGACACTGTTGGCGAAAACCACCTTTCCGCTCTCCGGATGCACGGCCACCGGCCCCTGCACCACTCCGGCCGTCATAATCTTCGATGCATCGTACGGAGCTTTTCCGCCATCGGAGTAAAAAAACATCGGCTCGCCGTTGTGTATGCCCAGGTCATCGTTCTCGAAATAAAACGGGTTGAGGGCCAACAGGCTGTCCCCGCACGAAATCAGGGACAACGTAATGAAATCGTATTTTATCTCTCTGGCGATTCCGGCATCAGGAAGGTCCGCGCACGGAATCATGAACAGCCTGTTCTTCTGTATATCCACCACCTGCAGCGTATCTCCGAACATATTGAAAATCGGGACTAACACTTCCTGCGGACCGTTGCCGTAGTGCAGCAGCTTCCCGGCCACCTTCCCTTCCTTCAGGTCATACACCTCCGCTGCAAATTCCTGGGTCACCATCTCGCACACCGCATACCGGTCTCCATATACGAGAGCTGAACCTGCGAAAAACAGTTCGGGGAGATCGTAAACATTATCCGGAGCTATTGCCTGAGCCTCAGTCAGCACATCAGGAGACAACTCTATCACGGATGTACTGCCACTTCCGCATCCGGACAGCAGAAATGCAGCCAAAGCTGCCGCACAGACAATTTTCTTCATAACTCAATTTTCGATTAATCGGTGCAATTTACGAAATTTTCCGGACAAATCCTTAAAATATTCCCCTCTTCGGCTTAATTTTGCGGCATGACAGAGCAGGAACTAAAAGAGTTTGTCCTCGCCCATGAGGCAGACAGTCCGGCAGAACTGATGCTGCACCGGGACCGCTGGCCGTCCATCGACATGGCGGTGGCGGTCAGGTGTATCCAGGGACGGGCAAAGGCACGGACCAAGCTGCCGCTGTGGTATGCCGAACCGGGGTTGCTCTACCCGCAGTCCCTTTCCCTGGAGCAATGCAGCTCACAGGCCACCGCCCTCTACAAGCAGCGCTTCGCCCTCAGCGTGGACAGGGTAGCCGACCTCACCGGAGGTCTCGGCGTTGATTCCTGGAGTCTATCCCGACCGGCCGCCTCAGTGGACTATTTCGAACGCTCGGAAGAGCTCTGCGCCTGCGCCCGGCACAATTTCGTTGCTCTCGGCAGGGACAATATCACTGTACACTGTGCAGAGACGACGCCAGAAATGCTCAGCCGCATCCCCTCCGACACCTACAGCCTCATCTACCTCGACCCGGCCCGCAGGGGCAGGGACGGCGGCAGGGTCTACTCCCTCAGGGACTGTGAGCCGGACATCACCGCCCTCCGCCCCGAGCTGCTGCGTATCGCCCCCCGCATCCTGCTGAAGGCCTCCCCCATGGCCGACATCCGCGTCCTGCTCTCGGAACTGCCGGAGGCCTCCGAAGTCCATATTCTCTCTTCGGAAAATGAGTGCAAGGAGGTCCTGGTCCTGATGCTCCAGGACAATGCCGTACCGGCCGGGGACATCCCCATAACAGCGGTAGAGCTCTCCTCCGGGGACAATGCGGCCGAATTCCATTTTACCCTCCGCGAAGAAAATGAGGCCGCCGCAGACCTCGCCGTTCCTTCGGAAATCGCCGGCTACCTCTTCGAGCCCTCCCCCGCCCTCCTGAAAAGCGGAGCCTTCAAGCTCCCCGCCGTCCGCTTCGGCCTCCGGAAGATCTCCGCCTCCACTCATTTCTACACAGCTCCGGCACCCGTAGAGCATTTTCCCGGAAAGGTCCGCCGCATCCTCGAGGTTCTGCCCTTCCACAAAGCCGCCATCCGGGATTTCCGGAAAAAATACCCCGCCTGCTCCGTCACAGCCCGCAACTTCCCGATGACATCCGAAGAGCTCCGCCGTCGTCTCGGCACCTCCGAGAGCGACACCTTCCGCGTCCTGGCCACCACCGCCTCCGACGGCTCTCGGCTCCTCATCGTCTCAACACCTTCTATTTAAACGGCTTTCAGGTAAGTACGGATACTCTGAAAAGGACGCGCCTATGGCGCTTTTCCCTCCCACCGCTTCGCGGCGGGCCCCTCCCTCTAACAGGCCGAGGGTGGCATGCTTTTCAGAGTATCCGTACTTACCTGAAAACTGATGCCGTTAATCGAAAAATTTCTTGTTGAAGTTGACTAAGTAGAGTTTTTTGGTGGCGCGGGTGAGGGCGGTGTAGAGCCACTTGAGGTCCTCGACGGTGAGGGTGTCCTGCCAGAAGGCGTTGTCGATGAAGACGCACTTCCATTGGCCGCCCTGGGACTTGTGACAGGTGATGGCGGTGGAGTACTTGATCTGCAGGGCGTTGTAGTACGGGTCCTCCCGGACGGCGGCATTGCGCTTACGCTTGGTGGAGATGTCGCTGTAGTCGGTGAAGACTCCTTCGTAGAGAGCACTCTGCTGCTCTGCCGGCAGGGATGCGGTCTCGGATGTAAGAGTGTCCAGAATCACCTTGGCCGTAATCTCCACGTCGCCGTAGTCAGGAAAGGCCAGGACAGCCTCGGCGAAATGCAGGCCGTAGCGTTCCTCGTAATTTGAAATCCGGATCAGCTCCGCTATATCCCCGTTGGCTATGAAGTCCAGCTCCTCGATCTTCTCCAGAAACTGGTAGCAGTTCTTCACCACCATCAGCCGGTCTCCGCGCGAAAGGGCCTCCTCCCTGAACAGCACTGTTCCGCGGATACCCTGATTGTAGCGGTTGGCCCGCTTGTTGGAGCGGCAGAGAACCACCGTCTCGTCTATACCGTAGCGGCCTATAGCATCGTCAAGGGCCTCGATAAGCTCCCCGCCGCCGATACGTTCCACATCCGTGAAACCGCGGGTCTCCAGCCGGGGATACTCCTCGCAGGCCCCGGTGACTATCGCATGACGCACCACAGTAGCATTGAACAGGATACCGGAAGCATCGGCCTGACGCACCACCTTGTCCAGCAGGACGTAGTCCACATGACCGTACATTCCTACATACGAGGGATCGAGAGCGGGACTGCGGTCGAGACCTATTGGCGGGAGCTGGGCATTGTCCCCGACGAGAATAAGGGTGTTGCCTTCCCCCTGACGGATGTAGTCCAGCAGATCCTCCAGAAGATTGCCGCTGCCGAAGAGCGAGCTGCCCGCCTCTATCGTAATCAGCGAGGCCTCGTCCACGATATAGCAGGTGCGGCGGTCCTTGTTCAGGTCCAGGACAAAACTGCCCCCTCCGGCATCCATCGACTTCTGACGGTAGATCTGTTTGTGGATCGTAGTGGCCTTCTCACCTGTATAGCCTGCCAGGACCTTTGCTGCACGGCCTGTCGGAGCCATCAGACGGAAACGCAGATTGAGCGCCTTCATGGCCCGTACCGCCGCTCCCATTGCCTCTGTCTTGCCAGTACCGGCATAGCCGTTTACTATCATGATGTCGCCCTCACCGGTCAGAAAGGCCGGCAGACGCGAAAACAGCTCGTCCTGACAGGGCGTAGGCTCGTACGGGAAGGCCTCCCGTATCTTCTGCTCCAGAAATTCCTTGACAGCCATCCCTTAGACTTTCTTGAAAATAAAGAACAGCATCAGCAGCGTGTATATCTCCAGACGGCCGAGCAGCATCTCGAGAGTCATCACCAGCTTCGCAAAAGGAGAGAAATGCGAGAAGTTGCCCATCGAGCCGCTGGCGCCGAAACCCGGTCCTACGTTGCCCATCGATGTCAGGGACGCCGAGAAAGATTCCTCGAAATCCGGCCCGGTAAGCGAAATCAGCATTGCTCCGACTATGAATATCAGGGTAAAAGCCACGATATACAGGATAGAAGAGCGGATGACCGAAGGGTCTATGGTATGGTCTCCGACCTTGACGGGTATGACAGCATTGGGGTGCACCTGCTTGAAAATATTGTTCTTCAATACCTTGTAGAATATCCACATGCGGTCTGCCTTCACACCGCCGCAGGTCGAGCCGCTGCATCCGCCGTGGAACATGGCGAAGAGCAGCAGGAATATCGAGAACAGGGGCCAGACGGAAGTGTCCGCCGTTGCAAATCCGGTGGAACTGACAATGGACGCATACTGGAAAAATCCCTGCCTCATGGCCTCCCCATAGGTCGCTATCTGCCCGCTGGCCTTGAGGTCCAGCCCGATAAGCAGGGACATCACCAGGCAGAATCCCATGAAATAGCGGAACACCGGAGACTTCAGCAGGGCCGTGGAACGCTTTACCACCAGCGCGTAGACCATGCCGAAATGCAGGGTGGACACATACATGAACACTATGCAGACTATCTCTATCGGCAGAGAATCGTAGTACATGATCGATAGGTTGCGGGTGCTGAAACCACCGGTGGAGACAATGCTCATGGCGTGGTTGACCGCATCGAAGAACGACATTCCGGCCACCATCAGGGCAATCGTGCCGGCTACGGTAATGCCGATGTAGGTAGAGGCTATGACCCGGACGGTTTCCTTGGAGCGGTAGCGGTAGTTGTCCTTGGAAATGGATGAAATCTCTATCTTCGATATCCTCATGCGGAAGGTACTCATGGACGGCAGCACCAGAAGCATGAAGACCATCACTCCCATTCCGCCGATAAAATGGGTGGACGAGCGCCAGAACAGCAGTCCCTTGGGCAGTGCCTCCACATTCTGGAGGACGGTACCGCCGGTAGTAGTGTAGCCGGATACGGATTCATACCAGGCATTCGGCAGCGTGAACTCCCCTCCCCACATGACGTATGGCAGCATTCCGAAGATACAGCTGAGAATCCAGGAGAATATAGTAATCGCAAATCCCTCGCGGAGATTCACATCGTCCTGGCCTCTTACGAAGATAAGGGGAAAGCAGCCCACCATCGCCGTAATCAGGCCGCTCAGCAGCAGTGGCGAGAAAGAGGAGTCGAAACCGTTGAGAGCCGACACGCCCAACGATATGAACATGAACAGGGCGTTGAAGAGCAACGCTATACCGATATACCTGGCTATCAGTTTAATGTTCATATTCCTCTCTTCTTGAAAGCTTTGTTCTCGTCTATAATTTCCTTGATATCCTCATTCATGGCCTGTATCTGGTCCCCGCCGTAATCAAAGGACACGTCATAGCCCTTGCCGGTACGGCGGTAGTCGCTCAATCCGCGTGACATCCGCACCATTGGCTGGACGATATAATGACTTATGAAGTATACGAAAAGCAGAATGAGTACAATACTTGCCGCACTGGCGATCACTCCAGGCATGATGGAACGGTAATAGCTGTCCTGCAGACTGTTGTAACTGTCTGTAATGGCACTTTGGGATGTATCAGCCAGACGCTGGAGATAACCGCGGAACTTGGCATACACGGACTGTAGCCGGTTGAAATACCAGTCTGTCCTCTCTTCCTGAGGTCTTAGCCATACAGACTCTATCTCCTGGGCTACCTGCATATACGCCGAATAGGCATAACGTACCGAATCCGCCATATGGCGTTCCTGATCCGATGCCAGTACTGTATACAGACGGTCTATGCCGGCTTCAAACTCGTCGGCAGGAATGGTCTCCGGCTGCGCAAGCAGACCGTCCCCACCTATCTGACGGAACAGGTCGGAGTGGTATCTTTCCGCAGTATTGAGCAGATTGCGGGTAAGGTCCACACTCAGAATACTGTTGGATATGAAATCGGATATATAGCGGCTCATACGGCCGAACTCAAAGAAGGCCATCGCACCGGACAGCGTAAGCATCAGCACGATAATAAGTGCAGCAGCATAAATCTTGCTCCGGATACCCAGTTTTATCTTTCTGAACAAAGGCATAGGTTGTACACAAAAGCGCTATTGACGGACAAATATAAGAAAAATAAAGATTCCGGCCGAACCAGTCAGCCGGAATCCTCATATATTCTTATTCTGAACGCACCGTGTTATTTGCGGGCAATATAGCGTGCCATCTCAAGAACCTTGTTGGAATAGCCCCACTCGTTGTCATACCATGAAACGACCTTTACGAAAGTAGGATCCAGCTGGATACCTGCCTTGGCGTCGAAGATGGAGGTACGGGAATCTCCACGGAAGTCGGTAGATACGACAGAGTCTTCCGTATAACCGAGAATTCCTTTGAGTTCACCCTCTGAAGCAGCCTTCATGGCCTTGCATACATCTTCGTAGGTGGTAGGCTTTTCAAGCTCTACAGTCAGGTCGACTACGGATACGTCTGAGGTAGGAACCCTCATGGACATACCTGTAAGCTTGCCGTTGAGTTCAGGAAGAACCTTGCCGACAGCCTTGGCTGCACCTGTAGATGAAGGAATGATGTTCTCGAGGATACCGCGGCCGCCTCTCCAATCCTTCTTCGAAGGTCCGTCAACGGTCTTCTGGGTAGCTGTTGCAGCATGTACAGTAGTCATCAGACCCCTCTTGATTCCGAATGCCTCATTGAGGACCTTGGAAATGGGAGCCAGACAGTTGGTTGTGCAGGATGCATTTGAGATGATGTCCTGTCCCTTGTAGGACTTCTCGTTGACACCATATACAAACATGGGGGTATCATCCTTGGAAGGAGCAGACATGATAACCTTCTTGGCTCCTGCCTGGATGTGCTTGCGGGCCTTCTCGTCAGTCAGGAAAAGACCGGTAGACTCTACAACGACCTCGGCTCCTACTTCGTTCCATTTCAGATTTGCAGGATCCATCTCTGCTGTCAGGCGGATCTTCTGACCGTTTACTATGAGGTTACCGTTTTCAACAGACACCTCATGGTCGAAGTGGCCGTGTACGGAGTCATATTTCAGCATGTAAGCCAGATACTCAGGATCGAGGAGGTCATTGATGCCTACTACCTCGATGTCATCTGAAAATTTGTCGATTGCAGCGCGGAATACCATGCGGCCGATACGGCCGAAACCATTGATACCAATTTTAACTTTTGTCATTGCTGTAAGATTTTAAAGTCGGGCGCAAAGATACGCATTTTGGGAGAAATAATCTATATTTGCAGACAATTTTTTATAAGGCATATGTCACCTACCCCCAGAGAAATACTCATAACCAATGACGACGGCATAGAAGCCGACGGCATCCATGTCCTGGCATCCATAATGCGCCGGTACGGCAATGTTACCGTAGTGGCACCCCTGCACCACCAGTCCGGCAAATCGGCGGCCCTGTCACTGGACACCAGACTCTACCTGCGTCAGATCAAGGATGAGCCGGGCCTGCGCGAATATACATTCAACGGTACTCCGGTAGACTGCGTCAAGATAGGCATAAACGAATGCTGGCCGGAAGGGCGCCTGCCGGATCTCGTCGTTTCCGGTATCAACCACGGCTCCAACTGCTCCGTCGCATCCCTCTATTCAGGGACACTGGGAGCCTGCATCGAAGGCACAGTGTACGATATCCCGTCCATTGGGTTTTCGATATGCACACACGACCCGCACCCTGACTTCAGCCCTGTGACAGCCTTTGCAGACACCATCATGGAGAAATTCCTCGCCTGCCCCCCGGAAAAAGGAGTCTATCTCAACATCAACTTTCCGTCCATCCCTGCCTCCGAAATACGCGGCATCCGCATGGCACGCCGCGGCTACGGCAGATGGGTCAAGGAGTTCGACACCTGCAAGGATGAAAACGGGCAGACCTACTACATCATGGCCGGCCACTTCGAGAACCACGAAAAGGAAGGTTCCATCGGCGATCACTGGATCGTCAAGGACGGATACATCTCCATCGTGCCTCACCGCATAGACAACACCGACTACAGTGAGGTGGAGCGTCTCAGAAAGGTCTGGGAACAATGAGATACTACATCATAGCCGGTGAAGCATCCGGAGATCTCCACGGAGCCAACCTCATGCACGGACTTCTGGCACATGACCCCTCGTGCGAAATCCGCTTTTGGGGAGGTGACAGGATGGCAGCACAGGGCGGCACTCTGGTCCGGGACTACCGGGACAATGCCGTGATGGGCATAGTCGAAGTCTTAGGGCGTTTAGGAAGCATCCTGCGCAATCTGCGATTCTGCAAACAGGACATCCTGAGCTGGAAACCGGACGCGGTAATCCTTATCGACTATCCAGGGTTCAACCTCAAGATAGCCAGATTTGCACACAGGCACGGATTCAAGGTATTCTACTACATTCCCCCGAAAGTATGGGCACGCGGTGAACGCCGCATCAGACTGCTGAAAGAATACGTGGACAGGACATTCATCATATTCCCGTTCGAAGTGCCTTACTTCAAGTCCAGGGGGCTGGACGTCATCTACAACGGCAACCCATTGACAGACAATATCGACAGTACACCTTCAGTACATCTCTCCCGCAGCGCTTTCCTGTCCTCCCACTCCCTCGCCGATGACGGCAGGGAGATCATCGCACTGCTGGCAGGCAGCCGTAAAATGGAGGTGGACTATCTCCTTCCCCGACTGGTCAAGGCCGTAACCATAATAACCCGGAAGACCGGCAGGCGTTTCCGCTTCCTGCTGGCCGCCGCCCCTTCCATAAGTCCTGAGTACTACAGGAAATACCTGGACGGCAATACTGAAATCGAAATCATCTGCGGAGACACATACGGTGTTTTAAGCCATGCTGCAGCAGCAGCCGTCTCGTCAGGCACGGCAAGCCTGGAAGCAGCCATAATCGGGACACCACAAGTGGTCTGCTACGGCATGAACCCCGTCACTTACGCCATAGCCCGGATGGTCGTCAGGCTTGACACCATCTCCCTGGCAAACATGATCCTCGGGAAACACATATTCAGGGAACTGCTGCAGGGCGAATGCACTCCCGGAAACATAGCCGCAGAACTTCTCCGCATGACGGACGACCGCGCCTACCGCGGCAGAATGATTTCCGACTACGCCGAGATGAGGGAGAAGCTCGGGGAAAAAGACTCGGCCACACGGACAGCGGCCGACATGGAACGCATCATAAAGGAACAGTAACAATGGACATATTCAAATATCAGGCAGCCGGCAATGACTTTATCCTGATCAGGTCCCTCCATTCGAGGGCCGGACTTACGGAGCGGGACATCGTGCGTCTGTGCGACAGGCGCTACGGCATCGGAGCCGACGGCATCATCATTTTGGAAAGCAGCGGGACATATGATTTTGCCATGCGCTTCTACAACAATGACGGTTCGTCCGGCATGATGTGCGGCAACGGAGGACGCTGCATCGTAGATCTGGCCTGGAGGTCAGGGCTCCGGCATTCAGGCAAAGACGGAAGCTGGATATTCGAGGCACCTGACGGCATCCACTCAGGCAAAGTACTGTCCTCCGAAGGAAAGTGCAGCCAGGTCCGTCTGGGCATGAACGACATCACGGCCATTGAAGAGATACGCATACCTGCTGAACGGGGGCAAGAGCCTGTCGCATGGAAAATGAATACGGGCACAGACCATCTGGTCATCTTCAGGGACGATGTCGACAGCATCGATGCGGAGTCTGAGGGCCGCAGATGGAGGTACGCACCGCAATTCGCCCCCAAAGGTGTCAATGTCAATTTCGTAAAGCCATCTGAAGACGGTTCCCCGATACGCATAAGGACGTACGAACGCGGCGTGGAATATGAAACACTGTCCTGCGGGACAGGCGTAGTCGCTGCCGCGGCAGCAGCATGGCTCAGAGGTGACCACAGCGGAAAATACACGCTCCGGTCAACTCACGACACATTTTCAGTGTCTTTCAGCTGCCGGAGCGGAATATTTTCGGATGTGATGATAGAAGGTCCTGCACAGCAGGTCTTCCAGGCTATATTCTGACCCCTCTGGGGCCGAATATCCGGGTCCCGATCCTGACCATGTTGCTGCCCATTTCCACAGCAATGCGGTAATCGTTGGTCATACCGAAAGACTTGAGGTCAAACCTGTCCAGATACGGAAGCCGCAGGGCCGCTATGCGGTCGAACACGGAATTGAGGTGCGCAAACTCCCTGCGGACGACGGCCTCGTCGTCAGTAAGGGAGGCCATACCCATGACGCCCCTTATCCGTACATGCGCAGGAGCCTCCTGCATACCCTTCAGGAAGTCCGACACTTCCTCTTCTGAAAAGCCCTGCTTGCTCTCTTCCGATGCTATGTGCAGCTCCAGAAGCACGTCGACACTGTAACCGTTCCGGTCACACCAGCTGCTTATTTCATTGAACAGCTTCGGGGAATCCACCGAATGTATAAGCTTGACGTACGGCACGGTCATCTTGATCTTGTTGCTCTGCAGATGACCTATGAAATGCCACTCTATGTCCTTGGGCATCGACTCGGCCTTCTCCTTCAGCTCCTGGGGACGGCTCTCGCCGAACACCCTCTGCCCCGCCCCGTAGGCCTCCATTATCTCCTCTTCAGACTTGAATTTGGACACTGCCACGAGCTCGACCCCGGAGGGCAGTTCCTGCCGCAGCGACAGGATATTCTCTGAAATGTGTCCCATATGTATATGCTTTTGCGTTCTACTATCTCCTCCTCTGCTTCTGCTGCTCCCTGATTGCCTCCTGCTGGGCTTTCTGGATAGCCTCAAGACGCTGCTGGAACTTGGACTTGGGCTTTGCTCCCTTGGCCGAAGCTGCCTGTACGCGGGCCATGATCTTCTTCTCATCCACGAAGAAACGGCGGATCACCCATGTCTGGAGCATCATTATGAGGTTGGACAGCAGATAATAGTATGTAAGACCGCTGGAGAGATTGTTGCAGATGAACAGCATGAATATGGGCATGAAGTACAGTGTCATGTTCCTCATGCTCTTCATCTGGGGATTGTTGTCGGATGTGTTGCCCTGGGTCATTCTGGCCGAGAAGTACATGCTGACGGCACAGAGTATGGCGAAGAGGCTGACATGGTCTCCGTAAAGCGGTATGTTGAATCCGAGGTCGAGGATGGAATCGTACGTGCTCAGGTCATGGGCCCAGAGGAATCCTTTCTGACGCAACTCGAAAGATGCAGGGAAGAAACGGAACATGGCGAACAGCACAGGGAACTGGAGCAACATGGGCAGACAGCCTCCGAACATGTTGACACCTGCCTTGCGGTACAGGTCCATGGTCTCCTGCTGTTTCTTCAGGGCATCCTCCTGCCGGGGGTATTTGGCGTTGATCTTGTCAAGCTCCGGACGCAGGATATTGATCTTGGCCGAAGACATGTAGGACTTGAGAGTCAGAGGGGATATGATCAGCTTGATGAGTACGGTCAGCAAGAGTATGATGATTCCGTAGTTGCTGATGAAGCGTCCGAAAAGGTCGAACACCGGAATGATGATACCCCTGTTGATCCACCGTACCAGCCAACCTCCGAGAGGTACGATCTTCTCGAACCCGTAGTCATAACTTTTCAGGGTACGGAACAGGTTGGGACCGAAGTAGAATTCAAACGGGACCGTAACATCCGCCCCTGCATCATACTGGACCAGTGTGGATGCGGAGCATGCCATGAGTCTGCGTTCCGGATCGGTTTCCGGATAGAACTTCAGGGAAAGGTTGCCGGATTCAAAATTGTCATCAGCCCTTAGTATTGCCGAGAAATACTGCTGCTGGAAGGCAAACCACTCGATACGGGTCGTCACGTCTTCATGCTGCCCGCCGGAACGGCTTCCGCGCATCAGTCCCAGATTCTCCACTTTCTTGACATCCCCAGGATACTTGTAGTCTACCGTAGAATAATTCTGCTCGTTCTTGTATCCTTTTTCCAGACGGGGAACATCCATATTCCAGGCAATCTCGAACTGCGAGGCATTACGTGGAATATGACGGTCCATATTGACCATATGAACATCGAAGTCCACCAGGTAGCTGCCGGCAGGGAGGGAATAGCAGTGTTCTATGTATGCCGTATCCGAGAAATACAGCCTCATTACCAGAGTCGAATCGTTGGATACCACAGTTTCGTAGGTGAAGTCGCCGGTATTGATGTACTGGTCGGTATACAGCTGAAGTCCGAAAGTGCTGTAATCCTCCTTCATGAGGTACAGGGCCGAGCTGTCGCAGGTATAGTAGTCCTTGACAAGAACCGTCGATGCCTGACCGCCCTTGGTGGTATACTTGATCTTCAGCTTGTCGTTCTCCAGGAAGAAAAACTCCTCTCCGGCATTGTAGGCCTGCTCCAGATAAGGATTGGCATAGGTGCTTGCATAGCCTTGGACCTTACCGCCGTCCGTCGAAGCCACTGCTTCCGACAGACTGTCAGGAGCCTGGGCCGCCGCCCTTTCCGCATATTCCAACGCATTGGCAGCCGCCACGGAATCCCTTACCCTCTGGATTTCCTGCTGTTCTCTGGCTATTTTGGAATTATAAACGCTGAATCCTATCAACAGGAGTCCTATGAGCGTTATACCGATGATCGTATTTTTGTTCATGCCTTATTCCTGGGTATCGAGTTGATGAATCTTCTCCTCGAGGGCGACAAGCTCCTCTTTGGCTGCATCTATTTTCTTCTGGAACTCCCGCACAAGTGAATCGGCCTTTCTGGAGCTTGCAAAGAACCCGATGTTGTTCTCATATGTGGCTATCTCGCTTTCCAGCTTGCGGAACTTCTGAAGCAGACGCTCCCTCTCCTGACGTGCCGGAGACATCTCGGTCCTGACGCCACGGCCACCGCGCTGGGCCCTTCCGCGGCCTGTACCGGCTACTCTGAAATCAGGGAATTTCTCTGTCATGGCCGTGCGGTAAGACTCCTGTATCTTTTCCTTCTCCTTGAACGGGACGAATCCTATGGCATTCCACCTGTCGGCAAAGCCGCGTGCCGCCTTGTCGTCTTCACGGACATCCCCCGAAGGAACAAAGGCATTGATCTCGTCTATGATAGCCTGCTTGGCCTTGAGGTTGTCCACATACTGCGGGTCTATACCTCCGTAATTCTTCTCCTTGTTGTCGAAGAAATGGTCGCAGGCGGCACGGAAACGTGCCCATACCTGGTCAGACTTCTTCCTGGAGACAGGGCCGACTTCCTTCCACTGTTTCTGGAGCGATATCAGGTAATCCGTTGTCTTCTTCCAGTCCGTACTGTCCATCACGGCCTCAGCCTGCTCGCAGAGAGCTATCTTCTTCTCCATATTGGATGTCATCTGCTCCTTGAACTCGATATAGAAATCCCTCTTGCGGTTGTAGAACTTGTCACATGCGGCACGGAAACGGTCATATATCTTCTGGTTGTCCTTTTTGGATGCGAAACCTATTTTCCTCCACTCCTTCTGTATCTCCTCGAACTCCTTGGTCACGGCATTCCATCCGTTGGAATCCTTGATGTCCTTGCCTGCCAGCTCCTCGGCTTTCTCACACAGGACGGTCTTGGCTGCCAGATTCTCTTTCTGCTGCACCTTGAGGGTCTCGAAATAGGCCTGGTGCATCTTGTTGATCTTGGACGTAGCGGCACGGAAACGGTCCCATATTGACTCGCGGAACTCCTTGGCCACAGGACCGAACTCCTTCCACTCCTCGTGGAGTTTCTGCAGCTGGGCAAAAGCCTCAACCACATTGGGGTTGTTCTCCAGAGCCTCCGCCCTCTCGCAGAGAGCCGTCTTTGCCTCAAGATTCTTCTTGAAATCCAGATCCCTGAGTTCGTTGTTGATTTTCACATAATCGTAGAACTTCTCCACATAGTGCTGATAGGTCTCGTATATGTCCTTGATGCGTGCCTGCGGCATAGGGCCTATCTCGCGCCATCTGGTCTGCAGTGCACGGAACTCAGGATATGAGCGGCTCAGGTCTTCAGTGTTGTCCACCAGATTCTTCAGTTCCTCGATGATTTCCAGCTTCCGGTCCAGATTGACCTGTTTCTCTTTTTCAAGATTCTGGAAATACACTGCCCGTCTGCCTTTGTAGCTGGCATAGAGGTCTTTGAATGCCCGCTCTATCTCGACGAACGGATTGACCGACACCGCATTGTCCTCACCTTCGCTTGCCTCCGCAGACTTATGCCCGTCCACTTCCTCATCTTCAGCCACTTCCGCCTCAGAGAGCTGGTCCTCCGACAGTCCGTCGTGCATATCTTCCTCCTGCGCGGCGACATAGCCGGGTGCACCAGGAAGGACGTGGTATCCGGAAGCTATTTTCTCCTCTTTCAAAACCTTGTAGAATGTAGCCTTGATGTACTCAGCCTGCCTGTTGAGCTCCATGATATCACCGTTGTCGACCAGATTGCGGAAGGCGTCCACAATCTCCTTAAGACTCTTGGACGAAAGGCTTTTCAGCTCTTCATCGCTGATAACGGCTCCGCGCATCTCCTCCGGCTGCTCATTTCCCTCGGCTGCCACAGCCTCATGGGATCCGGCTTCAGGCTCCAAAGGTGCGGAACCTGCGTTCCCCGCCTGAGCATTTTCACCGGACACCGCCGCATCAGCATTGTCCACAATCGCACCTGCCGCCACTACGGCAGCAGCTACGGCAGCGGCCTCATCTGCCGCAAGGTTCGCTTTCTGAGCATTAACATTCAGTGATTCAGAATTCTCAACGGAATTTTGAGCAGTACTCTTCCCTAGGGAAGGATTCAAGGTCTCTTCAGTCATCGTTTTCAGTTGTTAAATTGAACTTGCAAATATACATTATTTTTTAAATAAACCTCGGTTTAACGGCTGATTTGAGTAAATTTGCCCCCGCTATGAGAATAGATATCATAAGTGCTGTTCCAGAATTGCTGGAAAGTCCGCTAAACCACTCGATTATACGACGGGCCAAAGAAAAAGGGCTGGTCACGGTAAATATTGTCAACCTGCACGACTACGGCAAGGGCAACTACAAGCAGATAGACGACTACGGCTTCGGAGGTGATGCCGGCATGGTCATCAAGCCGGAACCGCTGTACAGGGCCATTACGGACCTGACATCACAGAGGGACTACGACCACGTCATCTACACGTCACCGGACGGGGAAATGCTGGACCAGGGCATGTGCAACAGCCTGTCCACGGCAGAAAACATCATAATACTCTGCGGACACTACAAGGGGATAGACCATCGCATCAGGGAGCATCTCATCACCAAGGAAATCTCCATAGGGAGCTACGTGCTCAGCGGAGGAGAACTGGCAGCCTGTGTAATCTGCGACTCCATCATACGACTCATACCGGGAGCCCTGACAGACGAAACATCAGCCCTGTCGGACTCTTTCCAGGACGGGCTGCTCGCTCCGCCGATCTACACCCGACCGGCTGATTTCATGGGATGGAAAGTTCCGGAAGTACTGCTGTCCGGCAATCCCAAGCTCATACGCCAGTGGCAGGAAGAACAGGCGCTTGAACGCACCAGGCGCCTGAGACCGGACCTCCTGGAAGAATAAACCGTATAACTAACTCTCTGCCATATGCTACTGGGTCTGATCAAAGGACTGATTGTCGGTCTCGTTGTATCCATTCCGGTGGGGCCCCTCGGGCTTCTTTGCATTCCGCGGACACTGGTGCTTGGACGCCGGGCCGGTCTGGCCGTAGGTCTGGGAGGCACTGTCAGCGACACTCTGTACGCGGCACTCGCGCTCTTCGCCCTGTCATTCATAAGAAGTTTCGTACAGGCCAATGAAGCATGGATCCTGCTGGCGGGAGGAGCAATCATATCGTTCAGCGGAATCAGACTGCTGGTTACCCGTCACCCGATACGGCATCCCGAAACCGTAAGGTCCAAGGCTGTCAGCAATGCCCGGGCCGCAGAAGGAGTCCTCAACGGATTCCTGATATCCGTCACCAACCCTGGCACACTGGTATGCATGCTGTGGCTTTTCACATTTCTCCGGGTAGACACCGTGCATCCGGCAGCCATGCTCACGGAATGGGCAGGCACAGCACTGGGCTCGGCAGCCACATGGACATTCATCACATGGATAATAAGCACTTTCAAAGACCGGATAACCATGGGACAGCTGCAGATCCTGACAAAAGTCTGCGGAGCAGCCATCCTGGTCATCGGCCTGGCCTCGGCGGCAAAAAGCATCCTGCTCTTCCTCTGAGGCCCGGGACTTCTACCGTCCGTTCCACTTCAAGGCCTTGAAGATCTCGACCACTACCAGCGGCACGAGAGCCAGCAGAACAATTATGCCCCACTGGTTGAGTGTCATGTGGGTAAACTCGAATGCCGTCATCAGCGGTCCTATAAGCAGCACTGCCAGGGTCAGCACCAGAGACATCAGCAGAGCGAATATGAGAGGCTTGTTGTTCAGGATATTGAACCTGAAACGGGACTCGGTATTGGAATGCAGGTTGCCGGCATGCACCAGCTTGGCCATAACCAGAGATGCAAAGGCCATGGTCTGTCCAAGAGCCTCCCCACCCTGGTTCTTGCCTACTATGAACGCCGTCAAGGTAATCGCAGTAACCATAAGTCCCTGATAGCTTATCCTCCATATCATGCCGCGGTCCATGAACTGCTTGCCCTTGCCGCGCGGACTCTTGCTCATCACATCCTTTGATGCCGGATCCAGACTCAGGGCCAGAGCCGGGAATGTCTCGCTCACCAGGTTGATCCAGAGGATATGTATAGGCAAGAGGGGTATGCCCATATTGAATATGGAGGTGATGAACAGCAGGACTACCTCTCCCAGATTGGTTGACAGCAGGAAGAGAATTGTCTTGAGTATATTGTCATAGATACGGCGTCCCTCCGCCACTGCCGACACGATGGTCACGAAGTTGTCGTCCTGAAGGATCATGTCGGATGCATCCTTCGCCACCTCAGTGCCAGTAATGCCCATGGACACTCCTATGTCGGCCTTCTTGAGCGCCGGCGCATCGTTCACTCCGTCACCGGTCATCGCCACGATCTCACCCCTCTTCTGCCATGCCGTCACTATCCTTTCCTTCTGCTCAGGCGCTATACGGGCATATACCGAATATTTGTCAACATTTGCATCGAAATAGGCATCATCCAGCTTCTCCAGGTCAGTACCTGTAATGGCCAGGTCTCCATCCCTGAAAATACCTATCTTTCTGGCGATGGCAAGGGCTGTCGCCTTATGGTCTCCCGTAATCATGACCGGACGTATGCCGGCACTGCGGCACTCCGCTATTGCGCCTACAACCTCTTCCCTTTCCGGATCTATCATACCCACCATTCCGACAAATATCAGATTGCGTTCAACGGTCTCCATATCGGAAGAAACCTCATCGACAGGCCTGTAGGCCATAGCCAGCACCCTGAGGGCCGATTCTGCCATGGCCTCGTTGCGCTCCTGAAGATCGACCATGTCCGAAGTAGTGATTTCTCGTACGCCTTCCGGAGATTCTATACGGTCGCATACCGACAGAATCTCGTCCAGTCCTCCTTTCACATTGGCCTGCAGGGTTCCGTCCGGCATGCGGTTGATGGTAGTCATCCTCTTGCGGGACGAGTCGAAAGCCACCTCGCCTACCCTGGGGCATTCAGCCTCATATGCCTCCTTGACGACACCCTGTCCTGCCCCCATGTCTATCAGGGCTATCTCAGTAGGATCCCCGACCTTGGTAGTAGTGCCGTCACTGTTCTTGACGACTTTGGCATCACAGCACAGCACGGCGACTGATACCAGACGGTCAGGATTGCCGCTCACGGCATAGCTTTCCACCACAGTCATCTGGTTCTTCGTAAGGGTTCCGGTCTTGTCCGAGCAGATCACGGTCGTACATCCTAGAGTCTCCACCGAGGGCAGCTTGCGGATTATGGCATTGTGCCTGGCCATACGGCGCACTCCCATGGACAGGATGATGGTTGAAATGGCCGGCAGGCCTTCGGGTATGGCCGCTACAGCCAGCGATATGGCCACCATGAACATGTCTATGATCTCATTGCCGTAGAGCACACCTATCAGGAATATCACCACACAGATAAGGACTGACGCTATGCCTATTACCTTACCCAGCTTCTCCAGACGCACCTGCATGGGTGTCTGGGTCTCCGAATCCCGGTTGAGCATCCTGGCGATCTTGCCGATCTCAGTGTTCATGCCCGTGCCCACAACGATACCCTGGCCGCGTCCGAATGTCACCACTCCGCTTGAGAAAGCCATGTTCTTCCTGTCTCCCAGAGGCACATCCTGCTCTTCGATGACTTCAGGGGATTTTTCGACCGGTACCGACTCTCCTGTCATTGAAGACTCCTGGATACTCATGTTGACAGACTCCGTAATCCTTATGTCGGCCGGCACTATATCTCCAACTTCCAGCACTACCACATCCCCGGGCACCACATCCTCCACATTGACGATATAGGATTCGCCCCCGCGTATAACCTTTGCCATCGGAGCTGCCATCTTCTTGAGGGCATCCATGGACTTCTGGGCCTGGAATTCCTGATAGGCACCGATAAACGCATTGAGCAGCAGAATACCCATAATAATATAGGTGTCCAGAAGGCCTTCTCCGGTCCTTACACCCATGACTCCGGATATCACGGCAGCTATAATCAGCAGAATGATCAGAAAACTCTTGAACTGCTCCAGAAACATCACGATGAACGGACGTCCCTTCTTCTGTACCAGCGTATTCTTGCCGTACTTTTCAAGACGGGCAGCTATCTCGTCGGGACTCAACCCCCTGACAGCATCAGTCTGAAACTCGTTCGAAACATCCTCGATGGAATGATTGTAGTATTGCTTCATGATTATTGAATTAAATTGACTGCAAAATTGACACTTCGCAACATATTAATTGTTATGTTTGCAGTATAAAAAATGTAGAAAAAGTCGTATTTTTCAATGATTGAGGACAAATTCGGATTTGCCATAGGGCTCTGCACTTCCGGCAAATGGGACCTGCGCATAGGCGGACGTGCCTACAGTATCTCTTCCGGATGCCTGTACATACTGATACCCAGCCAGTTCACCGAAACAATATTCCGTTCCGGTGACTTCAGTGCCAGAAGTGTCACTGTATCCCTTGACGCCATACTGGAACACCCCAGCCCGGTCGACATAAATATACTGAACATCACATTCCTGCATCCGGTGATCCGGCTTGGCGGCGACACCGCTTCCCGCATGAAGGAATACTATGACTTCATCGACAGAAGGCACCGCGACAAAGGCAATGCCTACAGTAAGGAGATAAACAAGACTCTGCTATATGCACTGATGCTGGAAATCAGCAACATATACCGTAACATCTCGGGAGATGACAGCGAAGTGGCAAAGCCGCGTCAGGAACAGCTCACAGACGATTTTTTCAGACTTCTGTCCACTCATTACCGCAGTCAGCACAACGTAGGATTCTACGCAGAAAGGCTCCACCGTACCCCGAAGTATTTTTCCGGGGCAATACGCCGCATCAGCGGACGCTCCGTTTCTGACTGGATAGCCACAATGCTGCTCAGCGACAGCAAGCTGCTGCTGCAAAGCACCGATATGACCGTACTCGAAATCTCGGAAGAACTGGGATTCTCAAGTCCGTCGGTATTTGTACAGTTCTTCCGCCACCATACGGGCATCACTCCGCTCCGGTTCCGCAAACAGCTGTAGATCTACAGCAAAGGACTGACAAGACGGGCCACGGATTCATAGAACTTGTTGCGCAGCGGGCGACGGTTCCACTTGGCCTTGGACACCAGGGTGCAGCGGGACAGGTCCTTGCGGAAACGTTCCTCCACAGTCCTGGCACACTCCGCATCATACAGCACGGACGTCACTTCGAAATGGTGCTCAAGACTCCTGTTGTCCATATTCGCAGAACCTATAATGCAGTATTCACCGTCTATGCTCAGGACCTTGGAGTGATTGAAACCGCGTTTGAAAAGGTATACTTTGACACCTGCATCTATCAGCTCCGAGATATAGGACATGGTCCCCCAGTTGGTAAGCCACGTGTCGGAACGTTCCGGGATCATGATGGAAACCTTGACGTCAGACAGTGCAGTTATCTTGATGGCATTGAGGATAGTCTCTGAAGGCATGAAATACGGCGTGATGATGAAGATATGGTCCCTGGCTTTGGTAATGGCCGTAAAATAACACTGCATTATGCCGGCCCAGTCGCTGTCCGGCCCGGAAGAAAGTATCTGCGCATAATAGCGGTCACCGCCGGCCTTGCCTGCCGTCAGCATCTCCTTGTCCCTGAAATCCACATCCGGATAATACTTGCGCCTGCGCCCCAGATTCTTGTTCAGAATAAAATACCTGTCAAGCAGGAAAGTGGCCTGCAGTGACATGACGGACATTCCCTCTATGCGCACATGGGTATCCCTCCATTCCGGGAACTCACCTCCGTCATAATACCGGTCTGCGATGTTCACCCCGCCCAGGAAACCGACCTTGCCGTCTACAACCAAGATTTTCCTGTGGTTGCGGTAATTGACAATAGGCGGAAGGAACAGAAGCCTGAATGGGGAAAAATTGAGAATCTCTACCCCCGCATCCTGCAGTTCCTTCAAAAACTTCCTGCCGAGATGCCTGCCGCCGAACCCGTCGAACATCATCCTCACTTCCAGTCCCTCCCTGGCCTTTGCAATGAGCACCTCCTTGAACTCGTTGCCCACCTTGTCGTCCTCTATGATGAAAGACTGCAGATGGATATGCGTTCTGGCCATACGCATGTCCTGCAGCATTGCCGACAATGCTTCCTTGCCGGAAAAATAAATCTTCACACTGTGGTTGGCCGAGAGCAGGCTATGGGCACTGCGGATATTCTGTACCACCAGTTTATGGCAACGCCTTACCTCTTTGGGGATATTGTTGCGGTCCTCGAACTTTTCCAGCATCTCCCTGCAAAGCTCTTTCCTAAGTCCCAGATCCCTCGCTCCTTTTCTGGAGAACATCTTGTCCTTCCGGAAATTGCGTCCGAAGAAAAAATACAGGAGAATGCCCACATACGGCAGCAGAATCATGACCAGGACCCATGAAAGGGTCTTGACCGGATCCCTTTTGCTGGAAATCAGCATGACGGACGAGTACACGGCAATCGCTATGTTCAGGAGATACAGAAGAGTCGTGAACAACGGCCAGATCCTGGACAGCTCCATAACCTATTTCCTCCCGACATAAAGGTATGCCACCCCTCCCGTCATGGATTCGGCGGAAATATCCGTAAATCCACCTTCAGACAACTCTGCGAGGAAGTCCCCCGGAGCAGGAAAATCAAACGAGGATTCGGGCAGATAGGTATAGGCATAGGACTGTCTGGAGACAATGCGGCCGACAGCCGGAAGCACATGCTTGAAGTACATGGTATAGACTCCGCGCCACAGCCTGTTGCGGGGTATGGAAAATTCGGCGATGGCCAGCATCCCTCCATCCTTAAGTACCCTGTGCAGCTCCCGGATACACTGTCCGCGCTTGTCGAAATTCCTTATGCCGAAGGCAATGGTCACGGCATCGAATGTCCCGTCCCCGAACGGAAGGGCTGATGCATCCCCGTAACTGAACGTTATCTCCGGTGCTTTCTTCCGGGCAATGTCCATCATATTGGCAGAAATGTCTACGCCCGTGACATCCAGACCTTTCCTGTGCAGTGCAATGGATACGTCACCGGTACCGCAGGCTACATCCAGAACCCTGACATCCCCCGGCCTTTGCCGGCAGAACGACACCACCCTGCGGACCAGACGCCTCCTCCACGAACGGTCTATCCCGAACGACAGCAGATGATTGAGGCTGTCATAGACAGGGGCGATGGAATCGAACATCGAGGAGATCGTCTCCCGCTTCTTGTCAAGCTGTCTTCCCGGCATAATCTGATATGAAACCGTAGGAACGGTCATCCATCCTCAGCTCGCCTTTGGTGACATGGCCGAGCAGAGTCGTGTCTATTCCATGGTTGAACATAAAGTTTACAAAATCCTCTTCCTGATCATTGTTCACAGAAACAATGGCTGTATACTTGGTATTTCCGTACAGGAATTCATCGTCGGTAAGGTCGGAATCCCCGGTTATGTCAAAACCCAGGGACTTGTCCCTACAGCACTCAACCAAAGACTGGAAAATTCCCTTTCCGGAAATCCTGTGAAGGGATGTGATGAATCCCGAATCAATGTTCGAATTAAGATAATCCACTGCTTCTGAGGACGTTATCAGATACAAAGTATCTCCCTTCTGCACAAAGCTTCCATTTATCTCTTTCATAGCCAGACGTTTTAAAATCAAATTTGATGTAAATTTAAGAAAATTTTTAAAATTAGTTTCATTTTAAAAAAAAGATTGTATATTTGTAGCCCGAAACCCGAAAAGCCCAGATGGTGAAATTGGTAGACACGCCACTTTGAGGGGGTGGTGCCGGTTACGGTGTGCAAGTTCGAGTCTTGTTCTGGGCACACGAAAAGAGGTGAGAATCAATTGATTCCCACCTCTTTTTCATTTATTGTCTGGCTTTCACTTCAGGAGATTGAAGTCCTTCACGTCAAAAACCTCAGTAGACACTTCTCCCAGCCATCCGCTTTTGGCATTCACCCCTACCTGCACTTTCACAAAATCTATGTAGCCAAGGTTGGCCGGCTTGCCGTCAAAAGTGACGGCATCGCCGATGCGGAAATGATTGTCCGCCGGTGCGGCATTGTAATTGTCATCGTCCGTGAGACGGTCCGTACTGCTGAAATTGTCCGCATACCCCCAGTCATAAGCCGGATTGACCCAATACGTACCGTTGCCTGAAGCATCGTAGTTACGGGCCTTGAGGCATGTGCCGCGGAGAGTGTAACTGTCCTCTTCCACCCATGCCGGGTAATAGTAATCCTGGCGGTGGAATGAGCCCAGATAATCTACCGTACCTGTATTGCCGCGGTTGTCCGTCCATGTAACCGGCATGCCGGGTGCTTCCGGCCGATAGTAGGTAACGGCATAGTCCTGGTCCGTCTCCGCCTTGCCGTATTCCGACCCCTTGAGTTCATACCAGGTATCGTTGGGCAGACCGTCCCCGTTTTCATCCTGCATGACCCACACGATACCGGGCTCCGACGATCCGTCAAAGGCATTGCCTGTGATAGCGAGGTTATAGTCCCCGTCATTGTCCACACTGTGGTCAAACCCTACCACGACATAGCCTCCGAAGCCCCCCAGCGATACGTACTGCGTCTGCGACATCCTGCTGCGGGCATACTCACAAGCCTCTTCCATAGTATTTGCCGTGTAATACTCGTTGACAAACTGCCCAGGTGCCGGCAGAAACTCAAAGACTTCACTGCAGGACGGAAGACCGCCTGCCGATGCGGGACGGTAGTATGTTCCCTCGGAGGGACAGACGTTGACTTTCAGTTCCTTTGTGGCTGTAAGATAACTGTTGCGCATCTCCACCCTGACTGTGTACACACCCTCAGCCGAGCCGGAAAACACATAGTCAGTACGTTCCCCCTGCTGTACCTGCTGACCGTCCGCATACCAGGTGTACACGGCATCGAAGGCATTCCGGACATCCTGTATACGGAGAAGTATCCTGCGGCCATGGCTCATGTTGTACTCCGTCTGCCCGAATGACCATGAGAAATCCACCTCTTCGGCAGACTTGACACTCACCGTGAACTCCACGGCATCATTGCCGTCCTCATTGGCGGTCTCCAGACGCAGACGGTAGTCCCCTGTCCTGTCGCCGGTAAAAGTATAGACGGGCTCCCCGGAAACCGCCTGACCGTCTACACTCCATCTGTAGGAAACGTCCAGAGAAGAGGCCACTGTCGGTTTCAGTTCCAGAGAAGAGCCCTGAAGTATCACGAAGCCTTCCTCCGCACCTGGCAAGGTAATCGTCGGAGGATCAAGGTCCAGTACGTCTATCCTGATCTCTGCCTCGTCACGGCCTCCGTCCGTGGATACTGTAAGCCGGATGTAGAAACGTCCCTTCTCGTCGCTCACGAATTCCAGGGCAGGCGCAGACGACAGTTCTTCTCCGTTTTCGAGAGTCCACGAATACACTGCATGCTCCACATTCTCATAGACCGGCGATACGGTCACCGCACGGCCCGTCTTGGTGGTATAGATACCGCTTTCACTGTCAAGCGATATGCGGGGAGCAGGAGGAGTGACCTCCTCCCTGCACGAAGAGAGCATCACTCCTGCCACCGCAACTGCAATGAGACTGTATATTCTTCCCATCATTGCCGTTCACTGCCTGATTACTCAAACCTCACAGCCACATCATCATAGCAGAAATATGCCGGCTGGCTGAAACCGTAGCCGTTGTCACTGTCCCCGGCAACATTGAATTCGATCTTCGACACTTTCCCGAGCGAGGAGAGATCCCATTTGGTCCATTCCTGGATATTGCCGTTGCTTCCGGCCAGGAAATACTCCGGTTCCTGTTCTATCTTCACTTCTTCGGCATCGTATCCTATGGCTATGACCTTGACATATCCGTCCGGAGCCAGGGGGGCTGTAAGCCCGTTGCCGTTTGACACGCAGTTTGCCAGATAGGTATTCCACATGATATAGAGATGATCCACCACACGGGCAACTCCGTCCCCGAATTCTATTGCCGGAAGATTCTCGGTCATGTTGAAAGGAGAGCCGTCCTTGTAGCCGAAATGCACGCAGAAATTCTCGGAGCCGCCATGTCCGCCGAAACCGGTTACGGGATCCTTGCAATACACTGCAAGCTGATGCAGGTAGTCACCGTTGGCCAGATCCGTTTCGACATAGTTGGAGATAGCGTGTCCACCGCCCCAGTAACATGTGGTTCCGTAATTCTCAGGCATTACATGCTTGAGGAACGTGTTTCCTTCATCGTACCACATATAGTCGGCAGGGCCCATTCCGGTCTCGCCGTAAAGCAGCCGTCCTCCATACTGCGGGTTGTCGATAAGGGCCGACCAGTATTCACCCTCGAACGTAAGCACCCTCAGTTCATATTCCAAAGCCTTTACCTGCACAGTCACCATGGACATTTCACCTGTGACAGACTGAAGCTGTATGCCTACAATTCCCTCTGTCTCCGCATAGGCATTGTCCTTTGCCGGTGCTGTAACGGTAAGTGTGGTATCCTCCGCCATCGACAGGGAAACCCTCCATCCGTCAGGTTTGTTGACAATATAGTTGAGCATTCCTGAAATCCTTACGTTGTAGGTTTTGCTTTTGCCGTATGCAATGCTCTCGACACCGTCCGGTGAAAGCCCTTCGATATCGAACTCCACGCTTATGGTCTTAGGCACCGATATCTGCGTCCCGTCAGCAAGAGTGAATATCACATTGTAGGCATCGCTGGTATAATCCACATCCACGATAATCCCTGAGCCGCCGGTTCCGTCCTGTCCCTCGGCTATTACGCCAGTAGACTCCCAGGTCAGACCTCCGTCCACGGAGATTTCCCACATCCTGGTGTCGGGATTGATCCTTACCTGCGGGGCTATGGCATCCTCTCCCGGCTTGCCGTCCTCGCCGTCGATGCCCTGAGCCCTTATCCTCTGGCCGTCAACGACAAGCCACTCCCCGTCAATCGTCCAGTACCACAGGCCGTCAGTTTCATCCTTTGCCACAGAGATCACCGGAGCGTTCGCCCCGTCCTTTCCGTTTGTAATCACTGCCGCAGTCCCGTCGGAGAAATATATCACATAACCGTCCGTCCCCGCTTCCACCCTGTCAATCGTCACGTTCTGCTGCAGAGCGTTGACTATCTGCCGCAAGGCATCTATGTCAGAATTGATGCCCTTGACAGTCTCTTCCAGAGATGCAATCTTGTCGTCGATTCCGTCCAGACGGTCACGTATTTCAGTGTCGTCATACATGCTGCACGCACTTGCCGCCGCAGCTGCCAGCGCTATCAGCGCTGTCCTAAAAATTCTTTTCATTGTTCTAATGGTATTAATGGTTTACGTGTAAAAACTATATGCGCGGGTATGTCTCCTGTAGTGACGGACCACTTGCGTTTTCCGTCGGGAGAGAAGCAGTGCAGAGTGCCTGGGCTTACATAATCCTTGGCGTCCGTCACCAGGAATTCACGTGTCACGGGATGCACTGCCAGACCGTAAGGGACCTGAATGTTCCCGTCCGTTCCGTCAGTGATGAAATTCCTGGTCACTACCTGTCTTGTCAAAGTGTTGAGTATGGCATAAGAGACTGTCCAGTCGTTGGTCAGATAACTGAACTCCGTACTGTAGATGTAAAGCGAATCCCCGCATAGGGTCATGTTGCTGTTTGGAAGCAGATGCAGGGTATCGGTACATACATCGGTCCTGGTATCTATGATGAATGTCTTGGAAGGGGTATAATAATAATCCCCTCTGGAAGACACGTAAAGGTTCCCGTAGCGGTCCGGTTCCAGACGGTGCAGGTTGATGCCGACAGGTATCTTGTACATCTCCCTGAAGTTCACCAGATCTATCACTGACACGGTACTGTCATAGTCCGGCACCCTGTAGCCTCCGGAATTGGCCACATACAGTTTGTTCCCGACGATGGCCATCTCCTCCGGCTGATACCCCACGATGCACGAATCCACTATCTCAAGAGTAGCGGTATCGATCTTCACCACCATACCGATGCGGGCATCAGGATCTATCTTCACAGGTCCGGCATAGGCACTGACGTAGGCATACCTGTCCTTGAATGCCAGATAACGGCAGTTGGGCACGGCTATCTTGGTTATGTGCTTGACGCTCTGCACGTCCATCACCTCCACATAATTCGAGCAGTTGATCACAGCCCACAGCTTGCCCCCGTATATCTTGATGTCATTGCCCACATCCCCCAGATCCTTGACCTCGTCGGGATTCCTTTCACCGTAGATGTTCCTGGTGTACACTCCCGTGGTGTAGTCATAGTAGTCGAGGGAAGCCTTGTTGCTGCCCATATTGCCCTCGTTGAGCACGAAGAAGCCGCAGATATCGCCGGAGACGGTATCCCACGGATTGACCTCCACGGGCTCCGAGGGCAGTACAGGCAGTTCGCCGCGGCAGCCACAGACTGCCGCAACGAACGGAATAAGCAGAAAAATTGTACCTGATTTTATTGTTCTCATATCGTAAGACTTAATGTTATCCTGAAATTGGTTCCCGGCATGGGGTACCACTTCACCACCTCGTACTGCTGGTTGAAGATATTGTTGACTTCTACAGTCACGCCCAGCTCAGTCCTCCTGATGCGGAATACCTTGGACAGAGACAGGTCACTCGTATACCACGGCTGTATATAGTTGACCGGTACATTGCCGCCCAGCATGTATCTTTCCCCGGTGTATACGAAACTGTAGTTGAAATTCCATGTACCGTAGCTTACGCCCAGCACTGCAGAACCGCTGTGCAGAGGTATGTACGGCACCTGGTCCCCATATGTACTTATAACTCCCTCATACCCCTCGTCCTTCTTTGTTTCAGTAAAGTCCTGAGCTTTCTGGTAAGTGTAGTTGATTCTGGCAGATATGCCGACCGGCCCGAACTGAAGCGAGGGAGCCAGGACAATATCCGCCCCGCGTATCTCCACATAGCCCAGATTGACCATAGTCCATACGAGCTGATTGGATGTCGGGGTAGCTATAATCTTATCCTTCACCGTATTGTAATACACGTCCACACTTGCCTGCATTCCGGCGAACCAGGTTCCCGGAAAAGTCCTGGCATAGGCTATGCCTACATTGTACTGCGAAGTGTACTCCGGTCTCAGATTACGGTTGCCCAGCTGGACGTAGTACAGGTCATTGAAGGTGGGCATGCGGAATATCTTCTTGTAGAAAGCCCTTATGCTCAATCCGGCCTTCTTCCACGGAGTATAGGACACTATCACTGCAGGAGTCCATTCGTTCTTGTCCCCGGCAGTCTCCATACCGCGCCGGCTCATGTCGTGGACATAGGTATAGAGCATACTGGCCTGGGCGCTGAGACCGAAATCAAAGCTGACGGAAGTTGCTGCCGCAGAAAGGACTGTAAGCCTTCGGGGCTGGATGAAATTGGCATTGAACATCTCGGTTCCGTCGGCATCCAGACTGTTCCACTGCACGTCACAGGACAGGTTGGCACTCCAGAAACGGTTGAGAGAGAACAGGTTGGAGACAGTAAGATACAGTTCCTGCTGCCAGTAGTGATTGTCCATAGGCTGTACCGTACTGTGCGGCGGCATGACATAGTTCATATAGTCATTCGCATATTTGGCCTGCACCTTGAAACTGTAGAAATCAGCCGCCTCATGTGTCAGGGAAGACTGCACGAAGACATTGCGGTCCTTCTGCCGGTCCTCGTTGAGCAGCGAGATGCCGTAATCCTTCTTGACAGCAGCCCCGGGGTAACCCCGTTCTGACCAGTAGAAATAACCCTTGAGCATGAAATCAGTCTTCGGCATACGGCCGAACAGACCTGCCTCAGCCCTTACAAACATCACATCCCCGTTGCGGCGCACCTCAGTCGTATCATAGCCTCCCTCCCTGCTGTACCGGAACTTGTAGCGTCCGGAAGTGTTGAGAAACTCCACATTGGCAGAGGTACTGAAATGCTCTCCCAGACGGTGTTCCCACAGCCCCGACAGGTCTATAAGATCGAACGAACCACTGCGGACCTTGAAATTCAGATTGTTCCTTCTGTCACCTTTAAACCGGGGCCTTCTGGACACCATGTACAGTGCCGCCGCCGAGGCATAATCCCTGGCTGACTGGAAGATATCGCTTTTCTGCCCGTTGTACACCGACAACAGTTCCATATTGTCCATGGAGAATTTGCCCAGATCCACCGTCCCGTTCTGGGCATTGGATATCTGGATACCGTCATAGAATACCCCCACATGCTGACTGCCCAGACTTCGGACGTTGACCGTCTTCAAGCCTCCGATACCGCCGTAGTCCTTGACCTGCACACCGGAAAAATACCGCAGCGCATCAGCTATCGAATTGGAGCTCAGGCTTTGAAGCTGCCGTCCCGAAAGCCTCTGCGCCGGCACTATCTCCCTTATCCTGTCCGCAGCAACCACCACCTCGTCCAGTGTATCCACAGGCGTGTACTGACCCTCGTCCCGGACCTTGTCCGAAACCCTGTCCGAGACCTTGTCCCTGACCTTATCCGAAACCTTGTCCGAGACCTTGTCGGGAGCCGTGTACCCTGTCCTCTCCAGAGCATTCTCCTGAGCCCGTAGAGCACTGCCGGACAACAGCAATACCACGATGATAGGTAAAATGATACCTGCTTTCCTATAATACATTGCCAAACAATTTTCCAATTCCCGGGATTCCCTTGCGCTAAGCCGTAACCGGCGCATGGGCACAGACTGCCTGTTCCTGAAGAGGTAAAATCATTCAGCATTGCCGCACCCGTACTCCCGCAGGGCAGACAGTCATAATCGAAAGCAGGTCTTCTGACTTATTCCTCACCGCGGCAGCCTTCCCACCCTCAACGGGGCAGTGGCTTCAAAGATGACCGCGTGACTTCCGTCCGAAAAAGGACGTGGAAATTACAGCAGCGGGTACTGTCCGGGATTCTCACCCGGTTCCCTTTCAATTCCTCCACCGCAGAGCGGCGGACAGGAAACTTTCAACGCTGCAAATGTAGACATTTTTTCCAATAATCCAAATGCCGGCAGGATACTTCAGCGCAGGCGCCTTCCCCTCCCACTCCACCGCCTTCCATCTTTTCCCGCCTGTGCAGGTGGACCGTCCCGTTGAGGCAAATTTCAGCAGAACAAGCTGTTCGAGGAACACCGCAGACACCTGCGGAAGGGCTCGGCAATATGGCAGGAACCTGCGTTTCTTGTCTTGCAGCAGCCGTTTCTTTCCGCCCGTACAGTAGTACACCGCCCGTGTGTTCCGGTGCCACAGGTCGGGAAGGAAAAGACGGAGGGCAGACTTAAACCAAACATCGACGCAAATTGGTCGTTTTGCAGTAATATTCTGAGGACCAGCCGATTGAAGACAAGAGTCCGGAACAATGCAATGTTAGGATAGCGCGAAACGGTCCGCTTCGGCGGTTTTCCAGCCATCCTAACATGGACGCAGATCGGCCGCTTCGACGTAATACCTTGTAGGCCAACGCATTGTAGGCAAGAACCAGAATGAGCGCAATGTTAGGATAGCGCGGACAGGCCTCCTTCGGCGGTTTTTCTGCCATCCTAACATGGACGCAGATCGGCCGTTTTGACGTAATGCTCTGTGGACCAATGCATTGCGGGAGAGGACCCGAATGAGCGCAATGTTAGGATAGCGCGGAACAGACCCTTTCGGCGGTTTTTCTGCCATCCTAACATGGCTACAAATCAGCCGTCTTTACGTAATACTCTGTGAGCCAATGTATTGAGGACAAGGATCCGAATGAGCGCAATGTTAGGATAGCGTTTCAGATCGAAACCGCGTCTGTCTGCGCCTGGTAGCCTATGGGAATGTGCCACCCCACGAGTGGAAATGCCCCAGGTGCTGCCACAACGCCCACAAAAGGCCGGATAGTGGGCGGTGTGGACGGGGCTATGCAGGCCGGGTGCTGCGAGAGGCACTTCTGGACGGGACCGCCGTTCCCGGGCATTGCCATAACGCCCACAAAATGCCGGATAGTGGGCGGTGTGGACGGGGCTATGCAGGCCGGGTGCTCCTGGAGGCACTTCTGGACGGGACCGCCGTTCCCGGGTGCTGCCACAACGCCCACAAGGTGCCGAATAGTGGGCGGTGTGGACCGAGCGATACAGGCCAGGCCTGTCATGAGGGCCAAGCTTGGCCTAAGCATATATGGAGCTGAATTCTGCCGAAGCATGCGTCGGAGATTGATACCTGGCTACCGTCACCACCGGAAAGCGCATCCGAAGCAAAGCAATCGAAATAAAAGACCGCTACGCCAGCAAATATGCAAACCGGGAATAGTCCCCTCTATAAACATGGGATACACGCCCCTCTTTTTAGAAAAAGTACAATCCCAATAAAAAAGCACTATCCCGAACTCGTATCGAGGGATAGCGCTCATTTTTGTAATTAACTAACTATCAATCAGTATTGTGGAGATGGGCGTTCTACGAACATCCTTTTGCTAGATAATTGCACATCATTTTACATCTTAGTTCACAATTTTTTGAGTCGATGAAAATGCATCCAATCTTTGTAAATCATATCCTGTAAAAAGATTTCGGTACCCGTTTCAGTCCCTGTTGAACTTGTCCATCTCTGTCCGCTTGAGTTCATCAACCACTTTTTTATAAGGCTTCATGGCATCTGAGTCACTATGTCCAGTCCACGACCGTATGACATCCTCCGGTATTCCAAGAAACATTGCATTCACCACAAAGGTTCTGCGTGCGCAGTGCATTGTCATAAGCTGCCACTTCTCGAATACTTCCTCAATTCTCCTGCTTCCGTTGTATGATACCATTTTTATCTTCTCACAAAGTCCTGCTCTTTTACCTATTGTTTTCAGTCCGCGGTTCATGGGCTGGTTCTGATATACAGGGAATACTTTATTTCCTGCCAACCTTTTCCCTCTATATTTGTCTAGTATTTCCCTGGAATGCTTATTCAGGTCTATGCGTATAAGATCAGTCGTTTTCTTTGTTACTACAGTTATTGAGTCCTCTTTCACATCATCCCAAGTAAGCGCATAGACATCCGAGTATCGTAGAGATGTAAAGCAGCAGAAGCAGAATACATTTCTTATATTGTTCAGATATTCGCTATCTGACAAGTCTACATTGAGAACTGTCATAAGTTCGTCCCAAGACAGGTATACTACCACCCTGTCATAATTGTGCACTTTTGCCGAGAATGTCTCATGAACCTTTCCGTTGTAGTATCCGTTCCTATACATCCACCTTATGAACCATCTTATGATAGCAAGGTCTTTTATTATTGTTGCGTTTCTATATCCCTTGTTCACAAACCACCTTACTAGACCGGACATAGTTTCGTTTGTTACGTCCCTTACTGTCATTTCCGGCATAAATTCACTGAGGTGCGCTTTCATTGTGCGCATTTTCTTCTCAGTTCCTTCACTCCAGCTGTTAAGCACGGATTCTGATTCTATAAACTTGTCAAAAAGAGCATATATGTTCTCGCTGTCATTCCTCCCTTTCTTCTCTATGCCAAGCGACTCCTCAGCCTTTAATCTTAGTTCATTCCTCGACGGTATCTTTTCCCGTCTCTCAAAGAAGTCAAATGCATCCTCCACCGCGTCAAGATACCTCTGTATCTCGCGGTTTATCTTTGATGCAGGAGTCTTGTGAACGCCATGATATGTATTGTTCACACATCTCTGCCCCTCGGTGCTCCATCCTTTTATGTTGACCCTGTATCCGGGGTTGAAGCATACCGTCTGCCCATTCCACCTCACGCGCAGTTTCAGCCTGGCATCACTCTTTCCCGGCTCCTTCGCTAAGAAAAAAAGGCAATTGTGTCTTATATTCATGTCTTTCGTCAAATATTGTCCCCTCTCCTGTCAGAAGCCATCTTGCCGAAACCCCGAAATCGGATACGAGACAAGCAAGCAGTTCGGGTTTAAGCACTCTTGTAGCCGGTTCGCTCAGTACTGTCCTCACGTTCCAGTAGTTCGCTCCGCATCTTGTCGTAACTGTGTTCAGCCCCCGTATCTCTCCGGTACTCTTCAGTGTTTTGACGGCCTCAATGAAACGTGCCGTTATCCTCTGACCTTCGGGTGATATATTCATGTCAGTTTACCCGTTTTAAAGTTATGTTGTAAAACTTATCATCAGTTGATGTCATAGTCCTTCTGTCCTCAGATAACTCAAACCACCTCGTCAGAGTGTCTCCGTAATATGTTACTTCCCACTCCATACGTAAAGATCCTGCATTGGTTTCCGAATAATTAAACAAGTCTCTGTATTTCCAATCGTTTTCACTTTCTGACCAATAATAATGCTGTACTGCATCATCTGTAAAATCAAGAAACTCCAGTCTATGGTAGCTTGTATCAGGATCAAGTCCTATTGCTGCATTCCACATATCAGTACTTATCTCTACACCTTCCCACACCGTGCCGGAGTACTCATTGGTATAAGTTCTGTCCTTGTTACATGAGCATGCAACAAGTGTCATTATCATTGCTGTTATAACCCTTGCTTTCATTTGCCTATCGATTCGAGAATAATGTCTATTTTTGTTTCCAGCCTGCTTATCTTCTCCTGCTGTCTGTACAGTATGTCGTAAAAGCGCGCAAGTTCCTCGTTCTGTACAGAATCCCCATGCCCTTTGTACATATCACCTTTCCCGGTTACAAGCCATTCGGTATTCAGCTCGGGGAATACATCGGATATTTTCTTAATAGTGCTCGGATGTATAGCGTCCTTAAGATTGTTCACATACCCCCTCGATAGTCCGCATCGCTCCGCGAACTCCACCTGTCCCATGTGCTTTGCGCTGATGAATGTAAGAAGTCTCTCCTTTACTGTAAGTACCATGTTTACTTGTTTATTCGTTTGTTTATTTTCACCATTCTTTCCTTGTATTTAACTTCTCCGTCAAACAATTCAATAGCAGCTTTGCAAACCCTCAGCTCGTTTGTATAGTCCTTTCTTTTACGGTACAGAACAAGCAGTCTGTCAAACGAATGTCTTGCTGGCCAACATCCTGGCTTTATATTCTTTTCGTACACCTCTATTGCGGCATCTGCCTCTCCGTTCTTTTCCAGTTCAATCCCCTTGTTGTTAAGTTCCACACATTCACTGAGCCGCCTTTCGTCCAGTTGTTTCTTTTTGTATCTTTCCATCATCGTTCTATATTCCTGCTCGCTAACCTCCACGTATTTTTCGTCATTCCACAATGCGTCCTGCGACCTCCAGAAGACTTCTTCAGGGACACATGATATCATCTTGTCTATTTGCTTTATAGCTATTTTCATATCAATGAGTTTTTGAAATTTTATTTTCGTCGCTAAACTCTCCCAATATCATTTGAGTAAGCATTCTGTTTGTCTCCGCAAGACTTTCATTCATCTTTACAAGACTTTCAACCTGCTCCCGTAGACGTTTGTTTTCCTCAATCAGTCTTCCGTTGTCTACAACCTTGTCTTCGGAAATCATATTCCCGTATCCGCGCAATAGCCAGTCGTAGTTTATTTCCGGAAACCTGGCACATATCTGATTGGCAAATGTCCTCGATATCCCGCATTTACCTGCCTTGATGTCGTAGAATCCCTGCGGCGATGATAGTCCTGCCTCTTCAGATATTTTCCTGAAAGACATACCAAGGTGATCAGACAAGAGTCTCATCCTCTCCTGCTGCGTCACTTCGCTGCCGCTATGTTCTTCCTGAATCCTCCGCATACCTCAAAGCTTATCCTTGTACCGCCACCGCCATCTTTGCAGCACCACTTGCATCCTCCGCAAGCCCCCTTTTCCCCACTATTTGAACCAGCAGATTATTTGTTTTTACAAGTTCCTCGTTTGTCTTTGTAATCCGGTCTATCTGCTCCATCATTCTCTTGTTGCTTTCCCTCTGCATCTCAAGAGTAAGAAGTATGGCCTCAATTACACTGCTCTCATTGGAAGGTTTCGTATTTTTATCATTAGAAATAAGCATTTCGCCCTCACCGGTAATGAGCCACACCCTGCTCAAATCTTGATATTTCTTCAATATTTTATCAATAGTTTTGCTGCCTAGGTCAGACTTCCCGCTCTTAGCTTGTGATAAAATTCCTTGCGACAAGTCGCATTCTATTGTCGCTCTGTTCTCGTTAATCCCCTTGCTTTCAAGGTATTTTAAAAATCTGTCAATTTTTCTCATAAAAGTATTGATAAAACTTGATAAATTCTGAAAAAATATCTATCTTTGCATCACAATAACAACAAATATAATATAAGTTGTTGGATTTTACAATACTTATATTGTTGTTGACGAAACCGTGGAGACCGTATACAGGGGAGACTAGTGCGGTAATGGGAAACGGGAGTAATAAAAGTTGATTGAAAGACTGGCATCGGAGCCTGGCGAGGCCCGGACAAAACAACGATGCGGAGACCGGACTCCACGGGAGCCGCACCTCTTATACGGAATACGCATACGGTACCGGGTGGATGCTGGACATCGCTTGGATCAATACTGTATAATATGGAGACTCATTACTGGATATCAATCCTTTATAATAGGGGCACAAAGCCATGCGCTGCAATGACAGCGGGAGGTGCAAGTCCTCCTGCCCCGCGAACATCGAAAGATGTAATGACCGGGGTGTAGCGCAACACCCAACTCCCCGTAGGGCCATGAGAGGGTAATGGCCAATGATAGGAAATATGGAGCGGTGCGGGGTTCGATTCCCAGCCGGGGAGCAATTCCGAGTGTTCGGAAGATTTGACATTCCATAATTGCTCAGGGCGGACGGCTGTGAAGTCCTCCGCCTTTAACCTTGAAAACATTTTAAGTTATGACAAGAATAGAGAAGTTTTATCACGATGTTCCTAGGAGGAACAAGACTAATCTGGCTAAGGAAGTGGCCAGGCTTTGTGGGTACTCTGTGACAGGCGTACTTAACTGGTTCAGGGGATTCAGTGTCCCTTGTGAGAGCAGAGTCCTCAGCATCCTGTCCGAAAAGACAGGCATCCCTGCTGACAAGCTGTTTGAGTGGATAGAAGAGGAGGATTCGTAATGGAAGCCTCCACTCCTATCTGGCAACTTACCGTAGGTGAGTTCATAGAACTTATTGATAAGTCGGTCACATCCTCAATGAAAGGGTGTGGGAATGATATCAATGATAAAGACGAGCATCCCTGCGGCAGGAAATACGTATACGGCCTTAAAGGTCTTGCTGAACTTCTCGGAGTGAGTGTGAGCAAGGCTTATAATGTAAAGAGGTCCGGAGTAATAGATGCGGCCATTAGTCAGAACGGCAGGAGTATCATAACTGATGCTGATATGGCCATAAGGCTGTTCGGTGAGAGTAATCGGAAACACAAGCATAAATAACATGAGAAGAATCATCATTAACTCGCTCACCATGACGAATTTCAAGGGTGAGAAAGAAAGAACGACTGTCTTCAACGACGGTCAGACATTTATCTATGGTGCTAACGGCACCGGGAAGAGCCGTCACTACGACGCTTTCCTGTGGCTCCTTTTCGGGAAGGACGCATTGGACAGGCAGGACTATGAGATCAAGACCGTAGTGAACGGCGAGCCTCTGCACAAAGTGGATTCATCAGTTCAGGGGATATTTACTGTTGACGGAGAAAAACTCACCCTTAAAAGAACCCTTGTGGAGGACTGGGTGAAGCCTAGAGGTCAGTCAGAGCAGGTATTCAAGGGCAACCATACCGATTACGAATGGAATGGAGTCCCTGTATCCGCTACTGAATACAGGCGAAGGGTATGCGGTATTGTCGATGATACTGTGTTCAAGATGCTCAGTAATCCTGAATACTTTGCTTCCATGTCGTGGCAGTCACAGAGGGAAATCCTTTTCAGCATGGCGGATGTTCCGGATGACATTGAGGTTGCCATGAGCGACAAGTCCCTGTCGTCTCTCATTGACAGGATAACCGGAAAATCAGTTCAGGATTACCGCAACGAGCTTCTTTCCGCTAAGAAAAGGCTTAACAAGGAACTCTCCGATATCCAGCCGAGAATAGACCAGACAGCAAAACTCATTCCTGATGCGGATGATTTTGACTCCATAGAGAAAAGAATCGCTGAGATAGAAAATGAGAAACAGTCCATAGATTGCACGATTTCCGACAGGAAGAAGTCAGTCGCGGATGCCGAGGCCAAGCAGAGGGATATACTTTCAGAAGTCTCGTCAATCAGGGACAGGCAGCGCAAGATAGTATCTGAACTCACTGCCGCAGCAAACGAGAGATACGAATCCTCAATGTCGGAGATACGTAAGGTAATGTCGAAGCTTTCTGAGGCTGAATCAGCCTGTTCCAGGATTGAATCTGAAAGGAAGTCCATTGCGGAATCCCTTGTATCGCGCAAATCTACCCTGTCAGATATGCGCAATGAGATAGAGAGGATAAGAAAGGAATACACTGACGAGTACGCGGTTAAGTTTACTAGAAGCACAGTGTGTCCTTACTGCGGCAATGACCTCCCCGACAGGATGGTGACCGAACTTGTTGACAAGTTTGAGGCAGAGAAGAAGAGGCGGCTTGATGAAATAACGGCAAGAGGAAAGTCTATCAGTAACAGAATAAATGATACTGAGAAAGATATCTCCTCTATGGAAAGCATGCTCTCTGAACTTGAATCCAAGTCATCCAGGGCTTTGCTTGATACCGATACACTTAGGAAGGTATTGGACTCAATGCCTGTTCCTGAAATTGAAAGGGTCAATCCGTCTGACTCCAAGGAGTGGGGCGAGCTTGAATCACAAGCCAGCAGCCTTCTTGAATCCGTCCCCGATTCTTCCGTAGATCTGTCAGACCTTCAGGTCAGGAGGTCTGAAATCGAGCGCGAGAGGATAGCCTTAACAGAACGTCTGGCGAAAAAGGCCATGATAGAAAGGTTTCACAATGAGATATCTGAACTTGATAGAAGAGGCAGGGAACTGTCTCAGTCAATCTCTGACGTAGAACGAGAAGAAAGCCTCCTTGTAACTCTTACAAGAAGGAAAATCGAAATATGCGAGAGCAGGGTTAATTCCATGTTCTCCATGGTCAGGTTCAGTCTTTACGCATATACCAACGACGGCAATCCGGTTGAGACATGCATCCCGTTGGTTGATGGAGTTCCCTACGGTACTGCGAATACAGCGAGGAGGATAAATGCCGGACTGGACATCATCAATGCCTTGCAAAGATATTATGGAATAAGTGTTCCGGTATTCCTTGACAACAGGGAGCGTGTGAATGAGGTTATCCCCATTGATGCCCAGACGGTGCATATGTTTGTTACGAATGACAAAGAACTAATCGTTAAATAAAAAAACAAGAGCAATGACACAGAATCAGAATCAGCCGGCCAGTACCCCGGCTCAGTATGAAAGAGGTACTACTGTCTACAATGTAGGAGGCAATCAGGTCAAGCTATCCCCTACTATTGTGAGAAACTACCTTACCAAAGGTGACGGTAAGGTTACGGACACAGACATCATCCAGTTCATAAGTATCTGTCAGTTCAACAAGCTTAACCCGTTCCTCAATGAGGCGTATCTTATCAAGTATGGCAGTCAGCCGGCACAGATGATCACCTCAAAGGAGGCGTACTTCAAGAGGGCCGAGGCTAATGAGAACTATGACGGATACCAGGGTGGAGTGATAGTGCAGAGGGATGATGAGATAAGCGAACTGGAGGGTGCGTTCATCCCTAAAGGATGGACTCTAGTCGGCGGATGGGCCAAGATTTACAGGAAAGACCGCAAGTACCCTGCGGTATCAAGGGTCAACCTAGATGAGTACGACAAGAAGAAAAGCACGTGGAATGAGAAGAAGGGCACCATGATTGCCAAGGTAGCGAAGGTTCAGGCCATGCGGGAAGCCTTCCCGTCACAACTGGGCGCCATGTACACCAGCGAGGAGGTTGATGTAAGGGATGCGGAGTACGAGGATATATCATCACAGGTGGAGATGGAAAAGGCGGCTGAGGCCAACTCGGAATACGCAGGGTTCGAGCCGGAGCCTTCCCCTGCATCATCCCATGAGTCTCCGCAGTCCAATGATGCTCCTAGTGCCATTCCGGGTTTCTAAACTTTTCATTAAGGATGGTTCTGAAAGTTCTCGGAAGCAGTTCTTCGGGCAACTGTTATATTCTTGACAACGGAAAGGAGGCCCTAGCAATAGAGTGCGGGGTCTCCCTTTCCAAGGTCAAGGATGCTGTTGACTATGACATATCACGTATTGCAGGTGCTCTGGTAAGTCACGAGCATAATGACCATTGCGGCCATGTACGGGAATTCCTGTCAGCAAGGATTCCGGTGTATATGTCAGGAGGCACGGCCAGTGCCAAGGGAGTTTCAGGTGCGAATATTCTGCTATGTTTGAAAAAGACTGATATAGGAGGATTCTCAGTGCTTCCTTTTGATGTAAGGCATGACGCCAGTGAGCCTATGGGTTTTCTTATCAGACACGAGGAGACCGGAGACATCCTGTTTGCTACAGACACGTACTACCTGAGATATCGTTTCAGAGGTCTTTCCACCATGATGATTGAGTGCAACTATGACAGGAGCATTCTCAATGACAACGTTAGTGGCGGCAGTCTTCATCCGTCTGTAAGAAACAGAATCATCCGAAGCCACATGAGTCTTGACACCTGCATTGACACCATACTTGCCAACGACACTTCGTGCATGATGAGAATTATCCTCATACACCTGTCGTCGGGGAATATTGATTCCTCAGACGCTGTAGGCAAGGTTTTCAAAGCATCGGGAATAGAGACTTTCGCAGCCTCTCCGGGAATGGATATACCTATTAACAGAACACCGTTTTAGAAATGACACTTGAGGAAATCAACAGGGAATGTAAGGTGATGCAGGAGTTTCTTGAGACTACAGCATCGGACGATCCGGACGAGCTTGTCCAGCGCCTCACCGATATCAACGTATATCTTGCCCGTTCGTCTAAGCTGCTTGCTGACGCAAAGCTCCTTCAGAGCGAAAGGATAAGGAGTGAGATTGACGAGAATATGAACACGATACGCATGCTCTCTGCCACACTGGCCAAGAAATATGTAGATACTCTGGCAAGCGAGGAATCTCACGCTGTGGACTGGCTGGACAGGCTAAATAGGAGTTTTGTTCATGTCGGGGACAATATAAGAACTCAGATAAGCTTTGCTAAAGAGCAATTAAAACTGACAAGAAGCGGGTATTGAGCACTTATTGCGATTATTTTTGGCAATAAGTTTAATTTTACTTAATTTTACATAGTCGAAAGAAAACGTATATGGATAATACATCTTCATCGCAGTTGTCTAGAATAAAGTCTGCGCTCATGAACGGGGATACACTGACCCCTCTCGACGCACTTAAAAGGTTCGGATGCTTCAGTCTCGGTGCGAGGATATGGGAGCTCAGGCATAAGCATAATCTGGATATCAGGACTGAACGCTACATAATTGGCGGTGGCAAGTCAGTTGCAGCCTATTCACTTAATACACAATTACAGCATGGAGTATAGAACTTACAACTCGGAGAACTGTCTGTGCGACAGGGCGAGAATCAGGACAAGACCCTATATAAGGGTCAAGAGGAGGAACTACTGGATATCCATTGCCAAGGTGGTATATCCCATTCTGGGGATGGATGTAGGTGACATGGATTCATTAAGGATAGAGTTCCTCAATGATCCTGCAATGCCGTCAGACTGGTTCATCAGGAAAAGCGACAACGGTATTCAGGTCAAGAGAACAAGCCAGGACAGACTTTACATAAGCAACAAGGAACTTGTGCTTGCCATTCTTGATTCCTGCAAGGAGGATGACCGCGTTACATTCCTTGTGGCCAAAGAGCCGGTGGAGGAAGGCTCTGACATCCACGCGCTGTTGTGGAGAAAGGGAGAGGACATAAGACTTAGGTCAAAATGATTCCTTTTGATCATGGCCAGACCTAATAAAATAGGACTCGACTACTTTCCTCTTGATGTGGACATCTTCGATGACGAGAAGATGACAGCAATATCCGGGGAGTTCGGTATCAAGGGCGAGATAACAGTGATCAAGCTGCTTTGCGCGATATACAAAAATGGATATTTCGTACTGTGGAATGACCTCTTTAAATTCAAGCTCGCAAGGAATCTCCCCGGCATGTCTCCTGAATTGATTGAAAGTATAGTGAACCGCTTAGTCTTATGGGAGTTTTTTGACAAGGCCCTGTTTGATTCGGTCAAGGTGCTTACAAGTAAGGGTATTCAGAAGAGATATTTTGAGGCTTCAAAAAGACGGAAAATCACTCGGGATTTGCCATATTTATTGATTGACGAGGTTTGCGGTTGCGAGGGTAATGAAACCCTTTCTTCCGTCGACGGACTCAGGGATGCAAGAAGTACGGTTTCCGGTTGCGGAGTTAATGTACACAATAATGGAGTTAATGTATGCAATAACTCTCCTCTCGGCGACTCAGAAACAAGCTCCACTTATGGCAAAAACCCATCAGCCTCAGTTAATGTATGCAAAAACGGAGTTAATGTATGCAATAACTCAATTAATGTATGCAAAAATACCACAAATAAAAGGAAAGAAAAGGAAATAAAAGAAAATACTCCTAACGGAGTATCAAAGAAAGCCGCTGACGCGACTTTCCCCACTCCAGAAGAAAATCCATCAGTTTTTTCAGAAGAGGAACGTGGCCTAAATGATTTCGGGAATGAAGAAAGAAAAAGTTGCGCGAAAAAGAAAGAAACAGAGCTTGTTGACTTGCGTAAACAGAAGTTCTACGATAGTCTTATCCCCTACGTGCAGCGATACGGCAAGCGTATGGTGCGTGAGTTCTATAACTACTGGAGCGAGCTGAATAAAAGCAGAACCAGGATGAAGTTTGAGTACGAGAAAACCTGGGAGCTGGAGCGTAGACTGACCACGTGGGCTTCTAACGATGAAAGATTTAGTAAAAACACTGCATCAAAATCAAACTATGGCAAAAGAAATGAATTTGGACGAACTGCGCCGGAAGATTTTGAGGGAGAGGGATGGACGGACATATAGAATCACACTCCCTTACGAAAAAACACGTGCCGCTATAACCGCTGCTTACTCGGCCTTGCTTGAGTCCTCAGGTCACGATCCGAAGGACGTTCCCGATGATAAGATATCCTCAGTATCGAAGTGGCTTTGCAATTCAGGTAAGCCTGGATTGCTTCTCTACGGCAACTACGGGACGGGCAAGACCACGATGCTTAACGCAATACGTCATGTTTACAATTCTCTTCCGGACTGCTTTGCGCTTCATTTCACGGCAAAAAAGTTCGTCGAGAATTACAGCGACAACGGTTTTCTTGTCTGCTCAGAAAAGACTCTTGTAATCATTGATGAACTCGGACGGGAGTTTGACATACACCTGCAATATGGAAATGCAACTGAGCCAATCGTTGATCTTATATGTTTCCGAGAGGATAGGTGTCTGCCCACCATACTGGCAACCAATTTTACTGAAAAAGAGCTTATGATCAAATACGGACCACACATATATGACAGACTTTTCGGGTCTTTCAACAGGATTTATTACAGCGGTAAATCCTACCGGAGATGATACAGTTGACAGACAGATAGGCAGAGGAAATTGTTCGTTCTCTGCGTAGGGCATATCTGTATGCGAGAGAAGACAGGTGTAGAAACAGTATCCAGAATATTCTGTTAAGAAACATCTCTTTGATTACACGCAAGATCAAAAGAAGCAAAAACCATGATCAGCCCCATAAAATATCTTGAAACTTCTTGAAATTTTCTTGCATAAATGTTTTATTTTACTTAACTTTACATAGTAATCGAAAACATTAATGATATGAACAGAATTGAAAAAATCTTTAAATTGACTGGCTTAATAATACCGTCAGTCATCGTTGTTCTGGGGATACTCGCTACAGTATGCGCGATTCTACTCTACCCCAATGCCAATCACCAGTTCGCACTCGCAATCCCGTTAATAATTCTTGGCGGTTACTCTTTACATGATGAGCTTAAGGAAAAATAGTCCTACCTGCGGCGACTGCGCCCACCTTGTCCCCGACATGGAGTATCTGTCCGTCAAGGAACGCGAACCGATATTAGGCAGGTGTCCTTTCAGCATATTCATGAGACTGCTGTCTGAGAACGGTTGTGAGAATTTCAAACAGAAACAACAATGAAGAACAATAATAAAGAAAAATACAACAAGCCTATTCTTGATGCCTGTTGTGGTGGTAAGATGTTCTACTTCGATAAGCATGACAGTCGGGTACTGTTTCAGGATATCCGGGATGTTGAAACCACATTGTGTGACGGGAGACCTTTTGAGGTCAAGCCGGATGTTCAGGCCGACTTTACATGTATGCCTTATCCGGACGAGAGCTTTTCGATGGTAGTGTTCGACCCTCCTCACCTGGTGTACAGCCGGGGAAAGAAGTCAAAGATGGTTGATATATATGGTACTCTGAGCGATAAGACCGTGCCGACAGGTTATCAGCATATCAAATATGGGGCATTGTATTCAGACTGGCGGGATATGCTTTCCAAAGGCTTTACTGAGTGTTTTCGGGTATTGAAGCCGGGTGGTTTTTTGATTTTCAAATGGAACGAGACGGGCATCAAGGTGTCGGAAATACTGAAACTGACGGAGCAGAATCCTGTCTTCGGCAACAGATGCGGTAAGACCGCGAAAACGCACTGGATATGCTTTATGAAATCATGAAGACAATAGCATTTGACATCATGCTCGGCGGCAGGTTCGTATGCACCATGCGCATGCCCTTCTGCCCGCTGTTTCCCCTCACCACCGAGGAGATACAGAGTTTCGTGGAGAGCAAAAGACCCTCGCTGAGGGGAAAGGATTATAAGATAGCATTCTGATACAATGAAAAACACAAAAGAGATGAAAAACAAACCATTTGCCGAGGCCATAAAGTCCTACCTCGACCGCAGGGCCTCAGAGGACAAGATGTTCGCGGAGTCCTATGCCAATCCGAAGAAGAATATAATCGAGTGCTGCGACTTTATCGTATCGGAGGTGAAGAGGCAGAACCGCACAGCCATGACAGATGATGAGGTCTATGGCCTTGCGGTGCATTACTACGATGAGGCTGACCCCGGCAAGATTGACAAGGGGATTGCGTCAAGGGCTGCGATAGTCATCCCGGGTGATGATAAGGAACGGCTAAGGGCCGAGGCCATAGAGGAATACAAGAGGCAGTGCATAGAGGAAATCAAGAACAAGGAGAGCAAGTTGTCCGCCATATCCGCCAACAAGCGGAAGGAGGACAAGGCAGAACTACCAACACTGTTTTAGCATGAGACCGAGGACTAAGTTACAGAAGCAGGTCGCAGGACTTTTCCCAAAGATGCGGCCGCTGACCGAGGCCCAGAGGAAGTGGGCAGATGAGAAGTGTTTCGGGAACATGGGCTATCTCTGCGGCCACAAGGTATGGTGCGAGAGGTGCGGACATGTGTTCGAAATCGATAATCCGACCCATTCGCAGATTATCGGGGAAGTATGCCCGGAGTGCGGACGTGAACTGAAAGTGGAGTTATCAAGATGCAGGAAGAAAAGACGGGACAGCAGTTTTAGCGTCATAATCACCTATAAGGGCTTTCAGGTGTTGCGTTTTTTCGAGGCCACTATACATGCTCAAAAAGGAGTGCCGGCAGAGGTCTATCTTAATGAACTTTTCCAGAACTGGATAGCACCGGACGGCAGGGATGTCGTGGTGGGCAGGTCTTTGGAGGCAGTTAACTACAACCTGCGCTTTACGTACAGCCCATTTGAAGTCAGAGAGTCTAGCCATCCGGAGGCGTACGCAATGGAGGGGATATATCTATACCCCCGCATGAGCATTATTCCCGAACTGCGTCTTCGCGGATGGGTTCCTGACTGGAAAGTCAGGACGGTAGCGCACTACCGCTTTATGAAAGCCCTGCTTACGTATCCGAAAGTCGAGACCCTCATTAAAGCCGGCCAGTACACCCTTGCGGAAAACGCGGCACAATACGGTATTCCCGATGATATATGGCCCTCTGTGCGCATCTGCATCAGACGGGGCTATATAGTAAAGGACGCGAGCATGTGGCGTGACATGGTATCTATCCTTGTACACCTCGGAAAGGATGTACGCAACCATGTGTATGTGTGTCCGGCCAATCTGAAAGAGGCCCATGACAAATGGGATGCAAGACTAAAGGAGATTGAGGCCCGCAAGGAACGGGAGGCCATGCTAAGGGATCTTGCCGAAAAGGATAGTGTGTACAAGGCGAGGATGAGCAGTGTGTTGGGCATAACACTCTCTGACGGCAACCTCACTATCATTCCCCTTCAATCAGTCACCGAGTTCTACGAAGAAGGGAAGGTCATGCATCACTGCGTCTATAATGCGGAGTACTACAAACGTCCCCACTGCCTCATAATGACAGCGAGGGTTGATGGCGAGAGGATGGAGACCGTGGAGGTAGATACCAGAAGCGGGGCTGTGATTCAGTCAAGAGGCAAGTTTAATAAAAACACTACATGGCACGACGCCATAGTAAGTCTTGTGAATAGGGAAATGCCAAGGATTCTATCCATAACAAACAATATCTGATATGAACACTATTACCGACAAGACATACAAGGCTCTCAGCATACTCTCGTCAGCCTCATGGGACAGACCCATGTCAGCAAAGGAGTTCGCCAAGAGATTGTGGGGAGACGATCCGGACAAGGAGTATCTGTTCAACGCGCATACCAACTGCGGCAACGGGGCATGTGCCGGGAAGAAGGCGTGGCTCTGTGCCGGATCGCTGCTGGGACGGCTGCGGAAGAAGGGTTTGGTGAGTCGGTCATCATTAGTGATATGGTCTGGATATGTTCTCAATGACAAAGGCAAACAAGCAATCAAGGAATATGAACAAAACAATTAAGCAAGCCCCTCCCCTGCTCACCGCAGGCCAGTTGAAGGAACTGCTGGATGATGTGTTCTCCGACTGCATCGTGCACATATCCGGTAGCGGAGCGGTGAGGGAAATAGAAATCAAGAACGGAAAGTTATACATCAAAGGAAATAATTATGGAAAGCACAGCAAATGAGACAAAGACCTGCCCCAGGTGCGGCAGGACACTGACGGCTGACAGCTTCTACAAAAGGAGTAACGGCACTCTGTACTCTTACTGCAAGGAGTGTACGAAAGCCATCAATAGGAAGGATAGAAATACCCCCCCCGATTCGGAAAACCCGCTGTCGGCATTCACTCCCCGGCAGCTCATGCAGGAACTCAAGCGCAGGGGATACACGGGTAAACTGAAACTGGTAACGATTAATGAAATTGATTTGAACAACTTATAGTATTGACAATATGAAAGGATTTAAAGGTTTTGACAAGGATTTAAAATGCAGGGATTTGCAGTACGAGGTGAGTAAGGAGGCGGCGGTTGACGGAGACATTGAACTCTGCAAGAGAGGGATTCACTTCTGCGAGAACCCTCATGACATATTCAGTTACTATGCGCCTGGAGAGAACAACCGCTTTGCTGTCGTGGAGGCGGAGGACGTCTCCGACGAGAGTAATGGCGATGATTCCAAGAGAGTGTGCAAAAGGCTTACGGTCAAGGCGGAGATTTCAGTGTTCGAGATATGCAGAATAGCGGTCAGTACGTTCTTCGAGAATTTCGGATTCAAGAAGAAAATAGATAGTGCCGATACGAATAATGCCGGGGACTACGGTGCTGCCCGAGCCGGGTACAAGGGTGCTGCCCAAGCCGGGGACTGCGGTGCTGCCCAAGCCGGGGACTACGGTGCTGCCCGAGCCGGGGACTACGGTGCTGCCCAAGCCGGGGACTACGGTGCTGCCCAAGCCGGGTACAAGGGTGCTGCCCGAGCCGGGGACTACGGTGCTGCCCAAGCCGGGGACTACGGTGCTGCCCAAGCCGGGTACAAGGGTGCTGCCCAAGCCGGGGACTGCGGTGCTGCCCGAGCCGGGGACTACGGTGCTGCCCAAGCCGGGGACTACGGTGCTGCTATCGTAAGCAACAGCGGCAGGGTCAAGGGCGGTTACGGCTGCGTGCTCGTCGCAAGGAACATCGAATATTCGGAAGAAACCAAACGCTACGAGGTGGCCGACTGGGCCTGCGCCATTGTGGACGACAAGAATATAAAATCGGACACATGGTATGAGCTGTCAAACGGAAAACTTGTTGAATCAAAAGACCAGAGCGATGATACTGACAAAGAAACAACTGCGTAGGCGCATAGAGCAGAGCGCGATACCCGCAAGGCTGCACAGCATAGCCTTTGCGGAGATAACCAAGCATAGGAGACTGATGTGGGAGACAGAGCTGATAAAGGCCGACAAGGCTTACAGGGATGCAGCCGAGGGCTGCAAGACACGTATGCCTCATGCCGATATGATAACGCATAACGAGGAGCACGCGATATGAAAACAGACTTCAATACAAAGCTCTCCGGCCTCTTGCGGCTGCTGCTCCCTCTGTCCACATCGGAGCGGGTAATGGATATGCTGTATGACGACTCCGTGTCTGCGGAGAAAGTCAAGGAGTATGTGGTCAAGGGTCAAGGACTAAAAGTCAAGGAGCAAGATGGACAGCCTGCATGACCTTATAGCCGGACGGCTCTCCGAGGACGAGGGGATTCTGCTCTCAAAGCGGCTGCTCCTGCTGTTCCTGCTCTCACAGATGCAGGAGGATGTATGCCGCGATGTGGAGCGCACGCTGAAGGACAAGAGCGCGTACCGCTTCGCGATAAAGCATAACCACGAGAAGATAAAGCGGATGATCCGGAGCAACTACAACGACTTCTACCGCAACTTCTCCCCTCATCAGACGGATATGTTCTGTGAGGATGCGGACGGATTGACACGGATTGTCAATGAATATATGGGAATAAACGATACGATTCTATGAAAGAGTACGAGATTGTAATCAAGGTCTCCTATGACCGGTTCGGGGAGCGGTCGCTCTCCTTTGTCTCCCCTGCCGATGCGGAGGAGGGAATATTGGAGGACATCATAAAACTTCTCAATTCGCATTGCGGTCATGATTGAGCGGAATATCGGAGAGGACTTCACCATCAACGGGGTGATGTTCAGTGTAGAGCCGGCGCACCGCTGTGACGGATGCGAGTTCAAGGATACGGACTGCTCGCAGATAGGGGATATACTCGGCAAGTGTAAGGCACGGCTGAGGAAGGACAGGCACGATGTGGTATTTGTCCGAAAGCCTATGGCGAGTGACGGCAGAATGGATATAGTTGAGTTCAAGCGCATCATATCGGATGCTATGTTCCGCCTTTCCGAGAGCATGGGCATGGGCGTGGAACTGCGCTGCCATGTGGACACAAGGCCGTCCATGGGCGAAAGGAAATTCGGATTGTACAACTTTCATGTGATAATAGGCAATGAAGACAAAAAATGACAGATGTTGCGGAGGCTGCGTCCACTTCCACAACGAGGATATTACGGGACGCGGGTGGTGCTACAAGAGGGACACCGCGAGGCACTGCTCTGATTCATGCGGGTATTATGAAACATTAACTAAAAACAAAGCGATATGAACATTTTAAACATTATCAAGAAAGCACCGAAAGACCATGTGTACTATTGCATGATTTTCGGTGAGTGCAGGTGCCGTGGAAATGACGATGACAAGTATCCAATAACTTGCGATATACTGTCCGATGCCAATGGGAAATCCTTGTCTTTTCTTACAAAGGACGGGAAGTACTTTGAGAATACTCCCGACTCCGAGTGCGTCCTCTTCCCCTCCCGTGACAACCGCGACTGGGAGGCGTTCGAGAGGGAACTGGATGGAGATGTCAGCGGCAAAAGTTTTTTCGACAATACCTTTGACGGAACGGCTGAGATGGTCAGCATCCCCGACCGCCCCATGATGGCTGCGGTGATAATGTCCGGTATGCTGGCCGGAGGGTGCAAGGACAAGGGTGCGGCGCTTGTGAACAAGGCACTGCATCTTGCGGATTTGATTTTTGATGAGACAGATACTAAGGAGGAAACAAAATGATAGAGTACAATCGCCCATCATGGCAATGCGAGCACTGCGGGCGCATTTTCAAGAGAAAGTGCAATGCGGTACAGCACGAGACTGTATGCCGTCATAATCCGGATATAAAGAAACTGTGCTATTCTTGCAAGCACTACGACAATAATGGATGGAATACTGAGGAGATTGAGGTATGGCGTGGTAATGATTACGAGGCGAGGGAGATACAAAAGAATAGATGTGAGGCTCTTGGCTTGAATCTATACAACCCTTTCCACATGGGAGAGGATTTAAGGATTGCTCTTGAAGAAGAGTCCTATATGGCAATGCCTACAATAAATGAAGGATGTGAAAGATATGAGCAATATAAGAAACATTGAAGTCCGCATCGAAGTAGGTGAAGTCTCCGGCTATGCGTTCTACGCGGACGGGAATCCGGCGCAATGGTCAGGGCTAACCCGCGAGGAGCAGGTACTGGTGCTCGGGGCGATGAGTAACGGGCATGCTATGTTTGAGCATTTTCTAAAGGAGGAAAAACAATGAGTAAGCAAGTATTGGACGTGCAGCAAATGCAGCACCTGCAAGAATTGGGGCTGAATTTAAAACCATCCCTTGTTCATTACTACAAGGTAGTCAGTGAAGATAACGGTAAATGGTATCTATCAGTAACAATCGGGGATATACTTGATGGTAGCCCAAGGTACAGATACATCCCCGCCTACACCTTGCAGGACGTGCTTGAACTGCTTCCACACATTGACGGATGTCAGTTATCATTGGAGATTGACTGCGACCCGAAGATGATATGGTATGAGGATGTGAGGGATTTGGACGAGTCGAACTACCCTTACGACAAGACAATATGCTTCACCGGAGATACCATGCTGGAGGCAGCGTACAATGCCCTTGTGTGGGCTATCAAGGCTGGATGTCTGAAAACCGATAAACGTAAATAACCATGAACGCAAGAGAATTTTACGATAAGGTTGTGCAGATGCGCAGGATGCAAAAAGAGTACTTCAAGACACGCTCCAAGATAGCCTTGCAGGAAAGCAAGCGGCTGGAGAGGGAGATTGACATGGAGATTGCGCGGGTGGAGGGGATTGTCGGGAAGCCGGAGGATACGGAAGCATCATTATTTAATGATTAAAGCCATGAACGAGATACTAAGAAAAAGGATTGATCAAGCGGCAGTAGAATCACGTAGGGCAAGTGCCGAAACACTGACAACTTTTGGGTTGCAAAGCTCTATTGATGATGTTGTTGAATTGACAGGAATGGAGTTATCATACGATGAAGTTGCTGAAAGTGCTTTTGAGAAAGGCGCAGAATACGCCCTCTCCCACCAATGGATAAGTGTTGACGAGGCATTGCCGAATGATAATGAAATCGCTCTGTTTATCGACTAGTATGGGAGTATGCAGTTGCTGACGATGAACGATATTCGTGGACAAAATAAAATACTGGATGCGATGCTTATGGGTGTTCCGAGAGGCTTGCTAGAAGAAAGTATTGTGTGCTTGGATAAAATTGTCGCTTGGATGCCTATACCGAAATTAAATCTAAAATAATTACAGAATATGAAAGAAGTTAACAATCCAAACCTTTCCAATACTGAAAACATTGGAAAGAACTTGAAACCCTTTGACTTGCAAGCCGCCAAATCCGGCAAGCCAGTCTGCACAAGAGATGGAAGAAATGCAAGGATTATTTGTTTTGACATGAATGCGGATAGTCCTATTGTTGCCCTTGTGAAAATCAGAGATACCCTCGAAAAGGTCTATCAGTACTATAATAATGGAAGGTGTTATAATAGCAATGGCTGTATCAAAAATGACCTTGTGATGGATGATGTAAAGCATGAGGGGTGGATTAATATCCATTACGACATTGACAATCCGTTTTATTCCGGCATCTTTAAAACCAAAGAGGAGGCCGAAAGGTTCTACCAGCAGCATGATTCGGATATAGATAAAACAAAAATTAGGACTATTAAGGTTGAATGGGAGGAATAGTCATGGAACGGAAGATAGGAGAAGAATTTGAGTACAATGGTGTGAGGCTGAAAGTTGTGGGGGGAGAATTATGTGGAAATTGTTATTTCAGAGACAAACACGAAAATGAACCGTGTGTCATAAGCGAGCATGTGTCAGTTTCCGGGGGTTGCTCTAAAACGAGAAGAAAAGATCATAAATCAGTTCAATTCATTGAAATTAAAAACGAAAAAATGAAAGAGGAGACAAAATCGCTCCCTATTCCCGAGGGATGGGAGTTCGCCGGCTACGAGAACGGCGAGGTGAAGATACGCAGGGTTGAGCAGGAACTGCCGACTGACTATGAAAAGGCACTGGGCGCAGTCAGGGTGTCGGAGATACGCTCGCTGCTTGTGCCGAGAGGTATGCACGGAGCGGTGTCCGCCCTATGCAAACTGCTCATCTACCGCAATGCGTGGTGGGAGAAACTGGGGTGGTGGCCGATATGGGGTTGTATGGACATTAAATATTGCATTGGAACAACGGATGAGAATGATAAGGTGCAGTTGTTTACCACTATGAAAGATAATCGTATTCTTGCTTTCCCCACTGCAGAAGTCCGCGACAAGTTCGCGGAGGCATTCAGGGACTTAATCGAGGAGGCTAAGAAACTGCTATGATACGGACAATGACAGCCATGCTTTCTGAACTTGGCAAGATTCGGGACAGATTCAGCAGCACAGACATCCCTATTTCAGTAGATGGAAGGTGGATTAATAGCATAGAGGTTGTGACTGACGGGGAATATGAAGTCGTGATAAAGACAAAGGGGCGCATGGGTACTGATTCCGGACTGCCCCACTGCCCCAACTGCGGCTCGTACAACTACGAGGTGGGCTTTCATAGTTCAGTCAACAACTGCAAGTGCCGCGACTGCGGTACGCTGTTCTTTTGGAATTTTAATATGTGAGTAATATGAAAACAAGATTTGATAAAATTTTCAACATCATCAAGTGGGTATCAATTGTCGTCTTTGGCATGGTGGTGGTGCTCAACATCATCAGTGGGGATTATTACGCGGCTATGCTGAATGTCTGTCTCATAGTTATGTGCTGGCTGATATTGTCACTCCTTTCTGACCTTAAAAACACGATGGAGTTGGCGGATGCGTACAAGAAGGCATACGAGAGAGAATGTGAGTTATTTGAGAAGGAGGCTTTGATACTCAGAAAGGAGATACTTGATGAGGCTGTGGACAGCAAGAAGTTGGCCGAGGACATGCTGCGGATATTCAATAACGTGGATAAAATGTATAAGAAATATGGAGATAATAACTAAATTCAGCATCGGAGACAAGGTAAGGTTTCCGTATTTCCCCTACCAGTCCAACACCCTTACGGCGGTCGGATACATATCGGGCATCATGATCAACGTAGGCAAGGATGAAATCAACACCAGGTACATGGTCACCTTCCCCTATACTTGCAGTGGAGTGGAAAGGGAGTGCATGACCTCCGCGTTTGAGCATGAACTTAAACAATGCAGTGAAGATGAGGTATAATGAGACTAGGGAGAGGATGCACGGGAGGAAGTACTGATCATTGTTTGTACTTACGGGAATTTTCCCTACATTTGCATTGACTATTCGACAACTCGAATATGTTTTCGATTACACGGCCCGGGGTGTCATGGCTCCGGGCCTTTTTCTTTCGAATTTTATGTAATTTTTCCAAATCTTTTTGATATTTTCTTGCATAATTCAAATATTATACCTATCTTTACTATGTCAAAAGAAAACAACAACACACTAAAAACTAGAGCAATGAAAGCAACTTATATTTACAACGAGGGTTTCAACACTCTGCGCAAGTTGGCAAACAGATGCCTGAAGGCGTTCAGTGATATTCAAGAATACGATAATGGGACTATTCGCAACCCTTGTGAACTTGCCTCCTCATACATGAAGGACGGGCGCACCTTGATCCAAACAATCTACGAAGATGGCGAAGTTGATTACAACGACGGTTGGTACGTCGTTGAAGTGAACGAATTTCACATTTACGTGGACTTCACCGGAATTGCGGCAACTCAAATGTTCGGAGAAAATGGAAAATATGACTACATAATTAGTCTGGGATTGGAAGAAATGGAATAGCTCTTTAATCAATATTATGGACACAATGAAGAAACTTTGATATGGAAGATATAAACAGAATAGAACTCCAGGGCCAGGTAGGTCACGATGCAAGGATTCTAAAGGTGGGTGACACCACTGTTACTAGATTCAGTCTGGCGACAACCGAGATATACAAGGATAGAGACGGATTGACCAGGGCTGAAACAACCTGGCACTCCGTCACTGCATGGCAGGGGAAGAATATGCCGGATTTCAAGTCCATCACCAAAGGATGCACAGTACACTTGGTGGGACGTCTGCGACAGAGTAGATATGCAACCGTTGACGGAGAGGAGAGAATCTTTTATGAGGTGCTTGCAGGAAGCATTGATATAGTGGAATAACTTGAATTATTCTTGCATAATTCAAAAATAAACACTATATTTGTAATGTCAAAGGAAATCAACACACTAAGAACAAAGAGCGATGAGAACACTTAACGACGAACAAATTAATAGGATTAGGGAAAATTACACAGCGGATGTAGCTGAGGCCATGCTTAACCCCGAGAACGTGGGCAAAGTACTTGCGTATGTCGAGAGGGCGGCTGAGCAGGGAGTGGTCATAACCTACAGCCAGGCATTTTGGGCAAACAAGGGCGTAGCCGTATATGTCAATGACAATCATCTGCGTATATTCGCAGATTCGTCATTATCGGGTCTTACTCCCCTTGTCGCCGCGTATGCTGAGGGTGACTGGCGGAAATGGTTGAAAGATGCAAAACTCGTAGTCAGTGTGGACGGATGGTGGGAAGAAAAGAAATTCACCGAAAAAGTTCCTGCACGTATTGTGGCGTGTTGCGACCCGTACCATGCCAATCTCCATTATAATGGGGAAAAGGTCCTCAAGAGGGACATGGGAACGCCAGTTCAGTGGGTTATTGGCGAATACGATTCCATTGAGGAGGCCCGTGAGGCTCTCTGGAAGATGTGCCTAGAAGACAAGGATAGAAACATGGACTGGACGAGAGAGTCTGATGATGACCTCTCCTATTGGAGGGAATTGCTTGCCTCTGACCCCGACCATGAGGACTGGTCAGATGCTGATATAGAAGAAATGCTTTCCTGGTACAAGGGGGAAGGCGTTTACAACAGCATAAACGAACCGGTTATGCTGAAGGGCGGTGACGGTTACACTAACGACGTTGTAACCTACAGAATCGATTATTAATTTAAATTGCTGCGCTGTCCATAAAGTTACAATGTATTGTTAATGTAATAATATGACAACAAGAGGAGGATCAAGGCCCGGTGCCGGGAGAAAGGCATCGGAGGAAAGGAGGCAGACTATAACCCTGCGTCTGCTTCCTGAGACGATGAAGAGGCTCAATGAGATCTCAGAGCGCGACGGAGTGTCGAGAGGCGAGATAGTTGACGCTCTGGTTCTCGGAAGCAGCATTCTTTAGTGATTTTAGGCGTGACATTTAAAGCGGTGATCGGGACTAATCCCTTTCACCGCTTTTTTGTATGAAAGATGGCAGTACGCAAATATAGTCATTTCAAGAATATTTACCAATGTTTTTATTTGCAACGCAAATAAATTTCCGTACATTTGCGGAAAACATTGCAATGAAGACACTTGAAGAAATTTTCACTGACGGCAGGGATGCAGGCTCTATAGTTGACGACTTGAAGGTAAAATCAGTAGTCGTCCCGGACTGGGCAAAACTGATACGTGACTACGAGCCGTCTTTTCACAAGATACGGTTTGATAAGACAGGGCGCAGGGATAAGACCAGGAGTGACGGCACTGTTGAGGAAGCCGCGAGGATAAGTATCGGTCTTGAAAAGCTTCTTGTGAGGAGAATGACGGAATTCATGTTTGCCATCCCTGTCAAGAGGGTCTATCATAATACAGAGGGGAGTGACGTGCGTCAGAGTATCGCTTCAGCAATAGAGAGCATCTACAAGTATGCAAGGATAAATGCCGAGAACACACGAAGGGGCATTGCCTATTTCGCCTCATGCGAGATATTCACAATGTGGTATCTGATAGAGAAGCCTAACAGACTTTATGGCTTTGACAGCAAGTACAAGCTCAAATGCAGGACCTACTCCCCTATGGACGGTGTAAGCCTCTACCCTCTCATAGATGAAAGAGGTGATATGCTTTGTATGAGTTTTGAATACAAGCAGAAAGTCCTCGATTCAGATGTGTGGTTTTTTGACTCTTATACATCAGATGGACATTACTTCTTCAAGAACACAGGAGGCGGATGGGAAAGAGTGTACGATGATCCGGATTTGGCTATACAGAAAATACCGGGAGTATATGTCTGGAGACCGGCTCCGGTCTTTGCAGGACTGTCCGGTATAAGAAATGATATAGAGTATACTGTATCCAGGGCCAGCGATGTCATAGCCTATAATGCCGCGCCGGTTCTTAAGGTCATAGGCAATATGGTCGGGAAGGAGGAGAAAGGCGAGACGAAAAGGATATTCAGGATGCAGCAGGGAGGCGATGTCGGATACGTGTCGTGGAGCCAGAGCATAGAGGCTTTGAAATACCATGTTGATACAATGATGAAACTGTTTTGGTCCCAGTCGCAGATGCCGGATATCTCTTTCGATAATATGGCCCAGCTTGGCAATATCGGTTATGATGCCAGGCAGACCCTCCTCACTGATGCGCATCTGAAAGTAGGTGATGAGTCCGGAGCGTGGATTGAGGCGTTTGACCGCGAGTCGTCAGTCGTAAAGGAGTATCTTAAAGTCATGAATCCGGCATGGAAGAACGAGATAGACGAGGTGGAGATAGAGCACATCATCACTCCTTTCATCCAGAATGATGAGAAGTCCAATGTCGATGTTTTCACTACTGCGAATGGTGGCAAGCCTGTCATGAGTCATCTGGAGTCAATACGTATGGCAGGTTATTCTGATGATCCAGAGGAGACACTTAATCAGATATTGCGGGAAGAAGCTGCTAAGTCATCAATGAGAACAAGCAGTATATTCAACGAAGGTGTCGTTTAATTGCAGTTACAGATATGGATGCGAAGGAATATTTTGAAAAGTACCATAAGTTGCTTGATTTAAGGTCAGGCGTCCCGTCTGAAGAAGACATAGACAGTGCTGCAGACGAGGTAGAGTCAAAGATTTCATCCCAGTCCCTACCGGATCAGGTTATTATAGGCTACAGGGCAGGCGTCAGGCTTCTCAGGGCGCGTAAGAAGGATTATGCTGGAATAGGCGTCCTTCCCTCTTTGAGGGCAAGGGCTGTTGCTATGCTTGCCGTGGATTACATGAACGGTCTTTGCTCCAGAAGAAATCTTCTCGGCATCAAGCCGGAGATATAGGAGGGCCGCACTCATGGCCAGGCCGTCAATCCCCAATCAGAGGAAGCAGTACAAGGAGCTTGAGAAGCGCATCCGGTCATACGTTCTGCTTGTTGAGGACATATACGATTCATTGGCGGAGGAAGCGGCTGACATAGCTCTCAGAACGGGTTTCGATCCTGCCTCGGGACGTCCTTTCAGATTCTCGGACTACCCGGCTGCCGCTGACAGAGTACGGACGTTGCAGAGCAGGATGGCGGATGAGATTGAGGCGGTCATATACAGAGGTACGTCAGCGGAATGGGCCGCGAGCAATGAGGTTCAGAACCTTCTCGCCACGGGTGTCCTGAAGGAATATATAGGCGTCATTGACAGACAGAAGTACCGCGTCCTGTTCCAGGAGAACTCGGATGCTCTCCGCGCGTTCAGGGACAGGGTTGACAATGGAATGACCATATCCGATAAGCTGTGGAGTCAGTCCGGTTCAATGAGAGCTGCTATGGAAGAGGCTATATCGTGCGCCATACGGAAGGGAACAAGTGCGGTTACTCTGAGCAAGAGGATTTCCCAGTATCTTCAGGACTATCCAAAGCTGGCCAGGGATTACGGAAAGAAGTACGGAGTTGCTGCGACTGCCGGAGACTGTGAGTACCGTTCGATAAGACTTGCGGCCTCTGAGATAAATATGGCGTACCGCAATGCAGAGAATGAGAGGTGGGCGAAGATGGATTTTGTTGTAGGTTATGAAATAAAGCTCAGCAGCAACCATAACTGCAAAGGAGTTAAGAGTGGACATTTCTACGACATCTGCGACGAGCTGGCAGGAAAGTATCCCAAGAATTTCAAGTGGAGCGGGTGGCACCCTCTCTGTCGCTGTTATAAAATCCCCATCCTCAAGACAGAGGAGGAGTTTTGGGAGTGGGATGGAAGAAGTGAAGTCTCTGGCCGGAGTGTTAATGAAGTGAGGGATGTTCCGGATAATTTCAAGACGTGGGTTAACAATAACCAGTCTCGCATTAACAAGGCTGAGGAACGTGGAACGTTGCCATACTTCTTGAGGGATAACCAGTGGGCTTTAAATCAAGTAAAATCATCTGGAATTGGAGAAATCAGATATAAGCCTCCTAAGCTTGAGGATGTTGCCAAGGGATGCCGCGATGGCGTTAACATTGAATTGCTTACTGATAATAAATATCATTCATTAGAAGAATACATTTCATCTTTGGGTATGTCTTCTGAAGAGGCAAAAAGAAAACTGAATTCAGTATTGAATGACAGTGATGTTTATATGTCCATAGATTTTAATACCCTCACTAATAGAATTATCAAAGGTGATGGTTATTTCAAGTCCTCGATAGAAACAGGCAAAGGTACGTTCAAGACCATTGGAGAAGAGAGGGCTGTAAAGGAGCGTTCAATATTTGGCATATTGGAGGATTGCCCCCTTGATGAATATCCGAAATATGGATTTCTCTCATCTAAAGGTCAAATGACTTATGAGCCTATTTCAGGTTGGGGGTATGGCTGCACTTATGTAAGATTTAAAAAAAACAATGTCGCCCCGAGGTCTACTTTTACTATTGGAGACAGCTATGACGGGAATGTGCTCTTCGATAAGAAGAGAGTCCTAATGGCTAAGGAGAATTATGAGCAAGTGTTGGAATACACAGATGCGTCAAATGTAAAGGCAATAAATGAACTTAAGGAGAAGATAGCGGAATGCGACAAGATTCTAAAGGCAAAATACAACGTGTATCGGAAATGCACTCCTGCTTCCCCTGTAAATGATCCGGGATTAGAATCATTGTTGCATTTTTCGGGAAATAAAAACGCAGCAAGTAAAATCAAGGAAATTCTTGATTCAGGAATAGATTCTTTGGGAGAAATGTCTGGCACATACGTTGAGTGTCAGATTTATGGTAAGGTCAGTATATCAGATGTCTCGTCTATTGAAATCAGCAGCAAGAAGCAAAGGGATACTCTTTTGAAACTTCTTAAAAAGAACAATCTCGACATAGATGTTGTTCCCTGTAAGTTCGATTCAAGAATATCATTACTTGAAAGAAGTTTTACCGATTACGATGACGTTCCTACAAGGTTTTGTCTATCATTGACAAATAAGGACATAGACAATCTTGGTGATTATTACATAGATGGACTGTGCGGAAGATTTGCCAATTCTAAGAATCGCTTCTGGAAGGAAATAAAGATGGATGACACATTCAACTCTTTATTGGATAAGGTGTCTAAGAATAAAGCTTCCATTTCAGAGAAACGCGAATATATTAAATTATATTTATCAGAGATAAGAAAGAAAGGTGCCGGTCAATTCCCCAAGGTTTGGTGGGAAAATTATCGGCCTAAATTAGGAGGGTGGACTGATGATGTTCTGAATGAAGAATTGCTAAAACGCTAAATAAATGAAAAGATACGTAAAAATAGTGAATGGTGACTCGGTATATATTTACGATTCAAAAAAGAAAATTGTATATAAGCGTATAGGAGCCAGTACGTTTGAGAAGTTGAGTATATCGCTCGAGCAGCTTGGCAGGTTTTGCCCATATAGTATAGTCCAAGAAGAAACAGATAATGACAAATATGGTGTTTCTTGATTTTTGAGCGGCTTTACTGTCGCTCTTTTTTTTACCTATTTCTTAAGCTATGTAAGACTATTGAGTACGAGAAAATAAAGGCGTAAAATCTTTAAGATATTGTTCTGTAATTCCCCAAATCTTTTTGAAATATTCTTGCATAAAATTTGGATAATTCGCTGATTATCACTATCTTTACTATGTCAAAAGAAAACAATAACACACTAAAACAAAGAGCAATGATGCAGTTTGAATCAACAAAGGGAAATTTGAAAATCGACGGAAATAAGCTTATGCTTATTGATAAATTAGGCGGTTACCACTTTGGCAGACTTGACGAAAAGGGCTATGTAGTCACCAGATCAGGCCTTAGTCTCAGTTACCTCTCTCAGGCTATGAGGGAATACAGGGCTACAAAGTAATTGCAAGGATATGGAAACAAGAAGAAACAAAAAGGATGATGTCGTGCTTATCATGACATCCGAAGAACATCTGAAAGTCATGGATGCCTTTAAAAAACTCTTTGACAGCATCAAGGATGTTGACTTGACCGGGCTGGCCTTCGAGGACAGAAAGGCGCTTGCGGGACTGGCCGAGATTCTAGACATCCCAAGCAGATATAGACATGAATATATGATGCTTGACCGTCTTAGATGTGATTGCGAATATTACCTGCATAACGGGGAAAGGAATCCCAAATGTCTTTGGGCGCAGGATGAACGCAAGCAGATAGCCGAGATGCGAAGACTGTATGACATCCTGCCTGTAAAGCCTGAGTGGCTGCATTCAGGCGACATAGATGAATATGAATTAGAGATGTGCAAATAACAAAAAACTTAATATTATGACGAAAATAGAATTAAAAATGTCAGGCCCAATGGGCATGAACTGGGAAACGGGCAAACTGGAGCCGCTGGCGGTGGCTCCCAAACTCCAGAGAGGACAGAAAATATATGCTTTCGGATATATGATGTCCCAACAGATTTTCGCCGTGGTCAATCCGGATTTATACGAGATTGTGGAGGTAGGCAGTCCAGATGATGTGGATGAATATTCTTTGGATCGATATTTCAGCCCTGTATCGCATTACGATAAATACATCAAGCCTATCTCAAAGAAATTCGGCATAGGCTTCTATTATGCCGAGAATGAACCGATTTTCAGCGAGGATGTAATAAAAGCATCCTTACAGAGGGCTGAGCTCATTGAAAAGATGAGAGATGAGAGAGAAAGGGCGGTAGAGGACGCGAGCCGGAAGAACAAGGATGAGCTGCGGAAGAAATACGGTTTCCTGACCGTGTGGGATGGAGATTGGAGGATGAGGTATAAAACTGCATCCGGCAACCTGCGCGAGCTACTGAAAAGGAATTTCCCCGGCGTTAAGTTCTCAGTAAGGAAAGACGGCTCCGGAGATACTGTTAATATCACATGGACTGACGGACCCACGCGCAAAATGGTTGATGAGATAGCCGGGCAGTTTGAGGGCCGCAGATTCAACGGGATGGAGGACTGCGAGGAGATAGTCAGCTCTGACTTTACGGACTTGTTCGGCTCCCTGGGGTACGTCTTTACCGAACGGGAATACAGCGGGGAGGTAATGGAGCGCGAGAGGATGAAAGTCATGGAGGATTATCCCCTGCTTGCTGACGGAAAGGGGCATCTCCGTGATGAGTTGTTTGGAAACATAAAGGTATCCGAGGCAAGTATGGATTTCTGCTGGTTCAGCCTTGATTCAGTGGCAAGGCATCGCCTTTGGGATATTGATTTGACCGAACGGCCAACCAAAGCGCAAACAGATGAATCAGTTAAATCATCCGGTCTGACAGTCATAGATTATTCAGAAAAGGCGGTAGCGGTAATCGGAGACACGAAGGCTGTAAAAGACAGATTGAAGGAGATGGGCGGACGGTTCAACGCCAAACTTTCCTGCGGCCCGGGATGGATTTTCAGCAAAAACAAAAAAGATGAGATAACGACAGCCTTTGGGCTGTAATCTGCCAACTCATTACACAGGCCGGGGTGCGGTGAAAATTACGCCGTACCTGCGAAAGGGGTTCCGGCCACAGATAAACAATTAAACATCAAAATTATGGAAAGTATAAACAGAATCGAGTTGCAGGGAGTTGTAGGAAATTCCCGCATCACACAAGTAGGTACTTCAACGGTATTAAGATTCAGACTGGCTACCAACGAGAGATTTTCATATAGGGACGGTAGTGTCCACGAGGAGACCACATGGCACTCTGTCACGGCATGGAGCGGCAAGGGAATGCCAGATTTTTCGAAGATAGACAAGGGTACCTGCGTCCACGCTACAGGACGGCTGAGGGAAATCAGGTACAATGACTCCGATGGCAACAGCAAGAGTTTCTACGAAGTTCTTGCCACTGAAGTAAGAATTATTAACTAATATATTAATACACATGTTTGGATTAGACGTTTTTCTATCATCCCCAGCTGCATGCTTTGATGTTGACCGCCTTGGAAAAATCGACAGGAAACTCAGATCAATGAGAGTAAAAGTTTCCTTGTTTGACAACAAATGTCGTTTCTATGTAATAGGCACACGTACAGTACCTCTCCCCAAGAAGTGTAAGGATGCAGACAGTTTGTATGAATGGATTTTCAATAATATTAATAAAATACTAATAAAACGATGAAATTTAAAGCAGTTGTAACTGAGGTTCTCAGAAGAGAGGTTGAAATAGATGCTCCAAGCATTGGTGATGCCTACGATAAAGTTGATTCCATGATAAGTGATTGCGAAATTGTTCTTGATGCGGATGATTTTTCAGACAGAGACGTTAGAATTATTGAAAATATTTAATTTTCTTGAATATTTCTTGCATAAAAGTTTATTTTTGCTTAGTTTTACATAGTATTTATGAGGATTTACACGTCATATTTCGGAAATCTAAGAAGATTATCAGCTTCAGGGGTAATTCCTATCGGAATTGCCCTTTGGAAGCCAAAATTCTTCACTGGTGCATCACTCATGACGGTGGCCCCGTCAAAATATATGGTTAAAGGTGATTGCAGTCGGGACGAATACGTGACTCTTTACAACAGAATGCTTAGTGGTCTTGATCCGTACAAGGTATTGGAACAGATTAATACTCTTAGCGGAGGAAAAGACTGCGCGTTGTGTTGCTACGAGAAGCCTGGAGATTTCTGCCATAGGCATCTTCTGGCTGAATGGATAACTAAGAGAACAGGTATTGAGATAAAGGAGTTTGGAGTCGTGGAAAAGAAGAAAGATATAGAGTTAATTCAGGAAAGCCTGTTTTGATTATCTAGTTGGAATAATGCGCAAATAGCTTAATGGTAGAGCAGTGGCACACCAGCCAAAGGTTGCGGTTCGAATCCGTGTTTGCGCTCAAATTATGAACGTAGCTATAATAGGTTGTGGTAACGTCGGTGTTTCAATAGCTGCCGACTTGTCTATCAGAGGTCATAATGTATCTCTGATAAAGACCTCATTCCCCAATGGGCCAGTCTTTGACAGATTGCTAGAAAAAAAGAGGATTCTAATTAAGGAGAACGGCACATACTCTACGGGCATCATAGGCAATATATCACACGACCTTTGTTCGGTGTCTGACTCGGAGATGGTAATACTCACCACGCAGAGCACATATCATGATCGCGTTATAGGGGATATGGGAAAATATCTGAGAAAAAATCAGACGGTAGTTTGCATATGCAGCTACATGTCCTCGTTCTATTTTATGAAACATTGTTATGAGCTTCCTGTTATAGTTGAGACTACAGGCCCCTATCTGGAAGGTAGGACAGATGTATGTGATATTCCGGAAGAGGTTGTATTCCGTGTCGGTTGCCGGTTGTCAAAAGTTCCGGTATCGCTTTTTAATTCATGCGACCCATGTGAGACCATGCGAAAAATACAGGAACTTTATCCTGGATTTGTTTGCGAATACAATACTATAGAGTCAGCTTTGCTGAATCCCAACATGGTTCTCCACACGGTGGGTTCGATAATGAGCATTCCGAGAATTGAATACAGTGATGGGGATTTCTGCATGTACAGGGAGGCTTATTCAAGAAAGAACAAATCGATAGTCAGGCTTATGCTGGCTCTCGATAAAGAGAAAATGGATGTTCTAAAATCCCTTCGGTGCAAACCTGTGGACATACTTACTGCAAGCGGATTTCTTGGAGACAAGGTTGAGAGTTTTTATAAGTACTCAGAATCGGAGGATAGAGCTAAAAGCCCGTCATCAGTCACGTCCAGATATATTACGGAAGACGTTCCGCAGGGACTTGTTCTCATGGAAAGTATTGCCATCAGGGCTGGCGTAAGTGTGCCCATCGCATCATCTCTCATAAATATCTCGGGAGCGGCGCTTGGCTGTGATTTCAGATCAACGGGAAGAACATTGGCAAGGCTAGGAGCTACAGGATTTATTGACTCAATTATTGATAATGCACATGAATGCCCTGAATGACATAAAGAACAGATCTTTCGGACTTGAGATAGAAATGTGCAATCTTGACAGGCAGAAAGTCACTTTGCCTGCTGGATATTCATGGAGTAAGGACGAGGAGATTGTCAATACGGACGGCACTTGCAACAAAAGGTACGGAGGGGAAGTCAACACCCCTCCCTTAAGGTTGAGCATGAAAGACCTTCATGGCCTGAAAGGTGTTTACGAGTCCATGGTAAATGCAGGCGGTGTCATTAAGTGGAGTACATATACCCATGTCCATATCTACGCCGGTGATTTGACGGTCGGGCATCTGAAGAATGTTTTCCTGTTCTTCTATACATGTTACCCGTTCATAAGGAAGTATGCAAAGATATCAGAGTGGGACGAGATGGTTTTCAATCTCATGCCGGTTCCGTCTGAAAAGTATTACGAAGGTGTATTGCGTGCAGAGACATTCGACCAGATAAAGGAGTTGTTTACGAATAATTCTAAAAAAGGGTTCATACGCCATGCTGTCAACATATCGTCTTACTTCAAGACAGGAACCATTGAATTTCGCACATATCATGCCACTACGGATTTCTATATGGCTATGAATTGTGTCTATGCTACATTCAGGATGTTCTATTACGCAATAAATCACTCTTTGGAGGATTTTCAGTCACTCCATACCTATGATGAGTTCAAGAAATCTGTAGTCCTTAAATATGACACCCCGGATGAGATTATACCCCTTATCTACCAAGGCAACCCGTACAGTGCTATAGAGACATTCCAGACAAGGCCCATACAGTTCAACTCCAAACAGGCGTCAGCATTGTATGAGGCAATGAAGCAGAACGGACACAAAGATGTATGCATAGTCAATAGTTTCTTGTTCAACTATGAGCTTTTTCTCATGGACAAAATGAATGTCTCTATATACAGCCAAGACCCATATTGCCATCTGTTATACCTTTTGGCCAGCGGCAATCTGTCACTGACGTACAACAACGTACTGGATTGGTTGGAGCAGTTCAATAAGAGAGAGCCCTCAAGACAGCTTGCTCTGGCGTTGTACGCAAAGGGATTGCAGAAATATTGCATGAGTCAGTCTCTTAGAAATGAGTCAATCCTGGAAGCAATAAAATCCAAGGCCAAGGAGTCCATAGAATCTATAGAAAAATCAAGTAAGAGACTTATGCGTCTTCTTACTACATGTGAATACCACCGTGGAACTCTACAGGATGCTGTTAATGCCAATAAAGTCATTTTCTTCAATTATGGTAAAGATAAATTCCTTAAGAGGGCATTTAAGCTTATATGTGAGAACAGCGACCTGGATATGGATATTCCGATGATACGGAATGAGTACTATGGACTTGTTGAGAGCTTGCCGAAAGAAACATGGTTCTACTATATCAGCAACAGTCCGTATCTTTCCAACTTACACAAGATTGCCATGTTTGACTCGTCAAGCGGAGACAGATGGTCGGCAGGCCGGTATCTCTACTGTAACAAGACGTGCCGTAACAGCCAGTCAAGTACATCATACTCTTCATTTTTGGAGGTGGTTGATGAGTCAGTTCCTCCGGATGATCTCAAAATTGACAATCCGGAAGACCTGAAGATATTGAAGGTAAGCCCGGGCTATTTGAAATCACTGCAGAAGAAGTATGTCAAGAAGGTGGATTCGGTAAGCTCATCCACCTATCCGTTCGTTGTCATGTATGGCAAGTACACGCTGGGAGGATTTGGATTTACTCTTCCGCAGCACAAAGGGTATGACTTGTTTCAACTTACGGATTTTTGCACAAACAACTCCATCCCCAAGTTAAGCAAGTTTATTCTCTACTGCATACAGACAAAGGAGGTGCAGAGAGTCTTGAGCCGTTCCATGCACAAGATGGTTGAAAAGGTAATCAGTTGTGCTTACACCCATAAACCGGTAAGCATGAAGTACAGAGGAGTCTACACAAAAGTTAAGGAGCATTGCACGTCATCTTATCTTGCATACAGTGGACAACTTGGTGTGTTTGATGTTTATAAGGAAGTAATTGACAAGTATAAATCTTTATTGCAGAATGGGAAACGAAAATAGATGGAAATATGAGCAAGTGGACATCCGGCTTATTGACGAAGCAGAGATGAACGCAAATGAGATGTCGGGCGAGGATTTTGCCGCATTGTGCGACAATATAGGCAAGTCAGGACTGAGCAGTGTTCCATGTTGTTATAAGAAGCAGGATGGAAGGTTTGTCATGATAAGCGGGCACCACCGCTTGAGAGCTTGTAAGAAGTTGCGCTATACTAAGATAGGTATTCTTTACTGTGACGAGGAAGACCTGACAAAAGATGAGATAATAGCCATCCAGCTGTCACACAACTCACTTCATGGCCAAGACAATAGGAATATACTGAAAAAGCTGTTTGAGCAGATCCAGACCATAGAGTTCAAGAAGTTTGCCCATATCAACATAGACGACATATCTCCTGTTGACACAAATGGAATAGATATATCGGTCATGAAGGATACGTTTACATTTTCTGTAATTCTGTACCCGAACTCATTCCATGCATTGGATGATCTGCTGGGAGACATAAGAGAACTGTCTAAGAAAAGCGATGTTATATTGTTGGCAGACCAGAATCCCAATGAGCAAATGCTTCTCAGGCTCCAAAAGGATATAGGAGACAAGTTTAACATCAAATCCCCCTCCATATGTTTTGCAAAGCTTCTGGACTTGGCAAAAGAACGTCTGACGCAAATAAACAACGACAATGATTTGGGTGATAGCAAATAGTAAGGACGAGGACGGAAGCTTCCCCACTTACAAATATTATAAGAAGGCGTTTGCTGACGGATGCATAGACATCTATTGCGCAAATCAGAATGATGATTTCTCGTTTCTTAGGAAAGAGGATACGGCTTTTATCCGTACCAGAGATGAGAATATTAATAATTGTGTAAGAGAGGCTCAAAAGGCTATAGGGTTTAAATCCACATTGGAATCTAGGTTGACATGCCTCCTTACTTATGATAAAGTGTGTGTGAAATCAGCATTGGCAGTTCATGGAATTCCATTCCCCTCCAGTATCTGCGAAGTTGATAATGAAATAGGACGCAAATATTTTGTCAAGCCTAGATACGGAGGAGACAGCATAGGCATTGATGCAGGAAGTATCTGTAGCACGAAGTCGCAGGTGGAAGAAAAATGCACTCTTCTTAAAGATATGGAAATAATTCCTATGGTGGAAAGATATATAGAGGGCCGAGATGTTACTACAGCTGTCATTTATTCAAGTAAAGATGATTCATTGAAGATTTACTCTGCTTTTACAGATGCAGATAATCCCTATGGAATACAGATGGACAGTACGAAATCAGGTTATAGCTTTGTTGCAAGTTCTTTTAAAGATGAGAGAGTTGAAAGAATGTCAAGAAGGGTTTTTGATGCAGTTGGAGCAAGACATTACCTTCGTATAGATTTCAGGATATCAGATGATATTCCGTATGTTATAGACATTAACATGATACCGGGGCTTGCTCCGAATGGGTATATGGCTAAATGCATGGAAGTTAACGATATGGGGTACTATGACATGGTGAGAATGGTTGTCGGGAGTGCATTCTGATGATGCAAAATTGGGCAATTTCAAACATTAAAAAATAGAGATATGGCAAGGTACAAGAAGATTCCATTTGAAAGAGTAGCTGAGGTCTACTCAAAGAAAGCCGGCAATATATCCTCCACTTGTTCGGCTCTAGGTATAGATAGGAATACGTTTACGGCATGGAGAGACAGATATCCGAAATTGTCAGCTCTTTTGGATGAGGTGGACGAGAGTCTTATAGACTTCTCGGAAAGTAAGTTGTTGGAGCAGATTAACGACGGCAACCTTACGGCTATTATCTTCCATCTAAAGACAAAGGGGAAGAAGAGAGGATATGTGGAGAGTGTAGAGCAGAACGTGAATGTCAATCCATTTGAGAAGCTCATGCAGGAATTGCCGGACGATGAAGAATGAGAACTGTTCGCAAGGACATACGCTATTTAAAGTCATGGATAGAAGACTGGAACCGGTTCTGTCGTGATGCCCTGAAAGTTCGCTTGGATAGCGAGCAGCAGGACATCATATCCTCAGTGCAACATAATCCAAAGACGGCAGTATCCAGCGGAACGGCCCGTGGAAAAGACTTTGTGGCTGCTTGCGCTGCTATGTGTTTTATGTATCTTACCCCTCGTTGGAGGGATGGAAAATTGGTTAAAAATACCAAGATTGCAATGACGGCGCCTACGGCCAGGCAGGTTTACAACATTATGATGCCGGAGATATCAAGGTTATTCAGAAATGCGGGATTCTTGCCAGGCAGGCTTCTTTCAGGTGGTATCAGAACTGATTATGAGGAATGGTTTCTTACAGGATTTAAGGCTGGTGATGACAATACTGAGGCCTGGTCCGGCTTTCATGCAGTGAATACCATGTTCATTGTTACTGAGGCATCCGGCATATCAGAGGCGACGTATAATGCTATAGAAGGTAACTTACAAGGGAACTCCCGTTTTCTTATTGTGTTCAATCCAAACATTACTACTGGATATGCGGCCAACGCCATGAAGTCAGGTAGGTTTTCTAAATTCCGTCTTAACTCCCTCAATGCAGAGAATGTAGTTAGTAAAAAGTTGATTATCCCGGGGCAAGTTGATTACGAATGGGTTAAGGATAAGGTAGAGGCATGGTGTGTCTCTATAAGTGAGAATGAGTTTGATGAAGGACAGGGAGATTTCAGATGGGAAGGCGGTCTTTATAGGCCGAATGACCTGTTCAGGGTAAAGGTACTGGGAATGTTCCCCAAGGTAGCAGAAGATGTTCTTATTCCTTATGAATGGGTGGAGATTGCCAATAGAAGATGGATGGAGATGGAAGAAGATGGATTCAAGCCTAGGATGTCATGCAGGTTAGGATCAGATGTTGCGGGTATGGGCCGTGACTCCAGCGTTCTATGCGCAAGATATGGAAGTTGGGTTGACAGGTTTGTAACCCATCAGTCATCCGGCAAGGCAGACCATATGCATGTAGCCGGTATGCATATCGAATATCTCAAGAAGAAAGGCTCAATGGCTTTCATTGATACCATAGGAGAAGGAGCGGGCGTTTTTTCCAGACTTCAAGAGTTGGGGTATAACAACGTCTATTCCTGCAAATTCTCAGAGGGGGCCGGAGGTAATTCGGATATAACAGGTCAATACAGCTTTGTTAATATGAGGGCCTATTGTTACTGGGCGCTGCGCGACTGGCTTAATCCGAAAAACGGATTCGGTCCGGCACTCCCTCCGGATGACCGCTTGACGGAGGAGTTGACGGATATACACTGGAAGTTCCAGAGCAGCGGAAGCATAATCATTGAGAAGAAAGATGATATTAAGTCCAGGATCGGCAGGTCACCAGACATGGCAGATGCCCTTGCGAATACATTCTATCCGGTATATGAGCAACAGGTCAGTGATGATGAGATTTTGGAGAACATTCTGTAATTTCATATCTTTGCACTGTGTCAGGTTTTCTTTTGACAATCTAAACGTGACATTGCTCGCCCGTCAGCCGTAAGGTTGGCGGGTTTCTTTTTATCGATTTTCTTGAATTTCTTTGAATATTTCTTGCATAAAATTTGGATAATCCGATGATTATCATTATCTTTACCATGTCAAAAGAAAACAACTAACACTTTAAAATTTAGAGCAATGACACAGAAAGAGTTTCAAGATAGAACAGGTATAACACCCACAGAAGAAGAGTTTGATTACATCCACGCCGTATACATGGAAACACGTCTTGACAAAGATGACTTCTGTAAGGATTTTATTAAGCACGGAGACAGTAAGATCGTCCGCGATGTACACATTACTGCCGTAAATTACGAGATGGCAATTAAGAATTTCAAAAGCAATACTGATTGTTTGGCTGATTTCCTTATAGGCAAGTCCAGAGCATATAACGACACTGATTTCAGAACTGAGGCTATGAGGCTGGTTGGCGAGAAGGAAGTTGTCCTGAGAACAGTCCGCATGGGACTTCCTCTTTGGGATGAGGACAAGCAATTCATCGAATCCTATTTAAGCAGATAGTTCAATCAAGAGGGAGGCAATCCCTCCCTCTTAAAATCGAATACTATGAAAGTAAAAGAAATGGAAGCAACGATTAAACAAGTACAGGAAATAGTATCAGTTCTTACAGAGGAACAACAGCAGCTATTGAAAGACACTATCAACTATGGTGCATGGGGTGATGCGGACATGGAATTTCTGGATGAGAGCGGACACATAGAAACAGTAGGAATGTACGGCTATTGCACAAACGATGCAAAAGAAGCCGGTAATTTTTCGGGCCGAAAGGTTGCCGCAATGTTCCGTTCAATCTACAAAAAGCTGTGCCCTGCGAACCGGAATCAGATAGGCAGGCATATCTCCCATTGTAACGACTGGTGGGGTGATGGTTCTGGTGATATGCTGTTTATCAGAGACGGCTACTATAAAGCCTTTGAAGAGTGGGCAAGACAATAGTATAATTTCCAATAGAACGATTCAAGGCCGGATTCCTCCGGCCTTTTTTATTTTACCCGATTTACGGCCTTAACCGATATAGTCATTTTTCTTGATTCCATGTCACTGATAGTCCCGAATCAGGGAACAAACTCCGAGGGAAGTCCCCCAAAAGCCCTCAAATGTGCATTTTGAGAATATTTTATTTGTGACGCAAATAGTTTAAGGGTAATTTTGTTAGCAGAAGTAGGTGCAGATGCACACTTGCTGATACTGCATGGCTTTGCCGTATGTCCGCGAGCGGGCACTAGCACCGCGGACAAGTTTAACAAATACAGCTAAAGACATGGAAAGAAAACAGCGAGTTTACTTGCGGATGAAGACGAAGGTAAAGGCGTTCGGCTTCAACAGAAAACAGCTCATGGGTATCGCAGCGGATATCGCCGACAAACTTGAGTCTGACGAAAATGCCTCAGAGGAGGAACTCAACGCGGAAATTGACAAGGCCATTGATGCGGTAATCCCCTCTCTCAAACTTGCTCAGTCCCTTGCAGACTCCCAGATGGAGGAGTGGCGCAGGAGGAATGAGACCGAAGACCCGGATGATGACGATGATGATGACTCTTCCTCTGAGGAGCCGAGGAATCAGAAGAAAAAAGCCGGGGCAAAATCCAAAAACAACACTGATGACGGTAATGAGATTCCGTCGTGGGCTAAGACCCTTATGGAGTCAGTCAAGACCCTTTCGGATTCTGTAGAGTCTATGAAAGGCGACAAACTGGCCACCACAAGGCGTTCAAGGCTTGAAGGACTTCTGAAGGAGCACCCTCTGGCAAAGAGCAAGCTCAAGGACTTTGCAAGGATGAACTTCAAGGACGATGATGACTTTGAGGAATTCCTGGAAGAGGTCAAGGAGGATGTCAAGGCCTACGACAAGGAGAATCCCAGGGGAGGAAAGGGAGGCATGCCCATTCCGCCGTTTAACGTCTCGGGAGGAAAAGGGAACGAGGATGAAGTCCTCAGTGAAGATGATATCAAGGCGCTTGTTCCCGGCGATCCGGTATCGAAAGACTAACCAATCAAGAAAACAGCTAAAAGACATGGAAAAGCCTTATGCAAATTTTTCAGACGAGGGAAAGGTTATTGAGCCTGGTCTTGACTCCGTGGTCATCAGGCACTATGTCGCAGGAATTGTAGGCGGTCGCACTCTTGATGTTTCGGAGTTCTCCGAAAAGGTCATCCGGGCAGGGCACGTCATAATCCGCGACAAGGAAAACGACATCTACAAGCCCATGCCTGTCCAGGACGGGGCCTATGGCTCTCTTCCAGGCAATCATGAATATGTGGGCGTGCTTCGCTCTACAGTGACCGCAGACTGTCCAGTAGCGGCCATCATGTATTCGGGTGAGGTCAATGATGTCGCATCCCCCTACCCCGTCGACACCATCAAGACAGCGCTTCTGACTGCTGTCCCCACTCTCGTGTTCAAGCACGATTAGTATTCACTCTGAAAAGTAAAGTAAAAAAGAAGAAAGTAAAGTTATGGAAAAATCCCTTTTTATCGAGTATGTAAGCAAGGTATGGCCAAGACTCTCCCTCTATGTCAGGGAAAGGTACAACAGGCTTGCCAACAGGCCTACCTACCTGCACAAGCAGTGGCTTACAAGAGTCTATTCTCCAGACCAGAAATGGGAGGGAACATCGGCCAACACCTCTTTCGTGATGGCCGACGTCGTCGCTCTCGACTCTCCCCTGCCCGTCAAGAGGCGTGACGCCATCGCCACCGCGAGCGGAAAGCTTCCGAAGGTGGGCATGAAGAAGAAGCTTTCGGAGACGGACATCAACAACATCAACATCATGACGGCGCAGCTTGCCACCATCGACAACGCCAACGGCAGGCGCGACCAGCTCAACAGGATCTACAACAATATCCTCGATGACGGAAACAAGTGCTCTGTCGGTATAGACGAGAGGTGCGAGTCTATCTTCCTTGAAGGTCTTTCCGAGGGAGTCGCTGCCGTTCCTGATGAGGACAACGTAGGTGCAGCCATACGTGTCAACTACGGATACTACCCTGACCACATCTTCGGAGTGGAGAAGAAAGGAGAGGTATCAGCAGATGACATCGAGAGGGTTGTAGACAAGGTAAATGCTGACGGCAACTCAGCCGGATACGGTCTCATCGACCTCTCCACCTACCGCAAGCTCAGGAAGTCCCGTTGGGCAAGGGAGTTGGTTGCTTCTGGAAACAACCAAAGTTTCACCGACGATACAGTCCTTAAGGTTCCCACTCCTGCTGAGTTCAACGCAGCAGTGCAGGATGAGTACGGATTCCAGTTCTACACCATCGACAGGACTTGCCTTGTCGAGAAGGACGGAAAGAGAAAGAGTATCAAGCCTTTCAAGGCGAACCGCATCGTATTCCTCCCCACTATCGACAATGTGGGTTCTCTCGTATGGAGCAACACCGCAGAAGCGACAAGGAGAGTGTCCGGAGTGGAGTACACCGTGGTTGACGAGTACAAGCTCATCAGCCGCTACTCCAAGACAGATCCTCTGGAGGAGTTTACGACCGGACAGGCTCTCGTCCTTCCTGTAATCGAGAATGTAGACCAGATTTATGTCCTGGACTTCGATGAGGCATTGGAGGTGGATACAGCCGCTGAGGGCAGCGACACCTCTGATGTCAATGTCACCGTATGGGGCAGGACATATGTAAAGGCAGACATCATCTCGGCTCTCCAGTCCCTCGGCTCTGATATCAAGTCGGGTGCTTCCGATGCAGATGTCATTGCAGCCGTCAACCGTCTCGATGATCTCGGGAAGAAGAAACTCGCCGGTATGTTCCCGGCTATTGACGTAAGCAAGTTGTCCTTCAGCAAGGATGCAGACCAGACAGGCAAGCCTGTCACGGTATCAAGCAAAGGCACCGTAACTGCAAGCAGCGATCAGGGATGGTGTACTGCCGATGTGAGCGGAAAGACTGTCACCGTAAAGGTACAGCAGAATTCTTCCGCAGCAAGGACTGCCAATGTCAAGATTACGCAGAACAGCCGCAGTGTTGTCGTTTCGGTTTCTCAGGAGGCATCTGAGTAATGAGAACCGTCCTTCAGGCACTGAAAGATGAGATTGACTACCCTTTCCCTGAGGGTAAGCTGCTCAACAGGATTATCATCCGAGGTCTTGAGCCAGATGATCCTGTTACTGAGCAGATGCTCTTGGGAAAGGCGTTTCTCGGAGCCAAAGCCGACTGCCTGGTTGAACTTGTCTTCGCGCCGAACTTTTCGGAAGCCGACAAGTCCATAAGTCTTCCAGACAGGGATTCAATCCTGCGTATGGCCAACTCCATCTATGTCTCCATCGGAGAGACTGACAAGGTTCAGGGCGATCCGACGGTTTATGTCGGGGAGGATTAGGCTATGGCAGTGTTGAACCGGTTGCCCAATACCATAAGCAGACAGATTGTCTCTGAGGGCTACAAGGATGAGAACGGGGACTGGCATGAGGGATTCAAGTCGTGGAGCGAACCGATGAGGTGTGATGCAGTTCCGGCCGGAAAGGCCAACACCATCACCTATGAGGACGGAAGCACGGCGACCTATTCCTTTACTGTCTACATGGCACCGGGAGATTATGGATTCGAGATAGGAGATACGGTCAGTCTTGTCAGGTATGGACAGGAGCATATCCTTAGTGTCAAGGGTGTTCATCCGTACCAACATCAGTATAAACTGTGGGTTTAATCAAATTGCATAATGGGAATTACTCTTACGAACGGCAATGAATTCAGGCTGGATCTTCTCGCCGAGATAAGGAGGGCTGACATACTTACAGTACGCGCTCTGTCGATGCTGGGAGAGATGACTGTCTCTATGGCACGCTCTCGCTCAGCAGAGGACAGCTGGATTGACCGGACTGGAAACCTCAGGAGCTCGGTAGGCTACATCGTCCTGCGTGACGGTGAGATTGTGTCGGCCTCTGACTTCGGACAGGTTAAGCAGGGGAGTGATGGGTCTAAGGCCGGACGTCAGTTCGCAGAGGAGATTGCAAGGGACATTCATTCAGACTATGCCCTTGTCGTCGTGGCCGGAATGAACTACGCCTCCTATGTCGAGGCGATAGAGAGCAAGGATGTCCTTGCAGGTCCTGAGCTGTTCGCGCGTAAGAATCTTCCCGGTATGCTTAAGAAGCTCGAAAGACAGATAGTGAGAGGATGAAGACGGATATAGATATAAAGGACGATATCTACGAAGCCCTTATGGGTACACCTCTGGATCAGGAAGTCTCGGGAAACCTGTGCAAGCAGGGACGCGAGACCGATTTGGAGGATATCTGTATATCGGTGGTCAGCAGCCAGAATGCAGAGATGCAGGAAGCGGTTGTCAATGTCAACATCTATGTTGCAGATATCAGAAGGGGTGAGTCATTCATCATCGATGACGTAAGATGCAGGACAATAGCATCAGTAGCTTCGGAAACTCTCCTGAGGGGACATGGTTCTACATGGAGATTCGAGTTGGATTCACAGCATATAGAGACCGTTGAAGGACGCAACGAGCACTGTATCAACAACAGGTTAATGTATCATCAGTTTAACGCAAACTATTAACAAGGAGGAAATATCATGGCACTTTCATGGGGAAAACCGAAAATATGGGTCAAGGGACTCAGCGGAACTGACAACAAATGGAGGGAATTCCCTACCCCGGCCGAAGGCACAACTGAGCTCCAGACAGAGAAAGGCGACAAGACAGAAGCAAGGGTTGAGGGAGGAGATAACGAGGATGTGCGTTACGGCAAGAATAACTATGCTCTTGTCATGGACATAAGGAAAGCGATAGGCAGAGAAACGCCTATCGAGAACGATGAGGGAGTTGTCAACACCGAGTATTCAGTTGCTCTTCAACCCGAAGACCCTGCTGCTCCAGGCTTCATCATTGACCGTTCAGAAGTATCGGTGGAGGATTCCTACACTGCCGCTGACGGAGCTATATGGCGCATCACCTTTGACGCACTCAAGCCTACTGCAGGCAAGAAAGTCAAGTGGGGCACCATCTCGTCAAGTGGCGATGGTGATTCCCTTACCGTCTCCGGTACAGGAGGTGATTTTGGAGACTAGACACATCTTCTTTCATAACAGCGTTTTTAAAGCCTGCGCCAGCATGATAGTGGCCTTTATCCCTTAAGGATCAAGAGCGGTGCGAGTCCCGCTGCGGGCACAACAATGAGCCGATGGATAAAAGGACAGACAACATAGAAATACATGCAAGAGGTATTTTGCTAGACAGGACTTCTGCATTCACTGTAGGCGGTTCGGATGAGGTGTTCCGAATACACTACCCGTCTTATGGGATAATGATGCTTGCGTCTGAGATTCTAGATGATGCCGGTCTTGATAGAAGAAACCTTGTCTTGAATCCCTATGCTGAATCTCTTCGCCTTTCATCTGTTTCAAGAAAGTCTGTATGCCGGGTTATATCCTTGTATTGTGTTTCCGGGAAAGCAGAAGCCTTGGGGGCGGAATCTGAAAGGCTTTCCTCAGTATTCCTATCCAGCATGACTGTGGATGAACTTGCAAAGACACTTCTTATGTGCCTGTCTTTGGATAACATTGACTCTATTCTCAGATACTATTCCCTCACCCGTGAGAATGACAGATATAGAAGGGCGGTAAAGGTCAAGATGCAGAATTCAGACTCAGTTGGTTTTGGGGGGCTTACGGTTTACGGTTCGATGTTCGATCCAGTAATGGAAAGGTACGGATGGACTCTTGATTATGTAATCTGGGGAATCAGCTATGCCAACCTCAGGTTGATTATTGCTGACATGCCCAGGAGCCTTCTTTTGAGCAAGGAAGAGAGGAGAAGGGCAGGCATTACAAACGAGAAAGCCGTAAAGGCAGAGACTATTACAGACATAAACAAGTTAAGGGAGATGTTCCCGGATTAGGATATGGCAGGTCTGAACTTCAATATAACAGCGAACAACCAGGACTTCATGCGTAAGCTGCAGGAGGTGGACAGAGGTGTCAGTCAGACATCCAAATCCATTGAGTCAAGCGGCCAGAGCATCGAGTCGTTTTTCCGTAGGATGACATCAGGGGCGGCAGCACTTGCCGCCGGATTCTCAGCACGCGAACTTGTTTCAAACATCGTCCAGACAAGAGGTGAGATGCAGCAGCTTGAGGTTGCTTTCACCACCATGCTGCAGTCCGGTGAGAAAGCAGCCTCGTTGCTTGCCGATGCTGTTGACTTCGCTGCAAAAACACCCTTTGACCTTCAGGGAGTGGCAGGAGGTATACGACAGCTTCTTGCATATGGAACTGCTGCCGAGGATGCGATAGCGGATGTGGAGATGCTCGGCAATGTCTCGGCAGGACTCTCCGTTCCCCTCAATGACATGATATACCTGTACGGCACTCTGAGAGCACAGGGACGTGCAATGACCGTGGATATACGTCAGTTCGCAGGCCGTGGTGTTCCCATCTACGAGGAGCTTGCCAAAGTACTGGGTGTCACACGGCAGGAAGTCTCAGCTCTCATTACAGAGGGAAAGGTTGGATTCCCAGAGGTTGAGCAGGCTTTCAGGAATATGACCTCAGAGGGAGGTATGTTCTACAATCTGATGAGGGAGCAGAGCAAGACCATTACAGGTCAGATTTCCAACCTGCAGGACAGCATAAGCCAGATGTTTAACGCCATCGGTCAGCAGAGCGAGGGTATAATCTCATCTGCCATCAGCGGGCTGTCATGGATGGTAGAGCACTATCAGGAAATCGGGCGCGTTCTGGGTAATATAGTGGCCATATACGGCTCATACAGGGCAGCGCTCATTGCTGTTGCGGCTTCTCAGAAACTTGTTGTCGCTTCCGGCACCATCAAGGCATTCCTCTCCCTTGCCAGGAGCATAACCAGCGTAAAGGACGCGATGCTGCTTCTTAACATGGCGTTCCGCGCCAATCCCATAGGTCTTGCGGTGTCGGGCATCACGGCTCTTGTCACTGTGCTTCTAACCATGCGCAGAAGAAGCAGGGAGGCGGCAGAGGAGGTGGACGGCATCAGACAGGCTATCGCAAATGAGACTGCTGAGGTCAACCGGCTTGCCTCTTCCCTTTCTGATTCCAACACCAGTGAGGATGAGAGAAGGGAAATCCTGGGGAAACTCAGGGAACTTGCTCCGGATGTAGTGCGTGGAATAGACGACGAGAATCTGTCATTGCAGGAGCTTAATACGAACCTTCAGGAGTACAACGAGCTGCGCAGGGCTGAGGCGTCAGTCAAGGGATTCGCGTCCGAGATAGGTCTTGATGATGCTGCCGAGAGTCTTTCCTCGGCAAGGGAGAGGATGGAACGTGAAAGGACTGAGATATTTTCGGTATGGACTGACATATCAGAGAATATCAGCAGGATAAGGTTCGAGAATGATGAGTTGCCTGATTCGTTGGAGGAGTTTTTCGATAAACTGTATGATGAATCCCTCGGCATTGAGGACAGGGTCAATATGATAAGGAGGTACTACAACACCCTGTCCACATCATTCAAGGTCTCGGGTGTCAAGAGTGATGACCTTACTTTTATCACCGAGGCTCTTTGGGGGATAAATTTCAAAGACTACGACAAGGCCCTGAGCAACCTTTCCAAAGCCGAGATGAGCTATGCTGAGGACAAGGAAAAGGTACAGCAGCGCATAGAGGCCACGGCAATTGCCATGACAGATGATCTAGAACGGCAGCAGGAGATAATCGATTCCCTTAACAAGGCTCTTTTCCCAGATGGCTATCAAGGCAGGGAAGAAGGGGGTGTCGGTAATGGCAATGGTATTCTTGCCGTTGATTTTGATACTCAGGTGAGGGAAGCCAAGGCAAGGATTGATGATATTAAAAAGTCTCTTGAGGATTTAAGGGCCGGAATCATCCCTAAGGAATCCGAGAATGATGCTGCGTTCAGTTTTGCAGCAGCGATAGAGGAGCAGGAGAAGGCTTTAAAGGAAGCTCAGTCCGAATACAACACTTTGATTGGCTATGACCCTAAGAAAGCGGAAAGAGATGCAGATGCCGTTCTTAAAGTGAGAGAGGAAGCTGAAAAGGCTGAGTATGACCTTGCGAGGAAAGGAGTGAATGACAGGATAGCCTTGCTGGAGATGGAGAAGGAACGCGAGTTGTCTCTCATACAGCAGCGCATTGACGCAGCGTCATCAGATGGCGAGAAGTCTTCATTACAGAGGCTGTATACTGCCACATCAGGCATATATGATGCAGATATAAAGGCCGAGAGGGACAGGCAGTCAAAGGAGTTCAACGAATATCTGCAAAAGCTTCTCGGCGAGACGGCCACTTATCAGCAGGCGCGTCTGTCTCTTGAGAAACAGTATTCAGAGAAACGTAAGGCCATGTATGCCGATGAGAAGATGACTCAGTTCAGGGACGGCTTCAGTCAGGAGAACCGTGATGAGCTGGACAGGCAGGAGCGTGATGCTCTCGATGAACTTGACATGACCTATGCCATGAAGAGCGAGCAGTTCCAGGAGTGGACTAAGGTTGTCTCCGAGATGGGGCTTGTTGAGCTGAGAAAGATGCTTGCGGAAGCCAAGGCCATCCTTGCCCAATTCAGTTCTTCTGATAGCAGTGAGACTCAGGATACCTCTGACGGCCTTGACGAATACTCTCAGAAAGCGGCTGAGGCCAGCGCAGCAGTCATGGTCCTTACTGATGCCATTGACGGATACGAGCAGAATCAGGAGGACGCAGGTGATGATACAGAGAGGTCATCCGCCAACTGGACTGAACTTCTTGGTGTACTAAGAGCGGCTTCCGATACATTTTCCCAACTCGGTGACAGCATAGGCGGTACTGCGGGAGAGTTACTGTCCTCAATAGGTTCCCTGTCCTCTGCGGCCCTCTCCATGGCCTCGGGCATACAGGCGGCGGCCACTGCTGTATCTGCGCTGGAGAAAGCAAGTGCGATACTTGCCGTCATATCGGCCGCAGTGCAGGTAGTATCATTCTTCACAAGTGCAGCAAAGGAGAGCGAGGAGGCCAATCTTGCTGCCGCAAGGGCTACTATGGAGTACACTAATGCCCTGGAAAAACTTGCTGATGCAAAAAAACTTGCTGCATCTGAGACGGTTTTTGGCACTGATGAACTTGGTCAGCTTAATGCTTATTCAAAGCAACTGGAACTTGCAAAAAACGATCTTCTTGAGACTTATGACGCACTAACTAATCTAGGTTATATGCCTTATAGAGTCTTTGACAATGATGCTTTCAACCTTCTTAAGGCCGGTGTAGATCCTGATGACGGAATTAAGCTCATATCTGACTTGCGTTCGGGATGGCAGAAGTTCTGGGGAACCGGAGATGACAATGTCTTTTCATTCGATTTGTCCGAGATTATTGATGAGGCAGGAAATATAGATTCAGACAGGATTGAGGAACTAAGAGCATGGTATGAGCAATATGGTGAGGGGATGGATGAGCAGCACCGTATTATGATTGATAATATGCTCAGTGACTGGGACAGATATCAGGAAGCTCTTGAGGGTATACGCGACTTCGCGCAGAGTCTGTTCGGAGATGTTGCCTCGGATGTTGCAGATGCAGTTCTAAGCGGAAGCGGTAATCTGGAGGCGGAAATGGATGAAATTCTTTCCGACATCAACGAGAAGGTTGCCAAAGCCATGATCGAAAACGCTATCATGACGGAGGTATTCAATGAAGAGTTATCAGAGCAGATAGTCCAGGCTTTAGCCAACGGCGATGTCGCATTGGCCAATCAGTTGTTCGGTCAGGGAATGGATGCTATAAGGGAGATGATACCGGAACTCAATGAGTTCGCCGCCAATGCAGGTGTCTTAGGTTCCGAGTCTAAGTCTACGACAGATAACACTGTTATGTCCGGTGTTACTCAGGAGAGCTTTGACATGTATTCCGGAAGAGTCGCCAACATTCAGACTCACGTAATATCTATTGATAAAAGCATTCTGAGTATAGCATCTGATTCATCCGCTGCTGTAAGCCTGCTCACGGATATAAGCGGTGACACATCTAGGCTTCATGCCATAGAGAGGGCAGTCTCAAAATCCATGTCTTTAATTTCAGAAATTCTCCTAAAGGGCATAAAGGTTAACTAGTTCGCTATGGTTGGAAGATTTAAAATAGACGGTAACGATGCGTGGACACAATGGAAGGTAGCTGTCCGCGAGGGAGGATACAATCAGTATGTCTGTCTGCCCTCAATGAAAGATGTGGAGACCAATGACTGGTATGAACACGATGGAATTGAGGCTGACCTCTCATCCCCGGTTGGAGATACCAGGACTTTTATTATGGATTTCATGTGTGCCGGTTCAGCATCCGACATTGAGTCATTCTTATTATACCTGCGAACCCCGTTCATCGATTCGCAGGATATCAGTCATGGCGTTTATCATACTTTTGATGGTGTGGATATAGGAGGAAAACAGGTTGTAGCACGTGTTGTCAGCCTATCAGGCGTAGACTTAGGGGCTATGCGCTCCCCTCTCCTATTCAGTTTGACATTTGCAGATGATTCAGGTTTTTCATACAATGCCGATATTTCCATCCCCCCATCAGAGGATGATGTGCAGTCTGATTTCACTATAGACGGGATACCTTTTAGATCCTTTGGTATTAAAATGCTTGACGGAACCATCAACGGATTGCTTTCTGGTGCTGGCGTCAAGGATGGTCTTTCTATAAATGTTTCCGATGTGCCAGGAGTTATATATGATAGTTCTTCTTACGGAAAACGTAAAAGTAGGAATTTCACTTTGAAATGTCATATGAAATCAAAGTCGTTTGACTCGATGTGGAGCAACTACCTCGCTCTGGAGAATCTCCTTTTTATGCCCGGATCAAGAACAGTTATGATACCCGCTTTAGGAATATCATATAAATGTTATTACGTAAGCTGCTCGGTGCAGAATTTCTTTCCAGATTGCATCTGGCTCGATTTCAATCTCACTTTTAAAATCTTGGGCTGGTCATGAATGTAACAATATATAACTCGGACAATACTGCTCTCGTTACTGTGACTGCGCTTGAAGACAGTATTATAAGCAACGAGATTCGAGGAGACCATATACTTTCCCTCTCGTTTTCCAGTCCTGAATTTATAGATATTCAGGAAGGAGCGTATGTAATTGTTAATGGAGTGACTTTTACGCTTCTGTCTCAGAATAAAATTGAGATGACCCACACCAGGTCATACGAATATACGGTTATCTTTGAGTCAGGGCCTGCATTTCTTTCATCCATAGTCATGCGCAATCCTGCGGATGGACAGCTGTCCTTCCCATACACAGCATCAGCAGAAGATCATTTATCGCTTATTATTGCCAATCTTAATAGATATGATAGCACGGATGAATGGCAGATAGGTGAGTGTCAGACTGATGGAGGTGAAAAGTTTTTACAGTATGAGTATGTGTCTTGTCGCAGTGCTCTTGACTCCATAGCCGACATGTTCGGTACAGAGTGGGAGATTTCCGGGCATACAATATCATTGCATAAGGTTGAGTACAATTTAGATTCCCCTTTAGACCTCCAGTATGGAAAAGGATTTGGTCTGAGGCCTGGCATAGTGCGTGAGGTCGTTGACAGGCCTATGACCAGAATCTATACTCAGGGAGGAAGTAAGAACATCGATGCGTCTAAATACGGCAGTGCAATATTGCTTCTTCCTAAATCAAAGACATTCAGATATGACGGCAACAAGTTTGAGGACGAGGATGGTTTTGATGCATCAAAGGCAAGAACATATTCCACTGATTCTGAGGGCACTTATATATCCAGCACAAAAAATGCTTCAAAAGTAGTAAATGAAGGAGTTATTGACTGTACCGATATTTATCCGAACAAGATATACAATGTTATAGATGTTATAGATTCCGGCAGTAATCCTAGGGAGATAATACTGGATATAGAAGAAGGCCTGGATTATTCTCAGTATCAGATTTTAGGAGAGCTTCCTACGATCACATTCCAGAGCGGAGAGCTTACTGGGAAAACATTCGAGATACGTAGGAATCAGGACGGATCTGTCATGATGAGAAAGTCATATTCGGATAACGGAGCATTTGTTGGATGGATTGTCACGCTGTCCGGTTTGTATGACGGAGGAAGATGGATTCCAGACTCCCAGTCCGGACTAGTTCCTCAAAAGGGAGATACATGCAGGATTTTCGGGACTAGAATGCCTGACCAGTATGTTTGTGATGATGAGAATAAATCAGGAGCCTCTTGGGATATGCTGCGCAGAGGTATCATGTACCTCTACGAGTATGAAGATTACATTTATTCGCTCAAAATAGAGATAGATCCCATATGGGCAAGACAGAACTGGAGTACTATATCTCAGAAATTCATCCTGGGAGGATATGTTAAGTACACAAATGACGGGTGGGCTTCAAATGGTGTCATGATGCGCATCCAAAGCATCCGTCTAGGCGTTGTAAACCCCTACTCTATTGAAATAAATCTTGGAAATGGAATCGTTGGAGGAGGAGTTTTAAAAGGTCTCTCCGACCAGATATCCAGACAGTCCGGATCGATATCGGAGCAACAGACCAGTCAGAAATCCATTGAGTACAACATATCGAATATGGGTTCCGACTTCGTCACCCTCTCCACCGACCAGACGATAAAGGGCAAGAAGACCTTCGCGAACGACGTGATATTCGGTGGCGCGGTCTCCGAGGGCGTGTACGGAAAGCTGCTCATTCCCTCCACGGCGGGGCCGGGCATATACGGCCTGCTTGTGTCAGACGAGCCGGTTCAGGGCGAGGTGCCCTCGGGAAGCGGGGGACTTGACAAGGCCGAACTGTGGCTTGAGCTTGGCGGCAGCACGGACAATCCCGTCATAGGCAAGAATCACCTTCCGGGCGACACGGTATACACGGATGACCTTGCCGGATACGCCCTCAAGAGCGAACTGCCCGACCTCACCCCCTACGCCACGCAGGAATGGGTGACGGGGCAGGGCTACGCCACCCAGACATGGGTGCAGGGCCTTGGCTACCTCACCGCCACGGATGCCGACGAAAGGTATGTGAACATCACCGGCGATACCATGACCGGCCCCCTTCACGGCACGGACATAGAGCTGTCGGGACACATTGCCGCGTCGGTGCTGTACGTACCGTATTCGGGAGGGAACAAGATATACAGCCTCAGTGTAAGCGACACCCCCGTTCAGGGCGAGGCCCCCTCCGGCAGCGGGGGTCTTGATTCCGCGGCCTTATGGGAGGAGCTTGGGGGCAACGCCACGGACAAGGTGATAGGCCTTTCGCGCATCCCCGACATCCCCGTGGACATGGTGTCGGGACTGCTTGGCGGCGACAGCCGCATACTGCCGTCCCTGCTTCCCGACTGGCTCATGGGCCAGCTGCTCTACGGCGGTACTGTGGACGGCTCATCCGTGGCCACGGTGTCTGCGGCGTTCAAGGACAGATACGGCACGGGCGGGGACACCGTCACTCTGAACGCCTCCAACGCCTCGCAGTACGAGGGCGTGTACTTCATCGCATCGGCTGACGCCTCCTCCGGCGTGGTGCAGTCCCTCGGCGTGCGCACGGGCGACTGGGTGGTGTCCAACGGCCTTGCATGGACCAAGATAGACAACACCGATTCGGTGTCTTCCGTGGCGGGCCTCACCGGGGTCATCAGCAAGGCCGCATTGCAGACCGCCCTCTCTGACAGCACGCACCGCTTCGTCACGGACGCGCAGACAGCGTTATGGGACGGCAAGTGGGCGTGGAACGAGGAGGACATCAAGGCCGTCAAGGTCAATGCCGCCGTGCTGGCGGACAAGGCCAAGGCCCTGAATGCCGCACGTTCCCTTTGGGGGCAGTCATTTGACGGGACGGGGAACGTAAGCGGGAACATGACTGGCGTGGGCGGCATCACGATGTCCGGCAGCATAGCGGGTGCGGTCAACGCTGACTTCTCGGGCTATCTGTCAGCGGGAACTCTCTACGTGCCTTATTCGGGCGGCAGCAAGGTGTACAGTCTGAAAGTGTCTGACGCTCCCGTCAGCGGCGAGGCACCCTCCGGAGGGGGCGGCATGGACACCAACGCGCTGTGGCTCGAGCTGGGAGGGAGCACGGACGACAAGGTGATAGCAAAGTCGCACCTGCCCGAGGACACGGTGTACGAGGGGGATTTGGCGGGCTATGCCCTCAAGTCCGAGATACCGTCCCTCGCGGGATATGCGACCCAGAGCTGGGTGCAGCAGCAGGGCTACCTCACCTCCGTATCGCTCGCGACCATAAGCGACCTTCATTCATCGTGGGACGCGGTGCTGAAAGTCGAGCCCACCAAATACGTTACCCGCTGGCCGACAGCCTCGGAGGTGGGGGCGCTGACACAGACATCTGCTGACAGCAGGTATGCCATACAGGCCAATGACAACAATCTCATTTCTCACAGCAACGAGTTCAACGTCATTCCCGCGGGATTTTCTAATGTTGTCTGGTTTAACTTTCGGGCAAAAGGCGGTACAGGCCGTATCAGCCAATATATTTTTGGACGGGGCAGTGCTGTGGGAGGAGAGTATGCGGAGTTGTTGGGTAGTAATTTCATAGCTGACGATGGCGCAGGGTTTGTGAAAAGAATGCATGCCGATACGTCTAACTTCGAGACAGGCCCTGTATGGGACAATGCCGCCGGAACTTCACATCTCGCAGCCATCGGCTACTGGAATACACCGCAGAAGGTCTTTATCAACCCGTGCTATAACGAAGTGACCGATGCGTGGATGGATGCTGTCGGCAAGCACAATTTTGTAGTAGGCAAGAACTTCCTTACTTACAACACCTATCCCATCCTGCGCAGCGACAACATTGGCAGTTACGCCCTTACCCCGTCTAACTACGCCTCGCATCTCGATTCCCGCTACGTGAACGTTAGCGGGGACACGATGACGGGGACGCTGACCGTAGACGTAACAGGCACCGGCAACGCCCTTGATTTAGTGTCGGATAATACGACAGAAACGTATTTAAGGGTGTTTATGGGCGCGAGCTATAAGGCTGCAATTGGGTATCATTCAACTCATGGGGCTTATTTATATAATCGCTTTACGGCCAGTTATTTAGGTCTAAGGGATAATGGGCTTGCTTATCGAGGCGGCTATGTTGTGTGGGATGCAGGCAACGACGGCAGCGGCAGCGGGCTTGACGCGGATTTGCTGGACGGGTATCAGGCGAGCAGCTTCCTTTTGAAGTCCGGAGGTACCATGACCGGAAACCTGACGTTGAAGTCTATGGGCGGGACGTGGCTAGACGGAAAGACGCAGGCTCCGATAATGACAAACGGCGCATCTTCTACCAACGGCAATTTATATCATCCCGTTATATGGGGTAAGACAGATGCCGGTGACGTATGGAATCTCGGCCACGGCGCGAGCGACCAGGTTGGTTTTTTTGGGTTCTACTCCGAGAGGACGGTCAACGGAACGGACTGGGCACATTATATAAAGGTATCGGATGGCACGGTGCATTTCAACAAGACGGTTTACGGCACAACTTTCTCCGGTGCTCTCTCCGGCAACGCGACCTCCGCCACCAAACTTCAGACCTCCCGCACCCTCTGGGGGCAATCCTTCGATGGCACCCAGAACGTAAGCGGGGACATGACTGGGGTGGGTAATTTCACGGGCGTAGGTCAGTTCAAGTACGGCGCAAGCGATGAATCAAATGCTACCTATGGGAAATACCACAGGCTTAATCTTGGCTATCATAACATAGACCATACTGATTTCTATGAGCAAGTATTTAATTTCTACAGTAATGGAGGCGGTACTACATGGGCTAAAATAGGGAGCACAAATTACTTCAACGGAAACGTCGGCATCGGCACCGCCTCTCCGGCCTATAAACTGGACGTATCCGGCAAGATACGAGCCACCGCGGGCATCACAATCGGAAGCACGGACGACTACGGCTGGTATATCAGTGGTGACAACAGGATTACTGCTGGCGGGGGAACCGCACGCGGAGTTAACGTCGGCAACCTGCTGGTGAGCAACGCATGGGCTGACTATACGAAAGTCCCGAGCAATGGCATATACTGCAAAGGATCAATACTGATAGGCGGTACCATTACGGGAGAGCAGAACGTTATAGCCTATTCGAGTTCGTCCAGGGCACTGAAGGACATAGTCTGGCACAGCTCGTATTCAGAGAAGCTGCAATCCCTAGGGAGAGTGGTAGACTACAGATATAACGACATCCTCAAGAGGGACAAGGAGATCCACACCGGTCTGATCTACGAATCTGTAAAACCTGTAATACCCTCCATGTGCTACATGTACGAGGGCTATGGCGCACTTAACTATCTGTCTCCGGACTATATAAACCTGATTGCCGGAGCGGTGCAGGAGCATACAAGTGAACTGACGACACTCCGGAACAAGGTCAGAGCGCTGGAGGACGAGATTTCACGGCTAAGGAGGGGCCTTGCGGCATGAGCGTAAACGGAACTACCATCGTCGAGCCTGTAAGCATTACGGATGTACGCACCGTTCTGGGCGAGAGTGCCTACGACCTGGCCTCGCTCTGCCGGAGCAGCAGAATCAACAAATGGGCGCGGTACAAGCCGGTCATATCGTCACGCACCGACATAACCAGCCGGGCGCTTTACGAACAGATGGCATCTGCCGTGACGGTCAACTGGGGTTTTGACAAGACAGGTTTCATCTCCGGCACATCCATCTCCGCGTTGGTGGAACAGGCCATTGCCGGGGATGCCGACTGGCACTATGACAGGCCTACAAGCGGCGTGTGCCGTCTCGGCGACTTTGCAGGATACAACCATGCGGCACTTCCGCCGTGCAGTCTGTCACTGCCTACGGGTACCGTACTGGCCGGAAGCGGCATACCTCTCAGCCTCAGTGCCGCAGCAAAAGACGGAGGCCTGGGCCTCGAGGACTTCAAGGCCTCGATAGGCGGCAGCACGGCATGGAGCAGCATGCAGTGGGCGATAGCCCTGGTGCAATACCGTGGCACCACTTCGGAAAAAATTACGATGACGCTGCTGGGGCCTGTGACATCAAACGTCAACCGCAGCTTTGCATTATCAGCTACTGGTACATTCGACATTGTCGTGATGATCACCAACGCGACAACGCCGAACCAGACAGGAGGGGCATATTACTACATGCTCATTCCTGGCGGATACACATCCCTGAAGGTCATAACTTCGTGGGTGGACTTCTGGCGTGTATCATTCCAAAAGGGATACAATGCGACAGGCACTATCCTGTCACAACTCAAATTCTCCTTCGGCATCACCAACCATTCCGATCAAGGCATTGTTGTAAGCGTGTTTATCATCACGAGACCAAAGGGTGCGGCCATAAGCGGGACACCATCCGCCAGCGGCAGCTACCGCGTGCTGGCATCGCAGACCCTGACTGCAACTGCAACAAAAGCCGTAAACATATCTGTCACCGCTGAAAACAGTTACGAGGTTGCTTGCGGATACATCCTTTCCGGCACGGTACACTGGTATAAAGTCACTGGAGGCGGTGAAGTGTCACAAAGCCAGGCATGGACTGTCCTAGGCCTGATAGCATCGGCTGGATCAGGAGTGTCTCCTAGCCCAAACAAATAAAAATGTCATGATATGAAAGCACCGAGATCAGCATACGCACAAATAAACAATATCCTGGTTGTCGAAGTAGTCCGCAAATCAGGTACGGTACTTAACAACTATGTCGCCAGGTTCCTGAAAGGCACAACAGATGCCGGAGGCTACTCCACCACCGATGCCGGCCTGGCAGCGGCAATAAAGGAGCTGTTCTACCTCGATCACCTCATGCGCATAAGGCGCAACGGAGGGCTGGGCCTGAGCGATTTCAAGGACGCACTGGGAGGAGACAACAACTGGGCCTCGATGAAATGGGCCGTGGCGACAATCAAGGGGCGCAACTCCACGGCAGAGAGCGTGACGATGGAGCGGCTCATGTCCGCCGACCAGTCCTTCGACACTACTAGGACGCTCAGCACGCTCGGCGAGTACGAGCTGCTGGTGATGATAACCAACGCCCCGTCCGCCAACGCGGCGGGAGGTGCGTACTACTATCTCCTCATCCCCGGAGGCTACTCGAAGGTCAATGTCATCAGCGCATGGCTTACGGTCAGCTTCTCCGGTTTCTCGAGGGGCTACAACTCCTCGAACTCGGTGATAACGTCGCTCAGTATTCGATACAGCATACAGAACAACACCGACGTCGCCGCGACCGTTGGGCTGTTCATCCTGTGCAAGCCGAAGTCGGCGGTACTGGTCGGCGACCCGCAGGTCAACCGGACCCTGAGCGTCGTGGCGCACGGCGTCGTGACGGGCACGCTGTCCGTCGCCGTGTCAGTGCCGGTGAACGAGCAGAACAGCTACGAGGCGTGCGTGGGATACCTTTACGCAGGGACATACCACTACTTCAACACGTCAGGCGAGGAAGTGGACAGCGTATCGGACGCCTGGACGGATTTAGGACTTATAATAAATTGAAAATGGCACAGTTAAACTAAAGTAAATTGATGAACCTTGTACTTGTATAAACACAAATGATATGAAAGCACCATCAAGCGCATACGTTATATCGGGGGACGGCAACTTCGTCAAGGCCGTCCTGACACGGGACGCGGTACAGTACCTGTCCTATGTGGCACGCTTCCTTTCCGGCACGCAGGCTTCGGGCGGCTACTCCACCACGGCTGACGGGATGAGGGACGCGATAAAGTCCATCTTCCACCTCGACCTCCTCATAGACCATGCCGGGGGATTCCTCGGAGCGGTGGAGGTGTCCGGGGCGAACGAGAAGTTCCACAACATCGCCGAGCGCCGCTCCGGAATGAGAATGGAGTACGAAGGCAAGGAGTACCGCATACTCAACGACGCGGGCCTTAACACCCTCGCGGAGGTGCAGTATGTCAGTCCGCTGAGCCTGTTCGCGAACGTGATAGTCCTTGACATCACGGTGAAGTCGTCATTCTACGCCATGACCGACAGCTCCCAGTGGAAGCTGACGAAAGGGGGCACGCCGCTCATGCTGTACGGCCTCGGCGCGGTGCCCGCGCGTTCCTCGCGCACGTTCCGTGTCAGGTACTATGACGCGTCGAGCAACCCTACGGAGCAGGTGTCGCAGGGCGACGCCCTCAATGTCAACGTCACCGCCGTCAATGACGAGGGCACGATGTCGCTCGACAGGGGCATCTCGGCAGGGCGGCGGGTGCTGTGGGAGGCTTCGCAGGGCCGTCCCGAATGGCACTACAGCGCGGACGAGCCGTCGGTGCTCAAGGACATCTCCGCAGCCGCAGTGTCGTCCACCGACCTGTACGAGGACGAGCTTGACCTGCTTGAGGCGTTGTCGGGGATACCCAACACCGTGCCCGCGCAGGCCGCGACATTCTACAAGGGCCTGGTGCGCGACTACCCGCAGATGTCCGTCCCGCAGGCCGCCGGATGGTACTGGTCCCCCTCGCAGGCTCTGTATCTCGGGGACGAGTGGGCGATGAGGGCGATATACGTCAACGCGCAGGGCAAGGCGCAGTGGTACAAGCAGCTGACAGACCCCGTGACACAGCTGGTGATAGGGCTGAGGATAACTGATGCGGCCACGGAAACCGACAGGCCGAGCAACACCTACCGCACGTTCGAGCTGTACGCCCGCACCGGGGCATGGCACGAGGCGTACCCGCGGATAAGGGTGCTTGTCGGTGTGTCCGTACCGGTACCGGGGTCGATAGGCGCGAGGTATGACGGCACGGTGATAACCGACCGCGAAGGCAACACCGTGCCGCACTCGACCAACATAGGCAGCAGCCTCAACATAGATGCCGAACTCACCGCCGCATCCCCGTCATACAGCAAGTCCGTGACACAGGTGTACCGCACACGCGCACTCATGACTCAGTACAGCGGCACTAAGTACTATGACGCGGGCAACGGCGTGTACTACGCCCTCGACAGGACAAAGCCATGGAGTGTGGTCTGCCTCGACGATGACGGCACGGAGCACGAGTTCGAGGGCGAGATAACGTGGGTGGGAGGCAGCATCGGGGCGTCGTCGACGGACATACCCGCGATACCGATAGGATAACACTAACATTTTAAAACATTTAAAACCAAAAGTTATGTTACAGATTAACTACTCGAACAGGCGCACCTTAGAGCGCGCGTCGGCCCAGTCGGGCACAATCAGCATCTCCGCGGAAGTGACCGTGGACTCGAACAACAACGTAAAGCTGGACGGCAACATCTCCGATAGCGATGGAGGAAGGTATGTATACTTCAGCTATGAGCCGAACCCCGGCTCGGAGCCTACCATGAGCATCAACGGCCCCTCCTCGCTCATCGAGGACGCATCCGCGTCGCTCAATGAGTTCATCACATCAGTAACCGCACACTATCCGGAGGAGTAGGCCATGAAGATGACAATGAAGGCAGGCGAGATACTCGCTCTCGTGAGTGTAGGGGCGCACGCAGTAAGCGCCAAGACCCTTGACACGAAGTCCCGTTTCCGCATATTCAGCTTCAAGGACGCCCTTGTAAAGGCGGCTGAGGAACTGGAGAAGAAGGAGCGTGCGCTGCTGCCCGAGTGCGGCATAGACGACCCGAAGGCGTTTGACAGGAGACTTAATGAGCTGCGAAACAAGATAGACCTCACCGAGGAAGAGGCTGCGGAGCTGGACGGCATGACCGCGAAGCTGGGCACCCTCTCCGGACTGAGGCAGCAGCTCAGGGAGGACGACGTCACCCTCGACATCAAGCCCATCGACTGCGCCGCGTGGTTCGCCCTGCGCGACGAGAACCCAAGCAAGGACGGACACGACCCTCTGCCCGACTGGGCCGAGAGGCTGCTGTTCGGCAAATTGTGGACTGCCCCTGAGGATGCCCCAGAGCAGCCGGAGACAACGGAGTGATAATCTAAAAAAGCAAAGCTATGAGTTTTAAAGAGGCAATGAAAAAATGCTGCAAGGTTGCGGCAATAATGGTGATGATCATCATCCCCTTCATCGCGGGTATCTGCGCCAAGGAGGGGGCTTCAAACGGATTCGAGTCATTTGTAGGCTGGGCCGCCATGGCCGATGCGGTGCTGATGGCCGCTCTGGTCATAGTGTACAGCCGGAGGAAAAAGGAGGAATAGGCTATGGACTGGGCAGGAACCATTACGGCCGCGGCCACCATCGTAACTGCTCTCGGAGGGCTGGAGCTGATAAAGTTCCTGCTCAACCGCAAGAGCAACAGAAAAATCACCGAGGCCAACGCCTTCGATGTGGCGCAGAGTTCATGGGCCAAGGAGCACCACAGGATGCAGGATGAAATCACGGAGCTGAACAAGAAGGTGGACGACCTTTACGACAAGGTGCACCAGCTGGAGAGCGAGCGGCTTGATCTCATCAACGAGAACAACAGCCTAAGGCTTCAGCTCAAGGAGGCCGAGAAGCATGTGTGCCTCCAGCCGGACGACAACTGCCTCCAGCGGCTCAACCCCAACGACAAGTGCAGGCTGCGCAACATACTCAGGGGAGAGTACACGAAGGACCATCCCGACGCGATACTGACCCCGGAGGATATGAAAAGACCCGGAAAGGAGGACTGATATGGTGCGGATAGACAAGGAACGGATACTGGGCCTCTACGGCATTAAGGACAGCGGGCGGACATCATCGCTGATAGAGTGGATGCTCCGCCTCTGGCCGCAGGCCGGCATAGACGCGAACGCCTTCCGCACCGCGTCCTACCTCGCACAGGTGGGGCACGAGAGCGGGCGGCTGAGGTACCTTGAGGAGATAGCCTCGGGTAAGGCGTACGAGGGACGCACGGACTTGGGCAACGTCCATAGGGGTGACGGAGTGCGCTACAAGGGAAGAGGACTCATCATGGTCACGGGGAGGTACAACTACCGCAGGTGTGGGGAGTGGCTGGGCATCGACCTCGAGTCGCAGCCGCAGCTGCTCTCCGAGCCGGAGTGGGCTGTCAAGTCCTCGCTGTGGTTCTGGGACGTGCATGACCTCAATGCCTATGCCGACAACGACGACCTTAGGGGTCAGACCAAGGTCATCAACGGCGGCTACAACGGCTACGAGGACAGGCAGCAGTTGTACGTGAGGGCACTGAGGATACTCGGGCAATGGTAGGACGCCGCATACCGCGCCGCAGGAAGCGGCCCGACAAGGATTACAAACTAAAACAGAAAGACAATGTACAAACTGAGGGTCGGAAACGACATCAACATCCAGTGGAGGATACTCCGTGACGGCACTCCGGAGGACTTCGCGGGCAAGGAGCTGAGGCTCCTGATGAGGGGCACCTCGCAGACGATAGAGGTGACCGGCTACACCATTGAGGATAACGTCCTCAAATGGACTTACTTGGGCAAGGACCAAAAAGGCCCGAGCACGTTCACTTTCACATTGATTGAGAACGAGGGCAAGGAGGATATGTTCACCATCGACAAGTGCGACGTGCTGCGCCTTGTCTCCTGCTCGTGTCAGGCGGACGATGACGACGGGCCGTTTGACGTGTTCGTGGACACGGACATCGTGCTCCCCGCTCCGGGCAGGACACCCGTGATTGAGGCTGGGGATACGGTGACGCTGGAGCCGGGCACTGAGGCCACCGCCGATGTGGTGCGGAACGGTGAGGATGAGTCCGGCAACCCGAGGTACAAGGTGAATTTAGGGATACCCGCAGGCGAGCCGTTCACCTACGACGACTTCACCCCGGAGCAGATAGAGGAGATTAAGAAACCTGCCGTTGATGCCGCGGCGGCTGCTAAAACTGCGGCTGATGCGGCAACTGAGGCCGCCGCCGGTGCAGACAAGGCTGCGGAGACAGCCGCGGAGGCCGCATCATCCGCGAATGATGCTGCGGACGGGGCAGGTCAGGCGGCTGTGGATGCAGGTTTGGCGAAGACCGCCGCGGAGGAGGCGGCTGTGAGAGCTACGGAAGCAGCTGGGGCGGCAGGTTCTGCTGCTGAGGAGGCCAACAGCGCGGCGCAGGCCGCGAGCCAGACCAATACCGAAGTCAGCACGGCTGAGCAGGGCCGTGTCACCGCAGAGGAGCAGAGAGCCGCTGCGGAGCAGACAAGGCAGACTGAGTTCAGTCAGTTAAAGCAGGAGGCGCAGACCGCGACACAAGAGGCCAATGCTGCTGCTCAGGCTGCCAATCAGGCGGCTGAGAGCATAGAGGAGTCCTTGTCTGCTAAGCAGAACAAGACGGACGAGGCCTTGCAGACCACTGACAAGACGGTTGTCGGGGCGATAAACGAACTGCTGTCGAGGATTGCCGCTCTGGAGTCCCCGCAGGCATAAGAAAAACCCCTGAGCCTCACGGCCGAGGGGCATCAGTTAACTTTTGCTAAATTATGAATCATGCCACAAATATAGCGACAAAAGGATTATGAAGCAAGCAATCATCATACTTTCAGCCCTCATCATCGCGGGCTGCTCCCCGAAACAAACACGGGCCTCACCTCCCATAGTGATGCCCGTGAACGAGGCGGACAGAACCTTAATCCTCTACCCAGAATTTAAGCGCTTTTCCCTTTCGCGGATAAATCCTCACACCATTGCGGGTGATATAGCGGCGGAAGATATAATGTCCGGTCTTTCCGTTTTTGGAGTTAATACAAGGCTTTCCCATACACAACACCTCCTTTTCGCCTTTGACTCCTTGCGGAGTCTGATTAATAAAAAAGCCCCGCATTGGGATTTACGGGGCCTTAATTTCGGGTTACATACGTGGAGCAAGCCTTTGGGAAAAGAAGGTGTTGCCCGTGAGTAAGCCTTGTATTAACGCTGCAAATATAGCCTATTTGTGCAAAAAAAGTTTATAAAAATGGAAAAATATGTAAAATTATTAACACTGTTATCGACAATCCTGCTGATAATCAGCGGCTGCTCACCTAAAATCTACCCCGTCCAGCGGGACACCGTGACGCAGGTACGCACGGAGATTGTCGAACGGCTGGTGCGCGACACCGTGGAAGTGACCCTGCCGCAGGACTCGGTGCATGTGCAGACCCGCGACACCATGTCCGTATTGCGCATAAAAACAGCCATTTCCGAGGCTTCGGTGAGCGGAGGTGTACTTACCCATTCCCTCTACTCAAACCCCGCCTACAAGCCCGAAATCGAGGTTATCTACAAGGACAGGGTGGAGTACCGCGACACGGTGATAAGGACTGGCAGCACGGAGGTGGTGGAGGTAGAGAGGGAACTGAGCGGCTGGCAGAAAGCGATGATGTCCGGAGGTTATATCCTGCTCGGAGCGGCGGTATTGCTTGTTGTACTGGGGATTTTAAAATGGAGGAAAGTGATATGATAAGGAAACTTATGATAGACAACAGAGACCTGCACCTCAGCGAGGACGGCTTCTGTAAGGAGGTGCTGCGCCGGATCGCGGACGCCTTTGCGGAGAATCCGCTGGAGCCGGGGCTGTATCAGATAGACCTCAATATCCGCAAATGCAGGATGCCGGACATAGACCACATGAATGACATACGGAGAAGATTCGAGGAGTTCCGCAAGAGCAAGCTCTACAAGGAGGTCTATGAAGGAAAATCATTGGGAGATGTAATACCGATAGAGGAATGAGGACAGACGTGATAATAGCCATAGACCCCGATGTGAAGGCCTCCGGTGTCGCCGTGCTTGACATCCCCAAGCGGAGTGTGGAGGCACGGGCCATGCCGTTCCCCGAACTGCTGGAGATGCTGCGCGATGTGTCTCTGTGGTCTGTCCCGTGCAGGGTCATTGTCGAGGGAGGCTGGCTTGTCGCAAAGAGCAACTACCACTATGCACGCGGCAAGGGAGGGGAGAGGATAGCCAAGAACGTGGGGGCGAACCACGAGACGGGCCGTAAGATTGTCGAGATGCTGGAGCACTGGGGCATTCAGCATGAGGTCGTGCATCCGCTTAAGAAGTGCTGGAGGGGACGGGAGGGGAAGATTACGAAAGAGGAGATGGACTCCCTGCTGCAAGGCTCGGGCCTTCCTCCCCTTGCCCGCTGCAATCAGGACGTGCGCGACTCCGCGCTGCTTGCCCTGACGTATTCGGGGCTTCCGATGAGGATGGGATGGTAATAAAAGCCTCCGACATATTTATAGTAAACGCCAATCTACAATAAATTTCATGTGCATAAGACACAGCTGCCGGAGGCTAAAGGCCCTCGCTGTATCTTATGCTTTTATTGTAGATTGGCAAGGGCAAAGTTACAAACAAAACTTTAAAAGTAAAGAAATGGAAGAGATTTTTGCCCGAACTATTAATGCCGTATGTGCGGAGACAGGAGTAAGCCGGGAGGACATCCTGTCCGGCAAACATGACGAGAGCACGGTGGACGCACGCTACCTGCTCGTCCACATCCTTTACAGGCAGGGCCTGTACCCGTCCGTGATAGCCTCCAGAACGGGACTGTGCCGCAGGACGGTCAACTACGCCGTGGCCCGGTTCAATGACCGCGCAAGAGACAGGAGGATTCTCGGCATAATGCTGGCAAGAGTGACGCACAACCTTGGAATAATCTGATTGATAATCCTTTGTGATGTTATGACCTTTGCAGTGCGGTCAATGTTGACCGTGACTCTTAAAACTCATAGCATCATGTACCCTACTTACATCTACGAAGGCGCTCCCACAGGAGGCCTTGACAGCAACCTCGCCGCCGCACTGCTCTCGCAGAACCGTAACGGCAACGGCTTCGGGCAGGACGGCATCTGGGGTGTAATCTACCTCGCCATAGTGGCGTCCATCTTCGGATGGAACGGCAACGGCGGATTCGGTTTCGGAGGCGGACGCAACGGCTCCCTGCCCGCAGAGCTGGCAGGCAACGCCGGGCGCGAACTGCTCATGCAGGCCATCCAGGGCAACCGGGAGGCCATAAGCGGCATCGCCTCGTCACTCAACTGCTCGTTCCAGCAGGTCGAGTCGGCTCTGTGCAACATCCAGAGCACTCTCGGACTCACAGGACAGCAGATCATCAACGCAGTGCAGTCCGGCAACAGCGGCGTGATCAACCAGCTCTCCACCTGCTGCTGCAACATTCTCCAGGCCGTGGAGCGCCAGGGAGCCGAGACACGCCTCCAGAACTGCCAGGACGTGAACACCCTGACAAACACGATGAACGCCAACACCCTCTCTCTGAGGGACGGCGCGTCTGCCAACACACAGGCTATCCTCGCCAAGCTGGACGCCATGGAGAACCAGGCGCTTCAGGACAAGATTGCAGCCCTCACCACAGAGAAGGCCACACTTCAGGCGGAGATATCGCAGCGTAACCAGAACGCCACCATCCTCAGCAATGTCGGACAGCAGATAGCCCCTCTGGCTGCCGCCCTGAACGCATTGCAGTCCGATGTTGACGGAATCAAGTGCAAGATGCCCAACACCGTTCCTGTACAATGGCCCAACATCGTGGGGGTCAACCTTGATGCCTACCGTGCAGCGGCCTACGGCGCGGCAGCAGGCAACTTCGCCGGCTACGGCTACGGATGCGGATGCAATAACGGTTATTGGGGTTAAACGGAGGGAAAAAGGAGGTCATTATGTTTGACAGATTATTTCCCGGACTTCCGTTCCTCTTCCCTGCTCTGGGCAGGAACAACCCCAACACCCTCCCGGTGGTCAGCGTCACCGTGGGCACTGACAGCGTGACCCTCGAGCTGCCCAACCACGCCTACTACGGACGCGACTACGTGGGAGGATTCTTCATCGACCTGCGCACGGCCATTCCTGCCGGCACCACGACCACGCTTCCCGTGCTCATCGGGACCAACGGCGATACCCGTCCTCTCGTCACATACAACGGGGAGGCGGTCACCGTGGGCAACCTCGCCGGGACGGGCGTGTACTTCATCCACTACAACAGGTACACCAACCAGGTGTTCCTCGTGAGCGGAGGATACAAGGCCACCGCCGCAGCGACAGTCTCTGCGGAGACACAGGATGCAGCCAAGGCAAAGGCCGCAAAATAACGGAATTACAAACTTAGGAAATCCAACCCGCCATGTTTCAGAACTTAAGACAGAATACTCAGATATACATACTCCACAAGGACAGCAACCCGTACCTGGAGACAGGTTCAGTTGTAAGCATAGTAGGGCCTAAACCCAAGTACCCTGTTCCCGGTCCGGTCGGACAGATTCCCGGCATCGAGACGGTGGTTGATATCACCGTTGCAGTGAACGGACAGAACGTTACGTTCCAGGGCATACCCTCCAACCTCGAGATTGCGGACAGCTTCAAGGACGGCAACGTGGTGATCACCGCGTCCCGTGACGCCATGAACGCGGAGGTCAACTCCATGCGCTCGAAGAGCGAGGGCATCATAGGCAGTGTCGATATGCACAGGGGCATAGTCCAGGCGTGCGACAGGATGCTGTCAGAACTCAATCCCGAGTATGCCGAAAGGCAGAAGCAGGAGAGGGAGATGGCAGAGATGCGCTCGCAGATAAGCAGCCTCACCTCCGGTCTCTCTGAGCTCATGGAGGCCAACCGAAGGCTCATGGAGCAGCTTCAGGGTTCGGAGACGGCGGGAAGGACTTCCGCAAAGAAGACAAACTGATTATGGGTTACTGGAAAAGACTTGATACCGGACGCGACTTCGACTTCGGCGGACGGGACGGCTCTGCCGAAGAGGCGTACAGGGCCGGTTACGAGAAAGGCTACGGCGACGCCATGATGCGCGTGCAGTCCATGCGCGACATGGACGGGCACGGGGACATGGGATTCCGTGACGGCGACGGCATGGACATGAGGATGTACCCTCAGTTCCCTCCCCGCGTGATGGGCATGCGTGAGTCCGACCCCTATGGGGACATGGGCGAGCGCAGGTACCGCAGACGCGCTGACGGACGCTTCATGTAGCGGTACGAGGGGGTGCGCGGCATCCCCTCTTTTCCTATTTATAAGAATAAATGCTATTACATTATGACAAGACTTGACAACTATGACAATATGCCGTCGGGCATGAGGGAGTACCTCGGGGCCTACGGATGGCATTTCTCAAAGAAGATGTGCGACTGGGCGGTATCGTGCATGATGGTCTCCGACCCTGCCGCGCCGGGAAAGAAAAAGAGGCTGGAGCCATGGACCAAGCAGGAGGTAGACGACATGCTCAGACGCAACGGCGTGACGATAGAGAATGACAAGGGCTACGACTGCGTGTACGTAGCTAACATGTTTAAGGCCGACTTCTACAAGAAGTCGCTTGCTGATGAGGCGCATCTGTGTCAGCACGTAAAGCTGTACATGGATGATGTTGACGGATATGACGGACTGCCGCTTACCCGCTTCCTTGCTGACTGCATCGGCTCCGGCAACCCGGTTATGTGGGATGAGATGATGTAGCCATGATACGACAGGACTTATATATCGAGGAGTATGACTGGTGCGTGACGGTATTCTACTGCGTGAGCCGCAGGTGGACGCGCGAGGTCATGGAGGAGCTTACCGCGGTGGGATGCTCCGGTGACAGCCTTCGCGATGCGTGGGCCATCCTTGTGAAAGACGACAGGAACACGGGCCTGACGTACTCCTCCTTTCCTTTGCGCAGGAGCGTCATGGTTATCTCCAGTACTTCGTCACCGGAGGAGTTCATGAACTCGTGGGATCATGAGAAGGGACATCTTGTCAAGCATGTCGCGCGGTGCTTCGTGCTCGACCCGTTCGGGGAGAAGGTGCAGTACCTGTCAGGCCGTGTGGCGCAGCTGATGTTTCCAGTTGCGGGGAAGTTCCTGTGCGGACATTGCAGGAAGGAGTTATTCACTAAATTTGCATAAGTAAAGCCGTCTTGTCATTAGATTTTCAAGGCGGCCTCTGAGTTTTAGTACCCGTTTTAGTCCCTACTTTTTCCAGCAGCCTCTTCTACAGATACTTACATTCATTGTCGTGGAGATGGGCGGACTCGAACCGCCGTCCAAACACAGCACCAGAGTGCTTTCTACATACTTATTCCGCCTTTGGTTTTCGTGAAACGGCTGCGGACGGACACGCTACCGGATCCTTATCCCCTGAGTCTTAAGCCACTTTAAGGGAGTCCATGGCCGCATCCGGCTTGAATGATACCCCATATGTCAGGCAGAGCCGGCGGAAAGCCTGACGGGATACTCGTCGCTATCGCCCTGGGCGACCGCGATTAAGGTAGTAAACCTGGTTTACTTACGCAGCGAGTGCATAGTTGTTGTTGCCAGTTATGGCTTTGGAACCTTGATAACGAGGTGGGTTGCCAACCCCGGTATGCTTACAGTCCGATGTCTTGTGCTGTCAAAACCAAAACATCCCCATTTGCAGGTGCAAATATACGCAGAAGTCGAGAGCAATGCAAACTTTGTTTGCAATTGCCGAGACGCCACAGTATATGTGGCGAAGCCAAATTGCGCAGAAGCCGGGAGCAATGCAAACTTTGTTTGCAATTGCCGAGACGCTACAGTATGTGGCGAAGGCTGATAACTCAATTGCGAAGCATGATATACTCGGGAGCGTACACGCCCGGTACTATTTTAACCGGCTGCACATCGGCACCGACCTGTACCGACCCGTACCGACATGCACCGACATGTATAGACATGTATCGACATGTACAGACCGGCACTACACCTGGACCACATCGGCGCCAACCGGCACTACACCGGTTTTATTTTATTGTCGGATAGGCGATACGCTCATGGTATACCTGCTCCAGACGCTCTTTGAACATCCTCTTTACGATCTCTATCTCCTTGATCGAAATGTCTGCCTCGACCAGCTGCGAATCCGACAGGCGCTTGCTTATTATGGACTCGACCAGATTGGATATGCTCTCGGCAGTATAGTCCTTGAGCGAGCGGGATGCGGCTTCCACGGCATCAGCCATCAGCACTATCACCTGTTCCTTGGTCCTTGGATACTCGCCATGATACATGAAAGGTTCCTTGTTGTCAGGATTACCACCTGCATTGCAGTATTGGGCATAGAAATAGAAAGTCAGTGACCTCGCATGATGGGTCCTTATAAAATCTATGACCTCCTCCGGAAGCTTGTGCTTGCGGGCAATCTCGACCCCGTCATCCACGTGACGGATAATCTGCTGGGCACTTTCCTCCGGCGAGAGTCCCTTGTGGTAGTTGAAACCGGCCGGTGCATTTTCCACGAAACACTGGGGATTCTTCATCTTGCCTATATCGTGGTACAGAGCCCCTACTCTGGTCAGAATCATATCGGCACCGATCTCACGTGCCGCCTCGGCGGCAAGATTGGCGACCTGCAGTGAATGCTGGAAGGTTCCAGGAGCCTTCTGGGACAATTCCCTCAAAAGCTTGTTGTTGGTATCGGAAAGGTCCAGCAGACGGAAATGCGAAACCAGTGAAAACATCCTCTCGAATATGAATGCCACGGGATAGGCGGCCACCACCAGCAGGGAATTGACTGCTATACGGAAGATGTCTCTCGTATTGAACAGGGAAAGGGTACCGTCTCCGGACAGCAGGAACCCGATATAGACCAAAAACATTCCGACAAAAATGAACACGGAGTTAAGGAACTGGGCCCATCCCTTGTTGAAATACTTGAAGGTGATTATCGCTATGATACCTCCTGTCAGGTTCATCATATACAGCTCTACACCGCTGTCTGTCTGGAACAGAAGGGACAGAAGCATTACGGTATATATGGGGAAGACATACCTGCGCTTGAAGAATATCATGAGGTAGATGGCAAACACGGAATAAGGGACAATATACAGATTGTCCATCCCGAAGCCGTGAATCAGCATGGTCAGGGCACAAAGGAGTACATACAGAGTCAGGATGAAATACAGGGACTTCCTGTGCTCGATAATCTCCTTTCTGGTAAAGTAGATGACGGCAAAAAGGGACGCTACGATCAGCAGGCAAAGGATGAAATGTCCTGTCCTTAGACCGAAGGGAGACTCGGCATAACCGTAACTCAATTCATATTCCTTTTTGAAGGAGTCCAGCATCTGCTCTATCTCCGTCGTGACAATCTCTCCTTCGGATACGATAAGCTGACCTGCATAGACCATACCCTTGGTAGGCGAAATATAGTCCACTGCCTCCTTGTGGAAAAGATCCGTACGGCTCTGGTCATACACAAGGTTAGGAGCTATGAAGTCCCCAATACGATAAGCCGCATAGAGTGAGTCGGGGTTGTTGTCCGGAAAACTGATGGAAAGATAGTATTTCATGTACCCTTCCGCCTTTTTGGGCGTGAACACTTCCGTAACAGGTATTTCCTGAGCCCGTTTGTCTTTCTGGACTACGATGGTACCGCTTGTGGGAACCTCTTCCATTTCAGGCAGTATACCCACTGAATACATCTTGTAAAGGGACTCCACGATAAAATACAGCAGGTGGTCATTGACGCTGTCACGGCTCTGCAGGCTTCTGAGTTTCTGAACCTGTACGTTTGCCACTGCATTGTCATACTCGAAGTACGGAATTACACGGGACGCCTTCTCCTCCTTCTCCTGCAGCAGCTCCTGTTCTGTCTTGAGTATAGGGAAATCTATGGGTGACAGCAGGGTCTCGTAAACCCATGGACGCCCCACCTGATAGCTGTACTTGAACTTGCCCTCCTCAGGAAAAAGCAGTACTGTCAATATAAGTACTATCAGCAGGGATATATAAATTCTTGGATCCTTAAGGAAATTACTCTGTTCCATCTGATTGTCGTTTCGCTTATATAAAAAGGAAGCTCCCCGTCCGGGGGCGGAGAGCTTCAATGAGTCTGGATTCGCAGGTCTCCGGCCATGACTGCTTTAGTCTATAGCCTTGTCCTGAATATTGTCTCCGTCGTACAGTCCTGCATCGAGTTTCTTCTTGGCCTCCGAGAATGCATTGAGAGTGTACTCTACGTCCTCGAGGGAATGCGCTGCCGTAGGAATTATCCTGAACATGATCACGCCCTTAGGAACAACAGGATATACCACTACCGAGCAGAAGAGATTGTAGTTCTCCCTGAGGTCCACGAGCATGTTGGTGGCCTGAGGCACTGTTCCATGGATAAACACAGGGGTTACGCAAGCCTGGGCAAGGCCTATGTCGAAGCCTCTCTCCCTGAAACCGTTCTGCAGAGCCCTTGTCACCGTCCACAGTTTCTCGCGGAGACGGTCTCCCTCAGGTCCGCGGATGATCTCAAGTCTCTTGAGACAGCCTTCCACGATGGCCATAGGAAGGGACTTTGCATATATCTGGGAACGAAGGTTGTAGCGCAGATAGTTGATGATGGACTTCGGACCGGCCACGAAACCGCCTATGATTGCCATCGATTTGGCATATGCGCCGATATACAGGTCTATACCGTCCATCACGCCGAAGTGCTCGGATGTTCCGCGTCCGTGAGGGCCCATCACACCGAAACCGTGGGCATCGTCGATGAGGATACGGAACTGGTATTTCTTCTTTAGGGCCACGATCTGGTCCAGGATACCGAGAGCACCTGTCATTCCGTACACGCCCTCGGTAATCAGCAGCACTCCGCCGCCTGTCTCCTCGCACACCTTGAGAGCACGCTGTATGGTCTTCTCGCATTTCTCGATGTCGTTGTGGGGATATACCATCCTCTTGCCCATATGCAGGCGGCATCCGTCGATCAGACAGGCATGGGCCTCAGAATCATATACGATGACATCATGACGGTTGACAAGGGCGTCGATTGTGGATACGATACCCTGGTAACCGAAGTTGAACAGGAATGCATCCTCTTTCTGCTCGAATTCCGCAAGCTCCCTCTCAAGTCTTTCGTGCAGGGATGTCTGCCCTGACATCATCCTGGAGCCCATCGGATATGCCAAGCCCCAGCGTGCTGCTGCCTCGGCATCCACTTTGCGGATTTCGGGATGGTTGGCAAGTCCCAGATAATTGTTGAGACTCCAGCAGAGAACCTCGTGCCCGTTGAATCTCATTCTGGGAGCTATCTCACCCTCCAGCTTGGGGAAAGTAAAGTATCCGTGACCTCTTGCGCGGTACTGTCCCAATGGACCTCCCTCGTCTTTGTTTATTCTGTCAAAAATATCCATAACTGGTAGATTAAAATGATTTATGCGTCGATTTTTGCGTATTTTGCGTTCATCTCTATGAATTCGCGGCGTGGAGGCACTTCGTCTCCCATGAGCATGGAGAAGATACGGTCAGCTTCCGCTGCATTGTCTATGGTCACCTGACGGAGCAGACGGGTGGCAGGATCCATGGTCGTCTCCTTGAGCTGCTCGGCGTTCATCTCTCCCAGACCTTTATAGCGCTGGACATAGATACTGCCTTCATTGCCCTTGCCGATCTCGGCTATGGCTGCTATGCGTTCTTCTTCGGTCCAGCAGTATTTTTCCTCCTTGCCCTTTTTGCTCTTGACCTTGTACAGCGGAGGTGCAGCGATATAGACGTAGCCGTTTCTGATCATGTCAGGCATGTATCTGAAGAAGAATGTCAGGATAAGGGTGGCGATATGGGCCCCGTCGACATCCGCATCGGTCATTATGATTACCTTGTGATAACGGAGTTTGTCGAGATTGGCAGCCTTGGAATCATCCTCGGTCCCGATGGTTACTCCCAGTGCCGTATATATGTTGCGGATCGTCTCGCTTTCCAGGACCTTGTGTTCCATGGCCTTCTCCACATTCAGGATCTTGCCTCGCAGAGGCAGGATTGCCTGGTATGTACGGTCACGGCCTGTCTTGGCGGTTCCGCCCGCAGAGTCTCCCTCGACCAGGAACAGCTCGCATTTCTCAGGGTCCCTGTTGGAACAGTCAGCCAGCTTGCCCGGAAGTCCGGCCCCGGACATTACAGTCTTGCGCTGTACCAGCTCCCTCGCCTTACGTGCCGCATGACGGGCAGTGGCTGCAAGGATTACCTTGTCGATGATGCTCTTGGCATCCTTCGGATTTTCCTCCAGATATGTTTCGAGTGCTGCCTTTGTAGCTTGGGAGACAGCTGCATCCACTTCACTGTTGCCGAGCTTGGTCTTGGTCTGACCTTCGAACTGCGGTTCTGCGACCTTTACCGATATCACAGCTGTCAACCCCTCACGGAAGTCCGAGGCATCCAGATCGAATTTGAGCTTGGACAGATAGCCGTTTTTCTCCGCATACGCCTTGAGTGTGGAAGTCAGGCCGCGTCGGAAACCGGTCAGGTGCGTACCGCCCTCTACCGTGTTGATGTTGTTGACATATGAATGGATATTCTCGGAAAATCCGGTATTGTACTGCATCGCTATCTCGATAGGTATGCCTGTCTTGTCTGTCTCAAGCGAGATAGGCTTTTCGGTAAGCTTCTCCCGGGTTCCGTCGAGATACTGCACGAACTCTACCAGACCCAGCTCCGAATAGAACTCCTGACGTACCGGGCCACGGTCATCATCGTCCATAGTCTCCACGCCTTCCGCCGGTTTCTGCGACCTCTCGTCGACAAGGGCCAGATGTATGCCCTTGTTGAGATAGGCCAGCTCGCGAAGCCTGGTAGCCAGCACAGAGGCATCGTATACAGTAGTCATCTTGAATATCTCGCTGTCAGGAGTAAAAGTGATGATGGTACCGGAATCATTGCACTCGCCTACTACCTTGACAGGATACTTGGGGACACCCCTGCTGTACTCCTGTACGAATATTTTACCCTCACGGTGCACCTCGGCCTTCAGGTATACGGACAAGGCATTGACGCACGAAACGCCTACTCCGTGCAGACCTCCGGATACCTTGTAGCTGTCCTTGCTGAATTTGCCGCCGGCGTGAAGGACTGTGAGGACCACTTCCAGGGCCGAACGTCCCTCCTTCTCGTGAATACCTGTAGGAATACCGCGTCCGTCGTCCTTGACGCGTATGGAATTGTCGGGCAGAATAGTTACTTCGATATTCTTGCAGAAGCCGGCCAGGGCCTCGTCTATGGAATTGTCCACCACCTCATACACCAGATGGTGCAGACCTCTGGGTCCTATGTCGCCGATGTACATCGACGGACGCTTCCGGACGGCCTCGAGCCCCTCCAGTACTTGAATACTGTCCGCAGAATATTCTCTTTCCGCTTCAATCATTTCTTTATCTGTCATCGTGGGTCAAAAATTTATATAACGGACAAAGATACAAAATTTCTTACAACTTCAGGCAAATACCGGCGCCAATGTTGATGCCGGGTTCCACATAATTGAGAAAATACTGTATCTTACTGTTTGCAAGATTATTACCCTCTACAAAGACCATCAGGCGGGTATTGACGGCATAGGAAACCCTGAGCCCTACATCCACAAATGCGGGCACACGGTAGAGTGTGGTAACGAAATCCTCGGGAAGCATGGCGGCACCGGTAGTGGCTGTCCGGAAATAGCAGTCAGCACGGATGAAAAGCCTCTGCTTCAGGTTGTACTCCAAAACGGCATTCAGGTCAAAGGCAGGTGTCATCAGGGCTGCCTTCGGATTGGAAAGATACCGGTAATTGACTTCCGCCAATGCGAAGAAGTCCATGGACTTCCACCTGAGGACACCGGAAGCCGTGAATACATGGGAGTCCCCGCCTGCGACTATCTGGTATATCTTCTGTCCCTGCTGCTGCGACATGAACGAAAGCATGTTGCGTGCAAGCGCATAGTCGGCTCCAAGGCTGTACGAAAAACGGTCCCGCACCTGCCCCCTCAACCCGATCCCGGCCGCAAACGGAGTGGAGGCCAGACGGGCAATCCCTGTGTTGTCCATCCAGGGATTGATGGAAAAAATGTCATAGGAAGTGTAAATCTTGTTGTCTCCGTAGACGTTGAGATATAGCCAAAGGGCATTGCGGGCCGCCTCAAAGCTCACCGAAGCATCGGGATACATCAGATAACGGCTTCCGGCATGATCCCCGTAATCGAGGGTGCTGCCGTAGTTGGACGAAAACGTCACCCCGGCCTTGACTCTCCACCTGTCCTTCTCCCAACGGTATACCGGAGTCAGTTTCCAGACTCCGTACCCGGAAAACGTACCGTCGAATTCCAGGTACAGCTTGTGGTACCCGGCAATCGTCGCTCCGAGTGAAATGTCGGCATCGGCAATATGCTCCCGTATACTCTGCCTGTTGTCAAAGAACCTGTATCCAAGGTCCAGATTATAGTAGAAGGCGTTCCTGTCAGGATTGGTGGAGCGAACGGAAAGGGCTGCAGCCACATTGTCGAACCTGTTGGAATACAAGTTCCATACTTCCTGTCTGGAAGGTGCCATGGCATAGTTTGCCGTGGCCAGCGAGTAGACGCTTCCGGAATACGAGGCATCCAGCTTGAGTTCCCCTTTCTTCCACCTGTATCCGAAAAAGGTTCCGGCCCTGTTTTTCATCCTGTCCCCTATCCTCTTCTGGCCGTCATACACTGCTCTGTCGCCGTAAAGCCGGACCTGGGGGACATTGCCCCAATAGGAGTCGTGGTTGAAATATACCCCGAATGAAAAGCGTTCTCCAAGACGTGGTGTCACATATACGTCAGCCGCAGGAGTCCACGGGTATGCCGCCGATATCCTGGCATAGAACCACGGATACACGACCTTTCCTTCGGATGCCGGACCCAGAGTCATCATCGGGGAAAACTCGTACAGGTCCTTGTATGGATCATAGAATGTAGTATAATCGAACTTTAGCCTGAAATTGAACAGCGAGTCATCCACCCGGGTATCCAGGGGGGACTTTACCGCATTCGCTATCCGTCCTTCATAATTCCGTTCTACCCTCACGGTGGAATTGATGCCTGACTGTGCATTTGCGGGCCGGACGGCAGGCAGGGCCGCCAGTACTACCGCCGAAAAGGCCGATATGATGATTCTGCGCATATTCGTCATTGTTCTGTCATTTTATCCAGACGTTCCAGCCTCATGGCCACCTGATCCAGGACATCGTCCTTGGGGCCATGCGGCTCGTAGCCGTCCCTTATACTTTCAAATGTTGCCCTGGCCTGGTTCCACTCCTCCCGTTCGGCAAAAGAATCTCCCAGCACGATGAAACTCTTGGCCAGCCAGTATGTCTGGTTGGTCTGAGAATCCGAGAAGGCATATACCAGATTCTCCACCTCGTCAAATTTGCCTGCATCGTATGTGTCCTGAATCACCAGATAGGCAGCTTCCGCGCCATGAGGTGTAAAATTGTCAGCCGACAGCTCCTTCAGGAGAGGAAGGGCATCTGTCCTGCGCCCCAATGCAAGATAGGATTTGGCCATGATGTATTCCGCCTCGGACCTGTTCTCCTTGCTGACTCCGGCCGATGCCTCCACCTTTGCGGCCGCATCGAGGGCCGAAAGGTATTTTTCCCCCATGTAGTACGAACGCATAGACCCGAGCAGAGCCGAGAACCGGTTATTGTCCAGTTTTGCAATCCTGTACAGTTCCTCGTATGCCGCCGCTGCCTTTTCGTACCTCTCGAGCTCATAGCATATTCCGGCATAATGCAGCGTGGACAGTTCCACAAACGAACCGTCTCCCTTGTCCATCACTTCGGCATACGCCTTGGCAGCATCCTCCTTCCTTCCCATCGCCGAGAGGGACTCTCCAAGATAGAAATAGGCTAGAGGAACCTTCTGACCGTCAGGATACTGGGCGATGAAAGACTCGAGCGACTTGCATGCTGCCGGATAATTTCCCGACAGGAATACCTGTTCGGCCGCATTGAATATCATGAGTTCCTTCTCGTCAGCAGTCTTGGTTCCGGACATGCCTACACGATCCAGATAGGCGAAATACTCCTCAGGCCGGTTGAGCATCGTATAGATGCTCTCGATGACTGCCAGCGCATTCTCCGTATCCTCCGATACCGGCATTTCCTCCACTACGCGTGTAAGGTATGCCAGAGCCTGGTCGTAATCTCCGGAATTGGAATAAAGCATTCCCAGTTCCAGCAGGGCCTTTCCGTTGTATACCGGGTCATTGACGTCGTTCAGCAGATACTTGAAACAACGCTCCGCCTTGTCGGTCATGCCTTTCTGGACATACGTCCTTCCGAGTTCGTAGACAGCGGCGGAGTAAATGGCCGCATCGCTGCGCCGCTCCATCACTGTCTCCAGGATATTCATCTTCCTGTCCGGATCCGAGAGCAGTCCGTACGCCACAGCGCACTGATAGGCGGCATATACCACCTGGTCGTCCTGATAGTCCACCATCGCCACCTCCTCGTATACAGACGCAGCCTTGGCATAGTCCTTGAGCATGAAGAACGAATCCCCTATCCTGAGCTTCGCCTCTATGATCATGTCCATATCGGTACTGTGCTGCTCCATGAAGCGGTAGAACCATTCTATCGCCACGGTCCACTCCCCTTTTGAGAAATAATTGTATCCCTGTCCGTAAAGCATCAGAGGATACTCCTTGAACGACCTGAACGCGGAGTTCTGGAACAGATAGTCATCAAGCCTTATCGATTCGTCTATCCTGCCTGTACGGTAATACGATTCTGCCATCCAGAAACGGGTCAGAAGCGCCAGTGCATTGTTGTACTGCGAATGGTCCAGGGATATGCCGAAATCCGTCACGGCACCTCCGTATGATCCGGCTTCAAACAGCTCCATTCCCCTGAAAAACGCGGCTTTCTGAAGATTAAGCTCCATTTCGGGAGTGAGGGCATTTATCCTGTTGAGGGCCGTGATTGCCGCCTTGTATTTCTTGGACAGCAGGTATGACGTGGCGATATAGGAATAAATCTCGTCAGAGCGTCCCGAACGCGGATAGGCCTCAAGATAGTCCTGGAAAGGCACTATGTCCGAATTGACATCGAATGCCAGCTTGGCATAATTGAAATAGGCCTCTTCGCGGATGTCTGCATCGAAACCCATGTCCGCCGCCTTTTTGTAATACAACAGCGCGTCGTGCTTGTTCTTGAGTTCCAGATAGGAATTCGCCATATGCAGGCTTGCACTCTGGGACAGGGAATCCTCAGGCCCGGCAACAACCTTGGAAAAGGCTTCGACCGCAGCCCTGTAGGACCCGAGGGAGTATGATATTATTCCCAGATAGTAATTGTCCTTGCGGGAGACGTCCGCTCCTGACGAAGTGTAGTTCTCAAACCATTTGCGTGCCTCTTCCGGACGGTCAAGCTTATAGTATGCCTGGGAGACCATCCTCGCCACTTTTGCCTTCATGTCCTTGTCCTTGACCATTGCGGACACCGAGGCCCCGTGGTCCGCCACATAGCTGTAATCCTCCAGCATCAGACTGGACTCCAGAATGTAATATTCGCAGTATGCGCCGAAATGTCCGTCATGCCTTATCGTCGACAGCAGCTTGACAGCCTTCCTGAAGTCATTTTCCACATATGCGATATAGCCCCTGTAGTATGTGGACGCCACAGTATAGCGGTTCTGCCGTCCGCCCAGTATCCTGTCAAATCCGTTGCGGGCATCATCCAGACGTCCCGCCCTCAGCTGACAGTAGGAACGCTCGAACAGGTATACAGTCTTGTCGTTCCTCGAAAGCAGAGGATACTCAACCTCGTCCAGAATCTTCTGGGCCTGAGTATAATCCTTCCTGTCAAAATAGTATCCGGCATACATCAGGAGCACACCCGTATATTCCGGGGCATAACGGTACTTCTCGCTGTACTCGTCCATCAGGGCATCAAGGTTGGGGCTGGCCAGCCGGATGTTGCAGATTATGGCACAGGTGGCCAGTTCGGACTCGACCGCCGGAGACACAGGGTACTGCGTCAGAATATTGCCGATCTCGTCCCTCGCGGCGATGTACATGTCATTGTGGTAAAGCTCCCTGACTCTTTCCAGGCGGCGGCCCAGATCCTTCCCTGCAGGGGAAATGTTCTGCGCAACGGCCGTCAGGCTCAGAGGCAGCACCAGAACCAGCGCTGTAATTAATCTTTTCCAGACCATTTTAGTGTATTTGGGGCAAAAATAAGAATAATTTGCCTATCTTTGTAAGACAAATTCATTGTTAATGGAAGAAAGCAAAGACCTCCCCATCATACTTTTCGAACACACGGACATCTGCAACAGCGGCCATCTGGTGATATCCGACCTCAACATGAGGATCCTCCCCGGCGAGTTCGTATACATCATCGGCAAGGTAGGCAGCGGCAAGACATCCATCATACGCACCATCATAGGCGAGATACCTGTAACAAAAGGCACCGCAACGGTCGGCGGGTTCAATCTCTGCAAGCTGAAAAAGCGCCAGATTCCGTATCTGCGGCGCAAGATAGGAGTGGTCTTCCAGGACTTCCAGCTGCTCATGGACAGGTCAGTCCGTGAAAACCTGCGCTTCGTGCTCCGCGCCACGGGATGGAAAGACCGTCGCAGCATCGATGAACGCATCGGCAAGGTACTGGCCGCAGTGGGCATGGAGCACAAGGCTGAAAGCATGCCGCACCAGCTCTCGGGCGGTGAACAGCAGAGGATAGCCATAGCCAGGGCCCTGCTCAACAATCCTGAGATCATTCTGGCCGACGAGCCTACAGGCAACCTGGACGGGGACACCGCAAAGGAGATCATGGAACTGATGGTGAGGATCAACAGGGAAAGAGGTCCGGTAATAATAATGGTTACGCACAACAGGCTGCTGTTCGAGCAGTACCCTGCCCGCACATTCCTCTGCGAGAAACTCTCCTGCACCGAAGTGCACGAGGAAAATGACGTCCAGCTGGACCTGTCGGAATTCATATAGGCCATGACTGTAAATGAAAGATACGCCAGTATCCTCGGATGGTTCTCGGCCAACCGCCCGGCAGCACAGTCGGAGCTTGACTTCAAAGACGGCTACCAGCTAATCGTCGCTGTCATCCTATCGGCACAATGCACCGACAAGAGGGTCAATACAGTGACCCCTGCCCTCTTCAGGAAGTATCCCGATCCTGAATCACTCGCCAAGGCATCGTTCGAAGACGTACTCGGAATAATAAAATCCGTCTCCTACCCCAACAGCAAGGCCCGTCATCTCATCGCCATGGCAGCCAAACTCGTCAGCGACTTCCATTCGGTGATACCCTCGGACACCGAAAGCCTTACCAGCCTTCCAGGCGTAGGGCGCAAGACCGCCAACGTGGTCGCTTCCATCCTGTACGGCAAACCGGTCATAGCCGTAGACACACACGTGCTGCGCGTCTCCAACCGGCTGGGGCTCTCAGACGGCAAGACACCGGAAAAAGTAGAAGCCGACCTGGAAAAGCACATTCCGGTCGAACTAAGAGCCATATCGCACCACTGGCTGATACTGCACGGACGGTACATCTGCACGGCACGCAATCCCAAATGCGGGGAATGCCCGCTTTCGCAGTGGTGCAGGTCCTACACGGATTCACGGAAATGACAGACTGGAAAGACATACTCTCCGACTACCGTGCCTACCTGCGCATAGAACGGTCCCTGTCACCCAACACCGTAGCATCCTACCTGAGTGACATCCGCAAACTGATGCACATGTACCCTGACAGACGTCCGGAGGACCTCGGCAGCGAAGACCTGAGCGGATTTCTGGCAACCGAAGCGGGCAACGGGATATCAAAAAGAAGCCAGTCCAGGCTGGTAAGTTCGATCAAGAGTTTCTACGGATTCATGGAAATGGAGGGAAGGCTACGCAACAACCCGGCCGAGACCATAGAGTCCCCCAAGATATCCCGCCACATTCCCACTGTCCTGTCTGTAGAGGAAATAGACCGCATAATATCGTCAGTCGACCTGTCTTCGCCCGAAGGGCACCGCAACCGCGCCATCATGGAAGTGCTCTACTCCTGCGGACTGAGGGTCAGCGAACTGGTATCCCTCCGCATCTCGGATCTGTTCCTCGACGAATCCTTCATACGCGTCATAGGCAAGGGCAACAAGCAGCGGCTTGTACCCATAGGGGAACCGGCAATCCGGGCAGTGAAACTTTACCTCTCCCAGACAAGGAGGGCGTTCGCATCAGGAAAGAACGAAGACATCCTGTTCCTCAACCGGCGCGGAGGAAAAATGTCCAGACAGATGGTATTTCTCATAATCAAAAGACAATGCGACGCAGCCGGCATCACCAAGGAAATCTCCCCGCACACATTCCGGCATTCCTTTGCCACCCACCTCGTGGAGAACGGGGCAGACCTGCGGGCAGTGCAGCAGATGCTGGGCCACGAAAGCATCCTCACGACCGAGATATATACCCACATGGACTCCCGCAAATGGCAGGAGGCCATACTTTCCAGACATCCCAGAAAATGAAAAGAGGCGCCGAAAGTATTTCAGTGCCTCTTTTTCTGTAGCCCCAACAGGACTCGAACCTGTATTTAAAGTTTAGGAAACTTCCGTTCTATCCCTTGAACTATGGGGCCGCTGCAAAATTTTAGCGTGCAAATATAGTGAATTTTTCCATTAATCCACAATTTAATACATTTTCAGCCTTCAGAATCATCTTGGCAATGGCCTTGGGAGTTGATCTGCCGTGACCTATGATAACAGTCGAGGACACCCCCAGGACCGGAGTCCCGCCGTATTCCTCATAGTTGAAAAGGTCTATGTAAGAATCATGAATGCCTCGGGCACAGGCTATTTCGTAGAATCCTTCGGCCTGTTTGAGGAATATATTGCCGGTAAATCCGTCAGTCACCACCACATCAGTGCAGTCCGCCGTAAAAAGGCTGTCAGGCTCCACATTGCCGACAAAACGGTAATCCCCGGAAACTGCCATCAGGCGGTACGCCTCCCTGGCCACCAGATGGCCCTTGCCGCCCTCCCCTCCTATATTCAGCAGAGCTACTCTCGGGTCCTCCACGCCCAGGACACTTTTCGCGTATATGCTGCCCAGCCATGCGAAATGGCAATACTGCTCCGGACGGCACTCCGCGTTGAAACCCACATCCAGCAGCAGAATCTTCCTGCCGGACAGGCCGGGCAATTCCACCGATATGCACGGACGGTGGACTCCATGCACTATACCGAGTCTGGTGCAGCAGGCTGTCATCATTGCTCCCGTGTTGCCGGTACCGGCGAACGCATCTATCTCTCCCGCAGCCAGCATATCGAAACCGCGGACAAGGGAAGAGTCCGTCTTCCTGCTGACGGACAGGGCCGGATGATCCGAGAAGGTAATCCTCTCGGAACAATGCACTATATTAAAATTACCGGGGCTGCAACCCAATCGGCTGCATGCTCCGGTAATAGCATTCCCGTCTCCCAGGAGATATATCTCGAAACCGCCTCCGCTTCCGTTCAGAGCCTCCAGAGCTCCGGCAACCTCATTGTCCGGGGCAAAGTCGCCTCCCATGGCGTCAAGGCCGATTCTAAGCATCCTCAGACCTACTCGACGTTCTTTTCAACCATCAGACGGCCGCGATAGTAGCCACACTCGGGGCATACGCGGTGATAAAGTACTGTGGCTCCACAGTTGGAGCAAGTGGAAAGTGCGGGGAGAGTCAGTTTGTCATGTGTTCTGCGTTTGTCCCTGCGCTGCTTTGAAAGTTTGTGTTTGGGATGTGCCATCTTATTCTAAATTTTATTGTTTCTATTTCAATATATCTTTCAGTCTTTCCATCATCTCGGGATCACACTCGCCTTCCGGATGAACCTTCTTGATAGGGAGCCCGAGATTGACATAGTCATATATGATCTGGCTCAAGTCTATCTCCGACGAACTGTTGTCCAGCAGTATCACCTCGTCCGAAGCCCCTTCCTCCGCCTCGTCGGCATAGGAGGAAAACATCACCTGAAAAGGCATCTGCACGTCCAGCGGAATCCTGAGGTCCGCAAGGCACCTGTCACACTTTACCGTCACTTCCCCGGTGATTCCAAGATCCAGAGTCATGCGACCGTTTTCTTTGGTAATCAACGCATTGACATCCAAATCCGCATCCGAGACCGTATCACTCTCGTATGCTTCGAAGAAGCTCCCGTCCACCTTGAAACTGAACGGATGCTCTCCGTTGGAAAGCCCTCTTATCCCTATCTTGCAATTCATTTCCCGACAATTAAGGGCGGCAAAGATATAAAATTTTTCGATATTCCGAAATTGTTTCTGACTTTTTTATTGGGCTCTCCTGCGTTTTCTCTCGTTCTCGTCCAGAATAATCTTCCTCAGACGCATGTGGTGCGGGGTCACTTCCACCAGCTCGTCCTCCTGGATATACTCCAGAGCTTCCTCCAGAGAGAACCTGATCGGAGGAGGCAGCATCACCTTCTCGTCCGAACCGGAAGCCCTCATGTTCGTCAGCTTCTTGGTCTTGCATATGTTGATCGCCAGGTCGCTCGCACGCGTATGCTCTCCCACTACCTGCCCTGCATAAATCTCCTCTCCGGGATCAATGAAGAAGCGGCCGCGGTCCTGGAGCTTGTCCATGGCATAAGCCACGGAGAGTCCTGTCTCCAGCGACACGAGAGAACCGTTGTTGCGCTTTTCTATCTCACCCTTGTACGGCTCGTAGCCCTTGAAACGGTGAGCCACCACTGCCTCGCCCTGGGTTGCCGTCATCAGATTGCTCCTGAGACCGATAAGTCCCCTGGAAGGAATGTCGAATTCCAGATGCGCCCTGTCCCCCCTGGTTTCCATATGAGTCAGGGATGCCTTCCTGCGGGTGGAAATTTCGATTGCCTTTCCGACCATATCCTCCGGCAGGTCTATTGTCAGAAGCTCTATAGGCTCGCAACGTACACCGTTGATATTCTTGTCGATCACCTTGGGCTGTCCCACCTGCAGCTCGAACCCCTCACGGCGCATAGTCTCGATCAGGATCGACAGGTGCAGCACTCCGCGCCCGTATACGATGAACGAATCGGCGCCGAGACCAGGCTTTACCCTGAGAGCCAGATTCTTCTCCAGCTCATGCTCAAGGCGTTCCTTCAGATGTCTGGAGGTAACATATTTGCCGTCGCGTCCGAAGAACGGGGAGTCGTTGATGGTAAAGAGCATACTCATCGTAGGCTCATCCACAGTGATGGGCGGCAGGGCCTCAGGATTCTCATAATCGGCTATGGTATCTCCTATCTCAAAATCCTCTATACCTACGGCTGCACATATATCGCCGCATTCCACTTTTTCCGCACTCTTCTTGTCCAGCCCCTGGAACACCATCAGGTCCTTGATGCGCTGCTTCTCTATCGTGCCGTCCTTCTTGCAGAGAGATATCTGCATCCCAGCCGTCAGCGTGCCGCGGCTTACCCTGCCCACGGCGATACGGCCTACGTAAGGAGAATACTCCAGAGACGATATCAGCATCTGCGGGGTACCCTCAACATATTTGGGCGCAGGGATCTCGGCCACGATGGTATCGAGCAGAGGTATTATGTCATTGGTAGGCTTTCTCCAGTCCAGAGACATCCAGCCCTGCTTTGCACTTCCGTACACGGTCTTGAAATCCAGCTGGTCCTCGGTAGCGTTGAGCGAGAACATCAGGTCGAACACCTGCTCGTTGACCTCGTCGGGACGGCAGTTGGGCTTATCCACCTTATTGATTACGACAATCGGTTTCTTGCCCATCTCGATGGCCTTCTGCAGCACAAAACGGGTCTGCGGCATGGTTCCCTCGAAAGCGTCCACAAGCAGCAGCACTCCGTCCGCCATATTCAGGACCCTTTCTACCTCACCACCGAAATCGGCGTGGCCCGGAGTGTCTATAATGTTGATTTTTATGCCTTTATACGGCACAGACACATTCTTGGCGAGGATTGTGATACCTCTTTCACGCTCCAGGTCATTGTTGTCCAGAATCAGGTCGCCCCCGTGCTTTCCGTCCTCTCTGACGAGCTTTGCCTGATATATCATTCTGTCCACCAGGGTGGTCTTGCCGTGGTCGACATGGGCGATAATGGCTATATTTCTTATGTTTTGCATATTCGGGGCGCAAAATTAATTCAATTTACTTAAATTTGCACTTTGACATTAAAAATTAACAGCATCCATACATACTATGACGGAGAAGATCATCATCCTCGATTTCGGTTCCCAGGTCACGCAGCTCATAGGCCGCAGGCTCAGGGAACTGAATGTTTATTGCGAAATCCATCCTTTCAACAAGATACCGGCCCTCGACGACAGCGTCAGGGGCGTAATCCTCTCGGGCAGTCCCTGGTCCGTACGTGACCCCAAGGCACCCTCACCCGATCTCTCCGGCATCAAGGGACGCTACCCCATGCTGTGCATCTGCTACGGAGCCCAGTACATCGCCCAGCGCTACGGCGGCGAAGTCAACCCCTCGATCGCCAGGGAATACGGTAGGGCGATACTCCACATCACGGCCCAATGCCCCCTGTTCGAAGGGATCCCCACTGATTCCCAGGTATGGATGTCCCACGGCGATACCATCGCACGCCTTCCCGAGGGAGGAGAAGTTATCGCTTCTACAGACGACGTCGTCAATGCAGCATATCATATAAAAGGTGAGGACACCTGGTGCGTACAGTTCCACCCCGAGGTCTTCCACTCGGTGTACGGTCCTAAAATCCTCGAAAACTTCGCGATGCGCATCTGCGGATGCAAGGGTGACTGGACACCGGCCTCATTCATCGAAAGCTCCATCCAGTCCCTGAGAGAGAAGATAGGCAGCGACAATGTCATCCTCGGCCTCTCCGGAGGTGTGGACTCTTCAGTGGCCGCAGTCCTGCTCCATAAGGCCATAGGCCGCCAGCTGCACTGCATCTTCGTCAACAACGGCCTGCTGCGCAAGGATGAATACACCTCAGTCCTCGCCTCATACCAGGATATGGGGCTCAATGTCCGCGGAGTCGATGCCACAGAGCTGTTCCTCAAGGCCCTCGACGGCATATCCGACCCCGAAGCCAAACGCAAGGCCATCGGCCGCACCTTCATCGAAGTGTTCGATGCCGAAGCCCGCAAGATAGAAAACGCATCCTGGCTAGCACAGGGTACCATATACCCGGACGTGATAGAATCCACTTCCGTCAACGGTCCCTCCCAGACCATCAAATCCCACCACAACGTGGGCGGTCTGCCGGAAGAGATGAACCTCAAGATAGTAGAGCCACTGCGTTCCCTCTTCAAGGATGAGGTCCGCAGAGTCGGAAGAGCACTCGGGATCAAGAACTCCCTCATCTCCCGCCATCCGTTCCCCGGCCCCGGCCTCGGTATCAGGGTACTCGGAGAAGTGACCCGCGAAAAGCTGGAAATCCTCCGCAATGCCGATGCCATATACATCGACGCCCTCCGCTCCACCCCCGCACCCGAAGGCTGGCAACCTGCATCAGGAGCCGCCGCAACAGGCGGCACAGAGACAGGGGAAGGCTTCCTGACCCTCTACGACTGCATCTGGCAGGCCGGCACCATACTGCCCCCCGTCCGCAGCGTGGGAGTCATGGGCGATGAACGCACATACGAATACACCATCGCACTCAGGGCCGTAGTCTCCACCGACGGCATGACCGCCGACTGGGTACACCTCCCCTACGAATTCCTCGCGAAAGTCTCCAACGACATCATCAACAAAGTCCGTGGAGTCAACAGGGTAGTCTACGACATCTCCTCGAAACCGCCTGCAACCATCGAGTGGGAATAACCACCCGCTCCACAGCAGTGCAGAGCTGTGCCGGTCGGCGCCGAGCAGTGCAGAGCTGTGCCGAGCATTGCGGACCAGTGCAGAGCCGTGCCGACCAGTGCAGACCAGTGCCGACAGTCCTGCCCAGCCGCAGGAACACCCCCCTGCAACAGGGACACCGCCCTGCCGAAGCCACCGGAGCGGAACACCGTTCTGCCCCACACCAGCCACCGTGCACCGGGATGCCCCCCGATTACAATAAGTTGACAACCGGGGGAAAGTGGCCATTGCTACTGTTTGCTTGACACTTTCCCGTAGTCCCTACCGTGTTCTACACACTTTCCCGCAGGCCACCCGCCACAGACAGCTACACTTTCAATCCACGAGGAAATCCAAGAGGACAACCTCAACCCAACATGACATGACGCATATTACAACCGGACATGCCGTTCCAGCACAGACCGCATACCTCATCTCATCCTAACATCGCACCCATTCGGTCCTTCGTCCACAATCCACTGACCCACAAAGTATTACGCCAATACGGCCAATTTGCAGCAATGTTAGGATGCCCGAAAAACTGCCCAAGCAGACCACCTCGCCACTGCAGAGCCCATACTGATAGTCGTCCGT
>CALVDF010000003.1 GCA_944326245.1 uncultured Bacteroidales bacterium
CCAGCATATTTTTTATAACTTGCCACTGTTTATCAGTCAGGTTGGTTGGGTACTTATGCATAACTTTAATGTCTTGACAACCTTAAAGTTATGAAAAATATTCCAATTAACCTACTGATTTACAACTAATTATAAATAAATTTAAACAGCTTCTCAGAGATGAGAGATGAGATGAATGTAGAACCGGTGGATTCGGAATTGAATCGGCTTGCAGACAGTATCGCTGCATTGGTCAACGAAGCCAAAAAACATTTGGCCAGGTCTGCGAATGTAGTGATGTTGGCATCATATTGGAATATAGGCAAGTATATTGTGGAGTTCGAGCAGGAAGGAAATTCAAAAGCAAAATATGGGACAGCTCTACTATCATCTCTTTCAAAAATATTACGGGCAAAATTAGGAAAGGGGTATAGTCATCCCAATCTGAATAATATGCGGAAATTCTATCTCCTGTATCCAAATTTTCAGACACTGTCTGAAAAATTAAGCTGGTCCCATATCTGTGAACTGATTACTATAGAAGACGATCTGGAACGAAGTTTTTACGAAAAAGAATGCATTGCTTCCGGCTGGAATGTACGTTCATTGCGCAGGCAGATAGACAGCGCATTGTATTTAAGGCTTGCTGCAAGTAAAGATAAGGAGGGCATACTTAGACTTGCTCGTGAAGGATCCTTGATTCAGCGGCCTGAAGATATAGTAAAAGATACGTATACTTTGGAATTTTTAAATCTACCTGAGAAAAACCGGTATACCGAACAGGATTTGGAGCAGAGATTAATAGATAATCTGCAGACATTTTTGTTGGAATTGGGAAAAGGATTTGCCTTCATAGGACGGCAATATCATATAACCATAAACAACAGACATTATCACATTGATTTGGTCTTCTATCATCGGATACTGAAATGTTTTGTCCTGATAGACCTTAAGAAAAATGCAGTAAGGCATCAGGATATAGGTCAGATGAATATGTATTTGGGATACTTTGCAAAGGAGGAGAGTGCACCGGATGATAATCCTCCTGTAGGTATAATATTGAGTCATATCAAGGATGAATTATTAGTGGAGTATGCTACATACGGAATGGATTCCAAGCTATTTGTTTCGAAGTATGAGTTATATCTCCCGAATAAAGAAGAATTGAGAAGATTGGTCGATGGTGTAGTTTCAGATGAGTTGAATAAAAACAATAAAAAATAGATATGAGCAAATTATCGAAATTAATCATCACTATTCCTGTATGGATAATAGCCGCCTCTTCTGCCTCGGCGCAGGAGAACTATCAGCCTTCACCCGAGATTGTCAAGGCGCAGGAGCAGTTCCGGGACAACCGGTTCGGAATTTTCATTCACTGGGGCATTTACTCCATGTACGGCCAGGGCGAATGGGCCCTGAACTACAACGGCCTGACTCACGAGGAGTACAGCAAGATGGCCGGGGGCTTCTATCCTGCGGACTTCGATGCGGCTGAGTGGGTGAGTGCCGTCAAGGCCGCCGGAGCCAAGTACATCTGCATCACGACCCGGCACCACGACGGCTTCTCGATGTTCGACAGCAAATGCACTGACTACGACATCATGGACGCGACCCCGTTCAGGCGCGATATCATCGCTGAGCTGGCCGAGGAGTGCGAGCGTCAGGGAATAGCCCTGCATTTCTACTACTCGCTCATCGACTGGGGGCGCAACGACGCGCCGCGCGGACGTACCGGGCAGGGGACAGGCCGTCCCGAGGCCACCGACCCGGACACCTATTTCGACTTCATGAAATGCCAGCTGACCGAGCTGCTGACCCGCTACGGCAATGTGGGCTGCATCTGGTTTGACGGCAACTGGGACCACGAGGACGGCGAGCAGCCCTACGACTTCCGCTATGACGAGCTGTATCCGCTGATTCATGGACTGCAGCCCTCCTGCCTGATCGGCAACAACCACCATATCACGCCTTATCCCGGAGAGGACATCCAGATATTCGAGCGGGACATCCCCGGGGAGAATACCGCCGGCTGGCATAGCGGCGGAGTCAGCACGACGCTTCCGCTGGAAACCTGCCAGACCATGAACGGCTCCTGGGGCTACCGGATGACCGACCAGAACTACAAGAGCACGGATGAGCTTATCCGCTATTTAGTCTCAACAGCCGGACGTGACGCCAACCTGCTGCTCAACGTGGGACCTCAGCCGGACGGCAACATCCCCGCAGCGGCTCTCGAGCGTCTGGCCGCGATGGGCGAGTGGCTTGCTGTCAACGGCGAGACCATCTACGGCACCCGCAGCACCCTAGTGAAACCCCAGCCCTGGGGCGTGACCACCCATAAGGACGACCGGATGTGGCTGCACGTCTTCCCCGCCGACGCCTTCAAGGCCGCCTCTGACGGACAGATCTACGTGCCCTACAAGGCCGGACGCAAGGTGGCCTCAGTCACTCCTTTCGGCTCGCCTGACGTGAAGCTCGGCTTCAAGCAGTATAAGGAAGGCCTCTTCGTGACCCTGCCCTCCGACATGCCTGCCGACGTGCCGGACTATATCGTCGAGGTGACTTTTAAGTAGTTTATACAGGAGCAACAGCCCCAGTACGATTCCGAATGTCGCTGGTGAGTCTTCTTTCTTTTCCCTGCTTTATAGCAGAAACTTTTCGATATTGTCCGGTGTGACGGCCTTGAAACTGGAATGTAATCCCGAAAATAACATTGTCTGCTCACGTGAGATGACCTTGTCAAATAATTATACCTCCGGAAGTCCGTCCCAACTTCACGGGTTCAATGCTTTCCGGAGGTATTGCTGTTTGCGCTTGAGATGACGTGCTTCAAGATGATCAGAATACCAGTCCCAGTACGATTCCAAATGTGTTGAGGCTGTTGTTCACTATCACATTATCCATCGATATCGGCATGCACCAGATATCGTATTGTATGCCGATGTTTATACCCATTCTTTTGCCAAGCTCGAAGTTGAATCCGAATTCGGGACCGGCATAGAAGCGGGAGATGGACTGGCCTATCCAGTGCTTTACTCCGATGTCAGTGCCCAGGAACATGTTCACTCTTTTGGCTATGGGACCATAGCCTCTTACATTGACGTATATCGGAGCAGTCCAGTTGGCGACTCCGGCCTCCAGGCCTACTCCTATTCCGGCGTAGAGGTACGGGTTGAACCTTATTCCGGAGAGGATGTCCGCTCCGAAGTTGATACTGTAGCTGGTGAGTCCTCCGGTCAGGCTGAACTCTCCCTGGTAGCGCAGAACTTTCTTCTCGGGAAATTGGATGTACCTCTCGCGTGCGGAGGTGGTGCTGATTGGGGCAAGGAGTAGCAGGGCTGCCAGAAGGGTAAAGGAAAAATTTCTCATAAATTTAACATTTCTATGTTACAAACTTAACAAACTTACTTCAAAATTTAAATTGAACAATAAAAACAGATGTTTCATGCGGCAAATATAGCGGATTTCCGGTAAAATTCTGTTTCCGGAGCGGGCGTTCCGCAGGTTGTGGCTGAGGAAGTCGGAGTGAATTTACCATTTCTGTAAAATAATGATAGTCAAAGGGTAAAATGTGGTGACAATATCCTGGAATTTGATTACATTTGCTCCCGTTAACCAATAAATTTTCTGAAGATGAGCAAGTATTTGGATCCAAAGGCCGACCTTACATTCAAGAAAGTGTTCGGTGAGCATCGGGACCTGGTGGTGAGTTTCCTGAATGCTCTGTTGCCCTTCGATTCACCGGAGGAGGAGATAAAGGAAGTATTGGAGTATTTAGACCCGGAGCTGATGCCGCGCAATCCGCTGAAGAAGTACAGCGTGGTGGACTTGCGCTGCCGTGACGCGCGCGGCAGGCAGTTCGTGGTGGAGATGCAGATGATGTGGACCTCGGCGTTCAAGCAGAGGGTGCTGTTCAACGCCTCGAAGGCGTATGTGAGCCAGCTGGAGACAGGCGATGAGTATGAGCTTCTCCAGCCGGTGTATTCGCTGAATATCGTTAACGACGTGTACAGCGACAGTCCGAGCTACTATCATGACTACCGCATAGTGGCGATAGAGGAGACGGACGAGGTGATAGACGGACTGAGATTCATCTTCATCGAGTTGCCGAAGTTCAATCCGAAGTCCTACAGCGGGAAGAAGATGCAGGTCCTGTGGCTCCGTTACCTGACGGAGATCAACGCCAAGACACGCGAGGCACCCAAGGAACTGATGGCTGTGCCGGTTATACGCAAGGCGGTCAGGCAGTTGGAGGAGGGTGCGTTCACAGACCAGCAGCTGCTTCTTTACGACAGGTTCTGGGATATGGTGAGCACGTCGAGGACTCTGATTAACGGGGCCACGCGGGAGGCCATGAGGAAAGGACTTAAGGAGGGCATGGAGAAAGGCATGGAGAAGGGTCTGGAAGAAGGTCGCCGCAAGGGGTTGGAGCAGGGCCTCCAGGAAGGCATTCAGCAGGGTATTCAGCAGGGTATTCAGCAGGGCCTCCAGCAGGGCATTGAAGAGGGTATCCGGCAAGGTGTAGAGACTGGACTGCTTCAGGAGCGGTTGAGGATAGTGCGGAAACTTAGGGAAATGGACATGCCGGAGGAGTCCATTGCACAGCTTACGGGACTGACAACGGAAGATCTGGCCGTTTTGGACAGCCCTACAGATTCAGGTCGCGGATGAGGGTAATCTCGGTGGACTGCTCGCCGGTCCAGCCGCCCTTGGCCTGGACGCCGCACTGGATCTTGATGAAGTCGATGTACTTCAGGCCGGCGGACTGTCCGTCCCAGCGCACTGCGTCGGAGATGCTGAACTTGTCGATGTCGGGGTCGGTCTCGCTCCAGTTGTCTGCGTATCCCCAGTCGAACGGATGTCCTATCCATAGTGTACCGTTGCCGCTTTCGTCGACGAGGCGGTCCTGGAGGCGGGTGCCGCGCAGGGTATAGCTGTCAGCCGTAATCCAGAGCGGGAAATAGGTCTCCTGACTGTGGTATGCGGGGATATAGTCCACGGTGCCTGAGCTGCCCCTGTTGTCCGTCCATTCGATACTCGTCCCGTTGGAGGAAGGCCGGTAGTAGGTGACGGCATAGTCCTGCCAGGTCTCCGGCTTGCCGTATTCGGAGCCGCGGAGCTCGTACCAGGTGTCGTCGGGCAGGCCGTTGCCGTTCTCGTCCTGGCTGACCCAGATGATGCCGGGTTCGGACGAGGAGCTGTGGGCGTTGCCGGTAATCTGCAGGTCCAGGGCTCCCTCGCCGCCGCTTTCCACGCTGTGGTCGAAACCGACGATGATATAGCCTCCGAAGGCCCCGAGCGAGACAAATGCTCCCTCACTCAACCGTCCGTAGGCGTAGTCGCAGGCCTCCTGCATGGTGGTGGCGGTGTAGCCCTCGTTGATGAACTGACCCGGCGCGGGGGTGTATTCGCAGACCCGGGAGATGAACGCGCTGCTGGAGGCGTCCGCCGCCCGGAAGTAGGTCCCTTCGGCCGGCAGTACCGTCACCGTAAGGTCCTGCGAGGCGGTGGTATAGGAATTACGCATGGTCACATTCACTGCATGGGGGCCTTCCGCTGTAAGGTCAAATACGAATTCCGGCGCCTCCCCGCTCTGTACCTCAGCCCCGTCCACGCTCCAGGTGTACACGGCATCTAGGGGATGCTCTATGTCCAGCGGCCGCAGCAGCAGGCTCCGTCCGGAGCATATCCCGTATTCCGTCCGGTCAAATGTCCAGGAAAATGCCTCCCCGGGACTGAGCACCTCTACGGTAAATTCCACTTCGTCCGCTCCGTCCCGGTTCTCGACGCGGAGCCTTCCTTCAAACGTTCCGGTCTCCCCGGTAGGGAATGTGTAGACCGAATCAGCGGAGACCTCCTCCCCGTCCACCGTCCAGGAATAGGCGACAGGCAGGGCGGAAGAGACCTCGGGCGCAAGCACCAGGAGGGAGTCCTGCAGGACTGAGAAACCCCGGGAGGCTCCGGGCAGGGACACTTCCGGCGGCATGGTCTCGTAGACGTCTATACGCAGCTCGGCCCTGTCCTCTCCTGCGGAATTGCCGACCGTCAGCAGTATCCAGTATTCTCCCCGCTCCCCGCTCTCAAACGTGAGGGCCGGTCCGGTGGAAAGCGTCTCTCCTTCGCAGGTCCAGAGATACACGGTCTCCTCCCCGCAGTTCTCGTACTCCGGAGTGACGGTTACCGGCTCTCCGACGACCGTCTCGTAGAGCTGCTGCTGAAGCACAATTACCGGAGGCAGGGACTCGCGCTGTTCCCTGCACCCGGTAATAACAAGAACTATTAAAAATATGAATGCAGAAAAATGTTTCAATGCAGATAGGTTTTATTCATAAGGAAACAATGTCTTGACGGTAACATCGTCGTATGCGAAATATGCCGGTACTGCCATGCCGTATTCATTCTGGATGGAAGAGGTGATGTCGAACGTCACTTTTACCGGTGAGCCCAGGGATGTAAGATCCCAGCGCGTCCATTCGTTGATACTTTCCCCGTTTTCTGTCAGGTAGAACTCACTGGTTCCGGTAACTTTACCGTCCCCATCATATCCAGTTGCAGTAATCTTGGTCCAGTCGGTGTCTGTGGCCAGAGTCTCGACAGCCCCGAGGTAGTAGGATGTGTTTGTGACATACATGCTTTCAATCGTGCGGTTGATGTTTTCACCGTCATCGAAGTAGAAATAACCTGTCACACTGGAGTATTCGCTGGTGAATCCGTTGTGTACGCAGAAATTCTTCGAACCGTCGTGACCGCTTTCAAGGGGTATGGCCAGCTGTAGGGTATAATCCGTAGTCGGCTCCTGTCCTTCATAGTTGGATATGGCGTGGCCACCGTTCCAGTAAATTGCGGCGCCGTAGCTCTCGCAAAGCTCAGATGCGAGGAAGGTGTTGCCCTCATCGACCCAACTGTAGTCGACTCCGCTGACCATGTCACCGTAAAGCAGAGGTCCGCCGTACTGCGGATTGTCCACGAGCGCATCCCAGTACTCGCCCTCGAAAGTCAGAGTATTGTAGGTGGTGTAGCCCTTATGTTTCTCGCATGATGCGGTGAGAATAACTGCGGCAGCGGCCGCGATGGAAACTTTAACAATGTGTCTCATTTTTATAAAAATTTTAAAATTTAAATTTTTTCTATGGGTTTTAACTGTTTGCGGGTGAATACTATGTGACCGGGGATATCACCGGTGGTGGCCGACCACTTCCGCACTCCGTCCTGCCCGTAGCAGTGGATGCGGCCGGGGGTGACATGGTCCTTGGCATCGGTCAGGAAGATGTCTCCGTTGGAGGGGTTGACGGCGATGCAGTAGGGGGTGGTGATTTCCTCCTCCGTGCCGTCGGTGACGAAGTTGCGTGTGACGGTGATGCCTTCACGGGTGTCGAATATGGCGTAGCCGGTACTGTAGTCCAGGGAGACATTGCTCCAGGAGTGGGATATCACATAGAGCGAGTCGCCGAAGACGGCCATGTCGCTGTTCTGCAGCAGCTGGAGCTCGCGGACCACCTCGTCCGTGGAGGGATCCACCACCCAGGTCGAGGACTGCTTCCCGTAATAGTCCCCCCGGGAGGAGATGTAGAGCATCCCGTCCCCGCCGAGTTTGACCTGATGGAGGTTCGGAGCCACTTCTATTTCGTTGCATACCTCGAAAGTGGAGAGGTCGATGACCGATACCGTGAGGTCGTAGTCCGGAGCCATGTAGCCCCCGGAATTGGCCACGTAGAGCCGTCCGTCCACCACCGCCATCTCCTCCGGCTGGTAGCCCACTCCGCAGGTGTCCACCACCTGCATTGTCACCGTGTCTATCTTGGCTACGTAGCCCCTGCGGTACTCCGGGTCGAATTCTACTGCCCCGGCGTAGGAGCTGACGTAGGCGTAGCCTCCGTCGAATGCGATGTACCGGCAGTTGGGCAGGGGTATCTCCGCTATGTGCCGGGCGGTCTCCACGTCCATGACCTCCACGAGGTTGGAGCAGTTGATGACGGCGTAGAGCCTGCCCCCGTAGATGCCGAGGTCATTGCCAACATCCCCGAGCTCGAGGGCCACTCCCGGATTGCGCTCTGCGAATATGTTGCGGGTGTAGACCCCTGTGGCATAGTCGAAATAGTCGAGAGTGGCCTTGTTGCTGCCCATATTGCCCTCGTTGAGCAGGAAGAAGCCCTTGACCTCCCCCGCCTCCGAGCCGCCGGTGACCTCATTGCCCGTAGAGGGGGTGATGGGCTCAATCCCCCGGCAGGAGGTTATGACCGCGCCGGCCAGACATACGGACAGCAGTCCGAAAAGAGTATATGCAGTATTTATTCTCATAGGATGAAATTGACTTTAATCATGAAGTTGGTGCCCGGCATCGGGTAGCACTTGACCACCTCGTACTGCTGGTTGAGGATGTTGTTGACCAGGGCCGTGGCCTGCAGCTCCCACCCCTTGAAGAGGAAGGACTTGGTCAGGGATATGTCGTGGGTGTACCAGGGCTGGGCGTAGTTCTCGGGGATGTTGGCCGAGGATTCGTAGCGCTCGCCGGTGTAGATGAAGCTGTAGTTGAAGGACCAGCTGCTGTAGGCCGCGCCGAGGGTCACAGAGCAGCTGTGCAGGGGGATGTAGGCCACCTGTCCGCCGTACCATTCGGATGTCGGGTCGGTCAGGTCGCGGGCCCGCTGGAAGGTGTAGTTGACTCTGGGGGAAACGTCCACCGGTCCGAACCGGAAGTAGCCCTGGGCCGCCGCGTCCACTCCGAGTATCTCCACGTAGCCGAGGTTCATCATCGTCCAGCGGAACTGGTTGGAGGTGGGCATGGCTATGATCTTGTTGTCTATCTGGTTGAAATACACGTCGGCCTGTATGTCCAATCCGCGGAACCAGCCGCGGCTGCGTATCAGGTGCCAGGTGGCCCCGAAGTCGTACTGGACGGTCTCCTCCGGCTCCAGCCAGGATGCACCGGTGAAGGTGTAGTAGAGGTCGTTGAAGGTGGGCATGCGGTAGTTCTTCTTGTAGAATGCCCTCAGCTCTAAGTCGATATCCCTGAAGGGCTTCCACGAGGCAATGACGGCGGGGGAGAGCTGGTGCCGGTCGTCCATCTCGGCGTCCGAGGCTCTCAGCACATCATGGATATAGGTGTAGAGGAGGGAGGCGGAGAGTTTCAGTCCTCCGAATTCGAAGGCGGTGGCGGCAGCTCCGTATCCGGCGTAGCGCAGGGGGTAGACGAAGTCCCGCAGGTCGGCGTCCAGGCTGTTCCACTGGAAGTCGGTGGCGAGGGACAATGTCCACCACCTGAAGGGTTTGAAACGGTGCGCGGCGGAGAGGTAGGCCTCCTGCTGGCGGTAGCGGTTGTCCACGTACATGGCCGTCACGTCGAGACGGGGATCTGCGAGGTAGTGGAGGTAGTCGTAGGCGTACTTGCCGCTCAGCTGTAGGGAGTACCACGGGGTGAAATCCTTCTTGAAAGAGCCCTGGGCGAAGAAATTGTCGTCCCATTGCCGGTCCTGGTGTACGAACTGGCCGCGTACCACAGCCCCCGGATAGCCCCGTTCCGAATCATAGAAATAGACCTTCGCCCGCCAGTATCCGTCCTCGATGTCCCCGAACAGGGCCACTTCGGCGCGGGTCATCCTCACGTCTCCGTTCTGGCGTATGCCGGTGGTGTCGTAGCCGTCCTGCTTGGCATAGGTGAACTTGTACCGGCCTGTGGTATAGAGGAATTCGGTGCTGGCCGAGAGGGACAGGCGGTCCGATATCTTATGCTCCCAGAGCACCGACGGGTTGACGGTCATGAACGAGCCGCCCTTGAGCCCGAAGTTCCAGTTGTTGCGCTTGCCGTCGGTGAAGCGGGGCTTCTTGGTCCGGAGGTAGACGGCGTTGGCGGAGGCGTAGTCCTTGGCGGACTGGAGGGTGGCGCTCTTCTGGCCGTTGTAGAGGGAGACCGACTCCATGTTGTCGAGGGAGAAACGGCCGAGGTCCACTATGCCGTTCTGGGCGTTGCCCAGCTCCACTCCGTCGTAGAATACCCCTACATGCTGGCTGCCGAGACTCCGGACATTGATGCTCTTGAGTCCGCCGATGCCGCCGAAGTCCTTGATCTGTACTCCGGAGAAATATCTGATGGCATCGGCAATGGAATGGGTTCCCAATATGCGTAGCTTCTCGCCTGAAAGCATCTGTACCGGGGCCGCTTCCTGTGAAGTACGGGATGCCACGACCATTACTTCGTCCAGGCTGTAGGTAGTATCCGGTGCGGGGATGGTGTCAGAAGCGTTGCCGGTCCCATACGAGTTGCCGGTCCAGGATGTGTCGCTGGTATTAGAGCTGGTTTCGGTCAGTGTGTATCCGTTGATGGCGGTATCTGCATAATTCCAGGACATTGTGCAGTCATGGGCCAGAGTGGTCCCTGCATGGCACAATGCCAGCATTGCGGCGCATAGTGTCAATGCCTGCCGTGCGATGGATCGTGCCAAGGATCGTGCACTGGATGATGTCCTGTATTTTCCGTTTACTGCCATCTTGTTTTCCGTATGTATATACCGGTTCGTATGTATATACTGGCAGCAGCTTTGGGCAGATGAGCCTTGAAGACCTTCAGAGTCCGGAGCCTAAACACCCGTAGGCCGCTGATCCGTATTGCAAGGCAGGTCTTCTGACTTGTTCCGTTCCGGACGCCTTCCCGAGATGGCGGAGACGGTCAATCTTCCGCGGTCTCAGTGGCAAAAGTGCCGGATAATGAAGGGACTGGCCCTTCGGAACTTACAGCAGCGGGAACTGTCCGGGAATCTCACCCGGTTCCCTTTTAATCCTGAAGGCCTGTGCCGTAATGGCGCAGCCTTATTAGGAACCATTGCAGCCGCAAATGTAGAGATAAATTTCAAATTTCCCAAACAATGCTGCTGCGCAGGCCTCTTGCGGAACTTGTTATATCAAGACTACGCAACCTAACATGCGGATATTTTGGTAATATATTGTATATCAGCTAATATGTTTTTTTGAGCAATGTTAGGATGGGGGCGTTCCGGCCGTTTTGAGGCGGTTCGGGTGCATCCTAACATTGCGTGTGTTTTTCAAGTTGCTGGTTCTTAGTTGTTTGGGCGAAAGGGGCGATGTTAGGATGGGGGCGTTCTGGCCGTTTGGAGGCGGTTAGGGGGCATCCTAACATTGTGCGGATTTTACAAGTTGCTGGTTCTTAGTTGCTTAGTCGGAGGTGCCGATGTTAGGATGGTGTATGTTGCGGGTTGCTATCGCCTGTTTCGCCGGTTGCAGTTGCCCACCGTGCTGAGTTGTCGTCAGTTGGCTGGCGTCCGTTGCCGGTTGACTACTATCAGCCGTCCGTTGCCGGCCGTCTACTGTCGGTCGCTCGTTGTCGGTTGTCTGCTGTCCGCTGCCGCGTGCTGTGGTCCGCAGACCCGTTTTCTGCTGCAGGCCGTCTGCTGTTGGCTGTCGGCTATCGGTTGCTGGTGCCTGTTACCTGCTGTACGTTGCCAGTGCGGGGTGCCCGTTGCTGTCAAGAGCCGCCGAGACATCTCATGGCCTGTTCCGTGCTTATGTGGAAACGGTCTTTAAGCGTTTGTGCGATCTGTTTTTTCTGCTCGTTTCCTATATGTATATATGAAGGTATTGTCAATCGCGGCAACAGTTCCCTGTCTATGTACCGGCATAGTTCCAGGTCGGTCATGTGTATTCTGAAAGAACCGTTCTCATAGGCCCGCATTTCCTTTTGGAGATGTGAACAAGTGGGTTCCGCGGTTTCAAGGGAGACTATCCCGTCCGTGATTTTGGCATTTGCCTGTTCCCGCTCCCAGTCTTCAGTGTTCCATCTGTTCATGGAGTGGATGAAGTTTCTGGATGTCCTGAAGAGGTATTCGACCATACCTGCATTGACCAAGTACTCCAGTTCTATTCTGCCGGTACTGTCAGTCGGCAGCCTCAGTGCTTTCCTGCCGTCACGGCTGATGCAGTATTCTTCCGGCTGACCGTCCATTGTCTGCCTCCCGGACATCGCCCCTTTACAGGCGGTTGAGTGTCTGCCGGACATTGATTCCGTGCAGCGCCTGTTTGCTCCATCATTGCCTCCCTTATTGTCTCGATGGTCCATGTGTTGGCAATGGCCCATGTGGGTTTCCCTTGTGCCCTTTGTGCCGGATGGGGACAGTGCATCGGGGAAGTATGCGCTGATGGAAGAAAACGGGTATTGGAAAGGGGTTTCGCAGATGCCGTGATGCATGGGGTTGCGCAGGATGTAACTGATCATGACCCTTTGTCTCAGATACCCGCGGACTACCTGGCAGTAGCTGTATGTCATCAGCGGTCCGGTCCTGCCGTATTTTCTGTTGAAATATCTCGTGTATCCTGACTTTATACGGAGAATGAGTCCGGCCGTGTCAGTGCATGAGACTGCAATGTGCGCATGGTTGGACATTACCGCATATGCAAGGACTGAAACATTGCTCTTCCGTGCAGATGCACCGATCTGGTTCTCGAGAAAAATGTAGTTATGCCGGTCCCGGCAGATCACTTCCGTCTTTGAAGAAAGTACAATATGAAATAAACTTTCGCCCGCCTTTTCCATACCCTTCATGTTTATTCGTTACTGCAAAGTTATGTGTTGTTACTGCAAAGTTGTGAAGATTCCGGCAATAAAACAATAGGGAGGCGGGACCGTGGAGGGTAATCGGGACGGATTTCAGTGATTTTCAGTGATGCTTGGCATCCTAACATTTTGATGATTTTGGTAAAATGTATGATTATGAGCGTATTAGACGGTGGTTCAAAGGCCCGGATCCATGTTAGGATTGGCCAAAACAGGCAAAAAACAGCTGTTTCGCATCATCCTAACATGAATCCGAAAATGTAAATGTCGGTTTTTCAGATATTTGCGCGAAGAGTTCAATGTTAGGATGCTGGTTTTGTCCAGGTTCGCCCAGGTTCGCCCAGGTTCGCCCAGGTTCGCCCAGGTTCGCCCGGTTCGTTCGGTTCGTCTAGGTTCGCCCAGGTTCGTTCGGTTCGTCCAAGTTCGTCCGGTTTGTCCAGGGCCTGTCAGAGTTCAGCCGCTTTTCCTTAGTATGTGTACATGTGAGTGAGTGTGTCCATGGATGCGTGCCCCGAGATGCGTGCCTTGGATGCGTGTGGGACTTGTCGGGGTTGAGGGCGCTGAGGGTGCCGAGGGTGTGTGCGGATGCGTAAATAAAATGCCGGGGCAATCCGTCATTGGACTGTCCCGGCATCTGTTGTCGGTCGAATGATGCTCCGGCTCTTTAGAACAGCGGCTCGCCGGTCATGTCGGCGGGGGCGGGGATGCCCATGAGCTTGAGCATGGTCGGTGCAATGTCCGCCAGCCGGCCGTTGTGCAGGGCCTTTACGTCGTCGTCCACGGCGATGAAGGGCACTACGTTGAGTGAGTGTGCGGTGTTGGGCGTGCCGTCATCGTTGACTGCATGGTCGGCATTGCCGTGGTCGGCCGTAATCAGTACGGAGTATCCGTTGGCGCGGGCTGCGTCGACTACCTTGGCCACGCATTCGTCCACTGTCTTTACGGCTTTGCGGATGGCATCGTAGACACCGGTGTGGCCTACCATGTCTCCGTTGGCGAAGTTGAGGATGACCATGTCGTATACGCCCTTGTTCAGTTCTGCGATCAATGCCTCGGTCACTTCAGGGGCAGACATCTCAGGCTTGAGGTCGTATGTGGCGACCTTGGGAGAGTTGATGAGGATGCGGGACTCGCCTTCGAAAGGCTCCTCGCGTCCGCCTGAGAAGAAGAATGTGACGTGGGCGTATTTTTCCGTCTCGGCTATGCGCAGCTGCTTGCGTCCTGCCTTGGAAACCACTTCTCCGATGGTGTCGGGCACGTTTTCCTTGTCGAAGAGGATATGGAGTCCGGTGAACTTGTCATCGTAGGGGGTAAGGCAGCAGTAGTAGAGAGGAATGGTCTTCATTCCCTGCTCGGGCATATCCTGCTGGGTAAGTACCGAGGTGATCTCGCGGGCGCGGTCGTTGCGGAAGTTGTAGAAGATCACTGCATCGCCTTCGCTCACCTTGCCGAGCGGTCTGCCGGAGGCATCCACTATGCAGCGGGGCTTTACGAACTCGTCGGTCACTCCCTCGTCGTAGGAACTCTGGATGGCAGCCACAGGGTCTGTGAATTTTTCGCCTTCTCCGTTGACAATAAGGTCATAGGCGAGCTTGATGCGCTCCCATCTCTTGTCGCGGTCCATGGCGTAGTAGCGCCCTACGATGGTGGCGATTACGGGACCCTGTGAAGGATCGGGATACTGTGCACGCAGTGCTTCGCACTTTGCGTTGAGCTCTTCTATGAAGCCTTTTCCGCTCTTGGGGTCGCAGTCGCGTCCGTCCATGAAGCAGTGGATGTATACTTTGGGAAGTCTGTACTGTGCAGCTACTTCCAGGAATTCATACAGATGGTTGAGGGAGCTGTGTACTCCGCCGTGGGAGCACAGTCCGAAGAAGTGCAGGGCCTTGCCGCTGGAGGCGACATAGTCGTAAGCAGCTTTGATCTCCTTGTTTTCAAGGAGTTTGTGCTGGGCACATGCCATGTTGATCTTTACCAGGTCCTGATAGACGATGCGGCCTGCGCCGATGTTGAGGTGTCCTACCTCCGAGTTGCCCATCTGGCCGGCGGGCAGGCCGACATCCTCACCGCAGGCTTTGAGGAATGATACCTGGTATTTGGCCCTGAGTTTGTCCAGATTGGGGGTTCCTTGCGTGTAGATGGCGTTGGAGTGGTCATGTTTGCCTTCTCCCCAGCCGTCAAGGATCATAAGTAGTACTTTCTTGTCCATAATCCTAATTCCTTTTGCTATTCTTTTTAGGGCGCAAAAGTAGGAAAAAATCGGATTTTATTGAATTTTCCTTAGTACCAATTTGTAGTGATCCTCCGTCTTTTCCGGAATGACTTTTGAAATCAGCCACCCGTTGCGGCAGTCGGAGAGAATGCCCATGTTCTCAGACGTGCTCTTGTAGATGGTGCGGGAGTTTCTGTCAGCAAGGAAATATACGGATTCCCCGTATTCCATAAGTTGGCCTATTACAAGGCTGTCAGTGAGAAGCAGAATCTGGCTGAGGTACACATGCCCTTTCATGATCTCAATGTATAGCATGTCATCATCTCCGAGGCCGGCTATGTCATCGTATGTAAGGGCGTCATGGCCGAGGTCGAGCCGGTAGTGGCGGGTGATGCTCCCGGAACCGGCGTCAATCAGATACACGTCCGGGTCGATAGGGTGGTTGTGGAGGTATCCGTCCGATGTGGGACAAAGGCTGCCATTTCCGAATCCGTAGACCGGATGGGGACCGTGGCTGTAACGGAGCAGCTCCCTGCGGCCGTCTTTGCGGAACATCGTGTCTGTTACGGCGATATCTATCAGAGTGGAGTCCCATTGCGAAACATTGACAAGCACTTTTCCGTTTTCGAGAAATTCCATGTTGTCAATGTCGTACGGCATCGGATAGGTGTCGGTGTACTCGAGGCTGCTGCTGTAGTGGAGCATGTTGTCCATGCCTGCGTCATTGATCCACAGGCTTCCGTCCGGAGCCACCGCGAAATCGGATATCACGAAATACTCTCCAGGTCCGCGTCCCTGCCTGCCGATTTTCTGCATCAGCCTTCCGTCGCTGTCGAAAGCGAGCATCTGCCATTTCCTCGGTCCTTGGTTGTCAAGCACGTATATGCGGTCTGCCGTGAATTTTACCCGTTCAGGGTATACCGGGACAGTCAGGTCTTCTCCTGCCGAAAGTTCTATTACTCTGATTTCCTGTGCCATGCTGTCCAGCATTCTGTCCGTCAGCATTCCCCCGTCCTCATACCCGGACAGGTCGACAATCTCAATACCGTTGTCTTTCCCTCCGCATCCGCTGAGAAAAAGCATGCCTGCGGTGAGGAAGATGGCCGCGGCTGTCTTCAATAAACTGTCATGATGTCTCATAGGCGTTTGTATTTCTGTTCAAATATAGTAAATTTGTCGCTGATAACAGAATAGCGTATATGACAAGAAAGAAAGGACCTTCTTCCCGTCGAAAGCACGGGAAGAATCAGGCGCCGGAGGAAAAGGCGCTCAGGAAGGAAATGAACCTCAAGAGGAAGGAGCGTGGAGGAGGCAAAAGGAAATCCAAGGGGAAGAAGGAGCGTTTCAACAAGGAAGAGCTTACAGGTACCGTCAGCATGACGCGCGAAGGGTATGGATTCGTGGAGGTCACCGGCCGCGATACCGACATCTTCGTACCTCAGCACAAGATGCGCGGGGCGCTCAACGGAGACATTGTAAAGGTATTGACCACAAAGGCCAAGGGCATAGACAAGGACGGGAAACCGAAGCGCATTGAGGGAGAGGTTTTTACGGTCCTGGAGCGTTCCAGTAAACCTCATATCGGGGTATTGCAGATATCCCGCGGAGAGGCATGGCTGATAATGGAAAGCCGCAACATGCCGTACGACATCAGCATTCCTATGAGCGAGATAGACCGGTGTTTCGGAGAAGACGGGCAGCGTACATGGAAGCCTGCCGACGTGTCCGGGCTGAAGGCGGCTGTCATAGTGACGGACTGGCCCAGAAAGGCTCCTGCACCGATAGGACGTATAGTGGATGTGCTCGGAGTGCCCGGGGCCAATGATACGGAGATGCATGCCATTCTGGCCGAATACGGTCTGCCGTACCGTTTCGATCCGGAAGTGGAGGCTGCCGCCGAAGCCGTTTCCGACAAGATAACTCCGAAAGATCTGGCCGACAGGAGGGATTTCCGCAAGATTACCACCTTTACGATAGATCCGGCGGATGCGAAGGATTTCGACGATGCCCTCTCGTACCGCGAGCTGGAGGACGGCAATATGGAAGTCGGGGTGCATATCGCCGACGTTACATATTACGTGACTCCGGGCTCGATCATAGACAAATGTGCTTACGAGCGGGGAACATCCGTCTATCTTGTGGACCGTACCGTACCTATGCTCCCCGAAAAGCTTTCCAACAATCTTTGCTCCCTTAGACCGGGAGAAGAAAAGCTTTGTTTTTCAGCAGTTTTCGATATTTCTCCTACAGGAGTGGTCAAGAAGAGCTGGTTCGGCAGGACTGTGATAAAGTCGGACATGCGCTTCAATTACGATGAGGCCCAGGCTATCATCGAGACCGGTCAGGGACCGCTGGCCAAGGAAATAACGGCACTCCACAGGATAGCGTCCATACTGAGGAAGAAAAGGTTTGCTGCGGGGGCTATAGCTTTCGACCGTCCGGAGATGAAGGTCGAGGTCGACCAGGACGGCAAACCGGTGAGGGTCTATGAAAAGATATCCAAAGAGGCCAACTGGCTTATAGAGGAGTTTATGCTTCTGGCCAACCGTTCTGTGGCGGAATATGTGGGCAAGGTCCCCAAGACCAGGCAGGCCAAGACATTTGTATACCGTGTCCACGAGGATCCCAACGAGGAAAAGCTGGGTGTGCTCCGCAAGTTCGTAAGGCTGTTCGGCTATGATTTCCCCATGGAGCAGAGCTCTGGCGGCGGAGATGCCAAGGAGGAGCCGAAGCAGTTCCCTCAGGGTGTGAAGGTAAAGGAAATCAAAGGCAAGAACATAGCCCAGCGCATCAACAATCTCCTGGGAACGGTCAAGGGCCGTCCGGAAGAGGAAGCTGTCGTGATGATGGCCCTGCGGTCGATGGCCAGGGCACACTATACCACGGACAATGTGGGACATTACGGTCTGGCATTCAAATACTACACTCACTTTACCTCACCTATCAGGCGATATCCGGACATGATGGTGCACCGTCTTCTGGCGATGTATCTTGCCGGTGTCGAATCCCAGAACAAGGAATACTACGAGACATGCTGCCAGTATGCATCCCAGAGGGAGCAGATCGCTGCGGATGCCGAGCGTTCGAGCATCAAGTACAAGCTGTGCGAGTATATGCAGGACAGGATCGGACAGATCTTCCCCGGTACCGTTTCAGGCCTCACCGAATGGGGACTCTATGTCGAGACAGAGCCTGACAAGGTGGAGGGAATGGTCTCCATAAGGGACATCCCTGGAGATTTCTATCAGTTTGACGAGGAAACGTACTCCATAGTCGGACGCTCGCGCGGCCGCCGTTTCACGATGGGGGACAAGGTATGGATAAGGGTGCTCAGGGCTTCACTCGAACAGAAGATCATAGATTACGAACTGGTCGAACCGGAGGAGGCGGATACCACTCAGAACGGCACTCAGGATCAGGCACTGCATCCTGTAGAGGAGGCAGTGGACAAGGTTCCGGCAAAGCCCTCTTCCGGAAGTAGACGGAAGCGTGCTCCAAAGAAAGATAAATAGCAGGTATGGAGATAGTTTTCGCGACAGGCAATCTGCACAAACTCGAGGAGGCATCCCAGATCCTCGGGCCGGAGTTCCGTCTGAGGACTCCTGCAGAGCTTGGCATTACGGAGGATATACCGGAGACATCGGGTACTCTGGAAGGCAATGCCAGGCAAAAGGCTGAATATGTGTTCAGGCGCACCGGGCTTCCGTGCTTCTCTGACGATACCGGCCTTTTCGTGGATGCTCTCGGCGGTCAGCCCGGGGTGCTCTCCGCCCGTTATGCCGGTCCGGGAAAGAATGCTGCGGACAACGTGCGCAAACTCCTGCATGAGCTCGCCGGTGTTCCTGAGGAAAAGGACGGCCGCAGGATGCGTACGGCCCGTTTCCGCTGTGTCGTGGCTTACGTCAGCAACGAGGGTTGCAGGCTTTTCGAAGGTAAGGTGGAAGGGGAGATAGCGGCCTCTCCCAGAGGTGAAGGGGGGTTCGGCTACGATCCTGTGTTTCTTCCTGCCCGTTACGGACTGGAACGCAGCTTTTCGGAGTTGTCCCACGAGGAGAAGAATGCGATTTCCCACCGCGGCGAGGCGATGACAAGGTTTGCGGAGTGGATACGCGGCAGACATGCGGAAGTGGATACGGAGCGGTGATGATAGTCCTTCATACTGTCCGGTACGGTGATACATCCCTTATCGTGCATGGGTACACGAGGGAAGACGGCAGGATGAGTTTCATGTTGAAGGGAGCTTTCGGATCTTCTGCCAAACGCCGTCCGTCCCGTGCGGGAGTGGCACTCCTGCATCCGCTGAGTATCGTGGATTATGTAGCAACCAGAAGCCCGAGGGCCAGCATGGCCTATCTTAGGGAATATTCCCCGAAGTACCGTCTCCATTCGCTCCGGGAGGATTTCCGGAAAATGTCCGTGGCAATGTTTGTCAGCGAGCTGCTCTACCGTACCCTGCTGCATTCCGAGCGGGATGAGGAACTGTACGATTTCCTCGAGGATGCCGTGTTGCGGCTCGAGGCCATGGATGGCAGTCCCGCCAATTTCCATATCTGGTTCCTGGACCGTTACGCTGCCTTTCTCGGATTTCCCTTTGAAAAGGGCTTCAACCTGGATTTCAACCCTTTTACACCTTTGCAGGTCTCGCGTCTTAATTCCATCCACGAGTGCGGTTTTGAAGCGGCGATGTCCGTGCCGATGACCGGAAACGACCGGAAAGAGCTGATTGAGGCTATCCTCAAATGGCTGGAATATCATACAGGTTCGCGGATTGAGCTGCGCTCGCTGGAAGTACTGCACCGCATATCGAAAATTTGACTAATTTCGCGGTACTTAAAATACTAAAAATGTCACTGGTCAATAAGGCTGTAATGGCGGCACTAAGTCCGCTGCTGAGGGATTTTGACAGGGGGTGCGAACATCCCGGAGCTGTTCAGGAACACGTGTTCAGGCAGTTGCTGGAAGCAGGCAAGGATACGGCGTTCGGAGCGGAGCACGGTTTCGGCAGCATCAGGGATTATCAGGACTACAGAAGGAAAGTTCCGGTACGGGAGTACGACGGTTTCGCCCCGTATATCACGCGTATGCGGAAAGGGGAGGACTATGTGCTGTGGAACCAGAAGGTCAGATGGTTCGCAAAGTCGAGCGGCACGAGCTCGGACAGGAGCAAATACATACCGGTGACCCCGGCCAATCTTGCCGGCTGTCACTACCGCGGGTTCAAGACCATGCTGGCAACATACATACGCCGTTACCCCGATTCGGGACTTTTCAACGGAAAGGCCCTTACTCTGGGCGGTAGTGTGCGTGTGGACGAGATGTCCGGCAAAGGTGCCAGAAACGGGGATCTCTCCGCCATCCTGCTGAGCAACAGTCCGGCACTGGCGGAGATTGTCAGGACGCCGTCCAGAGACATAGCCATGCTGGCGGATTTCAGGGAGAAGATAGACGGGATATGCAGGGTGTGCTCAAAGCAGAATGTAACCAACTTCTCAGGCGTACCTTCGTGGAATCTGATCATGATTGAGAGGCTGCTGGAATACAATCACGCGGAGCATCTTACGGACATATGGCCCAATCTTGAACTTTTCATGCACGGAGGTATCGGTTTCGGTCCCTATAGGGAGAAGTACATGCGTCTCATCCCTTCGGACAGGATGCATTATCTGGAGAACTACAATGCCTCGGAGGGGTATTTCGCACTTCAGGATGATCCTTCACAGACCGGGATGGCCCTGACGCTGGACAATGGAGTATTCTTCGAGTTCATCCCCATGGGCGCACTGGACAGTGTTATGGCCGGAAAGTCCGAAGAGGTCTATACGGTGGATGAAGTACGGACAGGCGTAACATACGCCATGGTCATCACTACTTCGGGCGGCCTGTGGCGTTATCTTATCGGGGACTGCGTGGAATTCACGTCCCTCTGTCCGCACAGGATTGTCATAACAGGGCGCACACAGCTTTACATCAATGCTTTCGGAGAAGAACTCATGATCCACAATGCAGAGGAGGCTATGTCAGAGGCATGCAGGGAATGCGGGGTGGAGGTCTTGGATTATACGGTGGCTCCTGTGTTCATGGACGATACGCACGCCAAGGGAGCGCACCAGTGGGTTGTGGAATTCTCTGCCGCCAGTCAGGAGGCAATGCGTGATCCTGTCAGGCTGGAACGGTTCAGGAATGCGCTGGATGCGGCTCTGTGCCGTCATAATTCCGATTATGACGCCAAACGCAGCGGCGATGTTACCATGACCATGCTGGAGCTTACGCCGGTGCCTTCAGGGACATTTTTCAGGTGGATGGAAAGCCGCGGCAAGATAGGGGGCCAGAACAAGGTGCCCCGTCTGTGCAATGACCGCCGTTTTATTGACAGTATATTGGGATAACGCAAAAAGCAACGCCCTGAATACATGAATCCCCATACATGTATCCAGGGTGCAGGAAGTTTTTCGTCTTTTAATTTTAACAGTAGCCGATTGTAAATGTAGGCATTATACAGAAATGTTGCAAAAAAACAGTCTTAGCAGGTTAGTTTTTGCAAATAATTGTAAATGATGGAATTATGCCATTTTGTTAAGATTCCGTCAATGCCTACAGGTGTGATACATTTGTACAAATACCTGTAGTACAGATATTTGGAAAAGTAAGAGAAATTAATTCTGCTAAGATTGCCTGTATTCCTTAAGGGCCTTTGAAATGAAATCTGACAGGCGGATTCCATCCCCGATTTTTTTGGCGATACGTGTCTTCTCTACGTAGAGTGAACTCTCTGATATTCTGCGCAATGCGCATATTGTGCCAGTGGAGAAACCGCATGCCATCAGAGCTATAAGGTAGATGTCCTTTTCCTTTAGGGCCGGGTATGATGCCTCAAGGCTTGAAAGGAAGCCTGGATATGTGGCATCGACTATCCTTCTGACCCTGGTCATTGTGCCCTCTTCAGGGAAATGGGTTTTAAGTATTGATTTAACTTGATCTGCTATTACTCTGGTTTTACCGTACTTGTAATAGGCTTCCATAAGTTCGTCGGCTACTTTCAGCATCTCTTCGGAGATATTTATGCTTTCTCTGTCGTGCATATTTGATGTATTGCTTACAGTAGAACCTTTTCCTTCATTGATACTGCGTATGATATCCGTGTATTTTTCGACTTCACGTTTAAGTCTGGTGTTTCTGATATAGATTATGGCTCCTATTACAACTATTCCACACATGATTCCCAGCATGATCATGGATGTGGATACGCATCTGCTCCTGAATATGGAGAGCTGTCTGCTCATGCGGTTTGCCTCGAAGTGTTTTTCCACTCCCCTGAGGTGGATGGCGTAGCCTGAGGCGAGTATGCTGTCTGCCAGTCTCTCTCCATTGACATGGTGGTACAGTGCGGTCTTGTAGTCTTTTTTACTCAATGCGATATCATATTCCAGAAAATGCCTCGATGCGCCGTTGAGGGTTTTTTCAGGTATCAGTGAGGCTATGATGCGTGCAGAGTCCGGTTTCCCGCTTCTGGCGTAGGCTTTACTGGCATTGTAAAGGATATTGGTCCCCGCGCTGTTTGTCCAGAATATGGGGTTTCTGAATCTGCGGTATGTATCATGCGCAACACTTATTGTGTTCCGGTAGTCACGTTTCAGGAAGTGGTAAGTGGTCTCCATGTCTCTTGCGGCAAGCATCATTGTACTGTCATTCAGTTCTTTGGCTATTTTTTCGCCCTCCAGGATGTTGACAATGGCTTCTCTGGCGGAAATGGGCAGAAGGGCCCTTCCCAAAGCCAGTCTGGCCCTCATGACCATATCGTCCCTGTCTGTCATCATGAAGCACTCCAGGGCTTTTCTGTACCTGTATACAGTCATGGAATCATTGACATACGTTTGCTGATAAAGTTCGGCAATGCGGGTATGCAGCAGTCCGGATTCTATAGGGTCGAAAGCAAGTTTGTTCCTGATCCTTTCAGCTTCCTTGTATTCTTCAAGGGCGGAAATCAGCAGTCCGCGTTCCGTGTAGACCGCTCCTTGCATGGTAAGTGCCGCCGCATACCGTGATTTGGGTCCTTTGCGCTTGTAGAAGCTGACAGCTTCGTGGATGGCAGTATCTTCGCTGACAGGCAGCCAGCATTTGTATCTGGCCTGAGTTTTGAGTAGGAAATATTTTGCCCTGTCCCTCTTGTTGAGTTGAGGGATTTCAGTACTGTCTATGGACATTATGCTGTACAATGCGGCGGAGGGATCGGTGCCCATGAGTGAATCTGCAGCCGCCAGCATGGCCTTTACCTCCCCTTTCTGCTGGATGCAGGAGGAAAACAGAAAACATGCTGCTGCTAATATAAGAGGCAGTAAATATTTTTTGTCCATACGGTACGCTGTGCTTGTAAGTTTGTCGGGGCAAAAATATAAAAAGAATGGATAATTGGTTATTTTTGCGTGACTTTAAATACAAGAAACATGAATAGTAGAAAGGAAATTCCCGTGCTGCTCCTTACCGGATATCTGGGCAGCGGGAAGACTACGCTGGTGAACCGTATTCTCTCCAATGAAAAAGGAATCAGGTTTGCAGTTATCGTGAACGATATCGGAGAAGTGAACATCGATGCGGATCTGATCCAGAGGGGCGGAGTCGTGGGCAGTCAGGATGACAGTCTTGTGGCTTTGCAGAACGGATGTATATGCTGTACCCTGAAGACCGACCTGATGAACCAGATTTCAGACCTGATAGGGATGGCCCGTTTTGACTATATCGTAATAGAAGCCAGCGGCATCTGTGAGCCGGAGCCTATTGCCAGGACGATATGCAGTATGCCACGGATGGACCCTAGGCTGGATAAGTACGGCACGGTCCCGCGGCTGGACTGCATAGTCACGGTTGTGGATGCGCTCAGGCTGCAGGACGAGTTTTCCTGCGGGGACAGCCTCATGCGCAAGGATCTGGAGGAAGATGACATCGAGAACCTGATCCTTCAGCAGATAGAGTTCTGCAATATAGTCCTGCTCAACAAGGTATCTGAAGTGACGGTTGAGGAAAAGGAGCGTATCAGACGGATAATATCGGCAGTACAGCCTTCGGTGCGCATCATTGAGTGCGATTACGGCGACATAGACCTGAACAGTATAATCAATACCCGAATGTTTGATTTCAACAAGGTGGCGGCATCAGCCGGCTGGGTGCACGGTATCGAGTCCACCCCTACGGAGGAAGAGGAAGCCGAGGCCAGGGGACATGAGCACCATGACGGGGAAGAACACGGACACGGGCATGCGCATCATCATGACCATGAGCATGGAGAAGATGAGGGTGAGGCCGAGGAATACGGCATAGGCACATTCGTGTATTACCGCAGGCCGGCATTCGATATCAACAGGTTCGACAATTTCGTGATAAAGCACTGGCCCAAGGAGGTAATCAGGGCAAAGGGCATCTGCTACTTCACACAGGACCCGGACATGTCCTACATGTTCGAGCAGGCCGGCCGCCAGAAGCAGCTCAAGGAGGCCGGACAGTGGTATGCCACGGCTCCTGAAGATGAGCTGGAGCAGCTCAAGGCGGGGGATCCCGGCTTTGCCCGGGACTGGGACGACTATTACGGGGACCGCATGCAGAAGATAGTCTTCATCGGCCAGCACATGGACGTGGAGCAGATCAAGAAGGATCTGGATTTCTGCCTGGACCCTACGGCGGACATTTCCGGCATGTAATTTGTTTCAAGTCCACGAAACCGTTAACCGTAAATGAAACAAAGCAAGATGAATTCTGTAATCGCAAATATCAGGAAAGCCGCAGTTTCAGCGGCAGCAGTCTTTGCTGCCGTATCCGCACTGTCGGCCCAGTCGGAAGAGTTCAACACCGGCAAATATCTGGAAATCCAGTCCATGATCCTGAGGACGCTCCAGTCCCAGTATGTAGACACCGTGGCCATGGACGATCTGCTCCACAAGGGCATCGATGCCATGCTGTCCACCCTGGACCCGTATACGGTATTCATACCTGAGGAAAACGAGGAGGATCTGGATATTATGACTACGGCCAGCTATGGCGGAGTGGGAGCCCTTATACGCAAGACTCCCCAGGGCTACATCATGATAGCCGAGCCCTACGAGAACTCGGCGGCAGTCAAGGGAGGCCTGCATCCCGGGGATACGGTCATAGCCATAGAGGGCGTAAGTACCAAAGACCTGACGGCGGACGAGTGCAGCGGCAAGATGCGGGGACGTCCAGGTACGGCACTCAACCTGACAGTGGTCAGAGGCCGTGGAGGGGATACGGCGGCTGTAACGGTGACAAGGGAGCGTATCCACATCCCCGATGTCGTCTACTACGGATTCCTCAATGATTCTACCGGATATATACAGATTGGCGGATTTACGGTGGACGGTTCCAGGGATGTCCGCAAGGCTTTCGAGGCTCTCAAGTCCGACGGCAGGATGAAGCGCCTGGTCATAGACCTCAGGGGCAACGGAGGCGGCCTGATGAATGAGGCTGTAAATATTGTCTCGCTGTTCGTGCCGCAGGGCACACTGGTGGTGTCGGCAAAGGGCAAGCATCCGGCGGCCGACTTTGAGTACAGGACCGAAACCGCACCGGTGGATACGCTGATGCCTCTGATGGTGATGGTCAATTCTTCTTCGGCCTCATCTTCGGAGATAGTGGCAGGAGCGCTTCAGGATATGGACCGCGCAACGATTGCCGGTGTCCGTACATACGGCAAGGGACTGGTCCAGACCATACGTCCGGTCGGGTACAATACTTCGCTCAAGGTCACCACCTCAAAATACTACACCCCGAGCGGCCGCTGTGTCCAGGCGATAGACTACAGTCACCGCAATGAAGACGGAAGTGTGGGATCTGTTCCTGATTCGCTGAAGAAGGCGTTCAGGACCCGCAACGGCCGCACCGTGTATGACGGCGGAGGCATCACTCCGGATATCGAAGTCGAGCCCAGATATTACAGCAGGCCTGTCATCTCGTTGATCTACAGCAATGTCCTCAGTGACTATGCCATAAAGTACTACAATGCCAACGACAGCATTGCTCCGGCAGGTGAGTTCTCCCTGACGGATGAGGAATATGAGGATTTCGTGAAATATGCAGAGCAGAAGGAATTCGATGCCAGGACGGAAGCCCGTATCGCCATGGAGGAGGTACTGGAGGCGGCAGGACGTGAAGGGCTGGACAGCAGTATCGGGGGACTTAAGGAGGAGATGGATTCGCTCCTGGACCGCATGTCCCTGACCAAGGAGGAATTCCTCGAGACCGGCAAACCTGTTATAAAGCCTCTGCTGGAGGATGAGATCGCCCTCAAGTACTACCTCAGGCGCGGAGGGGCGGAGTCAGCCCTCAGGCAGGATGTGCAGCTGCACAAAGCCCTTGAGCTGTGGGACGGTACGATCCCAGTGCAGACTGCCGGAGCCGAAAAGGATACTCCGGAAGCCGGTGAGCAGGCCGCGGAACAGGCTGAGTAAGGAGATCAGCTGTTATGCCGGTATCCTGGCAAAGACCTGCTTCCGTGCCGTTGCCGTCATGTAGACGTCGCGGGCTATGAGGTGGGCGAAGTAGGCCATGTACAGGGCCTGGATGCCCATTGCGCCCTTGAAGGCAAAATAGCAGGCATAGAAAGAGATGCAGGCCCAGATCATGCCGTTGCGGATGGCCCGGGCCGCTGTGGCTCCGATGAAGATCCCGTCCCACATGAAGGCCAGGCAGCTGAATGCCGGCATTATCACCAGCCATATCATATAAGGCTTCGAGGCGGCTATGACGGATGCCTCAGTGGTCATCATGCCGACCATCCACTGTCCTCCTATACCGTAGGCCACGGTGGATATGACTGCAAGTCCTGCCGTCCATGAGAAAAGCAGGCGGACGGCCTTGTTGAGGGAAGGTCTGTCCTGTGCCCCGATGTACCGTCCGGTAAGGGCCTCTCCGGCATATGCAAATCCGTCCAGTATGTAGGAATATAGCATGAGCAGCTTCATGATGATGGTGCTGACAGCCAGCTGGACATCCCCGTAGCGGGCAGCCAGGGAAGTGAAGCCGCAGTAGATGAGCATGAAACACAGGGATCTCAGGAAAAGGTTGGCATTCATGACGTAGAAAGACTTCATGTAGCGGAATCTTACGTGTTGCCTGATGCTGACATGCCGCATCAGCTTGCCGTAATGCGTGAGCATCAGTACCGATGCCAGTATCAGGCCCGTGTACTGCGCGATGACTGTGCCCAGGGCCACACCGGCAAACCCGAGAGGGGTATGGAGTCCCAGCAGTATGCTCATGCACAGGTTGACGACATTGACGGTTATATCCACTGCCATCGGGAATACGGTGTTCTGCATGCCGATGAACCAGCCTTTGAATACCATAAGCGAGAGGGTGGCCGGGGCGTCCCATATCCTGATGAAGAAGTATTTGCGGGCCAGTTCCTGTACCTCTGCGGAGCAGTCTATGAAGAGGAATGCCGCTTCCACGAATAGCCATTGGATCAGAATCAGGAAAGATGCCGACAGCAGGGCCGTAGCCTCGCCCTGTACGAAGTATTTCATTGCCCCGGGAAAATCCCTGCGTCCGTAGGCCTGGGCCGTGAGTCCTCCCGTGCCTACCCTCAGGAACCCGAAATTCCAGTAGAGAAGGTCGAAGAGCATGGATCCTACCGCTATGGCGCCTATTGCCGCCACATTTCCAAGACGGCCTGATACCCCGATGTCCACCATCCCCACGAGCGGGACGGTGATGTTGGCCAGGATGCTGGGTACGGCCAGATGCAGTATCCTGCCGTTCATCGATCTGGAAGCCGTTCTGTCCTTGTGTCCGTTCATTGCGGGTGTCATTGCCTGTATTTTCCTTCTTCCTCCAGCATGCCCAGATAGGACATGTACCTTTCCGGGGAGATGCTTCCGTTCTCCACAGCCTCCAGGACGGCGCAACCCGGTTCATGGGTGTGGGTGCAGGGCTTGTACCGGCAGTTGTCGGCCACGCGCAGCATTTCCGGGAAATAGGTGGAGATCTCTTCCGGCTCTATCTCCACCAGGCCGAAGCCCCTGATGCCCGGGGTGTCGATGATGAACCCTCCGCCGTGGACGGGGTAAATTTCATAGAATGTCGTGGTGTGGCGGCCCTGACGGTATTTGTCCGAAATTTCCGAAGTCTTGGGGTCGAGTGCCGGGTCGATTGCCTTGATGAGCGAGGATTTTCCCACTCCGGAGACTCCGCTGAAAAGGGAGATGCCGCCCCGGTTGCATTGCTGCCTGAGTGTGTCCACGCCTTCGCCGGTCAGGACCGATATGTCCATTATGCTGTAGCCTGCATCTTCGTAGATGGCGTGGAACAGCTGGCTTTTGGCGCTGAGCTCCCCGCTGCCGCCGTACAGGTCAGTCTTGTTGAGGATGATGGTGACAGGTACTTTGTAGGCCTCGCAGGTGACCAGAAAACGGTCGATGAAGGGCCATTTGGTGTCCGGGCAGTCGAGCGTCACGATGAGGTAGGCCGTGTCGATGTTGGATGCCAGGATGTGGCACTGGCGGGAGAGATTGGTGGATTTGCGGATGATGTAGTTCTTCCGCGGGAGGACCTTGGTGATGGTTGCCTCGTCCGACGGCTCGCCCTGTGCGTCTACAGGGACGGAATATTCCACGCGGTCCCCCACTGCCACCGGATTTGTGGCTGTGGATCCGCTCAGGCGCAGCTTGCCCCTGACCACTGCCTTGACAGGTTTCCATTGCGGAAGTTCCGAGAGCAGATAGTGGCTGCCCGTGTTTTTGACCACCGTGGCGGTCGATGTATGTGTGCCGGTCTCGCCCATGTATTTCTTTTGTGGCGCGAAGATACTAATTTCGGGGAGATTGTCGTATCTTTGCGCGGAAGGAAAATCCATAAACAATGTATACTCTACCAGAAATAGACAAGATCGTCTCCAACGGGATATGTGCGCTTGACCTCAAGGGTGAGCCGTCGGAGCTGTATGCACCTATTGAATATATGATGTCGATCGGCGGGAAGCGGATACGTCCGCGTCTGGCCCTGCTGGCATGTTCGCTTTTTTCCGACAAGATAGAATCGCCGCAGGTGTATCCTGCGTTGGGACTGGAGGTATTCCATACTTTCACCCTTATCCACGACGATATCATGGACAAGGCCGATATCCGCCGCGGACAGCCTACCGTATGCCGCAAATGGAACGGGAACATAGCGATTCTTTCAGGTGACGTGATGTGCATACAGGCGTACGAATATGTCTGCAAGGCTCCGGCCGACAAGCTTCAGACCGTGCTTGCCATATTCAGCGATACTGCCAGGAAGGTGTGCGAAGGACAGCAGTATGACATGAACTACGAGACCATGCCGGTGGTCACGATGGAAGACTATATCATGATGATAGGGCTGAAGACCTCGGCCCTCATAGCCGGTTCCGCAAAGCTCGGGGCAGTCCTGGGAGGGGCCGACGAAAAGTCTGCGGAGGCTCTGTACCGCTACGGATACGATCTGGGTCTGGCTTTCCAGATAACGGATGACTATCTGGATACCTTCGGCGATCCGGCCGTCTTCGGCAAGAGCATAGGAGGGGACATAGTGAACAACAAGAAGACATGGCTCTATATAGAGGCTGCACGCCTGGCTTCAGGGGAGATGAAGGCCCGTTTCGAGGAGACATTCGGGATGGGAGAGGACAGGGCGTCTGAAAAAGTGGCAGCGGCCCGGCAGCTTTTTACGGAGCTGGGAGTAAAGGAAAATGCTGAAAAGGCCATAGAGCACTATTTCCACAAGGCCATGGAAACGGTCGACGGACTTTCGCTCGGGCCCCAGAAGATGTCCCTTCTGGAGGAGTTTGCAACACAGATAACGTACCGCCGCAAATGAGCAAGGGACACAGACTGGAGATAATGGCTCCTGCAGGGTGTTTCGAGGCCCTCACTGCCGCTGTCCAGGCGGGGGCGGATTCGGTATATTTCGGAGTGGAAGACCTGAACATGCGCTCGCACAGTGCAAACAATTTCACCCTTTCCGACCTTCCGGAGATAGTGCGCTACTGCTCGGAAAATGATGTGAAGACCTATCTGGCCCTGAACATCATCCTGTATGACGAGGATGTGCCCAAAGCCTGCAGTACACTCGATGCCGCAAAATCGGCAGGGGTTACGGCTGTCATCGCTTCGGACATCACTACCATAGAATATGCCCGCCGGATAGGCCTGGAGGTGCATATATCCACCCAGCTCAACATATCGAACACCGAGGCACTTCGTTTCTATTCGCGGTATGCCGATGTGGTGGTCCTGGCCAGGGAACTCAATCTGGAACAGGTGCGGGCAATCAGCGACAGGATAGCATCCGAGGGTATCACCGGTCCTTCGGGCCGTCCGGTACAGATCGAGATGTTCTGTCACGGTGCCCTCTGCATGGCTGTCTCAGGCAAATGCTATCTGAGCCTGCATGAGAACGGCAAGTCTGCAAACCGCGGCTCCTGCCTTCAGATATGCCGTCGCGGCTACAAGGTCACGGATCTGGAGACTGGCTACGAGCTGGAGATAGACAACAAGTACATAATGTCCCCCAAGGACCTGTGCACCATAGAATTTCTGGACAAGATGGCTGAGGCCGGCGTGTCTGTGTTCAAGATCGAGGGCCGTGCCCGTCCGGCAGAGTATGTGCAGAAGGTGGTGAGTGCGTACCGTGCAGCTGCCGATGTAGTGGAGGCCGGAACCTTCACTCCCGCGTTCGGGGCTTCGTTCCGGGACCAGCTTTCACAGGTATTCAACCGCGGCTTCTGGGACGGCTACTACCAGGGGGCGCGACTGGGAGAATGGAGCAGTGTCTACGGCAGCAGCGCGACCATGAAGAAAGTATATGCCGGGAAAGTCAACAATTATTTCTCCAATCTCGGGGTGGCCGAGATACTGGTAGAGGCAGCTCCGATCAAGGTCGGACAGCATATCCTGATCATAGGACCTACGACAGGCGTGGTGGAAATGGACATTCCCGAGATACGTGTCGACCTGGTGCCTTCAGAGACTGCACCGCAGGGTGTCGCCTGCTCGATACCCGTGCCGTCCCGGGTACGCCGTGCCGACAAGGTCTATATCTTCGAAAGGAAGTAGCTGTACCTGACCAGACATTCGTTGTCTGTATCCAGCAGATAGAGATATCCGTTTTCAGGGTCGAAACCGTAGCCTGAAACTCCTGCCGGAACAGGAATCTCTGCAAGCGCTTGTCCTTCGTAGCTGTATATGCGGATGCATTTCTCCTTGGCTTTCATATTCCAGTGCAATGCAGTAAAGAAGTCCTGATATGCTTTCGGCCGCATGGTCATACATTCGTCCACCGTATTCCCGTCGATAGAGGAAATATCGTCCGGACTGTCGCCATAGGTGCATACAGTCCTGGCATATCCGCCGTCCGGTGAAAATATGTTGATGGTATTCCGGGTCTTTTCTGCTTCTATGACCAGACCGCGTACCGGTTCGTAGGCATAGTTTCCGCTGATATGATTGAAGCCTGGAACGGTGAAAGCCACCATTTCGCCAGAGCCAGCAACCATACCGGTACCCGATTGCGTATCCTTTTTCACAATTGCCTTGTTCAGTCTTTCAAGCGGAGACGTCACTTTCGTATTCCCGTCCAGTGAGAGCACGCAGCGTTTTATGGAGTTGCGGTCACTTCCCGCCAGAACGATCAGGCATTCCCCGTCAGGAAGCGGAAGTACATCCAGCAGCCACGGAGAATCTTCCAGGTTGAGGTTTCGGGAAACCAATGCCGATTGGCCGCTTTGCAGCGAAGCCGTGACATCCCATACTGTCACTTCCCCTGTATAGTTGGACCATGTGGCCTCCAGGTGGCCGTTTTCCGCAGTACTGAAATGCACAAAACTGACCCCTGGAAAGTCTACGATCTCGCCCGGTCCCCTTCCTGTACGCAGAAACCTGCCCAGCACCGTGCCGTCCATCTCCAGTACAGTCACCCGGCCTGAGTTGTCCCTGTTGCTTACGATAAGAAGTGAATCCTCTATCGCAAAATCATTAACACCCAGCACCGGTATGCTCAGTGTGTCCCCGCCGGCCAGTTCAATGACCGGGGGACAATTGTCCTCGACATATACTACATCATCGAATGAAAGTGAGTTTTCCGGTACTTCCCGGCATCCTACGGCCGCCAATGCTGCCATAACGGTCAATTTCCATAAATTCATGATATCTTCTTTCTGTTGATAAGTTCTGACAAATATAGTGAAATCGATAGGAAGGCGGAAGAAATAATGCTACATTTGCAGACAGAAATCCGGAAAATCATGTCATTCGCCCACCTGCATGTACATACCCAGTATTCGATTCTTGACGGTCAGTCCAAGATAGGTGACCTGATAGATACGGCTGTGGCCAACGGGCAGCCGGCGCTGGCGATTACCGACCATGGCAACATGTTCGGGGTGAAGGAGTTTCTGGATACAGTAGCCAAGAAGAAAGCCCCACTGAAGCCCATCGCAGGCTCGGAATTCTATGTGGCCGGAGCCAGCCGCTTTGACCGCAAGGGACGCGAGGACCAGAGTTCCTATCACCTGATAATGCTGGCCAAAAACATGGAGGGCTACCACAATCTCATAAAGCTTTCGTCCAAGGCCTACATCGAGGGATTCTACTATAAGCCTCGTATCGACCACGAGCTGATAGAGCAGTATCATGAGGGCATCATCTGCTGCTCTGCCTGTCTGGGCGGAGAGGTGCCGCAGGCTATCATGGAAGGGGATATCGCCAGGGCGGAAGAGATTGCGGCATGGTACAAGTCCATATTCGGTGAAGACTATTACCTGGAGGTGCAGCGGCATGAAACGGACGTGCCAGGGGCCGAGACGAGGACCTTCGAACACCAGCAGCAGGTCAACGGGGTGATTTTCAAGATAGCTGAGAAGCTGGGCATCAAGGTGGTGGCGACCAACGACGTGCATTTCGTGCGTAAGGAGGACGGTGCCGCCCATGACCGCCTGATCTGCATCAGTACCAACTCGGACTTCGATGACCCCAAGCGTCTGCGCTATACCCAGCAGGAGTATCTGAAGAGCACTGAGGAGATGTCGGCCATCTTTGCCGACCACCCGGAGGTGATCTCCAACACCATGGAGATAGTGGACAAGGTGGAGACGATAGATCTCAACCACGACCCGATCCTGCCTGTATTCCCACTTCCTGAGGGATTTACGGATTCCAATGATTATCTGCACTACCTTACTTACGAAGGGGCGCACCGCCGTTACGGGGAGGATATTCCGGAAGCTACGAAGGAGCGCATAGATTTCGAGCTGGCTACCATCAGGAAGATGGGCTTCCCGGACTATTTCCTCATTGTCCAGGATTTTATCAAGGCTGCCCGCAATATGGGCGTATGGGTCGGTCCGGGGCGAGGCTCCGCGGCCGGTTCCGTAGTGGCCTACTGCCTGACCATTACCAATATCGACCCCATCAAATACGACCTGCTGTTCGAGCGTTTCCTTAATCCTGACCGTATATCCATGCCCGATATCGACATAGACTTCGATGACGAGGGCCGCTACAGGGTGTTCAAGTACGTGGAGGACAAGTACGGCAAGGACCATGTGTCCCATGTGATAACTTTCGGAACCATGGCCACCAAGAGTGTCATCCGCGATGTCGGCCGCATACAGAAGCTGAGCCTGGACCAGACCGACCGTCTGGCCAAGCTGGTTCCGCGCAAGATTACCGTACAGAAAGAAAAGGAGATAGACGATCCTGACAATCCGGGACAGAAGAAGAAGGTGATGGAGTCCAAGGATGTGGATCCTACCATCAGCCTGTGCCTGGAGAAGGTGCCTGAGTTCAAGGAGGCATTCAACAGCGGTGACGAACTGGTGCACGATACCCTCATGTATGCGGAAAGGCTGGAGGGAACCGTGCGCAATACAGGCGTCCACGCCTGCGCCACCATAATCGGCCGCGACGACCTTACCAATTTCATCCCCCTGAGTACGGCCAAGGACAAGGAGACGGGCAAGGATATTCTCGTTTCGCAGTTTGAAGGCAGCCTCATCGAGTCGGCCGGAATGCTGAAGATGGACTTCCTGGGTCTCAAGACCCTCACTATACTCAAGGATACTGTCGAGAACATCCGGCAGTCCAGGGGCGAGGAACTGGATGTCAATACCATCCCTATAGACGATGCCGAGACCTATGCCCTGTTTTCGCGCGGAGATACTGTGGGTGTGTTCCAGTTTGAGTCCGAGGGCATGCAGAAATGGCTTATCGAACTGCAGCCGTCGCGTTTCGAGGACCTTATCGCCATGAACGCGCTCTACCGTCCTGGCCCTATGGACTATATACCGGATTTCGTGGCCCGAAAGCATGGCCGCAGCAAGATAGAGTACGACCTTCCGGACATGGAGGAGTTCCTGCACGACACCTACGGCGTGACAGTCTATCAGGAGCAGGTCATGCTGTTGTCCCAGAAGCTTGCAGGCTTCTCGAAAGGCAAGGCGGACAAGCTGCGCAAGGCGATGGGAAAGAAGCAGATCAAGGTTATGGCGGAACTCAAGGACGAGTTCTTTGCAGGAGGTCTGGCCCACGGACATCCGGAGGCTACCCTCAACAAGATATGGAACGACTGGGAGGCATTTGCCTCTTATGCATTCAACAAGTCCCATGCGACCTGCTATGCCTGGGTCGGCTACCAGACCGGTTATCTCAAGGCCCACTACCGGGCGGAATACATGGCTGCAGTCCTGAGCAACAATCTCAACAACATAGACGAGATCACCAAGTTCATGGATGACTGCCGCCGCAACGGCATGAAGATTCTCGGACCGGATGTCAACGAAAGCTACACCAAGTTCACGGTCAACAAGGACGGCAACATCCGTTTCGGCATGGCCGGAATCAAGGGAATAGGCATTGGGGCGGTGAACAGCATCATAGAAGAGAGGCGCAACAACGGTCCGTTCAAGGACATTTTCAATTTCATGGAGCGCGTCCCCTCCACTTCGGTCAACAAGAAAGGAGTGGAGGCACTGGCGTACAGCGGGGCATTCGACTCCTTCCCTGAAATCAACCGCGGCTCCTTTGCCATGGAGGCGGGAAAGGGAGAAACATGCCTGGACCTTCTGATCCGCTACGGGTCATTGTTCCAGAAGACCGCCGAATCCATGAAAAACAGCCTATTCGGAGGCGGGGACCAGATAGATACGGTCCGTCCTCCTCTGCCAGTGCTGCCGGAGCTCGACCAGATCGAGATGCTGAAGAAAGAGAAGGAGCTGGTAGGCATGTACATATCGGCCCATCCCCTCGACCGGTTCCGTTTCGAGATAGAGCATTTTACCACTATGGACCTGCCATCCTGGAACGATTATGCCGACAGGATCAGCTCCAGCCGCAACAGGGAGGATTTCGACAAGGACCAGTGGGTGGCGGGTCTGGTCAGCAGTGTGGAAGTACGTCCCAAGGCCAACGGCAACGGGGTGTTCTGCCGGTTGACCATAGAGGATTTCAAGGGTACCACTACATTTGCCCTGTTCGACAAGGACTATGAGGCAGTGAGCGGATATCTGCGTCCGCACGAGTTCCTGCTGATGAGGGTTTATGTCGCGCCGCGTTTCAAGGCAACTGGAGACAAGGAGAACAAGACGGTGGAAATCATCGGGGGACGTACCAAGATACGTGCCGTCTCCCTTCTGGCAAATGTCCGGGAGTCCATGGTCCGCGAGCTGGTGGTGGATCTGCCTCTGGAGAGGGTGGATGCGGCTTTCAGGAAAGGACTCAAAAAGGCATTGTCCCGGAGCAAGGGGCATTCCCGCTTTGCTCTCAACGTCTATGACGCCAAGAGCAAGGTCAATGCCGAATTCATATCCAGAAAGTACAGTATAACGGCTACGGACGAGCTGCTGGAGTGGCTTCGTGCCTCCGGGCTCAACTATCATATCAACAAGTAACTTCAACAACCTATGGCAAAAGATGTCAAGTATCTGGAACTTCTCTCCAGAAGTTTCCCTACCATTCAGGCTGCAGTCACGGAAATCATCAACCTGCAGGCCATTCTCAACCTGCCCAAGGGCACGGAACATTTCATGACGGACCTCCACGGAGAGTACGATGCCGTGCAGCATGTGCTGCGCAATGCCTCCGGAGCCATCAAACGCAAGATCGATGACCTTTTCGGATTCCAGCTCAAGGAGGACGAGAAGAAGGAGCTGTGCACGCTCATCTATTATCCCGAACGCAAGCTGAAGCTTGTAAAGGACAAGGAAAAGAACATGGCAGAGTGGTACAAGGTCAACATTATCAATCTTGTCCGCGTACTGGTGACTTCGGCCTCGAAGTACACCCGTTCGAAAGTCAGGAAGGCCCTGCCGCCGGAGTATTCCTACATTATAGAGGAGCTCATCCACGAATCCCTGGCCGACAACAACAAGCATGAGTATATCTATGCGATACTCAACACCATCATCGCCACCGGCTCGGCAGACAGCTTTATCTGTGCCATGGCATATGTGATACAGCGGCTTACAGTGGACTCTCTGCATATCATAGGCGACATATACGACCGTGGTCCGGGAGCCCACAAGATCATGGACCTGCTTTGCGATTACCACAATGTGGACTTCCAGTGGGGCAACCATGACCTCATCTGGATGGGTGCCGCTGCCGGCAATGCTGCCTGCATGGCCAATGTCCTGCGCATAAGTCTCCGCTATGCCAACCTGGAGACACTGGAGGAAGGCTACGGTATCAACCTGCTGCCTCTGGCCACATTCGCAATGGACACTTACGGAGATGACCCCTGCGCATGTTTCCAGCCCAAACTGGACTCCGGAGCCACATTCGATGAGAAGACCGTCAAGCTGATAGCCCAGATGCACAAGGCCATAGCCATAATCCAGTTCAAGCTGGAGGGGGAGATAGTCAGACATCGCAAGGAATTCGGTATGGCTGACCGCAACCTGCTGGAAAAGATAGACTTTGCCAACGGGACCATACGCATAGGTGACAAGGACTATGTGATGAAGGACATGAATTTCCCGACGGTGGATCCGGAGCATCCCTACAAGCTCACTCCAGAGGAGAAAGGAGTGGTGGCCAAGTTATTGGGCAGTTTTACAAGCAATTCGCTGCTGGACCGGCACATACGTTGTCTCTACTCCAAGGGCTCCCTGTATCTGGTGCGCAATTACAATCTGCTTTTCCACGGGGCCATGCCGCTCAATGAGGACGGATCCTTCCACGAAATGTCCATTATGGGCAAGAAGTACAAGGGGAAGGCTCTTTTCGATATGGTGGACAAGATCGTCAGGGCTGCATATTATGAGGACAAGGACATGAAGTACCGTGCCTATGCCGGGGACTTCGTATGGTTCATGTGGTGCGGGCCTTATGCTCCTCCGTTCGACAAGGACAAGATGACCACATTCGAGAGGTATTTCATAGCGGAAAAGGAGACGCACAAGGAGAAAAACGGCTGGTATCTTCAATATAGGGACAACAGGGAGATATGCGAAAAGATTCTGGCGGAGTTCGGCCTTTCCGGGGAGCATACCCATATAATCAACGGCCATGTGCCTGTCAAGGCTTCGAAGGGCGAGTCCCCGATCAAGGCCGGAGGCAAGCTTCTGGTGATAGACGGAGGTTACTCCAAGGCATATCAGCCGCAGACCGGTATTGCCGGCTATACCCTGATTTACAACTCCCACGGTCTGACTCTGGCTCAGCATGAGCCTTTCAAGTCGATAGACAGGGCAGTGCGCGACGGGGTGGACATAAAGTCGTTCACGACAGTGGTGGATTATCTCGGAGACAGGATGAAAGTGGGGGATACCGACGTCGGAAAGGTTCTCAAGGGACAGATACGGGACCTTACGAGTCTGCTTGAGGCATACAGGGAAGGTATCGTTTTTGAAAAAAATATTCCGGCCAATCACAAATAAAGTGCTACATTTGCGCTCCATCTTTGAAAGTTGTGTATGAACTGGTTGGATTCACTGCTGTTCTCGGATAGCGTAGCGCATGCGATTCTGGTTATCTCCATTGTAATTGCTCTGGGGATTATGCTGGGGAAAGTAAAGGTCTTCGGCGTATCCCTCGGGGTGACGTGGATACTTTTCGTCGGCATCATCCTTTCACATTTCGGATTTACCGTCAATCCGGCCGTGAGGAGTTTTGTCAGTGATTTCGGACTGATACTTTTCGTGTTCTCCCTCGGCCTGCAGGTAGGACCCGGATTCTTCGCTTCTTTCAAGCGGGGAGGACTGCGTCTCAACATGCTGGCGGTCATGATCGTGGTTCTGGGTGTGGTCCTGGCCCTGGCCCTGCACTTCATTACCGGCACCCCATTGCCTACAATGGTAGGCGTGATGTCCGGTGCCGTGACCAATACCCCGGGACTCGGCGCGGCCCAGCAGACGGTGAGCGACATGACCGGAGTGGTGGACGAGAGTATAGCTGCAGGCTATGCCGTCGCCTATCCTCTGGGCGTCATCGGAGTAATCCTTACCTTGCTTGGTGTCAGGGCATTGTTCAGGATCAACATCAAGAAGGAAAAGTCCGATATGGCCAGTCAGGGGACCTCCGGGGACTGTGCATGCAAATTTGCAGTGGAGGTGCGCAACGAGTCCGTTTTCGGGCGTACCATATATGAGGTGGACCATCTGCTGAACAGGCATTTTGTAGTCTCCCGTCAGTATCATGCCGACGGGAAGATGGAGATTCCCAATTCGGAATCCGTGGTCAACAAGGGAGACAGGTTGCTGGTAATTACCTCTGCGGACAATGCGGACGTGGTAAGCGCGATGATCGGCAGGAAGATCGATATGGACCAGGGCGAATGGGAGAAGCTGGATACCAATCTGGTTTCGCGCAGGCTTGTGGTAACAAACAGTGAAATCAACGGCAAGAGTCTGGGGGATCTGAATATCCGCGCTCAGTTCGGACTGAACATCACCAGGGTTCACCGTGCCGGCATCGATCTTACCGCCACACCGGACCTTCAGCTTCAGGTGGGTGACCGCATAATGGTGGTAGGAAGCGAGAAAGCGATTGCCAAAGTGGCGGCACTGGTAGGCAACGAGGCCCGCAAGTTGCGTGAACCCAAGCTCATCCCCATTTTCATAGGAATTTTCCTGGGTATAATAGTGGGGTCCGTCCCCATCATGCTGCCCGGACTTTCACAGCCCCTTAAGCTCGGATTGGCCGGAGGTTCCCTTGTGGTGGCCATACTCATTGCCCGTTTCGGCCCCCGATTCGGGATGGTCACCTATACCACTGCCAGTTCCAACATGATGCTGCGGGAGGTGGGCATTTCGCTTTTCCTGGCTGCCGTCGGCCTTGGCGCCGGACAGGGCTTTGTGGATGCAGTGCTGGGAGGAGGCTATTTGTGGATACTTTACGGCTTCCTGATAACGGTTGTCCCCCTGATAATCGTCTGCACGGTAGCCAGGCTAGTATTCAAGCTGGATTATTTTTCCATATCAGGGCTTGTCTGCGGATCCCATACCAATCCTACGGCCCTGGCTTTCATGAACAGTACCTTCGAGGAGCCCAGGATAGCCGTGGTGTACGCAACCGTCTATCCGCTGGCTATGTTCATGCGGGTGATAGTGGCCCAGCTCATGGTTTTGTAAACAACAGTAACAGAATATAAAATAAAAGGATATGTCTCTAAAATGCGGTATAGTAGGACTTCCCAATGTGGGCAAGTCCACACTTTTCAACTGTATCAGCTCAGGCAAGGCCCAGGCTGCCAATTTCCCGTTCTGCACCATTGAACCCAACATCGGCTCCACGACTGTGCCCGATCCCAGGCTGCAGGTACTTGAATCACTGGTGCATCCACGCAGGGTGGTACCGGCGACGGTAGAGATAGTGGACATTGCGGGCCTGGTCAAGGGTGCCAGCAAGGGAGAAGGTCTGGGCAACCAGTTTCTGGCCAATATCCGTGAGACAGATGCCATCCTGCATGTGCTCCGCTGCTTCGATGACCCCAATGTGACCCATGTGGACGGCAGCGTGGATCCTGTACGGGACAAGGAAATCATAGACCTCGAGCTTCAGCTCAAGGACCTGGAGACAGTAGAAAGCCGTCTGGGCAAGCTTCAGAAGCAGGCTACCGGCGGAGACAAGCATGCCAGGAAGGCCTGCGAAGTGCTGGTGCGCTACAAGGAGGCCCTGGAGGCCGGACGTTCCGCGCGTACCGTGGTGCTTGACAGTCCCGAAGAAGAAAAGATAGCACACGAATTCTTCCTGCTCACGGCCAAACCTGTGCTCTATGTCTGCAATGTTGACGAAGCCTCGGCGGCAACCGGCAATGCCTATGTCGACCGCGTACGTGAGGCTGTCGCCGGAGAGAATGCAGGTGTGCTGGTAATAGCCGCCAAGATAGAGTCCGAAATAGCCGAACTGGACAGTTACGAGGAGCGTCAGATGTTCCTCGGGGAGCTGGGTCTGGAACACTCCGGCATCGAACGTCTTGTCCGTGCCGCCTATGACCTGCTCGGCCTGCGCACCTACTTTACCGCCGGAGAACCTGAAGTCAGGGCCTGGACCATCAACAAGGGCGACAAGGCCCCCCGTGCCGCGGGAGTCATCCACTCGGACTTCGAGAAAGGCTTCATCCGTGCGGAGGTCATCAAATACGATGATTTCGTCAAGTACGGCTCCGAGGCCGAATGCCGCGCTGCCGGCCGCCTCGCCGTCCAGGGCAAGGACTACGTCGTCGAGGACGGTGACATCATGCACTTCCTTTTCAACGTCTAGCCCTGCCCGCGCAACGAGTCTTGTTTCCACGTGTGTGGTCAATGCCAGATCAGGATTGTGGGCAGCAGTAGGAGGAATCCTGTGACAATGAGTACAAGGATGAACTTCCATATCCAGCGGACCCATTTGGCGTACGGGATGCCGGCGATGCCGAGTACGGCAATGAGGACGCCGGAAACAGGGGTGATCATGTTTGTGAAGCCGTCACCGAACTGGAAGGCGAGTACTGTGGCCTGGCGCGATATCCCGATCAGGTCCGAGAAGGGGGCCATGATGGGCATTGTGAGTGCAGCCTTGGCTGTGGCGGAGGGCATGAACAGGTTGATGCCGGTTTGGATGCCGTACATGGCTGCAAGTGAGCCGACTTTGCCGCTCTCCCCGAGACCGGAGGCCATAGCGTAGAGTATGGTGTCGATTACCCGTCCGTTTTCCAGTATGTGTATGATGCCTGCGGCAAGTCCTACGACCAGGGCGGCGGAGAAGATGTCCTTGGCACCGTCGAGGAACTCCCGTGCGATCCTGTTGGCATTGTACCCGGCAGCAATGCCGGAGAGGATGCCGAGCGCGAGGAACAGGGCGGCGATCTCTTCTATGTACCATGAGTATCCGAGAGCTCCTATGATAAGGTACAGTACCGTGAACAGCAGCATGGTAAGGATAAAATAACGTACATTGCGCCTGAGGGCAATGAAGCTCAGGATGATATAGCAAAGCGACACCGCCGGCAGCAGCCACGTTGCCCGGTAGCTGCCGTTCCCTATGCTGATGGTGCATCTGTCTGCGTAGAATACGGAAAAGAGTACGGCGGCCGCAGAGGAGAGGGCGAAAGCGATCCATGATGAACGGGTGCGGAGTACGTCCGGTACGGAGGAGGCGTCGGCCGTTTTTTCCCTCCATCGTGCATCCGCCTCGTACATGATTGACCGGCGGGGATCCTTGTGTACTTTCCGGGCATAGTCAAGTACAAAAACGATGAGTACTATGTTGAGCACTGCCCAGCAGACAAGCCTGTATTCGAAGCCTGAGAACATCTGCAGCCCCGAGAGGCTCTGCGCCACCCCGACTGTGAACGGATTGAGGACCGCTCCGGCAAAGCCCACGTGGGCAGCCACATACACCATGCACACTCCGACTATGGAATCGTAGCCCATGGATACTGCCAGAGGCACTATCAGCACAGTGAACGCGATGGTCTCCTCGCTCATCCCGAACACCGCTCCGAAGACGGAGAACATCAGCATGATAAGCACTAAAACGATATTGTTCACCCCGACAGCCCGCAGTACCCGGAACCTTTCCAGCCGCGAAGTGAAGGCCAGGAACGAATGGATTCCCGCATCCACCGCCTTGGCCGAGTTGACGATCCAGAACGCTCCGCCGATGATCAGCAGAAATACGATGATCCCGGCCTGAGCCGTAAAACCCTCGTAAAGCGATGTCATTATCTGCCAGGTCTGCGGCACGGACTGCCGGCGTACAAATGTTACCCCGTCCGCCCCTGTCACGTACTCTCCTCCGGGGACAAACCATGTGACTGCTGCGGCGATGAGCGTCACGGCGAAGATTATTACATAAGTGCTGGGGAACTCCGGTTTTCGGTTGAGCAGTCTCATTTCGGTTGTGTTATAATTTGAAAAGTCAAAAATAATATTAATTTTGCACAAATATAAAAATCTCAACCTTATGAACATATCACCGAAAGCACAGCATTACATCGATCTGGAAGACCGTTACGGAGCCCACAACTATCATCCACTGCCTGTAGTCCTCTCGCGAGGGGAGGGAGTCTATGTATGGGATGTGGACGGCAAGAGATATTATGATTTCCTGTCAGCCTACTCGGCTGTCAATCAGGGACACTGCCATCCCAAGATAGTAAAGGCCCTGTGCGACCAGGCACAGAGGCTCTGCCTCACATCCAGGGCATTCTACAACGACTGTCTGGGCCCTTATGAGGAAATGGCGACAAAGTTCTTCGGGTACGACAAGCTCCTGCCCATGAATTCAGGGGCCGAAGCCGTAGAGACTGCTCTCAAGCTGGCCCGCCGCTGGGGATATGTGAAGAAGGGTATTCCTGAGAACGAGGCACTCATCATCACCTGCGAGGGCAATTTCCATGGACGTACCATCACCATCGTCTCCATATCCACCGATCCTGACAGCTATTCCCAGTACGGTCCTTTCACTCCGGGATTCATCTCAATACCCTATGATGACAGCGAGGCCCTGCGCAAGGTCCTCGAGGAAAAAGGTGACAGGGTAGCGGCCTTCCTTGCCGAGCCTATACAGGGCGAGGCCGGAGTCTATGTACCCCATGACGGTTATCTGAAAGAGTGCTATGATCTCTGCAGGAAACACAATGTGCTCTATATAGCAGACGAGGTGCAGACCGGTATCGGACGTACCGGACGCATGTTTGCCTGCGACCACGAGGGAGTCCGTCCGGACATGATCACAATAGGAAAAGCTCTCTCCGGCGGTGTCCTTCCGGTATCGGCAGTGCTTGCCGACGATGAAATAATGCTGACCATCAAGCCCGGTGAGCACGGTTCTACATTCGGAGGCTTCCCGCTTGCAGCCAAAGTGGCTGTCGCAGCCCTTGAAGTCATCCGCGACGAGCACCTTACCGAGAATGCCGAGCGCCTTGGCAGAATCTTCAGGGAGGAAATCTCGAAAATCAAGTCTCCTTTCTTCAAGTCAGTACGCGGCAAAGGTCTGCTCAACGCTGTCATCACCGAGCCCCAGAAGGGCCTTGAGGCATGGGACATATGTCTGGCAATGGCTGAGAAAGGCCTTATCGCCAAGCCCACCCACCGCCACATCATCCGCTTCGCCCCTCCCCTCGTGATTACAGAGGAACAGCTGCGTGAGGCGATAGGCATCATCAGGGACGTATTCGAAAATCTTTAGATTTGAACTTATAAACAGGACGTACTATGCAGACGACATCCAGAGTGCTGATGGTAAAGCCTGCCCGTTTCGCTTTCAACCCGCAGACGGGTGACAACAACGCTTTTTCGCGTCCGGGCCGGGAGTCCTCGGCCCAGGAAAATGCTTTGCGCGAATTTACTTCCTACGTGGCTCTTCTTAGAGCCAACAAGATAGAAGTCGTCATCGCGGAAGATACACCTCATCCGCATACTCCCGATTCCATTTTTCCGAACAACTGGTTCAGTACCCACGAAGACGGGACCCTCGTCCTCTATCCTATGGCCGCTGTCAACCGGCGGAACGAGCGGAAGCCGGAGGTTCTGGAGGTTATCCGCAGGAATTTCGGGATAAGGCGGGTCATCGACCTGACGTGGTGGGAAAATGACGGACTTTTCCTGGAGGGCACGGGGAGCATGGTTCTGGACAGGGATAACAAAATTGTTTATGCTTGCAAGTCGGTACGCACATCGGAGAAAGTACTTGGGGATTTCTGCAAACAGATGGGTTTTACTCCCGTATTTTTCGAGGCATATGACCGTAAAGGTGTTGCAGTCTATCATACCAATGTGCTGATGAGTCTCGGAACCGCATACTGTATAATCTGCAGTGAATCCATACGGCCGGAAGACAGGGAAAGGGTTCTCGGGTCCATTACCGGCAGCGGCAGGAAGATTCTGGACATATCGTTCGGCCAGCTGGAGAGTTTTGCAGGGAATATGCTGGAGCTCAGCAGCCCTTCCGGCCGTCCCGTTCTCGTGATGTCCGCCACCGCCCGCAAGAGCCTCACTACGGAGCAGAGCCGTGAACTGAGTGCCACTTACAAGCTGCTGTCCCCGCAGTTGGACTATATAGAGACCCATGGCGGAGGCTCGGCCCGCTGTATGCTGGCTGAACTGTTTTAGAAAAATATGCATTGTCGCTTCCTTTCCTGTTTCCTGCTGGCGGCGGCAGTGCTTCTGCTGCTGCCGGCTTCCTGCACGTACCGCGGCAGCCGGGTGCAGCCCGTCCTGGCAGCGGCCGACTCTCTGATGATGTCCCGGCCTGAGGCCGCCCTTGACACCCTTCTGACGCTGGACAGCACCGTAGCCTCCTCGCTGCGCGGACGTGAGCGTGCCGACTACACCCTCCTGATGACCGAAGCGCGGTACAAATGCTGGCTGCCCGTAGCGGAGGATACCGCCATAACCAAGGCAGCGGGCTACTACCGCCGCAAGGGGCCTGACAGCAGGCTCGCACGTGCACTGATGATGCAGGGGGCAGTATACCAGGAAGGCGGAGACCCTGTCCAGGCGCTTGTCTCATACAAGGAGGCGGAGCCGGTGATGGAGTCATCAGGGGATTATGAGCAGCTCGGCCTGCTGAATACTAGGATAGGGGAACTGTACCAGAAGACATTTACGGATGGCCCATCCATGGTTTACCGTTACAGACGCGCAGTCGCATGCTTCGAAAAGGGAGAAACATACGGCCGTCTGCCGTCTGCCTATCTGAGTCTTGCCAGGGTCCTGTTGCCGGATAAAGACTCGTTGCAGGTGTGGGAAAATTATTATGCGAAGGGACTCGAATACGCCATCGCATGCAAGGATACAGCAAGGCTGGTAGAAGCGATGGACCAGAAAGCCACATACCTGCGGCTTTACAAAGAGGATTATGCTGAGGCTGCAAGGGTTTCGCTGGATGCACTTGAAAAGTACCGTAAATACCTGACTTTGAATTATTACACGGACTTCAACTTCATTGTATCCGAGTCATATCTGAAAATGGGCCTGACGGACTCTGCCAGGGTGTATGCAGACAGAATTCCAGAATCGGATGCGGTTTCGAGAATGATCCGCGACAGACTGAATTCACAGATAAGCGGCAGTGCCGGAGAGTGGGAATCGGCGTACGGTTACAGCATGAGCTCCCGTACCATTCAGGACAGTCTCCGTGGCTCGGGGGAGGGACTCATGCTGTCAGGACAGGAGAGGTCCATTGATGACCAAAGGACACAATTGGCGCACAAGAAGGAAAAGCGGAATCTGAAAGCGGTCATTGTGACGGTAGTAGCCTTGGCAGTGGCAGTATGCATCCTGACAGTGAGCATTGCCGTCCGCCTTCGTGTGCTTCGGTCAAAGATAAGGAAAGCCATGGACGGCATCAATGTACAGGTTGAAGGTAACGAGAATGATGCGGAGAACATAAACATTCTGTCATCATATGTCAAAGAATACTTCAATAGCCTGCAGGAGAGGGAGAATGCGTCTTCTGAAGTTTCTTCTGTCATGAAAACCCAGCTGTCCATTCTGGATGAAATACTGGAGAATTATTATGTGTACGGGAGCGCAGAGAGCAGGTTGAGTTTCCGTATATCGGAGGTGATCGAAAGACGGCTGCGAAGAAGCAAGGCAAAGGAGGCCATAATGCGTGCAACATCTGTACTTTATCCGGGTTTCCCCGAGTACCTTCAGTACAAATACGGTTTTACAGAGACAGACCTGTTCTATACTTCATTGCTGTTGTGCGGATTCAACAATGGCTCACAGCAGGTCATCACCGGCAATAAGATGACATCGATTTCAGTTGCCCGCTCTAAGGCAGCTGCAAAGACCGGCAAGAACTGCAGACTTACGACATTCCTGATGGAAGAACTGGAAGTATTCAAGGCTGACAGAAGCTACCGTCAGGCAGGACAGTAGCGGTCCATATTCGTCGGTCCGTTTCATGTATTTTCCCCCGTTTTGCCGATGACTAATATTTTGTTTTGTAGTAGGCTGATAATCAGCTGTGTCTGTGAGCGAGACTAATGTTTTAAATTTGGTTTTCAAGGTGAAAATCAAGAAATTTGCAGACAGATGACAAAACCTTTAAAACATGAAAAAAACTATTTCAGTTGTTCTTTTGTCGTTGCTGTATTTCGCACCTGCGTTCTCAGGTTCCATTATTAACGGTGAGGATGAGATTGCGATATACAGAATAACGGATGCGACAACGCGCTCCTTGACGACATTGCCCGAAGCGTCCATCAGCCATGAAGTCCTGAGGGTCAGCTTTTCCACCTCAGGCATTTACAGCCTTACGGTGTCCGACAGCTTGGGCTCTCCAGTCTACATCTCGAGCTTGCCTGCCGACGGCATGGAGTACTCCTATGACCTCTCCGGTATCGGTGAGGGTACCTTTACCTTGACCCTCGAAGGCCCCTCAGGGGAATACGAGGGAGTATTCTGTATACATTAATGCTTTAATTATCATTAAAAAAACAAAGTTATGAAGAAGACTTACTCTATTCTGGCAATTGTTTCGATTGCTGTCCTTTCTTTTACTTTAGCTGTTGCTTCTCTCTCTACTCCTAAGCAGGAGGTATATGCTTGGTGTATGTCCTATGATATGGATAATAATCTTTATTATTTGTGTAAAGATGAAAGTTCCGAGATGTGTAGTGCTACTGTAAATGGCACTTATATGCAATGCATAGGGAAGTTGTATGTAGAAAAAGGTCTTGAAGAAGTTATTGTGACTCCGGAACATCCTGTAGATCCTGTTCCTACTAACTGATTTAATTGAGTCTGGTTATGGGAATGAAACAGGTATTTGGAAAGGGATTGCTATCATTCCCTTTCCTGTTTTTCCTTTTCTCATGTGATGGCCGGACTCCTGTGGATAGCATCCCCGATTCGGTTTTTGACAGGGCGGAAGTTCTGCTTCCTTCAGGAGAATTGGATTATAAGCCTTCAGGAGGTGAGTCACAGATCTACGTTTTCGGAGATACGTTGTTGTTGGTGTGTGAAAAGCTCAGTGAAGCAGGCAGGCTATTCACTGTATTGAATCTGAAAACAGGAGAGGATCTTACCCCTGACAGCCTGTTCCTTTATGGGGCTGAAGATGGTAAGCTAATGCCTAGCATTGTTTACAGACATCGTGATACTCTGCTGATCAGTGATGTTGTCAAGCGCGATATTTATCTGATAAGTGTAGATGATCTGCTTGCAGGACGCAAATGTCCGCCGCTTGCCTCGGACATAAAATGGAGCGCAAATAAAATTCTGCCATACAGGGGACGACTCCTCTTTCTGAACTCCGAATGTTTTCCTGAAGTCTCTGAGGAATACCACAAGGACGGTCCTCGTTTTGCATACACAGATTCTTCTTATAATTATGAAGCTCCGCAGTCAATGTATTCTACATTGTCAGTGGTAACTGGTGAGTACGATATTAACTGGAGCAAGGGCAGGATAATTTTCGGAGATGATGATGTAAACCGGATAGAGGTATATGACACGGATTTAAAACTGCTCAGGATTCTTATGGGTCGTAATCGCTTCATGCCCGAATATGCCTGTGTGCAAAACAGAGATGGTTATATTTTCGCTTACACAGGAGAGATATGTCAAGCTTATCGTGCTGTCGTGTCTACTGACGAATTTGCCTATCTGCTCTATATGGATTCCGTGTGGATTGAGGATGAGGACAGGGATAGTTTCTGTTCTTATGTCCTGAAGATGGACTGGAATGGCAATATTGTCACTTCTTACAGGATCGGAGCTTATGTGAAATCTCTGTCAGTGTCAGAGAACGATAGTTGTCTTTATGCCTTCTGTCTTGATGAACATGGTTATAGAATTTTAAAATACGATTTGCAATGAGAAACATTAAGGGATTTGTCCAAGCATTTTTTATAGTTATAGTATCTGGTACATCATTACTGTATGCACAGAACATGTCGATTACTTCCAAATACGACAAGATGGTTCTGTTTTTTGATAATGTAAAGCCAGAGAGACACAGCATAGGTCATGTGGAAATGAGGGTCTACTACAATACCGAGACCGTAATAGATACTGCGGCCGGCACAGTCATGAGTGAGAGAACCGTTCTTGAAATAGGAGGAAAGAAGACCAAGTACATGACGTATAATCTATTTAAACTGGACTCTTTGTTGGAAACAACAGAATCCTCTCCGTTCGAGGTGTTTATCCGGCAACGGATGAGGGATTTTTATCCGCAGACTTTTTATGAGGTTTATTATACAGATTATGACAGTAGGACGATGCAGTGCACCGGCAGAATTGTGAATACGGATTTTATGTACAAGGAGAATGTGCCTGATTTGGAATGGACAGTGACAGACAGTACCAAGAGCATTGGCTCCTGGGTTGTGCAGAAAGCAACATGTTCTTTCAGGGGCAGGAATTATACTGCGTGGTTCACGGCGGAGATTCCTCTATCCTATGGGCCCTGGAAATTCTCCGGACTGCCCGGACTTGTTCTTGAGGTGTATGATGACAGTAGGGACTATGTTATCAGTATCCAGAGTATTACGAGTGACTGCTCTGATGACATGTGGTTTACTGATTATGACTATCTTCGTCTGTCCCGAAAGAAATACCTTGACGCACGGGATAAGATTGTCTCCAATTTCCTTTTGTATAACTCGGATTTCAACAAGGCTGATATAAAGTTCAGCCCTACAGGTGAATATCACAGGAAAGATCTTGCATATGGCTTTATGGAACTTGATTACAAGTAGTGGTACGACAAGTGCTTTTAAATTTTCAGCGGCATTGCTGATTCTTTCAATATCTATGTCAAGCGCCTATAGTGCAGATGCCTCGACGCAAGAAAAGAACAGGTTGAAAAAGTTATTGTATGTCCATGATTTTGACAATATAAATTATGATATGCTGGCTGATGCAGATACAACTTTTTCGTACTTGTTTGACTTAGGGTCTGATAATACACTTTCCCTTGTTTATGAGGTGAATGCTGAGTGCTCAATGTGTATTGCGCAGTATATAGATTTCCTCAAGGCTTATTCAAAATATCGGGAAGCGGATTCTACTGGCAAAGTACCATTGTATGTGATTGCAAAAGGAAGTGATATCGAGATGCTGAAGTATTATTTGGAGAAGAACAAAGATCTTTTTCCTGCAGTAGACGTAAAGGACATGACCTCCGGAATAATGCTTTCTGAGGAAACTGATGGATATGACGCATTGTACATTGTGGCAAAAGGAAAGATTCTCAACCGGGTTGTCTGGAATGTGGAATAGGTTTCACTATACTGTATTTGTGTTATGCTTTCTTTTTCAGAACTGCACTTTATATGAGGTTGAAAACAATTCGATGGAGCCTACGTTGATGGATGGGGATGTGCTAATCGGGGTAAGGATACAACAGAACGTTGGTGTTGAAGATTTGAGGGGCAGAATAGTGATATCACATTTCCCTATAGTAGGAGAGGATGAGTTGTTTGTTAAAAGATGTGTAGCTGTTGCCGGTGACAGTGTCTGTATAGTGAGGGGAGTGTGTCTCAATAATTCTGTTCAGGAAACATGGGGGAAAGAGATTGATATGGATACATTAAAGAACAGTTACGGTGTGTGGATGGTAATAACGAACAATAGTACTTACCATCGGGACAATATCTTGAATTTGTCGGAGATTCTGGTTCCGGCGGAAGGTGATACTGTAACTGTTTCAGAGGAAACCCTGGCATTGTATAGAGGGGCGCTTTTCTATGAGACGGTGCGATACGGAGGGAGTTTTCCGCTTTTGGGAGACAAATATGTGTTCAAAAGTGATTATGTGTTCTTGTGTGGGGATAATATGCTGCATTCCTTTGACAGCCGGCAATGGGGGGTAGTGCCTCTGGAATGTATGGTTTCTATGGTAATAAATATAAATTGAAAGTAGTATGTGGTTCAGGTATATTATAATCTTTTGCCTACTGTCCGTATCGGCTACGGGTATGGCAGCTGTTGTTTCCGGTAGGGTAGTGGACGGAGAGGACGGCACTTTCCTTTATGGGGCGGTGGTGGTGCTGAAGAATAAGTCAGGTGCAGTGGTGAAATACACGGAGACGGATAAGGACGGATGTTTTTCATTGGATGTGGGAGGGGAAGTTCCGGCGGACTGCCGACTGGAGGTGAGAATGATGGGGTATGCTGTAGAGAGATTGATGCCACCGTTTGAAGAAGGGATGACGGTACGTATGACGGTGGAAAAATGGAAACTCAACGAGGTTGTTGTGGAGGCGGAGAAAGTGGAAGTCAGAGGGGATACCATCTCGTATATTGTACCGACGATACTTGCCAAGGACGACAGGGTTCTGAGCGATGTGCTTAAAAAGATAGCTGGGGTGGATGTAGATGTGGACGGGCGTGTCCAGTACAATGGCAAGCCGATTGTGAAGATGTATGTGGAAAATAATGACCTGTTGGGTTCGAGGTACAATATTGCTACCCAGAATCTCGACCCGAGGGATATTTCGGCCATAGAGGTGTATGAACGCCATCAGCCGGTAAAGGCTTTGGAAGGAATTGTGGGGTCGGATGCAGCCGCATTGAACATCAAGTTGAAGCCGAGTGCAAGAAGCAGGTGGATTGCCATTCTTGAGGCGCAGGCCGGAATATCTCCTGAGGCACCACATGTGCCGTATTCGGGGCGTGCCTTTCTGATGAATGTCGGTAGAAAGTTTCAGACTATTAATACTTTCCGCACTGATGCCACCGGCAATAACATTGTTCGTTCCGGGGAATACTTGAGCCCTGAGGTCACTTCAGACCCTCAGGCGACAGATGATTTCTACAACCGTTACAAGCTGAAGGATTATTTGGGACTGTCCTTTTTCTCGGCGCCGCTGGAGGATTCCCGCACGCGCTTCAACACTTCCTATTCGCTTTCTACAGACAACACCATAGCCATTTCTGAAGGTTATACGTTAGGAGTGTCAGCGGACTATGAGAACAATGTCCTGATGTCTGAACGTTCGGTGACCCAGACGTATTACAATGATGACGGTACGAAACTCACCTCTTTCCGGGAAGACGATGACAGCCGTTTCGGTGGTTGGTACGCCGCTGCTGGGGTAAGGCTCAAGACCAATACTTCCAAGTTGTATCTGGACAATCATCTTCGTTTCAACATGTCGGGCAACAATACGTCGAATGCGCTTGGAGGCACGGTTCTCAGGGATGAGTCGGCCTCTGGAAATGCCATGGATCTGTTGAACGACCTGAGTGTAGTGCGACGTTTTTCAGATAGGAAGTATTTTTCATTTTCAATGCTTACCCAGTACTCCGAGCAGGAAGAATCGATGTCTGTGTTTTCTTCCTCAGAGAGTGACAGTGCCCTTCAGAATGTCAATGTCCGCCTGTTTTACAACGATCTGAGCGGAGGATTCCGTCTGCGTCTCGGCGAGCGTCTGACACTTTCAAGCAGTACCAGCCTGCAGTTTCTGTGGAGGGATTTCCGTTCGTCTCTCGGAGGTTTTGAACTGCCGGAGGGAGATGCCGGTGTGCCGGTGAGTATGTCCAATGATATCAATATGCTCTCCGTGAAGCCTCAGGAGAGGTTGTCTCTGAACTATCTCGGGCGGAAGACAGAGTTTTCCGTGTTTGTGGATGCATGGTACCAATATGTGTATGGTATGCACAAGGCTGCGGCCAGTCCCGGAATGTCTTTCAAGTATACTTTCGGTCAGAGGCTGTATGTCTCGGCCAATGCTTCCTACAGTCTGTCTTCCATCAATGAGCAGGAGATGTTTGGAGGGCTGATTATGCAGAGCTACAAGTATCTGTCCTTAGGGCAGAACGACCTGATGAGCACTCCCTCGTATTTTGTTGCAGCTTCTGTCAATTTCCGGGATCCCCTTTCCGGCTGGTACCTCCGGGGGAGTGTCAGCTATATGGGTGCCCGTTCATTTGAGACGGCGAGGTATTTTGTAGGGGACTACATCATTGTACAGAAGTCCGACAGGCAGGTTCCGTATTCGGTGCTTTCGGTGGGAGGAACTGCCGAGAAGGGATTGCTCGACATTGCGGGGAAAATCATGCTTCAGGGCGGTTATTCGACTGCAAGTTCCTTCATAACCCAGAATATGGATATGGTCGGATATGTTTCAAGATTGGCCCATGCTGCTCTTGGCTTTGAGGGTGAGGCGGCCAGATGGCTGAAAATCCGGTATGACGGGCGGTATCAGTACCAGCGCATGGAGGCTGATACGCATCAGGAACAGGAGGCGGCCCATACATTCAGGCAGTCACTTGTACTGTCGTTTTTCCCTGCCGACAAGTTCGCTCTGGAGATTGGAGGTGAGCACTATCTCAACAGGTATCAGTCCAGGCAAGTGCAGAATACTGTCTTTGTGGATGCCTCTGCCAGATATTTTATATCCGACAAGATAGAATTGTATCTGGAGGCCCGCAATCTGATGAATCAGGGAAATTATGTTAATTACAGCCTTATGCCGATGTTCACTTCCGTGCAGGAATACAGCATCCGTCCACTCAATGTTTTACTCGGTTTACAGATAAAGTTTTGACAGGTAGTTGTCTGTGCGTACATTGACAGGATTATCGAAGAACCCTCATGGGAATCGAGGATTTAATAACTAAAACAGCAGAATATGAGCAGAAAATCATTGAAACTTACCGTGGTCCTGGCCGCATTGATGCTTTCGGTCCCGCTGATGGCCCAGACCGAAGGGCATGACTTCAGCAGTGTTACCCTCAACGGCCTTTCCATATATGAACCGCATACGAAGGCAGAGCTATTCTCGGTCTTTGGAGATCCGGACAGGACAGATGACGGGGTGTTCCTGTATGACCGTGTTTTGCCTGTATCCAGAGCCGCGGGTGCAGGAGGCCTGTCATCGGGATCCGAGGCCCGCAGGACCGTGACGGATGAGATAGGGTATTATGCGAAAGAAGATGGTACCATCATGATAGACGTATTCTTTATCTATTCCGACCGGATAGCGGTCAACGGCTTCGTCCGCGTAGGAGATCCAGTGAGCAAGGTGTACGAGATGGGCGGCACAACCCAGGAATGTACGTGGAGAGACGGATCAAAGTATGTATACTGGGCCCCTGAAGGCAGTCCTGACGATCCCTTCATAGAGTGGGGCTGCCATCCGTACTTCAACTACGACAGTGACGGGATAATCACCTCGATAAAATACTATTACGACTGAAGATACCGTCAGGCATCCGATTGTCCAGACAGCGGAGCCGTGCCAAATGTCGGTGCGGAATCCTCGGAGGACTGCAAACCGGGGTTGAACCTAGGAGCATCGCTTGGTATGCGCCTTGCGCCGCCTTTCCATGCCCACAGGGGGAAGTGTACCGGAAATGCGGGAAACCGGTTCACTTTCCCCTCCGGTTTGCGTAGGTGAACCCTTTCGCGCATTTCCGGTACACCTGCGGAAAGGGGAGGACTGACAGGATGGCCTGCAGGGGTCTCTCGCTGGGGGTACCTCTCGCCATCGCCTGCACCGCCTGCGCAGGTGAACCCTATTCGGCCTTTTCGGTACACCTGCGGAAGAGGGAGGGCCGCATGTATGCCCTGTTGGTGTTTTGCGGCAGATGACGTTTGGGAAGGGAAAACATTCGGGGAATGGCAGGATGGCTGGTGTCGTCTGCGACGGTTGGCGGGTAATAATAGGGATGACTCTTCGAGTGAAAAGTTTGAGTGGGAATATTCTCAGGGTGCAAGATGACTTTTAAGTGCCTGATAATCAAGAGTGGCTTGCCCCAAACGGGGCGTTTGAAACCTGCGTTTGGGGCGCTGGCGAAGTGCTATGTGCTGATTGATAGTGCGATAGGTTTTTCAAATGCCCCGGCGGGATTGTAAAACAGTGAAACAGTGAAACAGTGCATGGGGGTGCCTGTCGCGGGGTCTTGTGGGTATTGACGGATGCAGGTGACGGTGACGGTTTCGGTGTGTCCTATCTTCTGTCGGGAAGGAAGAGGCGGATGCCCGATGAGAATGGGATGAAAAAAGGCAGCCGGGGAAATTTCCGCCGACTGCCTGCTGATATCATATCATGTTCAGTTAAAATCCGAAGTCAATCTCGCATACCTGTGTCGATGCGACGGATGTCAGGGTGCCGGTGTTGACATCGACTGCTACGGCGAATGCTGTGAATTCCATTACTTCCCCTACCTGGATAGGGTCAGATGTTGCAGGGCCGATGAATGCCGTGTCCATCATGTAATCGTAGATGGACATTCCGAAGGCTGACACCATGTACAGGACTTCGTCCAGCATTTCCTGGTATGCCTGTGTTATTTCCTCAGGTGTGCCTGTGCTGTTGTAGATGTCCATGAGGTAGTAGACATCGTCGCGGCTTGGTACGGCAGATATTGTCGCATAGGGGAATTCCTGGGTGACACTGAGTTCAAATGTCACGTCTGTATCTTCTACAGGCATGGTGGATGTCTCGGCGTAATACATGCCTGTAAGGATGCGGCCTGTGGAGTCCATGCCGTATGCATAGACAACATATTCAGAGTCAGGAGAGAGGTCTTTGACGGAAGCTTCTGTTTTGCCTTTTTTAAGGATGCTTGCTTTCAGGAAGTCCTCGTAAGGTATGCCGCGTTCTTCGGCCATGTCCTGGAAGTACTTTATATCGTACTGCATGTATTCTTCGTAGGAACTGAAGGAGTTCCATGTCGCTTTGTCCGTGAGCATGGTGACGTATGTAAGTTCGTCATCGGGGGGAGTTACGGTCCAGAATACTTCTCCAGTGGTGTTGGGCCCTGTGGCAATGGCGAAGTGGCCGTATGTACGCGCTGTTTCCTGTGTGATGGTAAAGTCCAGTTTCTCATCACCATAGGTAAGGGTAATAACGGCTTCTCTGGTGAGGGTGGTGTCTGTGTTTTCAGCTGTCATAAAGCTCACTATTCCGTATGATCCTGTTTCATTGACGTCATATATCCAGTCTGCGTCAGGGGTTACGGTAGCTTTGACCGACTTTTCGGGGGATGGGTTCTCGATGCTGTAGAGGATTTCGTGTGCTGCGCTTTCAGGACCTACAGTCATGTGGAGGTCTGAGGCCGGGGCAAATCCGGATGTTTCAGGGGTTGTCGTATTCTGTGTGTCACAGGAGTTGATAGAAAGGACTGCGGAGGCGATGAGTGCGCCGATTGCAGCTGCATAGGTAATTTGTCTTTTCATGTTGTGTGCAGGTGTAATTGTTTTATTGAAGACAAAACTACCTGAGCTGCAGTAAAGATGCAATTCGGAATGATCTCAATTCGACAATTTTGCCGAATCGTCATCATTATTGTCCTCTTCGGTCTTGTGGCTGCTGTTCATTGCCCTGACCTCTTTCATGTATTTCCCTGCCGTTACTCCTGTCTCTTTCTGGAATGACCTGTAGAATACGGAGGTGGAGCTGTATCCAAGGTCATCGGCAAGCTGTTTGAGGGGGATGTAGACGGACGTGTCCGCCATTATTCTTGTGGCTTCGATTATCCTCCAGGTGTTGAGATAGTCGCTGAAGGACTTGCCGGACATGTTGTTTATAGCTCTGGAGAGGTATGTGCGGTTGGTGCCCAGCATTTCCGCCAGCGAGTCCCTTGTCAGGGATTTCATCCGGTATACTTTCTGTTCCTGCATCATGTTCTCCACCCGCTCGAAGAGAGCCAGGTCTGTGTCGTTCTGTATGGGTTTTTCGGCTGTTTCCAGTGCTTTGGCCTTTTCCTTCTCCTTTTGGAACTGTTCCGCGTATTTCTGGTATTTTTCTACCAGCAGCCTGTAGGTGTTGCGTTGCCTGCGGTACAGGATAAGGAGAAAAATGCAGATTACGGCCACAAGTGTCAGTATGGCGATATTGATCTGCATCCTCTGTCTGGACCGCAGGTACTGGAGTTCCGTGGCTTGTGCCTTGTTTTCGAACTCCACTCTCTGCATGGACATGAGCAGGGAATTGAACTCCCTTTCTCTCTGGAGGTTGGAGACACTGTCCAGGTATGCCCTGTAGCTTGCTGCCAGAGCGGCGAGCCGCGTATTGTTGTGCGATTGTATGGCGTTGTCTATCAATGCGGACAGGAGCTCTTTCCGGCATTCATGGTTGTTGTTCAGATATGATATGTCAAGTCCTTTCTGCAGTATGGTTTCGGCCTTGCCGTAGTTGCCGGCTTTCTGGAGCATCCTGCCGTAGTCCAGACAGATCATGGTCTTTATGCCTGCGTCAGAGTATCCGGCATATTCGAGGGCCTTGTTGTAGTAGGCGGATGCCTGGCTGTAGTTGGAACCGGATGTCCATACGTCACCGTATATCTTGTATATCAGCGGATATAAAGTTATGAACCCGCCTTTTGACGCGAATGTGGCCGCCGAATCGATATAGCTGAGTGCGGCCGGTTCGTTGCCGGCGATGTGGTGCATCATTGCCATCATCATGTCGGCTGAGCATACATCTTCCATGGCCATGTTTTCCCTGTGGGCCAGGCTGTGGGCCTCTTCGGCGTATTTCATGCCGTTGGCATCGGAGCGGATGTAGAATATGTATATGATATCCAGGAGTATGGCCAGCTGCTTGCTGACGTCTCCAGAGGCTTCGGCATAGCTGTACGCCCGGTTGTAGTATTCCATGGCCTTCGTATAGTTGAGCTCGGCCTTGATGGTGTATCCGCCGCAGACACTCCAGTACAGGTACTTGAGAATGTTGTCATCCTGCATGCCGATATCCTTCCGCATGCGGTCCAGATAAGCTGCGGTCGAGTCTGTCTCTTCCATGAAGAGCCATGCCTGGGCCATGTATGTGCCGCAATACAGGGCTGTAAGTGTGTCGTTGCGTTCCAGGGATCTTCTCAGCAGTGGTCTGGTATATTCTATGAGAGCGCTGTCCTGGCCGGCAGTATTGAAGTCTCTCCATGCCTGTTTATAGGATTCAAGTTCTGAAGAGTCGTGGTTGCGGTTGTAAAAGCCTGACCCGTAGCATGATGACAGTAGTAAGCCAAGTATGGTGAGTATGATTGGACTGTATAGTTTCTTCATTTTGCAGTAAGTATATCTCCTGCAAATATAAAAAAAAAGGGGGCAGCTGTTGTTCTCTGCCCCCGACTGTATATGAAAATCTACTATTATTTAGTCCGCATAACGGTCGCTGAGTTCTACATGACCTGTCCATGAACCGGAGAATATTCTGGGTGTCGGCCTGTCGTCTTCAAGGCTGAATTCGAAGGTATATGTGCCGTCTCCATGGTTTGTAACAGTGATGGTGCCTCCTGTTGCAGGTGCTTTGGACTGAGGTTTGCCGTCTGCATCCCAATTGCCCTTGTACCATGTATAGAGGTATCCGTAGAAGTACTCGCCTGCAAGGAATTCTCCCGGCATAGGGTCGGAACTGTTTGCAGCCACTTTATAAGTTCCGGATACTATTCCGTCGTCATAGTTGGTGCTGTTGACAACCAGCTCGATGTCGAGTTCGTCGCATGAAACACCGTCTTCCGGTTTGATCTTGATCTGCCAGTTGTATCCGCCAGTCTGGTAGTAGTCCCTGTAGCATACGGCTGTACCGATTGCTGAGCTCAGGTCGAGGGTATAGTCCTCCTTGAGGGTTGACTCCCAGTCGCCTACTTCTTCAGTGGTGGTGAACTCCTTGAGCGTAGGAAGTGAATTGAATACACCGGAAACAGAGTCGATGGCTATAGCGTATGCGGTGTAGTCTGTAGTGGCTACGAGCTCGTCAATGAGTTCGTTTGCAACGGGGCCTTTGGAGGCGATCCAGCTGACTATGGTTGCAATGTCTACTCCGGCTGCACCGTATGACAGGAACTCGGAGATGAGACCGCTGACATAGATCTGGTATTTTTCCATGATATCCTGCTGTGAATGTCCTTTGCCTTCAGTTACGGCAAACATATAGTAAATGTCGTTGCGGGAAGGAGTAATGTTCAGGGTTACATTGTTGAATGAAGGAGTACATTCTATGTCGAATGTTGCATCTATCATCTCGATGGGATCTGTCTTGAACGTTTCCGAAACGACATCGGACAGGACTTCCTGCTGGGGATTCATTCCCAATGCGTATACAACGTACTCTTTATCAGGGGTTAGGGCTGAAACAGATATGTCTGTGGCATCGCCTGTCGTCAGGATGGTGTATTCGAGGTATTCTTCCAGAGTCATGGACTGTGCCGATGCATTCTGCTCCAGAACTTCAAGGTTGTAGGCAAGATACTCTTCGAAGGTGGGGAAGGAATCCCATGTAGCCTTGTCTACGATCATGTTGAGGTAGGTCATCTCCTTGTCTTTTGCAGTGATGTCCCACTTGGCGGATACATAGTCTACATCGTGTATGGTGATGGTAAAGGGAGGAATGTATTCACCTTTGTTCTGGTGTACTGTAATGTCTATTGTGAGATTTTCGTAAGCAAGGTTGATGGTGGCTTCACGGGGTTCTTCCACTTCACTGAGTGCCACGTTGAAACGGACTACGCCGTATTCCTGCGCACTGAGATCGGTTATCCAGTCAATGCCATCCTGCAGTTTTGCGGTGACTGCACCGGTGGGGGTAGGATTGACGATTTCATACTTGAATTCGCATGCTCCTCCCTCCTTGTTTACGTTGATAGTAGTTTCACTGAGAGGGTTAAACTCTGTCTTCTGCTCATCTACTTTAGTAGGTTTACATGCAGAAAACATTACTGCTGATGCCAGGAGGGCGGTCAAAAAAAGTTTTTTCTTCATAAGCGGTAAATTGAATTTGTAATTGTTGTTTGATGCAAATGTCAATTAATGCAAAGAAATTTGCAAATCGGTGTTGTTACTATTTGTCAAAATTGACAAATTGTCGGAACCTGAGCATAGGGATAATTGTTTTACATTTGCAGAATAAAAGAAGTTTCCGATGAGTGGATTTAAAATGTATATAATTGCTGCTGTTCTGATTATGGTTCCAGCAGCAGTGTCGGCCCATGAGGATTACGACGGGTTCCGCGAAAAGTATTCGGAACTTATGCGTCATGAAGATTTTGAAGGGGCCCTTGAGTGTGCAAAGCTGTTCTGTGAGGAATCTTCCGGCACGGAAAATGAGCTGTTGGCATTGAGATGTGTCGGTCAGTCTGCCATGGCCGTGGACGAGTATGATACTGCGCGTGTCTATCTGCAGAAGGCTATGAAGCTGTGGAGCGAAACGGACAGTCTTGACAGGACAGCGGATGATTACGCGGGGATTATTACAGTGTATAATGCGATGGGCATATATTCCATCAATCTGGATATGGACTACCGCAAGGCAGTGGAATATTTTCTTGCCGGACTGAGGTATGCCCAGGGACATTTATGCCTATGGACAGAAATCAGGGGACGCCTATATACTCGGGTCAGGTCCCGTCAAATATCTATTGTCTTGAGGCCCGCCTGTCCGAAGAAAGGGGAGACGGCCCTGCTGTTACGGAGGAATATTATGATAAGGCGCTGGAAACGGCCCAGTCTGTAACCGACCGTCTGCATGTCCGGCTGTACTATGGAAAATATCTGGTTTCAGCCGGAAGATACGGGGAGGCCCTCAATGTCCTTGGCAGTGGACTCCGGCTTGCGGATGCCAGGAATATGCGCATCTACAAGTACCGATTCTACGGCCAGATGTCCGAAGCATACGAGGGGGTAGGGGATTATGTCCGGGCGCTGGATTACTACAGGAAGTTCCAGAAAGAGTACAATGATGTCTACAGCATCGAGAAGGAGAGAGCCATCAGCGAACTGTCGCGGAAATACGAGAATGAACAGCATGAACTGGAGATGATGAAAAAGAGCCGCGAGCTCAGGACGGTTCTGCTGTTTGCATCTCTGGAAAAGACAATGAAAGAGGGACGGGCATACCGCGAAGCGGGTCTTACGGGGGACCGGCTGGCAAAGCTGGCAGGAACCAACCGGACATACCTTTCCAAAGTGGTCAATGAAATGACCGGAATGACACCTGCGAAATACAGGGAAAAGATAATCTATCTGTCAAAGAAAAGCATATAAACGGATTTCATTTTTCATTTCCGTCAATTTACGTTTTTGGAATATTTAAGGCTTGGTTTTCACGGTCCCAGGGGATAATTTTGCGGAAAAGATTAACTCTAAAACTATTTTATCATGAAACCGAAACTTGGATTTTTACCCTTATTTGCAGCATGTGCCGCATTTGTAATGTCATGTGCGGAGGAGGAACCTAAGGCTCCTGCCGAGTTGGCCATCGTTCCCAGTGTTGCTGAACTGTCTTTTGACGCAGCAGTTTTCGGATCGGAATCTTTTACTGTCAGTACGGATGCCGAGAGCTGGGATGCCGTTTCGGAAACTGAATGGATCAATATAGACAAATCCGATGCCGGCTTTACAGTATCATGCAGTGTCAATACTTCCTATGATGACAGGAGCGGAGTTGTCACCGTTACATCCGGTGATGCATCCCCTGTAAATATCAATGTTCTGCAGAGGGGTCTCCAGATATATATGGGAGGAAATGAAAACGGTATTGCGGCATACTGGCACAACGGTCAAAAAGAGCTCATCGGTACGGGCAATGCGACATATATCAATGATATGTATGTAGATGGAAGCGGCAATATATATGTGGTGGGCCGTGCAGGATTCGGTACTTATTTCTGCGGATTCTACTGGAACAGCAATTCAGGCTGGCAGGATATAATAGGACTTTTGGACGCCGAGAACACTGTCAACGTGAGTGCCGTGGCTGTTGACGAGAGTACCGGTGACATATATTATTCCGCGTACGAAGGATGGACAAATGAAGACTGGTCGCAGACATGGGTGGCCTATACAGTCAAAAATTTCGTGGAGATGGATCAGCTGACAGAGGATGGCGTGTCACAGGCAGGAGACGTGGCATTCTACGACGGTGATCTCTACACTGTCATGGGCGGTGACAAGGTGGGCTATATGAAGAACGGTGACTTCACTGCCCTCGATATGCTGGGAGAAGGCATATATCCTTCGGACATGTATATCCATGACGGGGATGTATATATAGGAGGATGGTACCTGGCTGAGGCAGGAGGTGAATACATATATGCTCCTTGTTATTGGGTAAACGGTAAGGCTGTGAATGTCTCTTCAGAAGAATATGCACAGATTTATTGCATATATGTGGATGAAGAAGGCAATATATGGCTTGGCGGAAGTGTCGGCAGCGGACTGGACAGAGCAGCTGCATATTGGAAGAATGGAGAGAAAACTTTGCTTACAGATGTGAACAACGCTTGTCTGTCGGGAATTTTCGCCAGGGACGGCGTGGTGATAGCCGCAGGATTCGAGAGGGGCGATACGGGAAACACCGTTCTTAAATACTGGGTGAACGGAGAGGAAACGGCAGTTACGGACGGAACGATGGACAGCTATTGCGAAGTCATGTATGTCAGATAATAATGTGAGTTCAAATTAAAAAGGTGCCCGCCATTGACTTGTCTTGTGTCGATGGCGGGCATTGTCTGTATACTGGGATCTGTCTTTAACAAAGTTTTAACATCAAAAGTCTTCGAAAAATTAGGCATTTATGGATTTTTGTGTATCTTTGCAGCCCGTTTAATTTGACGGGAATAACGTAAAGTTTAGATTAACAAACATTTATGCCAACAATTCAACAGTTAGTTCGCAAAGGACGCGAGGTTATCGTCGAGAAGAGCAAATCTCGCGCGTTGGATGCGTGCCCTCAGAAGAGAGGTGTGTGCGTGCGTGTCTACACCACCACTCCCAAGAAGCCTAACTCGGCTATGCGTAAGGTAGCCCGTGTGAGACTTACCAATCAGAAAGAGGTCAACGCATACATCCCCGGTGAGGGCCACAACCTTCAGGAACACTCCATCGTGCTGGTGCGCGGCGGCCGTGTGAAGGACCTTCCCGGTGTACGTTACCACATCCTTAGGGGCGCTTTGGATACAGCTGGTGTAGAGGGACGTACTCAGAGCCGTTCACTCTACGGAGCCAAGAGACCGAAGAAGACAGCCGCTAAGAAGTAAACATTTATTAATTTTTTCTAAAGTATCAAAAAATGAGAAAATCGAAGCCTAAAAAGAGGATTCTACTTCCTGATCCCAAGTATCATGAAGTTCTGGTCACACAGTTTGTGAACAACCTCATGCTCCAGGGTAAGAAGAGTATCGCGTATTCTATTTTTTACGACGCCATCGATATGGTGGGCGAGAAGATGAAAGATTCTGACAAGGCTCCTCTCGACATTTGGAAAAAAGCGTTGGAAAACATCACCCCTCAGGTGGAGGTAAAGAGCCGCAGGGTTGGTGGAGCGAACTTCCAAGTTCCGACCGAGGTGCGTCCGGAAAGAAAAGTCTCTCTCGCGATCAAGAATATGATAGTCTTCTCGCGCAAACGTTCCGGTCACTCCATGGCGGAAAAGTTGGCCGCAGAAATTCAGGCAGCTTACAATTGCGAAGGTGCTGCCTACAAGAGAAAAGAAGATATGCACAAGATGGCAGAGGCCAACAAGGCCTTCGCCCATTTCAGATTTTAGCGTTTAAAGATTAGCTGATGGCAAGGGATTTAAAATACACCAGAAATATCGGTATCATGGCTCACATCGATGCCGGAAAGACTACCACGTCTGAGCGTATCCTGTACTACACGGGAAAAACTCATAAGATAGGTGAGGTGCACGACGGAGCTGCTACCATGGACTGGATGGTCCAGGAGCAGGAAAGGGGTATAACCATTACTTCCGCTGCCACCACCGCTTTCTGGCATTACAACGGGGAGACATATCAGATCAACCTGATCGATACCCCGGGCCACGTGGACTTTACCGTGGAGGTCGAGAGATCTCTGCGCGTACTTGACGGGACCATTGCGACATTCTGCGCAGTAGGCCGCGTACAGCCTCAGTCTGAGACCGTATGGCGTCAGGCTGACAAGTACCATGTTCCAAAAATCGCCTATGTAAACAAAATGGACCGCGTTGGAGCTGATTTCTTCGCAGTCGTGGATGAGATACGTGAAAAGCTGGGAGCCAACCCTGTTCCCATCTGTATCCCTATCGGAGCCGAGGACAAATTTGCCGGCATCGTAGACCTGATAGCCATGAAGGCCATCTACTACGACCAGGACAGCAAAGAGCTCGTCAACTACGAGATAAAGGATATTCCGGCCGATCTGCAGTCGGAGGCTGAGGATTGGAGAAACAGGGTGCTGGAGACTGTCGCCGAGTACGACGACCGTATCCTTCAGAAGTTCTTTGATGATCCGGCCACCATTACCGAAGAGGAAATCATCGCTGCCCTCCGCAAGGCTACCATAGAAATGGCAGTCGTGCCCATGTGCTGCGGTTCTTCCTTCAAGAATAAAGGTGTACAGTTCCTTCTGGATGCAGTCATGAGGTATCTGCCTTCTCCGCTGGATGTTCCGCATGTAGAGGGTATCAACCCCGTAAATGACAAGCCGGAGGAGCGTCATCCCAATGCAAAGGATCCTTTCTGCGCTCTGGTGTTCAAGATTGCCACAGACCCCTTCGTAGGACGTCTGGCATTCCTCAGGGCATACTCCGGAAGGCTGGATGCAGGTTCATACGTTCTCAACACCCGTTCAGGCAAGAAGGAGCGTGTGGCCCGTCTGTACCAGATGCACTCCAACAAGCAGAATCCCATCGACTTCGTCGAGGCCGGAGACATCTGTGCAGCAGTCGGATTCAAGGAACTGCGTACTGGTGATACCATCTGCGATGAGAACCATCCTATAGTTTTGGAATCCATGACATTCCCTGATCCTGTGATCGGACTGGCAGTGGAGCCCAAGACTCAGAAGGATCTCGACAAGCTTGGCATTGCCCTCGGCAAGCTGGCTGAGGAGGACCCCACATTCACTGTACGTTCCGACCATGAAACCGGTCAGACCGTCATCAGCGGTATGGGTGAGCTCCATCTGGAGATCATCGTGGACCGTCTGAAACGTGAATTCGGAGTGGAGATCAATCAGGGAGCACCTCAGGTCAACTACAAGGAGGCCATCAAGTCTACCGTACAGCATCGTGAGGTATTCAAGAAGCAGACCGGAGGCCGCGGTAAGTTCGCAGACATCATCGTCGAGATCGGACCTGCCGACGAAGGAGTTACCGGACTGCAGTTCATCGACCAGGTCAAGGGAGGAAACGTTCCCCGCGAATACATCCCTGCAGTCGAGAAGGGCTTCAAGTCCGCAATGGCCAACGGTGTACTGGCCGGATTCGAGGTTCCCTCACTCAAGGTTACCCTGCTCGACGGTTCGTTCCACCCCGTGGACTCCGATGCCCTGTCGTTTGAGATCTGTGCACGTATGGCATTCAGGCATGCGCTGCCCAAAGCTAATCCTATTCTTCTGGAACCTATCATGTCATTGGAAGTCGTTACTCCCGAGGAGTATATGGGTGATGTCATCGGTGACCTCAACAAGCGCCGCGGACAGATTACCAATATGGACTCGAAGGGCAACGCGAGGATCGTCAAGGCCAAAGTGCCTCTTGCAGAGCAGTTCGGCTATGTCACAATCCTCCGTACCATCACTTCGGGACGTGCGACCAGTACTATGGAGTTCTCGCATTATGCCGAGCTTCCCGCCAACCTGGCCAAAGAGGTCATCGAAAAGGCAGGCGGAGCCCGCAAGTATGACGAGGATGAAGAATAACCAGATTAAAACAACTAGCAATGAGTCAAAAAATAAGAATAAAACTGAAATCTTTCGATCATGCCCTCGTGGACAAGTCCGCAGACAAGATCGTGAAAACGGTGAAGGCTACCGGTGCTGTCGTGAATGGTCCTATACCTCTTCCTACAGACAAGAAGATATTCACCGTCAACCGTTCGACCTTTGTCAACAAGAAGTCGCGCGAGCAGTTCGAGCTTAATTCGTACCGTCGTCTCCTCGACATCTACAGCTCGACGCCCAGCACAGTGGATGCTCTGATGAAACTTGAGCTCCCTAGCGGTGTAGAAGTTGAAATCAAAGTTTGATGTTAAAAAAAAAAACACTATCTTTGCAGCTCTGATTCAAAGATAGTGATTAGGACCCGTAGCTCAGTCGGTTAGTAGCACCTGACTCATAATCAGGGGGTCGCTGGTTCAAGCCCAGCCGGGTCCACTTGAAAATAAAGCACTTGCAGGAATGCTGCAAGTGCTTTTTCGTTTCCCTGTAGCCTGTGTGAAGGGTTTGCGTCAGCAGTCTACGGCTTAGAACTGGAATGACAGCGACACGTGGAAGGGTTTGTTGAGGGTTGTGTTGACATTGTCGATTTCATCTTTGATGAGTGAGGTAAGTCCCCAGTCCCCGCCGACTTTGAGCTGAAGGAATTTCCAGCGGACACCTGCTCCGACGCCCCACATGAGATTGAAACGGTTCATGTCCGATTCTTCATACATGTTTATCTTTTCGGAATAGTTCATATCCGCGTCGGATGAATTCAGTTGCATGGAGGCATTGTATGCCATACTGAAATCGAAGCTCGGACCGGTATATATGAACACGCTGAGATCAGGTATGATCTCGTATCTGTACTGGACCCTGAGAGGAACTGACAGGTTGTGCTCAGTCAGTCCTATTTTTGAAGAAGCCTCGATGCCTAAAATACTTTCCGAAGTTTTGTAGCTGTCTGCCGAAAGTTCATAGAATATGCCGGTCTGGAGTCCTATGCCGTACTTGAATTCCGGAGACCAGGAGAATCCTATCTGCAGGGAGGGGGATGATTTTTTGTTTCTGTTTTTGTCGCTTAACTGGTCAATAATCATCCATGGGTAGTGTTCTCCGTTGAGGTTCATCTGTTTCATTACCAATCCTACCGATATACCGAACGGGCGGTTGTCGCTGGGTTGGGGGTTGAAAGAAAGTTTGCCGTTGCCTGGGGTGCTTGCTGACAGTGAGATTGATGCGGCCATAAGAAGTGTAGAGGCCATGACAATAATTTTTTTCATATGAAAATGATTTTGGGTTACTTTGACAAATATAAGAATGATTAATGTCAAGTCCTGTCATTTTCAGGTAAAATTTATCAGGTTATTTGAAAAAAAATGAAAAATCTGTATATTCGTGGGCAATTGACAAAACAACCAAAATATCAGACAAAGTATGAAAAATGCAGTTTTTACTTTTCCCCTGCCGGCCAACGAGCCGGTAAAATCATACCTCAAAGGCTCTCCCGAAAGGGTGGCACTGGAGGCCGAGCTGAAGAGACAGAGTGGCATCGAGCTGGATATACCCCTTATTATCGGGGGCAAGGAAGTGCGTACGGGCAACACGGGCAAGGTGGTCATGCCTCATGATCATCATCATGTACTGGCTACATATCACAAGGCCGGTCCGGAAGAGGTGAAGATGGCCATCAAGGCAGCTCTGGATGCTCATGAGGAGTGGGCTGAGCTGGACTGGACAGTCCGTGCTTCCATTATACTGAAGATAGCTGACCTGCTGGCAGGCAAGTACCGTGCGCTTATCAATGCCGCCTGCATGCTGGGCCAGAGCAAGAATTTCTATCAGGCAGAAATCGATTCGGCCTGCGAGACCATAGATTTTCTGCGTTACAACGTGTCCTATGCCTCCAAGATATACGGAATCCAGCCCAAAAGCGGAGCTAACCAGATAAACAGCGTGGAGTACCGTCCTCTCGAAGGCTTTATCTTCGCGCTTACCCCGTTCAACTTCTCGTCCATCGCTTCCAACCTTTCCATGACCCCTGTGCTGATGGGCAATACGGTGGTATGGAAGCCTTCCACGACGGCTATCCTGTCCAACTACTACCTGATGAAGATCTACGAGGAGGCAGGAGTTCCTGCCGGTGTAGTGAACTTCATTCCGGGCAGCGGCGCCGTCATCGGCAAGGAAATCTTCGCCTCGAAGGACCTGGCTGGCGTGCATTTCACAGGATCCAGCGCTACATTCAATACTCTCTGGAAGCAGGTGGGTGAAAACATCGCAAATTACAGGTCATATCCGCGTCTGGTAGGTGAGACGGGTGGAAAGGACTTCATCTTCGTGCATCCTTCGGCAGTTGCCGAGGAGGTGGGTACGGCCGCCTATTGCGGAGCCTTCGAGTATCAGGGTCAGAAATGCTCGGCCGCATCCCGCATGTATGCGCCCAAGTCACTGTGGCCGGCAATCCTGGAGAAGATCAAGGCTACTGCCGCTCAGGTCAGGATGGGCGACGTATGCGATCCCTCTAATTTCATCAATGCCGTCATCGACGAGGCTTCTTTCGACAATATCGCTTCGTACATTGACTATGCAGAGGCTTCCAAGGACGCAGAGATCGTGCTTGGCGGCGGATATGACAAGTCCAAGGGCTATTTCGTGGAGCCTACGGTAATCGTTACCACAGACCCTCATTTCAAGAGTATGGAAGAGGAGATTTTCGGTCCTGTCCTTACCGTTTATGTATACGAGGATGCAGATGTGGACAAGGCTGTTGAGCTCTGTGACACTACATCACCTTACGGACTTACCGGAGCCATCTGGGGCCGCGACCGCCTGGCTCTCGAGAAGATATCCCGCAAGCTGAAATACGCTGCCGGCAACTTCTATATCAACGACAAGCCCACTGGAGCCGTTGTAGGTATGCAGCCGTTCGGCGGTGCCCGTGCTTCCGGTACCAATGACAAGGCCGGCGGCGAGTTCAACCTCATCCGCTGGGTGCTGCCGCGTGCGGTGAAGGAGACGCTGGTGCCTCCCACCGACCATCGCTACACCTACATGAAAGAGGAGTAACGGAGCGTCATAGCGGGCAGACTGCTGCGTTGTCTTCGGCTCATGGCTCAGTCACTTACGCGCAGTAAGCTCCTTCGCCAGGAACCTCGACGCCTTGCATTCTACCCACTCTGACACACCGTTAGGGAGAATAAGTGGGTAAATAAGAATCCCCGTCACGAAAAGCAAATGTGACGGGGATTTTTGTTTATCTGAACCGCTGCCGCACATCCATCCGTTCGTGCAGGATGCGGATTATTGTTACGTCTCCGCTTTCGGAAATAGTGTGGAATATGATGTGACGGCCTGTTTTAAGTCCGAGCAGACCGGGCATGATGTCATCGTAGTGCCGGCATATATCCGGGCCCGGTTCAGTGAGGCTGCCGCATGCGTTCATGAGCATGTTGTAGTATCTTTCAGCCTGCTGCACTGACCATGTCCGTACAGTATAGTTCCAGATGGACGTGAGGTCGCCGACTGCCTTGTTGGTGAAGCGGAGCTTACTCATCGGGCAGTCCTGTTTTCAGTCTGGAGAGGTGTGCGACAGGGTCGAAGTTGGTGGCGATGCCGCTGTTCAGACCATCATCGATGGCACGTCTGAGTGCATTGACGCGCAGTTCCTCCTCCTCGAGAAGGCGCAGCCCGGCGCGGACCATCTCACTGGCGCTGCCGTAGCGTCCCTCTTCTATGGAGACCTGAATGAAATTGTCAAAATGAGGGCCAAGGGCCACTGATGTATTTTTCATCCTTTTCTAAATTTTCTGCAAGTTACCAAATTTTGGTAATATGCCAAAATTTATTTTACACGGGCGCTGATATCATGGCGGGAACTGCGGCGGTCGTGCAGGAGGCCGGCGAGGGCAAGGAGAAAGACGGCGAGGGCAATGCCGGTGACGGGTCCGGCGGGGGTGGTCAGGGCCGAATGCAGGAGGGCGGAGAGCCTCGAGAGGAAGTCTGAGACGGGACCAATCAGCAAACTCAGGTCAATGCCGTAGCGGCGGAGGATGATGACGGCTGCGGCGATGACGGCGGCTCCGCCGAGGATGCCGCCGGCGACGGCTGCGGCGCGTGCCCTGCGAGCTGCGGCTCTCTCCCGTACCTCGATTCTCTGCATCACTCTGTCGGTGAAGTCTTCCGGTAATCTGATATTGTCCATGGTGTCCTCCTGTATTGTGGTTTTCTTGTTTATCTATCCGTTTCCTTGTTACCTTTCACCTTGCCGGCCAATCGGTTACGGCAGCGGTAGAGTTTTACCTTGACATTTGCCGGTGTCAGCCCGGTGATGCCGGCGAGGTCCGCGATACTCCTGCCCTGTTCGTAGAAAGCGGCTATCAGGAACCTGTCCTGCGGCTCGAGTTCTGCGACCGCCTTTTCCAATGCTTCATATTGCTTCTCGCGCAGTTCTTTCATTTCCGTGTCCTCACCGCTCTCAAGCAGCGAAGCGCTCTGCCGAAGTTCCTCTTCACTGAATTTTTCCCGGTTCACCGTCAGTTTTTTCTTCCTCAGGGACGAGACTGCCAGGCGGTATGCTATGCTGTAGAGCCATGTGGATATGGAGCTGTCGCCCCTGAATTGCCCCAGGGAGAAATAAGCTTTGACAAATGTCTCCTGTGCCAGGTCTTCCGCATCTTCCCTGCTGCCTGTCATCCTGTAGAGTACTGAGAAAATCATGCCGCCGTGGCTGTCCACCACCTGCCGGAAAAGATTCTTGTCCCCTTCCTTTATCTTAAAGATCAGTGCTGTCTCTTCGGCTCGTGTCATAAGTCATGATTCCCTGTATTCGTGTATAGGACGCATGCAAAAGTAAAAGGTTACACGGAAAGCAAAAAATAAAAATTGTCCGGCAAAAGTGTAACCTTTCCGGACAGATGCGTCAAAGATGCAAACGGAACATCAACAACATTAAAATTTGGGATTATGGAAGAAGCAATCATTCTTGCAGTTATCTTTTATTTCGTGTACCGCATATTCGAGAATCTGATCCACCGGAAGGAACGGATTATCATCGCCCAGAAAATTGAGGCGCTCGATCCTCAGAAGAACGGCATGATCGACCTGAACAAATGGTTCGGTGCAGCCGGCGTGAACAGGTACGCTCCCTTGCGCTGGGGACTGCTGCTGGTAGGTGCGGCTCTTGGACTGGTAGTGGCATTCTTTGTCAAGCAGGGATATTTTGCAGACATGAGATGGTACAACGATGAAGTCCAGATCATGTTTTTCGGATTTACATTCCTTTTCGCAGGTATCGGGCTGCTGATATCATTCATACTGGAGAGGAAGTTCTCCGCGGAGGATGCGAAGAACTCCTCCAGATAAAGCAGGAAAAATATTCATGTAGATCATTTTCGTACAATCCGGCCGACGGCCTCGAGGAGCGGATCCACGCTTACCCCGGAGCCGACGGCTTTCTGCATCCATATCTGCGGGGTCAGACGGCCGAGAGTGTAGATGCGCCTGATTTCCGATGCGAATTCTTTCCTGTTCTTTACGCCTGCCAGGTGATTTTCCAGCTGGTACTCGATGATGTGTCCGAACGGATAGTTGGGCAGGTACATGGGTGAGTTGACCATGTGCGAGTAGACGGCCAGCAGGGGACAGTCGGGAGAGCCCAGTACAGGGGCGTAGTACTTGTTCCATACATCCTTCGCTATGCCGTTTACTGCATCGCGAAGCTCGGAAGCCGTTGCTTTGGGGTGGGCGTACATCCACTGCCAAGTATACATGTCTGTCAGGGCCACTCCCATGATCTCGTAGGCGCCCCAGAAGATGTCGAGGGTGGTGTTGTCATCGATGGCATGATCGAAGCCGAGGAGCTGGAGGTCGCGTTTCTGGAAGATGAAGGCGAGGGCTTCGGTATAGGCTGTGTTCGGTACGCCGTTGAGCATATAGTAGTCGATGTCGTAGAGGTCAAGGGTCTGTTCTACATTGTGTCCGAATTCGTGGACTGCGATATTGTAACCTTTGTAGTCCATGCCTTTGTCACCTATGCGGGTACGCAGTCTTGCCGGCTCCCAGCGGCCCTGTGCCCCCCATGCATGGCCTGATCCCCGTGCCGGTTCGACGACTATGCGGTCGGCAATGTACCTGGCGTCCTTTGCAGGAAATCCCAGAGCACGGAGCATGCGCGGCATATCGTCTGCAAATGCCTGTGCGTCCGGATATTTCTTTCTGGTCATTTCCGTCAGCCGGTCTTCCGGCATGGTGGAGCGGTTCTTGAATCCGTCGTACCATATGTCGTAGGGCCTTAATTCCCTGCCGAGTCTTTCCCTGATGATGCCGGCGACAGCCTTGACTTCGTCCGAAGAGACCAGCCTGACAAACAGTTCTTCTATGTCGGCTGCAGAAACCTCCATGCCTTCTTCGAAATTGCGGGCAATGCCGGTAGGCAGCTGCGGACTATAGACATCAATCTGCTCCTCCACATGGAAAGTGTTGAGGATGTGGGAGTAGCGGATGTCCGTCTCCGGATGGGCCTGTACTTCCTTTCCGTCTTTCCATGTCCTGTTGGAGTATGGGGCCCAGTCGTAGTCCGGGTTGTTCACCACTTCCTTGGGAATGCTCTGGTCCACGATACGCAGCATTACCTGGAAGATCATTTCCTGCTTTTCGTTGGCATCCGGAATGTCGGCGTAGTTGCTCTTGAGTTCGTCGCGCAGGTTCCAGTGGGAGAGAAGCACCATGTCTTCGGGGAACAGGCGGCGGCCGTCGTCGGTGAGGAGATGCCCCATCATGATATTGTAGGAGGAAATGTAGTTTTCCGAAGCGCTCAGCACGCGGGAGTATTCTGCCTTGACTGATGCCGGAACCCTGGTTGTGAACACGTCACCCATTCTGGCGTATGCCCATTCCAGACGGGTCCAGTCTTTGCCCAGTGAGTCCTTCTCTTCCAGGGTGTAGAACGGGAAGTTGATGATTGTAATGAAGGCCGCCTTGTTGGCGAACAGGTCGTCGGACAAGTGCGAATAGGGGTCGAATGCTCCTAAAATGTAATCTATCTCAGTGGGCTCCGGACCTGTGAGGTGGAGCGGGGACTGCATCTTGACTGCAACCTGGTTGGATGTTCCGTAGAATGTTTCCAGGGCCGAAGACAGCTTGTCGAAAAGCACCTTGCGTTCTTCAGGCGTAGCAGCATAGCTTTCCACCGCGAACTGCCCGAATTCTGCTTCAGTGCCGTCTTCTTCCTTCCAAAGTGCTGCTGCCTGGGCGATGCCTTTCTGTACCAGTGCACTGTCCGCCTGAGGATATTTGTCCATGATGGCCTGTACCGTCCTGCCGACGGTCTCTTCCGAAATACTGCTCATTGTCTGATGCCGTTGATTGTTGGTGTTTCCGTTGCAGCCGCCCATTATCATTGTCGCCGCGGCTAGCATTACTGCCGGTAGTCTTTTCATATATTGCGTATTTTCCTACAAACATACGAAAATCCTGCATATTGCAAAAAAAGCATTAACTTTACAGAATCCAAAACCATTGAAAGTCTACAGTATGAAAACGAGAACAGTATTGGCGCTGATGGCCGCCCTGACGATAGCGGCGGGTTGCAGCCGGAACCCGGAAAAGAAATACCTTGTAATATATTATTCGCAGACAGGTGCTACTCGGCAAGTTGCCTCCGAACTGGCCGGAATGCTGGATGCAGATACGGTCCGCATCGATGTGGAGCAGCCTTACGACGGTACATACCAGGAGACTATAGAGCGTTGCCGCAGGGAGATGGCAGGCGGGGAGATTCCTGCATTGAAGGAGGGTCTGAAGGTGGATCTGTCCCGTTATGATACTGTATTTCTGGGTTATCCGATATGGTTCGGGACGTATGCTCCGCCCGTAGCCGCCCTGATAAAGGAATATGACTTCGCCGGCAAGAAGATTGTCCCTTTCTGCACCTTCGGCAGCGGAGGACTGGGAGCCAGCATTGAACAGCTTAAGAAGGCCCTTCCGCAGGCAGAGATCCTGCCGGGATATGGAGTACGCAATGCCCGTGTGGGCAAGGCTCATGGAGAATTGGAACGTTTCCTGACGGCAAACGGTTTTCTCGACGGCGAGGTGGAACCTCTTCCGGAATATTCAGAGCAGCAGCCGGTCACTCCGGAGGAAGCCGCGATATTCAATGCCGCCTGCGGCAATTACCAGTATCCCCTCGGAACACCTGTGACGGCGGGCAAGCGCCAGACTTCTTCAGGCACCGACTATTGTTTCAAGGCCCGTAGCAACGGACCGGACGGCGGGGAGATTGTGACAACCATCTATGTTACGGTCGGCAGTGAAGAGGGATCCGTACCTGAATTTACCGAGGTCGTAAGGTGATGAAGAACAATCTTCTGGATGAGAATTCCACGTATTCCGGGGAGCACAGGCTCAAGCCGGTAATCAACGTATGCCGGTATTCGCAGGACCTTCTGGACATACGCTGTGATGTGGATATGGACTATGTAGGGAGCATAAAGGATTTCCAGGGGGTCGTGTGGGTACATGTCAGGGGCCTGTCCTGTTCGGAGACAGTGTCCGGCCTGTGTTCGGTTTTCGGTGTGGATACCCTTGCCGAACAGGACATCCTCAATGTCAGCCATCCCAGCAAAATAGAGGAGAATGAGAAGTACAATGTGGTAATTTCCAAGATTTTCCTGAAGGATGCCGATGTCCAGGTGTCGATAGTGCAGGGCAATGCCTTCGTACTGACATTTTCGGAGGTGGAGCATGTAGGGATTTTTGACGATGTGGTCGAGGGCATCAGGAACAATGTCTTCAAGATCAGGAGCCGTCAGACCGACTATCTGCTTACAGTCATGCTCAACGGAATCATTGCCAACCATCTGGCCGAGATAAACCGGATCGATGCCCTTATGGATGATCTGGAATCCCAGCTTCTGTCTTCCGACAACGACAAGTCGCTGGGTGCCCGCATTCAGAATCTGCGCAGGGAATATCTGCGCGTCAAGCAGACAGTCCTGCCTCTCAAAGAGCAGTACCAGAAGCTGCTGAGATCGGATTCGCTGCTGATCCACAAGGCCAACAAGGTGTTTTTCAACGATGTAGGTGACCATATCCTGAATGTGAACCAGAAAATCGAGATATGCCGGGAGACCCTGGCGTCCCTGGTGGACCTCTATATCGCGAACAACGACCTGAGGATGAACGACATCATGAAAAGGCTGACGGTGGTCTCTACGGTGTTTATCCCCCTTACGTTCCTGGCCGGAGTGTGGGGCATGAACTTCAGCAACATGCCGGAGCTCGAATGGCGGTGGGGCTATCCCTTCGCCATAGGTGTCATGTGCGTTATCGGTCTCACAGTCTTCCTCCTGTTGCGGTCCAGGAAATGGAAATAGCCGTGGTGGGGTACTTGCCGCATGTGTGATATTTTAGTTCAGGCTTTGCCCGCAGCCGGAGTACATAAGCACGGATGCGGTAGCAGGTAGAAATATCTTTATGAATTGGCGGCATATGATTGGCGGTACATGATTGGCGGTACAGCTGATTGATTTTTGTAACGAATTTCAAAGTTGGAACAGAAAACGGTTCTGTGCATAAACGGTTCCGACCAAAACAGCCCTCCACCAAAACAGCCCTTCCGTCAAAACAGCCCTTCCGTCAAAACAGCCCTTCCGTCAAAACAGCCCCTCCGTCTGAACAGTCCTATCGTCAAAGCTGTCCCACCACCAAAGCAGCCCTCCAGAACAACTCATGAAAGTCCTCACCCGTGAAAGTCCTTGGTCGTGAAGGCCCTTGGCCGGATGGAGTGGAAGTGCCCCGATTTCATGGCACTTCCCCCGCATGGTTTCCGTTTCCGGCCTGGATGCCCCTGCGTAGCCATCTGCGAATCTCCGCCAGTGCTCCGTCCACAACGCCCACTAATCGGCCTTTTGTGGGCGTTGTGGCAGCTCCCTGGAACGGCAGTCCCGTCCAGGAGTGCCTCTGGGTGCCCCTGGCCTGCATCGCTCGGTCCACACCGCCCACTATTCTGGCATTTGTGGGCGTTGTGGCAGCTCCCTGGAACGGCAGTCCCGTCCAGAAGTGCCTCTTGCAGCCCCCGGCCTGCATCGCCCTGTCCACACCGCCCACTATTCGGCACTTTGTGGGCGTTGTGGCAATGCCATGAGATATTCCCATTCGGTAATCGGTATTTTCTCGGTGCTGCCAGGCGCAGACAGAAGCAGTTTCGGCCAGGAACGCCAACCTAATATTGCACTTATTTGAGTTATTATCTGCAATGCGCAGAACTATAGAGAGTTACACTAAGGCGACCAATCTGCAGCAATGTTAGGATGCCAGAAAAACTGCCCAAAAGGGTCCGTTTTGCATTATCCTAACATTGCACTCGTTCGGGCTCTTGTCTGCAATCCATTGGTTCACAAAGTATTACGCTGAAGTGGCCGATTTGTATCCATGTTAGGATGGCTGAAAAACCATCAGAACGGGCCGTTTTGCGCTATCCTAACATTGCACTTATCTGGGCTCTTACTCGCAACTAGCTGGTTCACAAAATACTATGCAAAGGAAACTAATTTGTGGAGATGTTAGGATGTGCAATACCGCACGACATTCCTCTTGGAAGGTGCCGATGATATTGGGAAACTGTCCCCACCATCCAGCGGGGTAGAGTGGCGCCCCTCCGCGAGAGACCTATGCAGGGCAACCTCCCGCCTTTCTTCTTCCCTCCCTTTTCCGCAGGTGAACCGAAAAGGCCGAAAATGGTTCACCTGCGCAGGCGATGCGGACGATGTGGAGAAGTACCCCCTGCGAGAGACCTATGCAGGGCAACCTCCCGCCTTTCTTCTTCCCTCCCTTTTCCGCAGGTGAACCGAAAAGGCCGAAAATGGTTCACCTGCGCAGGCGATGCGGACGATGTGGAGAAGTACCCCCTGCGAGAGACCTATGCAGGGCAACCTCCCGCCTTTCTTCTTCCCTCCCTTTTCCGCAGGTGAACCGAAAAGGCCGAAAATGGTTCACCTGCGCAGGCAAAAGAAGGCGGAGGGGAGGGGGACCTGCCCAGGAGTGTCCTGTGAGCCCTCCATGCCCAGGCCCCTTTTGCAGGTGTACCGCCGGGATCTTGCGAACATGCTGGTCTACCTCTACATGCGGCAATGGGCGCGGTTCACCTGCGTATACTGTTCGGGCGTGCAGTTAGCGCGAACAGCTGAGTGTATACTGTTCGGGCGTGCTGTTAGCGCGTACTGCTGATGTATACTGTTAGGACGTACTGTTAGGCTGTACTGATGGGCGAATGCTGCCGGGCGATCAGCGGGGGCGCTGTTTACAGGTGTGCGGATGACGGGTGGAAGATTGGCCTGTGTGCGATTGACTCATTGATTATAAAATGATAGACTGGCCAAAACCGGACCGGTCTATAGTGAGCTTGTTTGATACTTTTGGGAGGAATTCATATCTGACATATGCGCATGGTGTGGATTTGGAGGTGATGTGACTCAGAGGTGATGTGACTCGAGGTGATGTGGAATCAGAGGCGGTGCGGAATCGGAGGTGGTGTGACTCGGAGGTGATGTGGGATCAGGTGTGGGCTTGTGTTTGAGGTGCAGCCGGACTTCTGGCGGGCGTTGCGCGGTTTCTGCTTAATTCATGCCTTGAGCCTCTGCTTCATGCAGGCTGGAGCCTCTGCTTCATGCAGGCCGGAAACCTAGGGCTGTGACATTCAGTCTCATGCACGTCTGGAGTCTTGGCCGGAAACTTTCTGTTTCTGCTTCATTCGGGCCGGGAGCTTCTTTCGTTGATTTTGCGGATGATGGTGCCGGGCAGTTCCGGATCCTTGGAGTTGAAATAAATCTTCTTGCCGTCATTCAGTCCGATGAAGAGGTACGGGGAATGGTCAGTATTGACCAGCAGGATATATGTCTCTGAATTGTTTGTACTGAAATGCCCCTTCAGTATGTTGCCTAAAGCGAAACCGTTGGTTCTTAGAGTGATTGCCGGAAGTGTATCCATGATCATAAGATCGCTTATGTCGTCGTACCGTATTTGCTGTCCGTACAGTCCTGTGAAAGTTATGGTTTCTTCCCCGAATTCTACCTTGGGCTCTCCGGACGAAACGGCCATGAAGGCTGCTATTCCTGCAATTGATGCGGCAAGTATGCCGGTACTCCAATGCAGTTTCCTTTGCATGGATGATGGCATGTGCTTTCCGGACATTATTGTCAGGACCAGTAATCCTAGGAGCAATCCGAAGATCAGGAATATCGCCGATAAAGTCTGTAGATTCAGGAACGAGAGAGCAAGGCTTGCTGCGCACAGAATTATTCCCAATGATATCAATCCGCGAAACCACAGTCTCCCCAGGCCTTGAAGATCGGCTTTTTCCTTTTCTTCCCTGGACATGCCGGATTTTATTATCAGGTCAGGATTCCCTTTGACGAAGAAAGCCAGAAGAATCAGTATTGCTGCAATGACTATGGATGTTGTGGCCATATGTGATGAAGTTAATGTGAGTTGTCTGTTGTCGCGGTATGTGCTTCCCGCTGCCGGAGGCTGAATTCGCAGCCGCAGTACTGCTGGTTGTAGAACTGGCGGGCGAGGATGTTGCGGCGCTCGTACAGGCCGCCCTTGCGCCAGTTGCGGTCCCAGAAGCGGGTCATGCCGCGGCCGCACTGCTGCTCTGCGTAGAGGCCGGCTTCGTTGATCTGGCGTATGTCCTTCCACCTGGAGGAGGCGAGGGTGGTGGTGAAGAGGGGGAATCCGTGCGAGGCAGCATAGTCCGCCGCGACGCAGAGGCGGTGCCTGAAGCAGGCGAGGCAGCGGCGGCCGCGTTCCGGTTCGCCTTCGAGACCCGCAGTGCATTCGAGCCATTGTGCGTGCTGCTGCTCCCATAAATCACCGGCGCCTGGCTGAGTATTTTCCCCGTCCAGATCCACTATCTGTACCCCGATTTCATGCGCATACCGCACTATCTCGTTTTTCCGCTTGAGATATTCTTCTTCGGGGAAGATGTTGGGATTGTAGAAAAGGATTGTAGGCTCATAACCGTTCTGCCCCATCCATTCGAGGATGGCGGCCGAGCAGGGGGCGCAGCAGGAGTGCAGCAGAACTTTTTCGGCGGATACGGTCATATTCAAAGGCAAATGTCTTATTTTTGTGGATGTAAAAATATTGAAAATTATGGAAAATAAGAAGGAACTCCGGAAAATGATTTCAATGCGGAAGAAGCAGGTGCCTGTGGAGGAGCGCCGCCGCAGGTCGGTACAGGTGATGGACCGTCTGCTGGCTCTGCCGCGTTTCAGGAATGCCAGGAATATACTGTTTTACTGGGCCATGCAGGACGAGGTGTCTACTCAGGACACTGTGCTGCGCTGCGTGTTGGAAGGGAAGAATGTCTTCCTGCCTGTGGTGGACGGGGACAATCTGAGGATACGCCGGTTCAACGGCAGGGCGGCTCTGGTGCCCGGAGAGTCGTATTCCATCCCCGAACCTGTCGAGGGCTCGGAGGAAGCAGGTATTTCGGAAATGGATCTGGTGGTGGTGCCCGGAGTGGCTTTCGATGCGGACGGAGGCAGGATGGGACGCGGGAAAGGATTCTACGACAGGCTTCTTGCGGGGACGGAAGCAGGAGAAAATGCCGGGAGGGGCGGTCAGGAAGATATGCCCGGACTGTTTGCTGGCGATGCTGCGTGCAGGGACGGGGGACCCTACAAGGTAGGGGTCTGCTTCGATTTCCAGATGGTGGACGCTGTGCCGCGCGAGGCGCATGACATGCTGATGGATGCTGTGGTGTGCGAGTCGCGCACGGAGATCATCCGCAGTGACAACAGGGTCTGCCGTACATTCGGCATACGTTATCCTATAATATCGGGGGGAATGGTGTGGTGCAGCGGATGGAGGCTGGCTTCGGCGGTAAGTGCTGCCGGCGGTCTGGGTCTGCTCGGGGCCGGGTCGATGAAGCCGGATCTGCTCCGGGAACATATTTCAAAGTGCAGGGCAGCCACGGACAGGCCGTTCGGGGTCAATGTTCCGCTGATGTCGCCGTATGCCTCGGATCTGATGGAGGTGGTGCTGCAGGAAAAGGTGCCGGTGGTGTTCACTTCGGCGGGCAATCCCAAGACGTGGACTCCTAGACTCAAGGATGCGGGCCTGAAGGTGGCGCATGTGGTGTCCAGCTCCAAGTTCGCGGTGAAATGTGCCGAAGCCGGAGTGGATGCCGTGGTGGCTGAGGGATTCGAGGCCGGAGGACACAATGGCCGGGAGGAGACTGCGACCATGGTGCTGGTGCCTCAGGTAAGGGCGGCTGTCTCCCTGCCTCTGCTGGCGGCAGGAGGCATAGTCTCCGGTGCGGGGATGGCAGCGGCTTTCGCTCTCGGAGCGGAAGGCGTACAGGTCGGGACGCGTTTTGCCCTCAGCCGTGAGAGCAGCGCCAGCGAGGAGTTCAAGCAGCTCTGTCTCGGACTGAAGGAGGGGGATACAATGTTGTCTCTCAAGAAGGTAAGCCCGACCAGGCTGATAAGGAACGACTTCTATGCCCAGGTGCAGGCTGCCGAAGACCGCGGGGCTTCGAAAGAGGAATTGGTGGAGCTGCTCGGCCGCGGAAGGGCCCGTCAGGGCATCTTCGAGGGGGATCTCTCGGCAGGTGAACTGGAGATAGGCCAGGGTGTTTCCATGATCGGCGACTTGCCTCCGGTGTCGGAGATAGTGCGGGATATGGTGGAAGGCTACCGCAGGGCTGTATCCAGTATGGAAGTTTTATAGCAATAGGGAATCCTTGTACCGGTCGCAGTCTCCATGTCTATTCCGATGATGCCCTGAGGGGAGAGGTCTTCGCCGAGGAAGCATAGGGATGTAATTCTTACCGTCCTATGATCAGGGCCTGCTGCGGTCCTACGGTGATGACGGGACCGGTAATTTTGCCCAGACCGTCCACGTCGATGGCTCCATCACGGCAATAAACCGTATATTCTTTTGCAGCAGACGATGAAACTGTACTGTTTTGGGATATTTCCGGATCGGTAGCATCAGATGTTTCTGCATTCTGTTTGCTAACGTTTTTGTTTTCCGATGCCTTGCCGGGCGTGCCCGATGCTGGAGTATACGCTGGAATTTCCAGTGTTACAGGCTCTTTCCTTGAATTTACAATCACTATAATCTCTTCGCACGGGTCTCCGCCTGCATGTCCGGTAAGCCTCCATGCTACGGTGCCGGACGGTGCCGGCAGGAATTCCAGATGCTCCCGTACCAGGTCGGCGTCTCCCAGTCTGAAGGCCGGATGGGCCTTGCGCAGGGCAATCAGTCCGCGGTAATATCCGTACAGGTCGGAGTAGCGGGACTTGAAGGTCCAGTCGATGGCATTGATGGAGTCAGGACTGTTGAAACTGTTGCGGACGCCCTGCTTGGTGCGGAAAATCTCTTCACCGGCATAGATGAACGGGATGCCCTGGGATGTGAATACGACTGTCTGGCCCAGCTTGTCGAGGCGGATAAGCTCTTCTTCCGTGATGCCGGGTATCGAGGCCTGGAGCCTGTCACGCAGACACATGTCGTCATGGCATGAGATGTATGAGATCAACTGCGAAGGCTGGCCGGCCCAGCATGTGTCGGAATAGTTTACGGCAGAGTAGTTTACTCCAGGATGCAGAATGCCTCCTGTGACCCCGAATCTGATACTTTCTTCGAGCCCCGGTTCCCCTCCGAGAAAACCTGCCTTGGCATCATCGCTGAACGGACCTCTGAGGGCGTCCCTCATCTCGTCCGAGAAAGCGGCTATGCCCGGCATCTGCCATGTGTTGGCCTTCATTGCCAGACGTGAAGCGTCGTAAAGGGGAGCCGATGCCGCCCATCCTTCGCCGTAGATGAGTATCGAGGGGTCTATTTCGTCCGCTGCGGCCCTTATTGCATTCATAGTCGCGGTGTCGTGGATGCCCATAAGGTCAAACCTGAAGCCGTCTATGTGGTATTCTTCCGCCCACCAGCGTATGGATTCTGTCATGAAGCGTCGCATCATCGGGCGCTCGGACGCCGTTTCGTTGCCGCAGGCGGATCCGTCCGCAAAGGAGCCGTCGTCCCTCATGCGGAAGAAATACCCGGGGACCGTGCGTTCGAATGCGTGTGAAGCTGCATTTGAAACGTGGTTGTACACTACGTCGAGGACAACCCTGATTCCAGCCTTGTGCAGGGCCTGTACCATTTCCTTGAATTCCCGTATGCGGACCTCCGGAGTGTAGGGGTCGGTAGAGTAGGACCCTTCGGGCACATTGTAGTTTACAGGGTCGTATCCCCAGTTGTATGTGCTGTCCTGCAGTTGTGTTTCGTCCACTGATGCATAGTCAAAAGACGGAAGGATGTGTACATGTGTAACCCCCAGTTCCTTGAGATGGTCTATTCCTGTCTTTGCACCCTGCCGACCGCGTGTGCCTGTCTCCGTGAGGGCGAGGAACTTGCCGCGGTGCTCAGGGGATATTCCGGAATTGCCGGAAATGGAAAAGTCCCGGTGGTGCATTTCATAGATTACGGCATCTGACGGAGAGAGCAGTTCCGGTCTGCGGTCCTGGTCCCAGCCGTCCGGATCCGTGGAGTCCATGTCTATGATTGCCGCCCGTTTCCCGTTGACCCCTACGGCCGTAGCGAAGATTCCAGGTGTCTCTTCCAGCCATCTGCCGGAGATATTTACCCTGAATGTGTAGAACCGTCCGGCCTGGTCCCCGGAAGCCGTGGCATTCCATGAACCGTCGGCAGGATTCTTTTTCATTTCCAGAATCCGGAACGGCTCTCCTGTCTGTCCGTCCCCGTAGAGCAGGACACGGGCAGAATCGGCTGTCGGAGCCCATAGGGAGAAAGTACTTTGTCCGGTACTGTAGGTGAGCTCCTGAAGGGATCCGTGCTTGGAAGGAAGTTCTGTGGGGTCAGAAGAGATGCAACTGAGAATGGAAGTTGCAACGATGACTTCTGAAAGGCATGCTGCGAGTCTATAGTTTACCATTGTCATTGTTTTTTGCTTTACAGCTGTAAAATGGTTACAAAATTATTAAATTTATGACAGTTGTAATTAATTTTATGTCGTTATCTATAAATATTATATATTTGCAGACATTAACGGTGATACGTACAAATACTAAAAATATCAGGTATGTTAAAATCATTGATTAGAATCGGAGCTGTAGCTGTAATTATGGCAACAGTGTTTTCCTGCAACAAGCCGGAGCAGGAATTCGCTCCAGCAAAATTGGGTGTAGATCCTGAAGCTGTAGAGATTTCCTCCGAAGGGGGATCGGCTGTAATCTCCATCCTGTCCAACCGTGACTGGACAGCCAGCTGGACAAGTACGGCTGAAGAACAGGATTGGCTGACTTTAAGTGCGGAGAAAGGTGCCGCATCAGAGGACTCTGTCAGCATTACTGTCACGGCACTGCCGAACAATGGAGAGGACAGGTTTGCAACCGTCTCCATCACTACCGGCACACGTACTGAAGAGGTCAGTGTCAGGCAGCCAGGCAAGATAGCCAAGGAGTACACGTCGATATCGGATGTGAGGGCTCTGTATGAAGGCGAGAATGTTACAGTTACGGAAGACTGGACAATCTGCGGCACAGTCATAAGCAATTACCGTCATGAGACAGCAGGAGGTCTTAACAATGCCACTTCGCAGAAGACCGTCATAGTCCAGGACGAGACGGCCGGCATTTCACTCTATCTTGAGGAAAACAATGAAAGCTACGCAGTGGGTGATCTGGTGGAGATACGTGTAAAGGACCTTGTCCTTCAAAGATATCAGAACGGATCGCTCCAGCTGGATGCAGTGCCTCTGGACAGGCTTACCAAGCTTACTTCCGGTCCGCAGGTGGAACCGAAAGAGATAACGGCTGCGGATCTTTGCTCAGGTGAGTATGAGTCCCAGTATGTTGCGGTGTCCAATGTGCAGGTAGCCGACAGCGACCTCGGCAAGACATTCGTTTCAGGCGACAGTCATACTTCCATCAACTTCGTGTCCAAGGAAGGTGACCGTTTCGTGCTCTTCTCTTCCAAGTATTCGACATTCGGAGGGGAAACCGTACCTGAAGGAAGCGGAACCCTCAAGGGTATTGCGGCAGTATATGGAGGGAATACCTATCAGATCAGCATCACTTCAACGGACGATTATGCAGGCCTGACAGGGGAACGTTTTGAAGTGGAGTCCGGAAATGTGGAAGGTAAACTGACAGGAAATTACCAGACATGGAATGCTCTTGGCTCCCTCGCTTCTTTCTTTGACGACTTTGAATCCATAACCGCAGGGTATGAGGAGTATGTGAACGACAACTGGCTGTTCTGGACTTCCGACGGTTCGGACATTACCACCGGATTCAAAACAGAGATATTCGAGAATGACGGATCCAAGTATGTGAGCATAGCTCCTTTCAATTCCGTTGCATCTGAGGTTGTGGCATATGCGTTGCCTCCAAGAGCCGACATGACAAAGGCCAACCCCAAGGAATTCTCATTCAGAAAGGCATATTACTACAGGGACGGCGATGACGGGTCCAGACTGGAAGTCGTGGTGTCCACGGATTTCGCCGGAGATTTTGAGAATGCTACGTGGACGGTTGTAAAGGATGCCACTTTTGAAAGTGGTGCTGCTGTCAACCAGTGGGTAACGGAGACGGTGGACCTTTCGGGATATTCGTCCGAGGCTTCCCTCTGCATAGCCATAAGATATACCGGACACGGCAATACATACCGTATCGACAACGTAGGTTACGGCAATGAGAACCAGGGCGAGGATCCCGGAGAGCCGGAGCATCCCGTACCAGTGAAGGCTACCGTAGCCGAAGTGCTCGCAGCCGCAGTGGACGATAATGTATGGTACGAGCTGACCGGAACCATCACCAACGTGACAAATACGACATACGGCAACTTCACCCTGGTCGACGGGACCGGCGAGATCGACGTATACGGCCTTACGTCCGAGTGGCAGATTGAAAATGACAAGTCATTCTCCGAACTTGGCCTAAAGGAGGGAGACATCGTTACCCTGGCCGGCACCAGAGACGAATACAATGGAGAGCCACAGGTCGGCGGTCCTGCCTATTACATATCGCATGTTCCAGGTGAGGATCCCGGTGAGGACCCTTCAGTTGTCAAAGGAACGGCAGGAGACGGTGTCTATACAGGCAATATAGATCTGACCCAGCCTTCGGCCAACAGTTCGGATGAAAAATGGTCTGCAAGCATATTCAAGATAGACGAGACCGAATATGATGCGATGAAGCTGGGTACCAGCAGTGTCGAAGGTTCATATTCGTTCAATCTCGGCAAGGAAGGCTCCGCTACCCTCACCCTGTACGCCATAGCATGGAACAACAAAAAGACCAATGCTCTGGTCAAGATATCCGGAGGCGGAACCATCAACGGCCTTTCGGAAGTGGAACTTGACTGCCAGACCAATACCGGCCTGACCGGTAACTCTCCATTTACCATCACATTCGGCTCCAATGACTTCTATACCCTGAACATAGAAGGAGCTACCTCCGGTACGGTAATTACTGTTACTACAGTGGGGATGGATGAGCCGAGAATCGCATTTGCCGGTGTAAATGTGAAATAGTGCCTGCTGATTGATGCAGATAAAGGATCTATCAGTAAAAGTTGCAGTACTGCTGGCAGTGATGCCGGCAGTACTGTATTCATGTACCGGCGGGTTCCATGGCGCCGGTGAGAGGAATGAGGTCGTCCTGTCCAGGGACTCTGTCGCGTTTGACAGTGACGGGCAGTTCGTTTCCATTGTGTCGTCTGTGGACTGGTCGATAGTGCTGGAATATCCTGGGCCTGCGGCCGGTTGGGCCAGGGTGTCTCCAGAGTCCGGCAGCGGGAGCATGTCCAATATAATGCTGCTGTATTCGGAGAATCCCGACAGTTCCTCAAGGGATGTTTCTCTGGTCGTGAGCTTTTCAGACGGAGAAATATTGACGTTGACCATGAGGCAGGGCGGTGTACCGGGTGAATCCGGAAACGGGGATGGTGATGACGGTGCATGGCCTGGTCTGGTTTCGGACGAGTATCAGTACGGATGGCTTGAGCTGCCTGAAGTGGCTCCGGCTTCCGGAACGGCATTCGTAAGCCATATCGCTCAGGTCGACGGACATGACAAGCGCAACTATTCCATGCTGTATGACGCTTCCGCGAGACTGGCCTTATGGGTAGCTTATCCTCTGTGCAGTGAATACATGGGAAGCGGACGTACCGATGCCTGGGGCTATGACCCCAAGATACCTGACAGGTATGAGCCGGTTCTGGAAAGAGGCTGGAGCGACAGGGACTACGACAGGGGCCATCAGATTCCGTCCGGCTCACGGAATGCCAATACGTCCCTAAACGTGCAGACTTTTTACTTCACGAACATGACGGCCCAGGTATCGGAATTCAATCAGGGGCTATGGGCGGAACTGGAGAACAGGGTGCGCGGCTACTGCAGTGTGTGTGATACGCTCTATGTGGTTACCGGTCCTGTTTTCGATTCCGATGACCCGGCTGACTGGACTTATACGGAAGACAATGCCGGGAATCTTGTCGCGGTCCCTGACGGATATTTCAAGGTGCTGCTCAGATACAGCATTTCTCCTGCGTCCTATTATTCCGTAGGCTTCCTGTACGGGAACAGGGATTACGGACGCAGCAACCCGGAAAGGGAAGACCTCCGCAGCGTGTCCGAAATCGAATCGTTGACGGGAATTAAATTTTTCAATAACCTGTCTCAGGACTTGTCCGCTGCCGTGAAGTCGCAGCTGGAACCTGAACGATGGGGCTTTTAACAGACCAAGAGGCATGATTAGGAAGAATATTCTGATTGCAGTACTGCTTTTCCTGACGTTGTCCCTATATGCCGCAGGGGATGGTAAATATGTTGTGGCATTCTACAATGTGGAGAATTTCTTCGATATCTACGATGACCCCAACGTCATCGACGAGGAATTCACGCCGGACGGTCCCAAGGAATGGACTCAGGCCAAGTATGACAAAAAGCTGGCCAATATCTCCCGTGTCCTTTACGGAATAGCCGCAGCCAATAAGGATTATCCGGCGGTAATCGGCCTTTCCGAAGTCGAGAACAGGAGGGTTCTGGATGATCTGGTCTCTACCGAGAGGCTGGCTCCGGCAGGTTATCAGATTGTCCATTATGACTCGCCGGAGGCCAGAGGTGTGGACGTGGCTTTGCTCTACCGTCCGGATGTGTTCAATCTCGAGTGGAGCGATGTTTTCCAGCCCGAGATACCTGAGCGTCCGGATTTCAGAACCAGGGACATACTTGCAGTATGCGGAACCATCGACGGTGAAAGGTTCTGTTTCTTCGTCAACCACTGGTCTTCCCGTTACGGCGGAGCAAAGGCTTCTGAATATTTGAGGGTGGGTTGTGCCAGTACATTGCGTAAATACGCGGATTCCCTCATGGCATCGGACCCGGACCTGAAAATTGTGATAATGGGGGATATGAACGATGACCCTTACAACAGGAGTCTTGCCGAGGTGATCGGGGCAAAGAGAGAGGTTGGGGATGTTGAGCCGGGAGGGTATTTCAATCCCTACTGGAATGTGCTGAAGGCAGGATACGGTACTCTCGGATATCAGGATGCGTGGAACCTTTTTGACAATATCATCGTCAATTCCAATCTGCTTGAAGGCGGAAGCGGTGTTCTCAGGATACAGGAAGCCGAGGATTCGGGGTTCTACGGAAGAATATTCAAACGGAGCTACATGATCCAGCAGAAGGGAAAATACAGGAACTACCCTCTCAGGTCGTACAGCGGAAATTCGTTTTTAGGTGGTTACAGCGACCATCTTCCTGTTTATATTGTAATAGCTAACCAATAACGGATATATGAAAATCAGAACAGCAATTGTCGCGTGTGTTTTGCTCCTTGCCTCTTTGTCTGCCTTTGCCCAGAACGGGGGATTGAAAGGAGTTGTTCTTGACCGTATGGGATCCCGGCCGGTAAAGGATGCCAAGGTTTCTTTGCTGAATATGGGCAAGGAAATATTTGTCTATACCGGTGAAGACGGCAAGTTTGAGATAACCGGGCTTGAAGACGGAATGTACAGTGTGGAAATATCCGCCGCAGGCTTCTACAAGACGCAGGTCAATGTACGGGTGGAAGGCGGTATATATGACCTGATGAATGTGTCGCTGGCTCCGGACATCCCCGCAGGTGCTGTCGGAGATGACATGTTTGCGGAATTCGCTCTGGAAGATGAGTCCGGTTCCGGATATGAGGATGTACCGTCGGTCCTGACGGCGACCAAGGATGTGTTCGATGACATCGCGGCCTTCAGTTTCAGCTCGATGCGTTTTCTCAACAGAGGTTACGAAAGCGGCATGTCGGATGTCTATATCAACGGTATCCGGTTCAATGACGCTTTGAGCGGCTACACCCCGTATTCCCTGTTCAGCGGTCTCAACGAGGCTACCAGGGAGAAGGAGGCCGTAGGCGGCATGGCTGTTTCGGATTACGGTATCGGCGGCATAAACGGTCTTACCAATGTAAATGCCTATGCCTCATCAGTCGCAAAAGGATACCGTTTCAGTGTGTTGACCAACAGCGCCACCTACCGTTTGCGCCTGATGGCCACATATTCCACCGGCATGATGGACAACGGATGGGCCTTTGCCGCCTCTGTTTCCACCCGTCTTGGAGGGAATGACTATGTTACCGGAGTGTTCTATAACGCGTTTGCCTACTTCCTGGCTGCGGAGAAAAAAATAGGCGACAAGCATCGTCTGTCTCTTACGGTCTTCGGCTCTCCTGTGCAGCGCGGTGCACAGAATGCATCTACGCAGGAGGTGTATGACCTTATGGGCAGCAACTACTACAATTCCAACTGGGGTTACCAGAACGGGAAAGTACGCAATGCCAGGGTAAGGAACAACCATGAGCCTGTAGCCATTTTCAACTACGAGTTCACGCCTTCTTACGATTTCAAGGTTACGGCAGGAGTTTCCTGGCGTTTCGGCCGCAACGGCTATTCTGCATTGGACTGGTACGATGCTCCCGATCCGCGTCCGGACTACTACCGTTATCTTCCCAGTTACTTTGATGAGGGCTCGGAGCAGTATGCCTGGGCAGTAGAGGGGTGGATGAGCGACAACAATATAAGGCATATCAATTGGGAACGGCTGTATGATGTGAACCGCAACAGCTATTTAGACGAGGATATTCAGTACAATCCGTCCATCGGCAATCCGGGAAGTGTGACCCGTTCGAAATATATTCTGGAGGAGAGGCGTACGGACCAGAATGACCTCAATTTCAATGCGCAGGCGACCAAGAATTTCGGTTCTGCGATCAAAGGCTCGCTGGGGTACAACTTCCGCTGGAACAGGACGGAGTATTACAAGACAGTGAAGGACCTGCTTGGAGGTGATTACTGGCTCAACGTGGACCAGTTTGCTGAAAGGGATTTCGGCAATGACGAGAATGCCATACAGAACGACCTGCAACATCCCAACAGACTGGTGAAGGAAGGGGAAAAATACGGATATGATTACTATGCGCATATCCGGAACCACAGGCTGTGGACTTCCTGGGATTTCAATGCAGGCGGATTCGGGGCTGTCCTCGGAGGAGAAGTCGGGTACAACACATTCTGGAGGGAAGGTCTGGTCCAGAAGGGACTGTTCCCGGACAATTCCCTCGGAAACTCCGAAAAGCTTGACTTTTTCACCTACAAGGCAAAACTTGCCTTGAGCTACAGTTTCTCGAGCCAGAACATGCTGTATGCCAATGTGGGGTATATGACCCAGGCTCCGTATTTCGACGATTCATTCCTTTCCCCCAGGACCCGCAACAGCGTAGTGAACGGTCTGACGACCGAGAAAATATTCAGTGCCGACATCAATTACATGCTTAAGGCATCATGGATGTCCCTCCGTCTTACTGCTTTCTATACTACCATCAACGATCAGACCGATATCATAAGTTTCTACGATGACATACAGAGGGCCTATACCAACTTCTCGATGACCGGCATTGACCAGCGGAACATGGGCGTCGAGGCAGGAATAAAGATCCCGATCTTTGCAGGCCTGGCATTTGAGGGTGCACTGAGCTGGGGAGATTATGTGTATACGTCCAATCCCAAATTTACCCAGACTGTGGACAACAGTGCCCGTGAGGTACTCAGCGACCAGACAGTGTTCTGGAAAGGATACAAGGTGGCCAGAACGCCTCAGATCGCTTCGTCGGTCGGCCTCACATGGGCAGGGCCCAATTATCTGTTCGCCGGCATCGACCTCAATTTCTTCGACGGCAACTATATCTCCATGAACCCCCTCCGCCGTACCGACTATGCGGTACAGGGCATGGATCCCGATACAGAGGAAGGCATGGCTCTTATTAGGGAGATGACGAGTCAGGAAAAATTCCCACATGCGTTTATCCTGAATGCAAACATCGGCAAGTCGTGGCGTCTGGCCGGGAAGTACCTGCTCGGTGTGAGTGCCAATATCAACAACATCCTTAACAACAGAAATATAAAGACCGGAGGCTATGAGCAGATGAGGCTTTCGAGAGTGACTGACGGTCAGGGTGAGTTCATGCATTACACTCCGTTTGATACGAAGTATTTCTACCTCTTCGGAATCAATTATATGGTCAATGTTTATTTCAGATTCTAAAACATATTGCAGATTATGCGGAATATATTGAAAAAATCAGCGGCGATACTTTTGTCAGGCATTGTGATTGCCGGGTGTCAGAAATTTACCGAACCTGAACCATACCAGCCTGCAGACATGACCCCGACCATGACGCTTGCACAGTTCAAGGCACTGTATACAGGAAGTGCGGGCGTTATATCCGGAGACACGATAGTCGTGGCCGGAAAAGTGATAAGTTCAGACGAATCCGGAAATGTCTACCGGTCGCTGTACATAGAGGACAGTACGGCAGGTCTTGAAGTGAAGATAGGCAAGACAGGACTTTACAATGACTACAAGCTGGGACAGACCATTTATATCAAGCCGGGAGGACTGCTGTGGTTCGGAACCTACGGAGAGAGTCTGCAGCTCGGGGCTGAGTCTACGGACGAGCGGTATGAAACAGGATACATCGATGTGCAGGCCTTGATAGACAGAACAATATTCAGGGGTGCCTACGGGGACCCTGCAGAACCTACGGTTATAACATCCAAGTCACAGATAACCAATTCTATGGTGTGCCGGTACGTGCGTCTTGAAAATGCATCCTACCAGGGCAGCCCCGACGGTTTGAGGACCTGGGCCGTCAGCAACGACCCTCTGACAGGCCGTGAGGCGGCTTACGGCCAGCAGACATTTACAGTGGACGGCGCTGAGGTGGTCGTAAGGACCAGCGGCTATGCGTCCTTCGCTGACGATACGGTGGGAATGGAGATAGGCAGCAAATGTAATCTGACCGGAATCCTGACCAAATTCTACGATACTTTCCAGCTCGTTCTTCTCGACCTTGACGGAGTGGAACGGCTGTAGACGGCTGCCGACAGCTGCCGACAGCAGCATTGCAGAGTGCGTAAATACTTGTATGTCAAAAAGAGAAATGAATGTGCAATTTTAGGAAATTTCTCAGATTTGGCACAATCGTTGCTGGCCCGATGTCAGAAATTTTAAAAGAGTAATTATATATGCAGTATCTGAAAATTGCGGCTGTAAGCTTTCTTGCCATTTTAAGCATGGCTTCGTGCAAACAGAAGGCAGCCAGCCAGAAGGAGGCGGTGACATATCCGCTTTTGAAGGTTTCTCCCGAAGACAGGACTCTGTCAGTCAGTTATTCCGCGGTGATCGAAGGTAAGCAGGACGTGGAGGTAAGACCTCAGGTGTCCGGATTTATCACAGATGTTCTGGTCAAGGAAGGGGCAAAAGTCAAAAAAGGTCAGACGCTGTTCGTAATCGACACGATTCCCTATGCGGCGGCATACAGGGAAGCAGAAGCATCTGTGGCTACTGCCGAGGCGCAGCTGGCAACTGCTGAGCTTTCACTCGAGGGAAGCGAGGACCTGTATGCAGAGAAGGTGATTTCCGATTTTGAACTCCAGACGGCGAAAAACTCCTACAACAGTGCAGTGGCGGCTCTCCGTCAGGCAGAGGCGGCCAAAGCCAGTGCTGCTCAGAACCTGTCCTATGCCATCGTGAAGAGTCCTGTGAGCGGTTCGGCCGGCATGACTTCCGTGAGGGTAGGTGCGTTGGTAAGTTCTGCCATGTCGGAGCCCCTGATCAGTGTATCGGACAACTCGGAAATGTATGTCTATTTCTCCCTTCCGGAGAAGGAGGTACTTTCCATGACACGCCAGTATGGTTCCATCGACAATACGATCGCCTCTTTCCGTCCTGTCACCCTTACCCTGTCTGACGGTACAACATACGAGAAAGAGGGACATATAGATGTAATCAGCCGTATAGTGGACAAGGGTACGGGTACAGTAAGCATCAGGGCTGTCTTCGACAACGGGAACGGCAGACTGATGAGCGGAAGTTCAGGACGGATCAATATATCCTACGACCGCGAGGGGTGCATAGTAATTCCCCAGACAGCCACATACGAGATACAGGACAAGATATATGTATACAAGGTAGAGGACGGCAAGGCCGTATCCAACGAGATAAAGGTTTTCAGGATAAATGACGGTAAGGAGTATGTCGTGGAGAGCGGTCTGAACACCGGAGATGTGATAGTCTCGGAAGGAGCCGGCCTGCTCAGGGAAGGAACTCCTATCACCGGTACCCCTGTTGAAGCCGGTTCAAACTCTAATAAAGGAGAATAAGGAATATGAATCTTAAGACATTTATTGACAGGCCTATATTGTCGGTGGCCATTTCCATTTTCCTGGTGCTGGTAGGTATCATCGGACTGGCGATGTTGCCTGTAGAGCAGTATCCGGACATAGCTCCTCCGACAATCAGGGTATCTACCACTTACAGCGGAGCCAATGCGACGGCCGTACAGAATGCCGTGATTGCGCCCCTTGAAGAGGCCATCAACGGTGTGGAGGACATGACCTACATGACTTCAGAGGCCAGTAACTCCGGAAGTGCTTCGATTACCGTATATTTCAAGCAGGGTATCGATCCCGACATGGCATCGGTCAATGTGCAGAACCGCGTCTCCAGAGCTACGTCTCTTCTTCCTGCAGAAGTTACGAGAGTCGGTGTGGAGGTCTCCAAGCGTCAGAGCAGTACGCTTAAAGTCTTTGCAATAGTCTCCCCGGACGGAACTTATGACGAGACGTTCCTGACCAACTACCTCTCCATCAACGTCAAGCCTCAGATCCAGCGTATTTCCGGAGTCGGCGACTGTAACGTCATGGGCGGCGACTACGCCATGCGTATATGGATGAAGCCTGACGTCATGGCTCGTTACGAGCTGGTGCCCAGTGATGTGAGTGCGGCTCTCTCCAGTCAGAACATCGAGGCTTCCACAGGTGCCATCGGTGAGAATTCGGACAATGTGTTCCAGTACACACTCCGTTACAAGGGACGTCTTTCCACGGAAGAAGAATTCGGGGAGATAGTCATCAAGGCTTATGATGACGGAAGGGTACTGAAACTGAAGGATATTGCGGATATTGAGCTGGGTGCCGTTTCATACAACTACGAAGGACGTGTCAAGGGTGCTCCGGGAGTGAGCTGTATGATCAACCAGACGGCCGGAAGTAACGCAAACGAGATCATCAAGGAGATAGACGCATACCTGGAGACGGTAAGGGCTGATCTTCCGAAGGGAGTCGAGCTTGTGGATATCATGAGTACCAAGGACTTCCTGGATGCTTCCATCAATGAGGTGATCAAGACCCTCTTCGAGACGCTTATCCTGGTGGTCCTGGTGGTGTATGTCTTCCTGCAGAACCCGAGATCCACTCTTGTTCCTACGATATGTATATTTGTCGCGCTGATCGCTACGTTCGCCTTCCTTATGGTGGCAGGATTTACCATCAATCTGATTACCCTTTTTGCCTTGATCCTGGTTATCGGAACTGTGGTGGATGATGCGATCATCGTCGTCGAGGCGGTGCAGGCCCGTTTCGATATGGGATACCGCTCTTCGTACAAGGCGGCCGTAGACGGTGTCGAGGGAGTGTCCGCAGCGGTAATATCCGCAACGCTGGTATTCATGGCCGTGTTCATCCCTGTGTCTTTCCTGGGCGGTACGTCAGGTCTGTTCTACAAGCAGTTCGGTCTTACTATGGCGGCTGCGGTGGGATTCTCGGCGATCAATGCGCTGACCCTTTCCCCTGCTCTTTGCGCCATTATCTTGAAGCCTAATGAGATAGTGCGTCCGGGCGAAAAGCCCAAGCAGTTCTCCACCCGTTTCAGAATAGCGTTTGAGGCGGCATTCGGAAGGCTGATCAACAAATATAAATATGGAGTCAAGTTCTTCATCAAGCACAAATGGGCGGGTGTTGCCTGTCTGGTAGTGGCTTGCGGTCTGCTGGTCTACTTCATGGCCACGGCGAAGACATCGCTTGTGCCCAATGAGGATACAGGGTCCCTCTTCATCAGTGTGGATGCTGCTCCTGGAACTACACTTGCCGAGACCAATGACATTCTGACCGAGATGCAGAACAGCATTCAGGATATAGAGGAGATACAGACATACAACCAGGTTGCCGGTTTCTCCTTCTCAGGTAGCGGTGCATCGCATGCGATGATGATGATAAGGCTGAAGCCTTGGGACCAGCGTCCGGACAAGGACCAGAGCTATACGGCAGTCATCGAGAAGATCTATGCAAGGACTGCGCATATAACCAATGCCCAGATATTTATCTTTGCTCCACCTATGATCTCAGGTTACGGTACCGGTAACAGTTTCTTTGTGGACCTTCAGGACCGTTCAGGCAGGGGTATCGATGTGCTCGAGGATGTGACCCAGGATTTCATAATAGCGCTGAACAAGAGGCCCGAGATACAGATGGCATATACTTCATTCAGCTCCAATTTCCCTCAGTATGAGCTGGATGTGGATGCCGCTAAATGTATCCGTGCCGGTACTACTACAGATGCAGTACTCTCGGTGATATCAGGCTACTACGGAAGTATGTACGTGTCCAACTTCAACCGTTTCACCAAGCTGTACCGCGTCATTCTCCAGGCCCCGACCGATTTCAGGGACAACATGCAGTCCCTTGACGACGTCTATGTGAAGACAGCCAACGGAATGGCACCCGTAAGTCAGTTCGTGACCATGAGAAAGATATACGGAGCGGAGGTACTCAACCGTTTCAATATGTTTACCTCCATTACAGTGCAGGGTATGCCTAATCCGGGGTACAGTTCAGGTGATATTATCCAGGCGATAGAAGAGGTTAGCCAGGAGGCTCTGCCTACAGGTTTCGGCTACGAGTTTTCAGGAATGACCCGTGAGGAGGCCGAGCTCGCAGAGTCCAACACTACAGCGATAGTGTACGTGATATGTATCATCTTCATCTATCTGATCCTCTGCGGTCTGTACGAGAGTCTCTTCCTGCCCCTCGCGGTGCTTTGTTCGGTGCCTTTCGGCTTGATGGGCAGCTACCTGTTCACCAAGATCTGGGGACTTGAGAGCAACATCTACACCCAGGTCGGAATGATCATGCTGATCGGACTGCTGTCCAAGACGGCAATTCTGATCACGGAATACGGAACCCAGCGCAGGAAGATGGGCATGTCCTTGAGTGCTGCGGCGATATCGGCAGCCGGTGTCCGACTGAGGCCTATCCTCATGACGGTGCTTACGATGGTTGTCGGTCTGCTGCCTCTGATTACCGCATCCGGAGTCGGAGCCAACGGTTACCGCTCGCTCGGTGTGGGTACGGCCGGAGGTATGGTTGTGGGAACCATAGCCCTTATGTTCATCACTCCCATGTTCTTCGTGATTTTCCAGTATGTGGAAGAGAAGGTAATGGGTAAAAGAAAGGAGGAAAGAGAAACCATATGAGAAAGACAATATTAATAATGGCTGCAGCGGTATTGGCAAGCAGCTGCTCCATCTACCGCAAATATCAGAGGCCTGAGGACGTGGTTCCCATGGACAGTCTCTACAGGGCGGAACTGGTGTCTCCTGAGGAGGATGCCAAGGCTGCGGAGGACAGTTCTTCATTCGGCTACATGCCGTGGGAGGAAATGTTCACTGACCCTTGCCTGCAGAAGCTTATCAGGACCGGTCTGGAAAACAATACCGATCTGCTCAGTGCCGCTCTGAGGGTACAGCAGGCGCAAGCCTGCCTGACTGCTTCCAAATGGGCATATTCACCTTCACTCAACCTGTCTCCCCAGGTGGGATACAACTATTCCCTCAGTGGAGGCAACGGCTCGGGTTCCGGTTCCTACGATCTGGGCGGTACTGTCAGCTGGGATATCGACCTGTTCGGTTCGCTGCTCAATGCCAAGCGCGGGGCGCAGGCAGCTCTCCTCCAGCAGGAGGCATACCGCCAGGCAGTGCGTTCGCAGCTTGTTGCGACCATAGCCAATACCTATTATTCCCTGCTGATGCTCGACGAGCAGGTACGTGTCAGCGAGGAAAACGTGACCCTGTGGACTGAGCAGATAAGGTCTATGGAGGCAATGCTGAAGGTGGGACGCATCACGGAAAATGCGTTGACGCAGTCCCGCGCCCAGCTCTACGGACTGGAGGCATCCCTTGCAGATCTGAAACGTCAGTGCCAGGAGGCCGAGAATGCTCTCTGCTCCATACTCGGATCCGTGTATGTGAAAATAGAGCGCGGTACTCTGGACGGGCAGACGCTGCCTACGGACATATCGGTAGGCATACCCCTCGAGCTGCTCTCCAACCGTCCCGATGTCTACAGTGCCGAAATGGCTCTGGCCAGTGCATACTATTCTACCAACCAGGCCCGTTCGGCGTTCTATCCCAAACTCACCCTTACCGGTAGTGCCGGATGGACGGGCGCATTGGGACAGGCAGTGACAAACCCCGGCGGCCTGATCATAAACGCTCTTGCCCAGCTGGCACAGCCTATATTCAATAAAGGTCAGCTCACTTCCAACCTCAGAGTAGCCAAGGCTGAGGAAGAAATAGCGAAACTTACATACAAGCAGACACTGCTGGATGCAGGTGAAGAGGTCAACAACTATCTCTATGCGCTGGAAATCTACGGACAGATGCTGGACAGGCATCTGGCCCAGCGCAGCGACTTGGAACGGACCGTGCAGACTGCGGAGTCGCTGTATCAGAAAAGTACCAAGATGTCATATCTAGAGGTACTTACAGCCCGTCAGTCCCTGCTTGCAGCCCAGCTCAATGTCATTTCTGACAAGTACCAGCTTATGCAGACAACCGTAAACCTCTACCGCTCCCTCGGTGGAGGCCGTGAGTAAACCTTGATGCAGATATGAAAAGTACCAGGATACTTCTGACAGCCGTCGCCGCGCTTGCGGTGGCGGCTTCTTGCAAAGACAACACGGCTCCGGCTCCCTATGGTCCGGTACCTACAGAATCGCAGCTTCAGTGGCAGAAGATGGAATACTACATGTTCGTACATTTCGGTCCCAATACGTTTACGGACATGGAATGGGGAACGGGCGAAGAGAATCCGGACGTGTTCGCACCTACGGATCTGGACTGCGGACAGTGGGCCCGTATTGCCAGGGAAGCAGGCATGAAGGGTATCATACTGACAGCCAAGCATCATGACGGTTTCTGCCTGTGGCCCAGCAAGTACAGCAGGCATACCGTGGCCGGAAGCTCATGGCGCGACGGACAGGGGGATGTCCTGCGGGAGCTTGCCGATGCCTGCCGCAAATACGGTCTTCGGATGGGGGTCTATATTTCGCCGTGGGACCGCAATCATCCGGCTTACGGAACTGAGGCATACAATGAAGTATTTGCAGGCTGCATTACTGAAGTCCTGTCTGAGTACGGGGACATTTTCGAGCTCTGGTTCGACGGAGCCGATGACGGTCAGGGAGATGCCCCTAGCCGTTACCGCTGGCCGTATTTCAATGCAACTGCACTGACTCTTCAGCCTGATCTGGTGATATTCAGTGATATAGGTCCCGGTTGCCGTTGGGTGGGCAACGAGAGCGGGTATGCAGGTGAAACCAACTGGTCCAGGCTTGATACATACGGCTTTGCGCCTGGACGTCTGGCTCCTTCCAGGGATACCCTGAATAGCGGAAACGTCCATGGCCGCCGTTGGATTCCGGCTGAGGCAGATGTTTCCATCCGTCCCGGGTGGTTCTATTCTCCTTCGACGGACACGCTTGTAAAGAGTGTGGATGAACTTATGGAGATATATTACGGTTCGGTAGGACGTAACGCCAATCTTCTGCTCAACGTCCCTCCCGACCGCCGCGGACGTATCAATCCTGCCGACTCTGCGCGTCTGATGGAATTCCGCGATGCCCGTCAGGAGGCGTTCCACGCCGATTATGCCAAGATGTCGAGGGCTTATTCCGAGACCGTACGCGCCAATTCCCCCCGCTATGCGGCGGCCAATGCTGTGGACGGGCGCTATTCGACCTACTGGGCTACTGACGACAGTGTGACCTCTGCTTCCTTCACTGTATATTTCAGAAGGGACAGGGAGATAAGTGCAGTCATGATCCAGGAGTACATACCTCTCGGACAGAGGGTCAAGGAGTTCAGTGTAGAGTGCCGCCTGGGCAGCACCGGCGAATGGAAGGAGGTCTGCCGCGGTACTACGATCGGATACAAGCGTATAATGCGTTTTGACCCGGTCGAGGCATCGGAGGTAAGATTCAATATCATAGACTCATACGCCTGCCCTATCATAAACAATGTCGCTATTTACTGACAGGCCCGTGTCTGATTTTTGTGACATAATGACACCGGGTCACAGGTTGGTACCGGTTGGTATCCATTTTGCAGTGGATAAAGTCAGAAGTTTAATTTAAAACATTACAACCATGATTACCGAAAAATTACAGAATGCGATCAATGATCAGATTATCGCCGAGATGTGGTCGGCAAACCTCTATCTTTCCATGTCTTTCTATCTTGAAAAAGAAGGTTATGAGGGAATGTCCCATTGGATGAAGGTCCAGTCTCAGGAAGAGCTCGGACATGCTTATGCCATGGCTTCGTTCCTGCAGAAGAGAGGCGGCACAGCCAAAGTAAGCATGATAGACGTTGTCCCTCAGGGTTGGGGAAGCGTTGAGGCAGTCTTCAAACATGTGTATGAGCACGAGTGCCATGTAACAGCCATGATTGACAAGATTGTGGACATCGCCCGTGAGGAGAAGGACAAACCTTCAGAGGATTTCTTCATGACATATATCCGCGAGCAGGTAGAGGAGGAAGCCACTACACTCTCTATCTACGAGAAAGTCAAACGTGCCGGGGAAGTAGGTCTGGTAATGCTTGACGGCAAGCTCGGAGAACGCAAATAATCTGATTCATTACAAATAATAGCAGGGCGGCTGAAACATAATCAGCCGCCCTTTTTTGCAAATACCGGTCACGAACCGGTAAAATTTTCGCAAATATTTGAATTGTAATAAAATTTTAAAATTATGTATTTGTAAAATGTAATATATTTGCGACTTGAAAAAATACAGTTAATCTACAACAAAATGAACTTCAGAAAAGTACTATTAGCATTGGCCGCATTCGGTGCGTTGCTGGTGTCTTCGTGCAAGAACAATGAGGAGGGAGCCATAGTTCCCGTAAATATTGCAGTCTCCAGTGATTATCTGGAGATTGACTCTACAGCCGGCGAGTATTCCGTTTTGCTGTTCAGCAATACCCCCTGGAAGGGTGAGATTGTAGTAAGCAATCCTTATCTTGATGAGGCGGAGAGATTCGAAGCAGATCCTTGGCTTACAGTGACATCCCCTGAGCCTTTTGAAGGAGTTGCATCAGCTGATTCCGTCAAGGTGACATTCAGTGTAAAGGAGAACAGCGCGGAAGCTCTGGCAGAAGGTGACACTCTGTACCAGAGGGAGGTAATAATATATTTCAGGTCTGAACGCCAGATATATGCGACGATCACTGTGCACCAGATGGGCGGCGTTCTTAAGCCCAATGCCGAGACAGGCCCCAAGCCGGTTACTGTAGAGGAGTTCCTGGCAGCAGAGGAGTCCAACCAGTGGTACCGTCTCAGCGGAAAGCTGACAGGACTTTACAATACGGAGTACGGAAACTTCTATCTGGAGGACAAGACGGGCAATGTCCAGGTATACGGCCTCAATCTCAATGCAACGGCAGGAGACAAGACATTCTCGCTGATCGGGGTAGGAGAGGGTGACAATGTCACCATAGTTGCCCGCAGAGGCTCTTACAACGGCACGCCTCAGGCAAATGACGCATATTATGCACCTCTCAAGGTGACAGTGGCCGAGTTCCTGGCAGCAGAGATTGACGACAATCAGCTTTATGAGCTGACAGGCGTAATGGAAGGTCCCGTGAATACCGAATACGGCAACTTCGATATCACCGACGAGACCGGTTCGGTCTATGTCTACGGTCTGACTTCCACCATCATTCTCGGGCAGAGCAATGACAAGTCCTTCTCGTCCCTCGGTTATGTTGAAGGTGACAATCTCACTATTGTCGGAACAAGAGGTGACTACAACGGCAAGGCCGAGGTAATGGGACCTGCCTATGCAATAAGGGCCAAGGGCGGTCCGAGCATGAGCGTAGAGACCGGCGATGCCCTCATCAGTGACGACAGGACTACAGCTACCGTAGAGGGATCCTATTCATACAGCGGGGACGCAGCTGACGTGACAGAGGTCGGTATCGCATACGGTGAGTCGGGCAGCGGAGACTTTGTCGAGGTGAAGGCTTCGGAGACTGCATCTCCTTACAGCGTTACATTCGGCGTGGAAGCAGACAAGGCATACGACTATTATGCCTATGCCAAGATAGGCGAGGATGTATATTCCGGAGATACCTTGACATTCACTACTTCAGAGGAGGCCGTGTCAGTAAGTGACGTGGTTGCTGCAATAAAGGACGGTACTATCGTGGAGAAAGGTCCGGTAGCCGTTCTGGGGGCATTTATGGAAGGCGTCATTGTTGCCAACAATGACGGAGAAAACTACTACAGGAAACTTTCTGTAGCCGACGGATCGGGAAGCGAAGCAAGCGGTATAGTCCTTTACGGTGTAGACGGGGACTACAAGATCGGAGACCGGATAAGGCTGGCTCTTGGCAATGTTACATACAGCCCTTACAGCGGACTCCGCGAGCTCACCTTCGATGACAGCGGAGCTCAGATAGAGGTTCTGGAGTCAGGAGTATCGTTCACTGTCCCTGAACTCAGCGCAGCCGATTTCAATGCAGGTGACTGGCAGGGCATGTATGTTACAGTCATAGGTCTTACCAGCACCCATCCTGAGGGTACGACATGGGTAGAGGATGGCAAGACTACCAACAGGTACTTCTCTTCTGGAGATGAGGAAGTGGTGGTCAGGAATACCAGCTATGCACTATGGGCCGACGAGGTCATCAGTACCGGCGTTACAGGAAACATTTCCGGTGCCGTGGAGATATACAATGGCACACTGCAGATCTACCCTATTACGGCAGAAGATATTGCGGATTTTTCAACAGCAGAGTAGTCTCTGACTTATACAGTGGGGGGGCGGCATAAAACTATGCGGCCCCCTTGATGTTAAATAATAGCTATGAACAGAATAGGACAATTTGTTGCAATCTCGGCGGCGGTCTTTGCAGCTGCCGTTACTACAGGATGCACCGGCAACGGGAAACAGGCTGCAAGAGAAGCAGCGGAAAATTTTGCAAAGGCATATTATTCAGCCGATTATACTACAGCTGCCGAGATGTGTTCTCCGCAGTTGAAGGATATGGTACTGGAGACAGGCTCCATGGTAGATTCGCTGCCCGATGCGGCCAAGGACGAGTTCATGGAGCTTTCGCGCGGAGTTCAGATGCACACGGTGGAGGTACATGAATGGACCAAGGATTCGGTGTCAGTGGATTTCGACATTATCTATCCCGGTGAGATAGAACCGGTAAAGACGGCACTCACAGTTGTTAGGGCTCCTGAAACAGGCAGTTGGCAGGTCGTTTACGCGCAGGAGAGGATGTGATGGAAAGAAGGTATTTCGACAATCATACGCATTCGTACTTCTCGGAGGATTCCAGGATGAACATCGATGATGCTGTCCGTGTTGCCTTTGAGCGCGGGTTGCGCGGAATAAGTCTCACGGACCATCTTGACTACGATGCCCCGGCCGGAGTGACCGAATTTACCTTCGAGGTTCCGGCCCAGCAGCAGGCAATAGATGCCGAGGTGGAATATTTCAGACTCAACGGGAAGGGTGGCCCTTTCGGGGACTTCCAACTGCTGAAAGGTGTGGAGATAGGGTTGCAGGACAAGAGCATGCCGAAGATTCGTAAGGTGCTGTCGGAAAACAGATTCGATTCGGTCATTGCCTCGCTTCATCTTATCGACGGACATGATCCTTATTTCGGAGACTATTACAAGCCGTACAATTACCGGCAGGCATACGGCCATTATCTGGAAGAATTTGACCGCCTTATCCGTGTAATGCCTGATTTCGACATTCTGGGCCATTACGATTATATCGTGCGGTACCCTGATTATAAGGAGACTACAATCTTCTATTCGGAATTCGGCGATGTGCTGGACAGGATTCTGGGATTTCTGGCTTCCAACGGGAAGACTATGGAAATAAACACCAAGACATACCAGTTGTATCGCGGACGCCGTCCGGAGCTGGACATTGCGGTTCTCAAGCGTTTCAGGGAACTGGGCGGAGAATTTCTCTCGTTCGGTTCGGATGCGCATGACATCACACGCCTGGGAGACCGTTTCGACTGGTGCCGTGAGATGGCTATGGCGGCAGGTTTCAGGTATGAGGTCTATTACAGGGACAGGAAACCTGTATGTATAGAGCTTTAGAGGCTTGTCAGAGATTTTTTGCCGCTTCCTTTGCAGCCTTTTTCCGGGCCTTTTCCTCTTCCTTGAGTATCTTCATCTCTTCCTTGCTCAGTTTCCCCAAGGACCGCTGGTATACCATCCACTGATAGTTGGTGAGGACTTTCCTGTATGCACTGTCTATCTGCAGGAGCCACTTGTCCCTGACTTGTTTGAAGGCGGTGTATTCTCTGGTTCCGGCGAGCTGGAGCATCTGCATTTCATCGTGCATTGCTCTCATGTCGTGCTGGAGGATGGAATCTATGTAGAATGTCTGGTGGGGTTCGAGTTCCAGCATCTCTTCGAGGCGGTCAGCCTCGTCCATTGCCATTTCCTCCGGTGTCTTCTCTTCTTCTTGATTTTGAGCGTACAGCGACGGTACAAAAAGCATTGGCGCGGCTAAAGCGAAAAGGTGGAAAATTATCTTGCGGATCATCTTGTTGTATATAAAATATAAATTCACTATTTTTGGTGGTATTTTGTGCAAATTTAATAATTTCGGACAAGCAATATGAATAAATTCTTCAAATCAGCACTGTGTACCGTTCTTGCAGCCCTTCTTGTGCAGACCGGATATGCATGTACCAATGTACTGGTAACCAAGGGCGCGTCAAAGGACGGCTCGGTATTTGTCTCTTATTCAGCTGACTCCCATCAGCTTTACGGAGAACTCTATTTCACCCCTGCCGGGATTTTCAGACCCGGAACACTGCTGCCTGTGTATGAATGGGACAGCGGCCGTTATCTCGGACAGATACCGCAGGTGGCCCGCACATATCAGACTGTCGGGAACATGAACGAGCATCAGCTTATCATTACCGAGACTACTTTCGGAGGAAGGAGCGAGCTGTATGACTCGACCGGTATCATGGATTACGGTTCCCTGATATACATCACACTGCAGAGGGCCAAGACTGCCCGTGAGGCTATCAGGACCATCGTGGAACTGGCCAACGAGTACGGGTATGCTTCCAGCGGGGAGTCATTCTCCGTAGCCGACAAGGACGAGGTGTGGATCATGGAACTGATAGGCAAGGGTACCAGGCTCGACAAGAAAGGACGCAACGTCAACAAGGGTATTGTATGGGTCGCAGCCCGTGTTCCTGACGGATATATCTGCGCCCATGCCAACCAGTCCCGTATCGACCATATCGTCTTTGACGATCCCGAGAACTGGCTCTATGCAGAGGACGTGGTGGATTTCGCACGGGAAATGGGTTATTTCGAGGGAAGCGACGAGGAATTCAGCTTCTGCGATGCATATGCTCCGATCGATTTCGGAGGCATGAGAGGATGCGAGGCCAGGGTATGGTCTGCTTTCAATATCCTGGGCGGCGGTATGATCGGTGACAGGAAGGCTGAAGAGTATCTGGATTTTGCCATGGGATACAATGGTGAAAACAAATTGCCGCTGTTCATCAAACCTGCCGGCAAGGTAGGACTCAAGGATGTGGCAGATGTGATGCGTGACCATTACGAGGGAACTCCCATGGACATGACGGTGGATGCCGGAGCCGGCGGACACCATACGCCTTACAGGTGGAGACCCATGGATTTCGAGTATGAGGGCAAGGAGTATGTCAACGAGAGGGCCATTGCTACGCAGCAGACCGGTTTCTGGATTGTATGCCAGAGCCGCAACTGGCTTCCGGATGTTGTGGGAGGCGTTCTGTGGTTCGGAGTCGACGATGCCGCCACGTCCTGCCTTACTCCTGTGTACACTTCCGTCTATGATGTGCCCGCTTGTGTAGAGGTGGGCAACGGAAGCCTGCTGGAGTATTCCCCTACATCCCTGTTCTGGGCTACCAACCGTATCGCCAACTTTGCATACATGCTGTACGACCGTATAGAACCCGAAGTGCGTGCCGTCATCGACGAGAGGGAGAATGCTGAGATCGAGACCCAGCCGCTTATCGACGAAGCAGCAATGGAAATCCTCGGTGAGAATCCTACTGAAGAGAGTACAGTGGCTGTCCGCAATTTCCTTACCGAATACAGCCTCGGAGTGGCCGAGAGTCTCTTCGATACCTGGAGCAAACTGGACATCTATCTGCTGGTCAAGTATATGGACGGCAATGTAAAGAAGGAGACCGAGTACGGTACATTTATGGACAACGGCTATTCTCCCCGCATCCCTGCCGCTCCGGACCAGCCCGGCTACAGCGAAAAATGGAAGGAAGTCGTGGCCAAGGATGCCGGAGACGTTCTGGAAGTGAAGTAATTTTCTATATCAGCCCCGATGTTTGATTTCATCAACATATCGGTAATCGACATTATCGACATCATTCTGGTAGGTCTTCTGATCTACCAGATGGTGAGGATAATGCGAGGGACTTCCGTGTTCAATATCTTTACCGGCATCCTGCTGATCTATCTGACGTGGATAGTGGTGAAGGCATTGAACATGAAGTTGCTTTCGTCCATTCTCGGACAGATTCTGGGAGTCGGCGTGATAGCCCTCATAGTTATCTTCCAGCCTGAGATCAGACGTTTCCTCCTCCATCTCGGGAGCAGGTACATATCGTCTTCGCGCAACAACTTTATTACCCGCATACTTCTCGGTCGCCGGGACAAGGAGATCCAGGCAACATCCCTGGACGAGATTGCCCAGGCGTGCCGCAGGATGGCCGAGACCAGGACGGGGGCATTGATAGTGCTTCAGCACAATTCGTCCCTGGAATTTGTCACTGAGACGGGCGACAGCATAGACGCTGCTGTCAACAGACGTCTTATCGAGAATATTTTCTATAAGAACACCCCGCTCCACGACGGGGCGATGGTCATCAATATGGACCGTATAGTGGCAGCCCGATGCACCCTGCCTATCGTGGACAATCCCAATATTCCCCCCCAGTACGGCATGCGTCACAGGGCGGCTGTCAGTATCACCCAGGATACCGATGCAGACGCTATCGTGGTGTCTGAAGAGACTGGAAACATCTCCTTTGTCAGCGGAGGGGAGATGAAGACCATCACAAGTATCAGCGAGCTGAAACTCTCCATCGAGAATTCCTACCGCAAGGAGAATTGATGCTTATATTCAGTTACCGTCAATCATCATGACCAATACCACAAAGATCGAAAGCAAGCTTGCCTTCGACAAGATCCGCGAGTCCATAGTGACCCGCTGTTCGACCGGATACGGACGGGACAGGGCCGAAAACGAGGCTGTCTCGGAAGATCCGGCTGAGATAGAGCGCCGTCTCGGCCTCACGGACGAGATGCGTGTGATCCTTATGTTCGAAACATCGTTCCCGACTTCCGGCTACCCTGACAGCATCCCTTTTCTGGTACCTTTGCGAAGTCCGTTTTCGCATATTGACCTCCCCTCACTGGTGCTGTTGCGTACAGCCATGGATACGCTGCGCAGGATCCTGAATTTCTTCTCCGGATGCAAGGACGGGCAGTATCCTTTGTTGAGGGACATGTCTTCTTCCGTACTGCTTTTCCCGGAGATTCTTCGGCGCATTGACGAGATTCTGGACCGTTACGGGGAGGTGCGAGACAGTGCTTCGGAGCAGCTTTTCTCGATCAGAAGGGCTATCAAGGACAAGGAGGGGGCAGTGTCGCGCCGCATCCAGTCCATCCTGCGCAAGGCCCAGGAGGAAGGAGTGGCGGATACGGATGCGACTGTCTCTGTCAGGGAGGGAAAGATGCTCATCCCGGTGGCTTCGGGCAACAAGAAAAAGGTCCCCGGTATAGTCTACGACGAGTCCGCTTCCGGCAAGACTTCGTTTATCGAGCCGATGGAAGTGGTGGAGCTCAACAACCAGCTGCGCGAGCTGCATTTCGAGGAGCAGAGGGAGATACTCAGGATACTCACCGAATTCACGGATTTTCTGAGGCCGTATATAGATGACGTCATAGCCTCCCAGAAGTTTATGGGCGAGTTGGATTTCATCCTGGCCAAGGCCGTGGTGTCGTCCCGTTTCCGAGGGGGTAAGCCGGTATTGTCCGACAGGGGGGAGCTGCTTTTGCGCCAGGGCCGTCACCCTCTTCTGGAAGAGGCGCTTGCCAAGGAAGGAGGGAAGATAGTCCCGCTCGATGTGACATTGACCCCCCAGAAGCGCATACTTCTCATATCAGGTCCCAATGCAGGAGGCAAGTCTGTATGTCTCAAGACGGTAGGGCTGCTTCAGTACATGTTCCAGTGGGGCATGCTGGTACCGGCTTCCGAGAGTTCCGAACTGCCTGTGTTCCACGATATGTTTGTGGATATAGGGGATGACCAGTCCCTTGAGAATGACTTGAGTACATACAGCTCGCATCTGCTCAACATGAAGGAGGCGGTAACCCTGGCAGATGACCGTTCGCTGGTGCTTATAGACGAGTTCGGCTCCGGAACGGAACCGGCTGCAGGCGGGGCCATTGCCGAGGAGATTCTGAGCGAGTTCGAGAAGAAAGGATGCTACGGGGTGATTACGACCCACTATACCAACCTCAAGTTCTATGCGAGCAACAGCAGCCGCATAGTGAACGGGGCCATGCTGTTCGATGTGCAGAAGATCATGCCTCTGTTCCGCCTGGAGATAGGTCTGCCCGGCAATTCTTTTGCCTTTGAACTGGCCCGCAAGATAGGTCTGCCCGAGAGCATCGTGCATGGTGCGGAGGAAAGGGCCGGCAAGGACTATGTGGCGGTGGAACGGAATCTGCGCAAGATAGCCCGCAACAGGAGGGAACTGGAGGAGAGGCTGGTGAGGGTAAAGGCTGCCGACAGGACCCTGGACTCTATGACTGAAAAATACGGCAAGGAACTGTCGGAGATCAAGGCTTTGCGCAAGAGCGTCCTGGAGGAGGCAAAGGCTCAGGCGGCGGAAATTATAGCCCAGGCCAACAGGCAGATCGAGAAAACAATACGGGAGATCCGCGAGTCACAGGCCGAGAAACAGCGTACCCAGGAGGCCAGGGCAGAGCTAAAGGCATTCACCGAGTCGGTGGACGACGGGGCTGCGGCCAGAAGCGAGATGGAGGCCCGCATCGAGCGCAAGATGGCCCAGATACTGGAACGGAAGAAGCGCCAGGAACAGAGGCGTGCCAGCCGTGCAGCTTCTGCCGGGGCTGAGGCAGCTCCGGAGGGGAAGGCGGAACAGCCCGTACAGGTACAGGAACAGCAGGGAACAATCGTCCCCGGGGCTTTCGTGCAGCTGGAAAGCGGTATGACGGGGGAAGTGGTACAGGTCTATGGCAAGAAGGCCACTGTGGCTGTAGGAGATATCCTCACACGGGTGGATGTGTCCAAGCTTACTGTCATTTCGGCCAATCAGTACCGTTCTTCGCTCAAGTCTTCCCGTCCTTCTTCATCTTCCGTACGCCTGTCATCCTCAATATCGGAGCGTAAACTCAATTTCAAGCCCTCCATCGACATCCGGGGCATGCATCTCGAAGAGGCGATTCCGACTGTTACCCGTTTCATAGACGATGCCCTGATGGTGGGTATGCCTGAAGTGTCGATCCTTCACGGCAAGGGGGCCGGAGTGCTCAAGGAGGAGATCCGCAAACTGCTGCGCATTACCCCCGGGGTGGTCTCGTTTGCAGACGAACATGTGGAACGGGGAGGCAGCGGCATCACAGTTGTGAAACTTTCGTGAGCCAAGGGCTGGCGGATGTGCGGAATATTTCCTAGCTTTGCCGAAAAGCCGGGATATGGACTGGAGAAGGGGTTGCAGGGAGTTGGCCGATATGGTGTGGCCGAGGAAATGTACCGTATGCGGGGAGTTTCTGGAGACTGATGAAAAGTTTGTCTGCAGAAGTTGTCTGGCGGATATGCCGCGTACGTATTTCTGGAGCTGGAGGGACAATCCTGCCGAACGTATTCTTTGGGCCAGGACCTGTTTCAGGAGCGTGGTCTGCCTTTTCTACTATTCCAGGGACAACGGTTACCGCCGTCTTCTTTATTCCCTCAAATATCATGGAAATATAGCTTTGGCCCGCTGGCTGGGCAGGATGCTGGGGGCATATATGCGGTCTTCAGGTCATATGCAGCCGGAATATATTGTCCCCGTGCCGCTTCATTGGCGCAGGAAGTGGAGGAGGGGGTACAATCAGGCAGAGGCAATTGCCCGTGGCATTTCCGAAGGACTTGCCGGGGAATCGGGAAAGCAGGTGCCGGTCCTCGCCGGTGTTCTCAGGCGGGTCAGGTACAGCACTTCGCAGACCCGCATGTCTGTGGGGTGCAAATGGGAGAATGTTTCGGGGGCATTTGTCCTTAAGGATCCGGGCAGGGCGAGTAAGCTCCTGGCAGGCAGGTATGTGCTGCTGGTAGATGATGTCCTGACTACCGGTGCGACTGCTGAAGCATGCTGGGATGCCCTGAAGGCAGTACCTGATATAAAAATGTCCTACGCCAGTATCGCTTATGTAGCGGGACGGCAGTAGGACACTATGGGTAATAAATTTTTGTCTATAGACCGAATTCCTTGCGGACAAGGTCTACGGAATCGAGCAGTTCCCAGCCGAAGAACTGTATTTCTTTCTCGACTGTCTTTCCGTCACGGACAAGCTGTACCTTGCGTCTGAAAGGATCGCGTCCGAAGTGCCCGTAGGCAGCGGTAGGAAGATAGATGGGGTTCTTGAGCCCGAACCGCTCGATGATGGCGGCGGGACGCAGGTCGAAGATTGTCCGTATCTTCTCGGCAATCTGGCCGTCTGTCATGTCTACCTTTGATTTGCCGTATGTGTTGACGAAGATGCTTACAGGCTCGGCTATGCCTATGGCGTATGCAAGCTGGATGAGTATCTCGTCAGAGACACCGGCGGCTACAAGGTTCTTGGCGATATATCTTGCTGCGTATGCGGCAGAACGGTCTACCTTGCTGGGGTCCTTGCCTGAGAATGCTCCGCCACCGTGTGCCCCCATTCCGCCGTATGTGTCGACTATTATTTTGCGTCCTGTGAGTCCGGTATCCCCGTGGGGACCTCCTATTACGAATTTCCCTGTAGGATTGACGTGGAGTATGAAGTTGCCGTCAAAAAGCTTGCGGGTTCTCTCCGGAAGACGTGCCGTTACTCTGGGAATGAGTATCCTGCGGATATCTTCACGGATGCGGCTCTGGATGGCGGCATCGTTCTCCGGAGTTCCGGGAATCATGCCTGGGGCTGCGGCAAAGTCATCGTGCTGGGTTGATACCACTATGGTGTGGACCCTTACCGGACGGTGGTCGTCACTATATTCTATGGTGTACTGGGATTTTGCGTCCGGTCTGAGGTAGGGCATGAGGGACGGGTTCTCCCTGCGGATTCTGGCCAGCTCTATAAGTGTTATGTGTGCCAGTGTGAGGGGAAGGGGCATGTACTCTTCCGTGTCGCTGCATGCATAGCCGAACATCATTCCCTGGTCGCCTGCGCCCTGCTCTTCCTGTTCGGCGCGTACCACACCTCTGTTGATGTCCGGAGACTGTTCATGCAGGGCAGACAGTATTCCGCACGACTTGGAATCGAACATATAGTCTGCCTTGGTGTATCCTATCTTCTCTATCACGCCGCGGGCCACATGCTGTATGTCCACGTATGCGTTCTCTGAGCGGACTTCGCCGCAGATGACGGCAAGTCCGGTGCTTACAAATGTCTCGCAGGCCACTTTGGCCTCGGGGTCCTGACGGAGGAAATCATCGAGGATGGCGTCGGATATCTGGTCCGCCACCTTGTCAGGATGTCCTTCCGATACGGATTCTGAAGTGAAAAAATATGCCATATTTATATAAAAGTATATAAAACAAAAAAATCTCTTCCGAACGGGTTTCGGAGAGATTTGACAAAACACTAACTGTATGAAAGATTCATTTTAGCATTTTTTAGTGTGGTTGCAAGCAGGCAAATCTGTCCACAAAACTCGTTTTGACATCCCCTTTCGGAAATGTCACGCAAATGTCATAACAAAAATTTGGATATGCAAATTTTTTTGAATTTTTTTGCGGAAAATTTTACAACTATTTTACAATCTACACCAATGAAAAAAACAATCAGAAAGATTGCATTGACCGTGTTGAGTCTCCTTGTCGCGTTCGCGGCATCAGCTCAGGTCACAACTTCATCAATCAGCGGTAAGATTACAGACGAGAACGGGATCGAGCTCCCTGGTGCTACTGTCATTGCAGTTCACGTTCCTTCAGGAACACAATACTGGACTATCGTGGACTCCAAGGGTAACTACCGCATTCTCAACATTCTTCCTGGAGGTCCTTACACTGTCAGGGTAGAGATGCTCGGATATCAGGTTACGGAAATTACCGGTATCAATGTTGCACTTGCCGACAACTTTGTAGTCGATGCCTCCCTCAAGGAAGAAAGCATGGACCTGGACGAAGTCGTCGTAGTGGCAGAAAGCGCTACTTCCAGCATGCGCTCAGACAGGGCGGGAGTCGTGACTTCCGTCAATGCGAGATCCATCAGTACCCTGCCTGTGATCAGCAGACGTGTTCAGGATGTCATCAAGCTTACTCCCCAGGCGTATGACAGCGGAAACGGTCCTCAGATCGGTGGCGGTACATACCGTCAGAACAACTTTACAATCGACGGAGCGGCTGCCAACAATGCATTCGGTATCGGAGGTACAATGCCTGCGGGCGGATCTCCGGTATCCATGGATGCCATCGAGCAGATATCGGTGAACGTCACCCCGTATGACGTACGCCAGAGCGGTTTTATCGGTGCAGCCATGAATGCTGTGACCCGTTCGGGAAACAATAAGTTCGAGGCATCTGCGTACTCCTATTTCTATAATGAGAAGTTCAGAGGCAAATGGGTAGAGGGCAACGAGCTTACCGTCAACCCTGAGCAGCACCTTCTTGTAGGTGCCCGTGTCGGAGGCCCCATCATCAAGGACAAGCTCTTCTTCTTCCTCAACTTCGAGATGGAGAGGGATGTGGAACCCGGTCCTTCGAGTGTGGCTTCTACTCCCGAGAAACCCTGGACCGGTGGTTACGGTACAGAGAATCCGAATGTGGCCCGTCCTTCTAAGTCTATAATGGATAAGCTTTCGAACTATCTTATCAACCAGTGGGGTTACAACCCCGGAGCATACCAGGGATATTCATCCGTCAGTCCGGCTTATAAGTTCCTGGCCCGTATTGACTGGAATATCAATAACAACCATAAGCTTAATATCCGGTACAACATGACCATGTCGAAGTATCCATCATATCCTTCAACGTCGACCAGTGGTCTTGCGGACAGGAACAGTCTCAGAGGGGATAGACAGGATATTGAAGCCCTTTTCTTCCAGAACGCCAGGTACTTTACCGAGCAGAACTTCTCCTCTGTGGCGGCCGAGCTCAACTCCCGTTTTCTTGACGGAAAGGTAAACAACGTGCTCCGTGCCACCTACTCTCATCAGAATGAGCCCCGAAGCACTGAGGGCGGCATGTTCCCCTTCGTTGACATAGGTGTGGGTGGATATTACTACACTTCCTTCGGTACAGAGCTTTTCTCGCTCGGCAACCTGCGTGACGTGAATACCGTCACCGTGACCGACGAGGTGACGGCATCTCTGGGTATAAACCAGCTCACCGCCGGTGTACAGTACGAGTGGAACAGGACCAAGAACGGTTTCCAGAGATTCGGTGCCGGATATTATTCATTCCTCTTTGATACTGAGGATGATCTGGAAGCAGCCATCGACAACGGGACATTGTTCGACAATCCCTCCCAGTACGCCATAACTCACTCGTTCAACCGCGACTGGTCCCAGGCATTCCCTCAGTTCGATTTCCATCAGGTATCTATTTACCTGCAGAATGAGATGAACTTCAACCGTTTCAAGCTCTCGTATGGTCTTCGCGTGGAGCTGCCTTTCTATCCTTCACTGGACTACAACTACAGCCAGCAGGTGGCCGATGCAACATTCGCAGAGTACAACGGCAACGGAGGGAAATACGATACACGCCAGCTTCCATCCACGACAGTGATGTTCTCGCCCCGTATCGGCTTCAACTGGGATATCCTCGGCGACCGCAGACTCGTGCTCCGAGGAGGCTCGGGATTTTTCACTGGCCGTCTGCCCTTCGTGTGGATTGTGGCCCAGGCCGGTGATGCAGGAGTAATACAGGCTACCACAACCAGACTGGCTGGAGATCCTGATATGCCTCCTTTCATGGTGAACAGGAACGACCAGCTCGACTGGCTGTATCCGGATGGTGCAACCCCTACGTCCACAAGCATCTCCAGCATATCCCTGATGGCTCCGGACCTCAAGATGCCCCAGACCTGGAAGAGTTCCCTGGCACTGGATTACATCATGCCCGGTGATGTGATGCTGTCGGTGGAGGGTGTCTATAACTATGACATTAACCCTGTGACCATCACCAATGTAGGTCTTCAGGATCCGGTATACTCCAACATCAATAACTTCGCTGATAACCGCTACGTATGGGACGGCTACTACGAACCCAGCCTGCAGAACGCCTATCTGCTGAACAATTCCAGAAAGGGTGGCCATTACTATTCGGTGACAGCCAAGGTAGAGAAGCACAACTTCTATGGCTTTGACGGTATGATAGCCTATACCTACAGCAACGCTCTCAGTTATGGTGACGGCTGGGGTGACCAGGTGTACTCAGCATGGCAGAACGCTGCGACGATCAATGGTCAGAACCTCGTGGAACTCGGCTATGCCGGCTATGTCATGCCTCACCGTCTGATTGCGTCGCTGAGCTATACAGCTGACTATGCCCGCAATTTCGGAACAGGTATCAGCATCTTCTATGAAGGCGGTCCCCGCGGAAGATACTCCTATACCTACACTACCAATATCGTAGGTGACGGCGGTGCCCGTAACCTCATCTACGTACCTGCAAGCAAGGATGAACTGACATTCGTGGATTATACACCGGACGGATGGGACCAGCCCTACACGGCAGCCGATCAGGCAGAGGATTTCTGGAACTTCGTCAACAACAGCAAGTATCTCAGCAGCCGCAAGGGCCAGTATGCCGAGCGTAACGGTCTGGTGGCTCCCTGGACCCATCAGTTCGACGTACGTATCTTCCAGAATTTCTACATCCCTCAGAAGAACGGACAGCGCCATACTATCCAGATCGGTCTTGATATCGAGAATATCGGAAATCTTCTGAACCAGAACTGGGGACATTTCTGGTCTTCTACCAATACTCAGATACTGGAGGTCGCAGGCAACGGCTATACCCAGGGCAGTGTCGGTCAGAGTTCTGCACCCACTTATCATTTCATGACCAACGGCCCGAGCAGACTGACCGAAGAATTTACACCTTCTATCAGCCTCTCCTCCACCTGGATGATGCAGCTCAGCCTCCGCTGGATCTTCGACTAGGAACCGGCATAGAGGATAAATTGAATCCCGGCAGTCTCTTGCGAGGCGGCCGGGATTTTTTATGATGAAAATGTATGAAAAAATTGCGTGTCAGATGGATGTCTCGAACTCCCTGAGGAAGCGTACGTCGTTCTCGAAGTACAGCCTGAGGTCTTTCACCTGCCATTTCAACATGGCTATGCGTTCAATTCCCATGCCAAACGCGAAACCGGTGTATTCCTTCGGGTCTATGCCGCAGGCTTCCAGGACATTGGGGTCTACCATGCCGGCACCCATAATCTCCAGCCAGCCGGTACCCTTGCAGATGTTGCAGCCCTTGCCGCCGCAGATATTGCAGCTGATGTCCACCTCTGTGCTGGGCTCGGTGAAGGGGAAGTACGAGGGGCGCATGCGTATCTTGGTGTCCGGACCGAACATCTCGCGCACGAATATCAGAATGGTCTGCTTGAGGTCTGCGAATGATACGTGGCGGTCTACGTACAGGCCTTCTACCTGATGGAATATGCAGTGTGCACGGGCGGAGATGGCCTCGTTGCGGAACACCCTGCCGGGGCAGATGACGCGGATGGGCGGCTTGCGGGTCTCCATGGTCCTTACCTGTACGGAGCTGGTATGGGTGCGCAGCAGTATCGGATTGACCCCGGACGAGATGAAGAATGTGTCCTGCATGTCCCTTGCAGGATGGTCGGGAGGAAAGTTGAGGGCCTCGAAGACATGATGGTCGTCTTCGATTTCGGGACCTTCAGCCAGGGCGTAGCCCTGTTTGCGGAAGATGGATATGATTTCCTCCCGTGTTATGGATATGGGATGGCGTGTCCCCAGTTCGAAGTGGTCTCCCGGCATTGTCATGTCGCAGGATGGGCCGGCCCCTTCCTGGCTTTCAGAGCTTCCGTTGCGGAGCTCCTCTATCTTAGCCGCAGCCATGTTCTTGAGGTTGTTGAGCTTCTGGCCGTACTCCCTCTTTTTGTCTGCAGATATGTTGCGGAATTCCTCGAAGAGCTGGGTTATTTCCCCCTTCTTGCCGAGCAGATGTACCCGGAACTCTTCTATTTCTTTTTCTGTCTTTGCCTTTGCGTCCTGGATTTCAGCCAGAATGCTGTCGATTTTCTCGTTGATCATATCTTTTTGCACTGATTTGATTATTCCCATTTGACGGCCTTGCGGGAGAGTGGCATCGTCATGCAGCGTGCTCCGCCGCCTCCGCGGGGCAGCTCTGACCCTTCAATGGTGATTACGCAACGCTTGTCTCCGTCGACTGATGCTTTGCCTTCTATGAAGTCCCATGCCGGTATGATTTCGAAGCCGTGCTTGGAGAGCTCGTTGAGAGTATGTGTGTTGCGGGCGTAGGAGATGACTTTGCCAGGGGCGAATGCAAAGAAATTGGCTCCGCTGTGCCATTGTTCCCTTTCCTGGTCCCATTCGTCTGACTGGCCTCCGCATACTATCGGCTCCAGGTCCATGCCAAGACGGCGCAGGACGGAGAGGATGTTCGATACGCTGTTGATTTTTACCACCTTGCCGTTCTCCATGGTGATATGTACGGTCTGGTACTGGTTGTCTCCGAGGATGAGGGGTTCGAATACCATGCACTTGTCCTTGTCCAGGAGGGTGAATACCATGTCCAGATGTATGAACGACTCCGGTTTGTGGGGCAGCTGCTGTACTATTATGTGCCTGCGTCCTTCCGGCGCGATGGCACCGAGACGTGATGCGAGCAGGTCTATGCCCTGTGTGCTTGTCCTCACTCCGTTGCCTAGCAGAAGGATGTCCTCGCGTGCGATGAGGATGTCTCCTCCCTCCATATATATGTCATGGTTGCCGGGCTGGTAGTCGTAGGCATTGATTATGCCGCAGTTGAATTCGCCGCTGCCCTTGTATATGGCTTCCATTATCAGTGATTCGCGTGTTCTGACACGGTTTGCCATTTTGCATATCAGGGCATTGTTGCCTATTGTGACGGCGGCATCACGTGTAAAGTAGAAATTATACAGCGGAAACAGGGCGTAATAGTCTTCGTTGAGGAACGATGTAAGAGTGTTTATTTTGGCCGGAAGTCCCTCGATCAGGACTTTGGCAAGTCTGGATGACGACATGTCCATAAGCATGTCGAAGTAGTCGGTCACTTGTTCCATGACGCAGATCTTTCCGATGAGGGCCTGGCGCTCTGCATCGTTGTCAAGGACCTTGACCAGAAGGTCGCTTACAGTGTAGACCTTTGCCAGCTTGTTGAGTACTCCGCTGAGCTGGGCGTATTCCTCCTGCGCTATGGAGAGGTTGAGAATGTCACTGTATAGTGCTCTCTGAGCCATTTTCGGGGTCATGTTTTCGACCTCGGCTCCCGGTGTGTGGAGGAGGACGGACTCCAGTTGACCGATTTCGGACTGGATGTCGATGTTCAGTGGTTTGTTGTCTGTCATAGGGTTTCCTGTTTTACATGTATCGGGATTTGTCATTGACGGCCAGATCGGCGATGACTTCCTTGAATTTGCCTTCTTCGCGGGGGCATATCATGAGTACATCGTCTGTGTTTATTACCATATAGTTGCTCAGGCCTTTGACTACTGTCAGTTTGTCCTTTTCATGGGAGACAATGATGCAGTCGGAGGTAGAGTCTATCATGGATTCGTCGCACTTGACCAGATTGCGGTTGCTGTCTTTGGAAGCATGGAGGTAGAGGGATTCCCACGTTCCAAGGTCTGTCCATCCGAATGAGGCCTGGAATACCCATGCCCTGCTTGTCTTTTCCATTACTCCGTAGTCAATGGAGATGGCCGGGCACTCTTCATAGCTTCTGTTTATGAATTCCTGCTCTTCGGGTGTGCAGTAGTATTTGTCCCCGTCCTTGAACAGGGAGTATATTTCCGGGAGCCACCTTTCCAGAGCTTTGCAGATGGTGGCTGTGTTCCATACAAAAATGCCTGAGTTCCAGAGAAATTCTCCACTGTCTACAAAGACCTGCGCCAGGTCCTTGTTGGGTTTCTCGGTGAAAGTCTTGACCTTGTAGGCGATATTGCCGTCGACAGTAGTGGATTCCTTAAGATTGCACTGGATGTATCCGTATCCTGTCTCAGGGCGGGTAGGGTCTATGCCGAGAGTGAAGAGTTCGTCGTGTGTGGCGGCATAGTTCATCGCCGACGATATGGTATCGATGAAAAGGTTCTCGTTGGATATGAAATGGTCTGAAGGGGCCACTACCATGGTGGCCTCGGGATTCATGTGGCGGATTCTGGTGGCTGCATAGGCAATGCAGGGGGCCGTGTTGCGCCTGTATGGCTCCGCAAGAATGTTCTCGGGAGGGAGCGACGGGAGGTGCCGGCGTACCAGATCGGCATAGGATGTAGAAGTGACTACAATTATGTTCTGCTCAGGAACGATCTTCAGAAAGCGGTCGTATGTGAGCTGGAGGAAACTTTTCCCGATTCCCAAAATGTCAAGAAACTGCTTGGGCCTGGAGTTTCTGCTTACCGGCCAGAAGCGGCTGCCTACACCGCCTGCCATAATCACGCAATAGAAGTTATTGTTCATCTCGTTCGGTCTTTTATAAGTTGTGTTATGTCTTTTGCATATTTGCCGGTCATTGTGCCAAAGGCAGGAATGCATCCTGTATGAAGCGTCGCCTCAGAAGCTTTCCGTTGCTGTCCAGGACTATCGACATTATGTCGAAATGTACCTGTCGCCTTTCTCCATTCATTCTGAGCCAGGCTCTTGCCGCTGCTTCCAGATTGTGCTGCTTGCACCGGTCTACAGTCAGTTCAGGCTCTACGGCTACCGGCTCCTTGCGGGTGCGGACTTCCACTATGTGCAGTCCGTCCTTCGCTTCCATTATCAGATCCACTTCCTTGTGACGGCAGCGCCAGTTCCTTTCCAGCAGTCTGTATTCCAATTGCAAAAGGTATTCCAAAGCCATGTCTTCACCTTGTTTTCCTGTCTCTGCGCGGCTTCCGGGGACATGTTCCGGGGCATTGCGTTTTCGGCCTTTGCGTGACATGCGTCCGGTACCTCCTGTGTTTATGGGCTTCGGTCCCTGCATTCCTCTCTTCCACCACATGCTGCAACTATATTGACATTATCATGCAAATATAGCCAAAATACCTGTCAGGAGGGTCTGTGTATCTGCAAAATTGAAAATATTCTCAAAAAATTTGGAAATAAGAAAATAATGCCTACCTTTGCACTCCCATCGCGGAAATAGCTCAGTTGGTAGAGCACGACCTTGCCAAGGTCGGGGTCGCGAGTTCGAGTCTCGTTTTCCGCTCCAAAGGTCAGTTTCGTGCTGACTTTTTTTTTGCCCTTGCCTCATGCCGGTTCCTTGTGGTACGGCACGGGGTTTGCGGTATTCTGCTTGAAATATCACCTGTATGAATAAATCCGTCAGAATTTTCATAATATCTGCATTCATTGCATTTCTTGCCTCTTGCTGCATGCCTGTGCGGGCCGATGAAAGGGACTGTGATCTTGAACCTTACCGTGACTGGTTCGGTGAGTACGGCTATGTGGACGGTTCCGGCAATATAGTCATAGGCTGCCAGTTCGATGATGCCAGGAATTTCTCCGAAGGGCTTGCTGCGGTGCTTTCCCGAAGCGGCGCAATGGCGGGGTCCGGTGTCTTCGGTTCTTTGTCCCCGACTTTGAAGTGGGGGTATATAGACACTGCCGGTCTGATTGTGATTCCATGCCAGTTTGATTTTGCGGGGCAGTTCAGGGAAGGATATGCGGCTGTCATGTCCGGCAACAAGTGGGGATTCATAGACAAATGGGGCGATACGCTTGTCGACTACAGGTATGATGAAGTGCACGGGTTTGTCAACGGTTATGCGGCTGTGTGCAGAAACGGGCTGTGGGGCTATGTGGATACGGACGGGAACGAACTTGTGCCGTGCATGTATTCCGTTGCGGCGGATTTCGGTTCGGACGGCTTTGCTGCTGTCAATACCGGGGATTCGACCGGGTTCGTGTTCCGGGACGGGCTGTGGTATGCTACCAAGGACAGGGCCCTCAACTGGATCAGGGGAATACCTTTTTCGGTCTATGCAAAGGACAAGGTGATGAACAGGGTGAACAGGTGGCAGCTTCAGGAGCCTGGGGAAGCGTTGCCTGACTGGGAGGTAAGGGTCAATGACGAAACGCTGGAGGCCCGTATGGAGGGACTGGAAATGCGGTTCGAGGCCGAATATATTTCTGCCAACAGTCTTGAGGATCCGGTGCTTGTCCCTGGACAGTACGACAGCCTGCAGGGGATGCTGCCGGTGGATATTCATGACAGGGACAGCAGCAGGCATTTCAGCATCATGCTGCCCCTTCCTGCAGGCGACGCGGAATCTGTCCTTGGCAGCTGGAAGCGCGTGAAGGCGGATTTAAGATATTTTATCAAGAATGACCATGTTGCGATAGCTCAGGCCGATATTGTTCTTCCGGGGCACCGGACATACACGTGGAGGGATCCGGATTACGGTACCGTACGGTCCCTGTTGCTCGATTACGACCTTGAAGATCTGGATTTCACTCTGCCAGGCAGGATCTACCGCCATGAGTCCGTGGCATCGGGCGACACTTCCGTTGTCCCTGATTCCGATGCGGGCATACCGGCTGGAAACAAGAGGAACGGATCGCATATCTATGCGGTAATTATAGCCAACGAAGACTATGGCTCTGGGATAGAAGTGCCGTACGCCCTCAATGACGGGGCGGTTTTCCGGGATTACTGCCTGTCACGGCTGTGCGTCCCTGAGGATCAGGTCGCATATCTGGCAAATGCCGGGGCAGAGGATATTGCATCCTTGAACAACTGGCTTGAGAGAGCTTCCAGGATGTTTGATGCGGATACCAGGATCGTGCTGTATTTTTCCGGGCAGTGTGTGCTGGACAAGGGGTTGGGAGAGACATTCCTTCTGCCTGTAGACTATCTGTCCCAGGGGGTGCAAAGCGGATTGGGACTGCGCAGCTTATATGGCAGGATTTCCCGTTGGGGAGTGGACGATGCCCTGCTCCTGTTGGATGCCTCTTATGGTAAAATATGTCGCAACGGTATGAGATTCAGTGTGTTCAAGGACGGTGAAATGCGATCTGAATGGTTGCGTCCGGATGACAGGACGGTGACGTTCTTTGCTGCCGGGGAGGACGAGGCGGCTCTGCCGTACCCGGGAGAGAAGCACGGGATATTCACTTATTTTGTACTTAAGGCGCTGCAGCAGCATCCGGAGGGCATTTCCTACGGGGATCTCTTCGATTTTGTTTCGTCGAATGTACGGAAAGTGGCGGCTGAGCTCTATGGTGCGGAACAGTCTCCTCGGGTCTATTCCTCCGAATGGGACGGTGGCGCCTGGAGGGAATTTTCCCTGTAGTCCGGTTCCCGGTTCTGCTGTCCGATATATCTGCGGCAGACGGTCCTGAACCGTACGTTGAAGAGTACGGCGGCTGTTGCGAGTCCCAGCAGCAGTCCTGTCCAGACCCCCTCCGGTCCCAGTCCCAGAGTGAAGCCCAGCAGATATGCGCTTGGCAGGCATACTCCATAGTATGAAATGGCGGAAAAAATCAATGGGGTGTTGATGTCCTTGAGCCCCAATAGCGACGACCGGCTGGCCATCTGTACGGCATCGAATATCTGAAAAAGCGACAGTATTATTATAAGTCTGCCCGCTATCGGTATGACAGCGGGCTCTTCAGTGTACATTCTGGGTATAATTCCGTGCAGGGAGACGAACAGAATCCCGAAGAATACCATTATTGCTACGGCCATGTGGACTGCGGCAATTCCTGCATGGTATGCGTCCTTGCGCCGTCCTGCCCCGAACTGGTGCGATACGCGTATGGTAGCTGCAGCTCCTATGCCGGTGGCGATCATGAATGAAAGGGAACTTAGGCTGTGGGCTATCTGATGCGCGGCAAGCTGGTATTTGCCCATCCAGCCTACCATTATGGCTGCAAAGCTGAATGCGGTTACTTCCAGGAGATTCTGCAGTGAAATGGGCAGTGACAGTTTGAGCTGGTGCAGCATTTCACGCAGGTGCACTGCATGCCGTGGTGTGAGGCGGACGAACTTGCGGTATTCCTCTACGCGGAAAAGTATTATAAGGAAAACAATGGCCCCGAGTACTCTTGAGATGAAGGTGGCCCATGCGGCTCCTGCTACACCGAGGCGCGGGGCACCGAGGTTGCCGTAGATAAGTACCCAGTTGAGGAATATGTTGAGTGTATTGGTTCCTATAGTGATCCACATCTCGTTTCGCGTATTTCCTATGCCTTCCGAGAAGAACCTTACGTTGAAGAACGCAATCATGGGGATGAAGCCGGCGATGATTATGAAGTAGTACTGCCTGGCGTACCGCAGTACTTCAGGGTCCTGGCCCAGTCTGTCCATGAAGGCCCCCACGGCGATCATGACGGCTGTAAGAACGACGGCCATGATGGCATTCAGTACGGCAGAGTTGCTTAGGGCGACTGCCACCGCCCTGCCGTCCCCTTTGCCGAAGTGCTGGCCGACTACAGGAGTGACGCCCTGGGCAAAGCCGATGGAGAAGACCAGGCCTATCATGATGATTGCATTGGCGAAGGATACGCCGGCGAGCTGTGCTGCTCCAAGGTGTCCGACCATGATGTTGTCGGCTAGCTGTACCAGAACCTGTCCGGCTTGGGTGACCATTACCGGTAAGGCGATTTTAAGGTTTCTCCGGTAGAAGGGTATGTATTCTCTTAAAGTCATATTTTCTGTTGTTCGGGTCCTGTAGGACGGGCCGCAAAAGTAGTAAAAACATGTTGCGGAAAATGCAAAAGGTATTATATTTGCATTTAATTAAATATTTAATGGGCTATTAAATACGCAATGAAAGACAAGGAAGGTAAAGAAGGCGGCGACAGCCGCATGGAAGAGAAAATACTCTCATGTGCGGAAAGGCTGTTCCTGAGTAAGGGGTACAATCTTACCAGCATGACCGAAATAGCGCGTGAGGCCGGTTGCACGCAGGCATTGGTGCATTATTATTTCAGGACGAAGGAAAATCTGTTCTCGAAAATATTCGAGGAGAAGTTGCATCTGTTCATCAACTGCATTGTCCAGAAGGAGGATGAGGCCCTGCCTTTCGAGGAGCTGGTGGCGGCCCGTACTTCGCGCCTTTTTGATCTTATGTCCGCCAACCGCAGACTTCCGTTCATGTTTTTGAGCGAATTTGTAATCAATCCGGATCACAGGCTAAGTCTCAAAGACAATGTCGTGTCGGTCTGTTCCGAAGCTATTGCCCGTCTGGAGACCATGATTGCCGGGGAGATGAAGAGCGGACGTATCCGTCCTACCGGGACAATGGATTTGACTTTGAACATGTTTTCCCTGGTTGTGACGTTTTTTGTCGTTCTGCCGTTTCTCGAGGAGATGGGGCTTGTAAATGACTCCAACCGTGATGAATTCATAGAGCACAGGAAGCAGGAAATATTGAAAACCATTATCGGAAGCCTTAGGCCATGAATAACATGAATAATTTAAGAAGATATATTATTGCGGCCGTTTCATGCTTGTCGGCATTGTCGGCGGCGACCGTATGTCCGGCTGCAGATACGGCCGGCGTATACACTATAGAGGACTGCTATAAGCTTGTCCATGACAATTATCCCCTGGTCAGGCGATATGAGCTGCTGGACCTTACCGAGGAATTTACCCTGAAGAATGCCTACATGAATTATTTCCCCCAGATATCCCTTCAGGGATCCGCATCATGGCAGACCGATGTGCTGGAATTCCCGTTTGACCTGAGTCCGTACGGCATAACCATGCCTACTTTCAGCAAGGACCAGTATGCTGCTGTAATAGAGTTGTCGCAGGTGCTTTGGGACGGCGGGATGATAGCTGCCAACAGGGCGAATATAAGGGCCAAGGCCGATGTGGATATGGCGGAGCAGGAAATCAGCATGTATTCGCTTAAGGAGAAAGTCAACGATCTGTATTTCGGTATCCTGTATCTGGACCAGCAGATAAGGCAGGTGGATATCATGCTTGAAGATCTGGACAGGGAGTACGCCCGTGTAGAAGGATGCATCGCAAACGGAGTCGCCAACCTTTCCGACCTGGACCTTATAGAAGTAGAGAGGATATCACAGGGACAGAGCAGGGACAACCTGGCCTCGATGCTGGATGCATATCTCCGCGTACTGTCCATGATGACCGGTGTCAATATCGGGAGCAGTGACCGTCTCGTCATGCCTTTTCCAGAAGACATGGACATGAACGTGGCGCTGGAGGCCCTTGTCTCTGCCGAGATACGTCGCCCGGAGCTCCAGCTGTACAAGGCTCAGGAACTGGAAGTGGATACTCAACTCGATTATTGGACCGCCGGAGGCTTGCCCCGGCTCAGCCTTTTTATCCGCGGAGGATACGGCAGACCCGGCCTGAATATGATGGACAACAGTTTTCAGCCGTTTGCCGTGGGGGGCATAAGGCTTGTATGGAACATCAGCCAGCTCTATAGCCTGGGTTACGGCAAGAAGATAGTCCGTTATTCCAAGGATCAGATACAGTCGGTACGGGAGACATTCCTTTTCAATACCAATCTGCAGGTTCAGGAACAGGTGGCAGAGATAAGAAGGTGTTTCAGGACAGTGGAGGACGATGAGAAGATAGTGGCCTTGAGGGAAAAGATCCGGAAGTCCACAGAGGCCGGAGTGGAGAACGGTACCAGAAATGCTTCAGACCTGGTGACTGAAATCAACAAGGAAAATGCCGCGCGCAAGCAGCTCATCATGCACAGAATAGAGATGATGAAAGCGATGTACGGGCTAAAAACTATAAAAAACAGTTAAAATCATATCATGAATAGGACAAGAAGAAGGATATGGATCCTGCCTGCAGTGGCAGGTGCAGTACTTGCGGCAGTTACCTCATGCAATGATCCTGCCGGTGTCAATGATGCTTCCGGTACATTCGAGGCAACAGAAGTTACAGTCTCCTCAGAGGTTTCTGGAAGGATTGTGTGCCTGGATGTCAGGGAAGGAGGCATGCTAAATGTCGGACAGGTCTGCGGACTGGTGGATACTGTCCAGGTGTATCTGCAGAAGCGTCAGCTAGAAGCCGGAGTGGAGGCGGCTCTTAGCAGACGTAGGGACATGCAGACCCAGACGGCATATATCAGGGAACAGATAGAGGTCAACCGCAGGGAGGCTGACCGTGTGCGTAACCTTATAGCTGCGGATGCAGCCAATACCAAGCAGCTGGATGATATTACGGCTTCCATCAGTCTGTTGGAGACGCAGTTGGCTGCGACGGAGTCTGATATACGGCAGAACAATGCCATTGCCGAGGCGGAAGCTGCATCATACAGGGCGCAGATAGCCCAGGTGGACGAGTCCCTGCGCCGTTGCCGGATAATATCTCCTGTGGACGGGACTGTGCTGGTCAAGTATGCCGAGGCCGGAGAGATCACTGCGGCCGGCAAGCCTCTTTTCAAGGTGGCGGATCTCACCCACATGACGCTTCGTGCGTATATCACGGCTTCGCAGCTGACAGGCATCAAACTGGGACAGAAAGTGACAGTCCTTGCCGATTCGGGAAAAGACGGTGTCAGGGAGTATGAAGGGACCGTATCCTGGATATCTGATCAGTCCGAGTTTACGCCCAAGACTATACAGACGCGCGACGAGCGGGCCAATCTGGTATATGCCATCAAAGTCTCCTTCATCAACGACGGCTATGTCAAGATAGGGATGTACGGCGATCTCAAATTCTAAATCCGTAATCCGGCATGTACAGTATAAGGGCTGAGAATCTTACCAAAAGCTACGGGGGCAATGAGGCTCTCCGCGGAGTCTCGTTCGAGGTGTCTCCAGGGGAGATTTTTGGAATCATAGGACCTGACGGTGCCGGCAAGACATCAATTTTCAGAATACTTGCAACGCTTGTCGTTCCAGATGGGGGCAGTGCCAGCGTACTGGGGCTGGATGTGGTCAGGGACTATCACGAGATACGCCGCAGAGTCGGTTACATGCCCGGCCGTTTCTCCCTCTATCAGGACTTGAGTGTGGAAGAGAATATCCGTTTTTTTGCAACTCTGTTCGGGACGACCCTCGAAGAGAATTACGGTATGGTCAAGGATATATATTCCTATCTGGAACCTTTCAGAAAACGCAAGGCAGGAGCCCTTTCGGGCGGCATGAAGCAGAAACTAGCCCTCTCATGTGCGTTGATCCACAAGCCTGAAGTCCTTTTTCTGGATGAGCCCACGACGGGTGTGGACCCCGTATCGCGCAAGGAATTCTGGACTATGCTGCAGCGCCTCAAGGACCAGGGCCTTTCCATACTGGTGTCTACTCCTTACATGGATGAAGCGACTCTATGCGACCGTATAGCATTGATCCGCAAGGGTGTTTTTCTGGATACCGACAGCCCCTCCGAGATCATTTCCAAGTTTGACCTGCCGCTGCTTGCTGTCAGCGGACCGCACATGGCTTCGCTGTTGCGGGATATCAGGCAGATTCCGCAGGTGTTCAGCTGTTTTGCGTTCGGCGATACTCATCATGTGGTCATGCGGCCCAGCCAAGATTCTATAGATGCACAGATCAATTTCCTCAATACGTCCCTTCATGCCAAGGGGCATAATGATCTGTCCATAAGACCCATCCGCCCTAACGTGGAAGATTGTTACATGTACCTTGACTCTATGGAGGACCGTCTATGATAAGCGGAGAGAATACCAGAAAACGCATCATGGAGCTCCTGGGCCGTGAGGATGACCATTTTCTGAAGGAAGGGGACGTCATACGGACAGAGGGCCTTACCAAATGTTTCGGCAGCTTTACAGCAGTCGACCATATTTCCTTTACAGTACGCCAAGGGGAGATTTTCGGATTTCTGGGAGCAAACGGTGCGGGGAAGACTACGGCCATGAAGATGCTGTGCGGACTGAGCAGGCCGACATCCGGAAGGGCAGTGGTGGCAGGCTATGACCTGCACTACAACCGGGATGTCAAGCACCTGAAGAAGGTGATAGGCTATATGAGCCAGAAATTCTCTCTCTACGAGGACCTCAAGGTATGGGAGAATATCCGTCTTTTCGGAGGAATATATGGAATGAAGGATGATGTGATAGCAGAAAAAACGGAGGATTTGCTGCGCAGGCTGGACTTGACGGCGCAGAGAAACAGGATGGTCCGTGACCTTCCGTTGGGATGGAAGCAGAGGCTGGCCTTTTCGGTGGCCATATTCCATGAACCCAGGATAGTATTTCTGGACGAGCCCACAGGCGGAGTGGATCCGGCTACCCGCAGGGGGTTCTGGGAGATGATATATGATGCGGCCGAAAGGGGAATAACCGTATTTGTCACGACCCATTATATGGATGAGGCAGAGTATTGCAACCGTGTGTCGATCATGGTGGACGGGAAAATCGAGGCCCTGGATTCACCGGCGGCCCTCAAATGTAAATATTCTGCTCCAAGCATGGATGAAGTATTCAGACTGCTGGCCGGAAAGGCAAAAAGGGAGGAATGACTGCTATGGAAACAATGAAGGATGCCAGACGTTTTGTCTCGTTTGTAGGAAAGGAATTCAATCACATCCTGAGGGATACCAGGACTCTGATGGTGCTGCTCGTCATGCCGGTCGTCATGATAGTGCTTTTCGGTTTTGCTCTCTCTACTGAGATAAAGGATGTGAAGGTGGCAGTATACGATCCTTCCAAAGATGCGGCCACGGCACGTCTGATAGCCCAGATAGATGCCAGCGATTATTTTACGGTCACGGACATGCTCGACGGGGAAGACGGGGCTTTGGATGCATTCCGCTCCAACTCGGCGGATATTGTTCTGGTCTTTGAGGACAACTTCTATCACCGGGCGGTGCATGACGGGGACGGGCGGATGCAGGTGATTGTCGACGGTTCCAATACCAATATAGGCTCTATGGCAGTATTCTATGTCAGCAGTATAGTGTCGTCGTTTCAGAAGGAACTGGCTCGTGAGACCCTGATGGATCAGGCAGGTAATGCAGGTGAAGGTGCATCGGGTACGTCTCAGGTGAATATCTCCACCTCCATGCGGATGCTGTACAATCCGCAGATGAAGAGTGCGTTCAATTTTGTGCCCGGAGTGATGGGCATGATTCTCATGCTGGTGTGTGCGATGATGACTTCGGTATCCATTGTGCGGGAGAAAGAGAGGGGTACGATGGAGGTTCTGCTGGTATCTCCCGTCAAGCCGTTCTCCGTGATACTGGCGAAGGCAATTCCGTATTTTGTCATTTCCGCATTCATACTCATGACGATCATCTGTCTGTCAGTTTTTCTTATCAAGGTTCCGGTGTCGGGAAGCTTGATGTGGATAGTGCTGGTGTCACTGCTGTTTATTCTTGTGTCGCTGTCCATCGGCATTCTCATATCCACCCTTGTTTCCCAGCAGGAGGTCGCGATTCTGATTTCCGGAATGGTGCTTATGCTTCCTACCATGCTTCTCTCCGGTATGCTTTTCCCTGTCGAAAGCATGCCGCGTATCCTGCAGTGGATATCGTACTGCGTACCGGCAAAATGGTATATTGATTCCATAAAGGTGATGATGATTCAGGGACTGGGGATAAAGTATTGCCTGGATTGTGTTCTGGTCCTCTTCGGATTTCTGACAGTGATCACAGGTCTCAGTGTTTTCAAGTTCAAGGACAGGCTATGATTATCAAGTATCTTATAGAAAAAGAATTCAAGCAACTGTGGAGGAACCCGTTCATCCTCTTCATCATCATCGCTTTGCCGGTGCTGGTAATGCTGGTTTTCCCATGGGCGACCACCATGGAGATCAAGAACGTCAATGTGGCGGTAGTGGACAATGACCGCTCCGACCTATCACGTCTGCTTACCGAGAAGATAGCCTCCACCGAGTATTTTGACATCACGGGAGTGTTCATGCGTTCGGAGGAAGCTATGCAGGAGATAGAGTATGGGGATGCAGACATTATTCTGGAGATACCATACGGTTTTGAGGAAGACATTCTTTCTGATGCAAACAGTTCGCTTCTTATAGAAGCCAATGCTGTAAACGGGACGAAGGCAAGTCTGGGGTCATCCTATCTTGAAATGATAATTGTCTCTTTTGCAGAGCAGGCGGGAGTTTCGCGGGGGGCCTTGTCTGTTTCTGCGCCGGGCGGCATTGCTGTAGATTCGTACTACTGGTTCAATCCTGCCATGGACTACAAGATACCTATGATTCCGGCCTTGATCATGCTCGTGGTGGCATTGATAACCGGTTTCCTGCCAGCTATGAACATAGTGGGGGAGAAGGAGGCAGGAACCATAGAGCAGATCAATGTGACGCCTGTCCCCAAGATAACATTTATCGTCGGGAAACTCATTCCTTATTGGATAATAGGTGTCGTGGTCCTTAGTGTGGGCATGGTTGTAGCCTGGCTGCTGTACGGCTTGAGGCCCGAGGGCAGTGTCCTGCTGCTCTTCGGTCTTTCTTTTGTATTTATCTTCGGCATATCCGGACTGGGGCTGATCATCTCCAATTATTCCAGTACCATGCAGCAGGCCATGTTCATGATATTCTTTATAATAATCGTCTTTATCCTCATGTGCGGTATATTTACACCTATAAGCAGTATGCCGGAGTGGGCCCGTATAATATCCATGTTTGATCCGTTTACCTATTTTGCCGAGATTATGCGCATGATATATCTGAAAGGGAGTACTTTACGCGATATACTTCCGAATGTATATCCCCTTATTGCATTTTTTGTCGTGATAACCGGATGGGCAATTCTCAGTTACAGAAAGCGTGGATAATTTTAAAAAAAATCAAAATTTTTAAAAAAAAAATAGGTAATGTCAATAAATTTTGTTTTATCTTTACAAGCGAAATCACATTATTAACCCAAAAAATCACCAGTATGAAAAAATTCTTTATTTCATGCCTTTCAATTGCAGCGGTAGTTCTTACAGGCTGTAAGAAGGGTCCTGATGGTCCTGACGCTCCTACTCCCGAGTTGGAGCTGGCAGGTGGTAATGTTACACTGACAGTCTCAGCAGAAGGAGGGACACAGAGTATTACCTACAACATCACCAATCCGGTTGACGGAGGAGTCATCGAAGCTGTTCCTGCCGATTCCTGGATCAACACTATCTCGGTAGACGAAGCCAATAAGACCATTTCGTTCAATGTGGATCCGAACGAAGTGGCTGAGGCCAGAAGCCAGCTTCTTTCAGTTACCTATACCTACGGAGAAGGTCTGGTTGTCAAAAAGGAGATGAACGTCATCCAGAATGCCGGAATGGCTTATGACTACGTGTATGAGATGACATCTTTCAGCTCTTACTGGTATGGTGACCAGTACGGACTGAACGGTGAGCACAACTACTACACCTGGCTCTCCGACATGCCGTTCACGGAAGACGGTTACACCCAGCCCGGCGGCAACTACTATCTGTTTGACATTTATGCACCATCTCCTGAGGATGAGGCCGTTCCCGTAATACCTGCAGGTACCTATACTCTTGGTGAGTACGGTGCTACAGCAGAGTGGACATTCACTCCCGACTATTCCAAGGCTGTAAGGTATAACTCTGAAGGTCTTGAATTCCAGGCCAACTTTGAAGACGGAACTCTTACAGTGTCCTATGATGCAGACGGAAATGTCGTTATGGAGGCTATCCTTACCGATACTGAAGGCAAGGCTCATCACATTACCTATACCGGAGTAGGACTCTGCGTGGATGACAGTCCTGTTCTTCCCGGTCTGGGCGAGGATCTGGAGTTCACTGCAACTATGGCCGTCGCTTCATACGCACAAGGTGACGCGAATAACATGGAAGTGGTAATCCAGTTCACGGATATGGAGATTGATGGAGAGGGTTATGTAATTCCTCCCGGAACCATTCTTGCTGTTGATGCCTTCATGCCGTTTGATGAGGAGGGTAACCTTACCACCGGAACATATAATGTCTCTGAAGACGGTACGCCCATGACTGTATATCCAGGCTATGATGTCTTCGGATTATTCTATGCCGGAACATATGCGCAGCACTGTGTTTCCAATGAGGAGTACTACAATTCACTTGTAACCGGAGGAACAATGGAAATATCCGGAAGTGCCGGAAACTACACCGTAAGCTGTAACTTCGTAGGATCTGACGGATTCTCGATAAAGGCTACTTATACCGGTGCCATTGAGGTTCAGGGTATGCCTGGTCCTATTTCCACTCTGACTGGAGACTACACCCTTGATCTTGAAGGTGCTACTGCAGTAGCTACAACTTGGGGTGACTACTATAAGACAGGCGGAAACAACTTTACCGTTCAGATTATGCCTACTACCGGTCCGGACGGATTGCTTCTGGATCTCGTGTCCGATGCAAGCGTTGATGGCATAGCCAGTGGTACATATACTATTTCTGCATCAGAAAATCCCAATGTAGGTGAGTATCTGAAGGGCTATTTGTCAGGCTCCAACCTTGGCGGTACCATGTATGTCGGAGGTTTCACTGAAGAAGGATACGTGACAGCCTATGCACCTGCAACCACAGGTGATCTCGATATCACCAATAACGGTGACGGTACATACAACATATCGTTCTCCTTTGTTGATGATCTCGGGTATACTTGGGACGGTGAATGGTCAGGTGAGATTACCATCCAGAGCGCCTCATCAGCCTCGCCGGCACGTAACCGTACGTATGTTGAGGCTCCTGCACGCCCTGCAGTAGCCGACAATGCCCAGATATTTGAAAATCTGGCACTCAAAGTCGGTGAATCAGCAGTACCTGCAACAAACTCCACAGCAAGAAAGTTTGTGAAGAGGTAATCAGAACTCAACACAGGTTTAAGGGTGGCACGATGTGCCGCCCTTTTTTGTTGATTATGGAAAAAATGTATACCTTTGCCATCTCATTTTTGCTCGAGTGGTGGAATAGGTAGACACGCAGGACTTAAAATCCTGTGGGCAGCAATGTCCGTACGGGTTCGATTCCCGTCTCGAGCACATGATTCTTTAATTGATTTTTCATGTTTCCCCGAATATTTTCCTTTTATTCTTATATTGTCATTGCTGTAGTAATATTGTCATTTCTTACTACGGCCGCATGCCGCAGGGTCCCGGTAAATTCACTTTCATTTGATGATGTCGTGTATGCCTATGGCTCGGAACCTGAAATCTGGACTTTGGCGGACGGGGATACTCTCAGTGTACCTGTAATTGGGGTACGGGCATTTTCTATAGCGGATTCAATGCTTGTTGTCAGTACCAATGACAATACCGGTTACGTTACCGTACTGGATCTGGACAGTCTCAATGTCATGGGCAGATTCATAAAAAACGGGCGTGGACCCGGTGAGGTTCTGTCATTTCCCGGGGTTGCAAGTATCTGTTTCGAGAGTCAAGAAGGCAGCCTCAGTGCTTCATGGGGAAGTAGTACGGGTGTCCTGTATGACTGGAATGTTTCGGAATCACTGACAGAAGGTGAGTCTGTAGTGCAAAGCATGGATCTGGATCTTGAAGGATATCCGTACCTTTTGGCTGCACTGCCTTTGCCTGGCGGGGAATACCTGATTGCTGTGGCCGGTGAAGACAGGAACACCATAACTCGTTTCGTGCTTACTGGAGACGGAGAACGGAAAGTCACTCCGGAGCTGGCAAGACTCAACAGTGTCGTGTCATCCGGCGGGACTTCTTCCGGACAAATCGTGGGCGGCAAGCAGGTGACATTCAGTGTCCCTGGTTTCAATCATATAAACGGGAGTTATGCCTACGATACTGTCCGGCAGCTGGTGATTGAGGCGGAAAGAGTGCGTAACAGTATCAATATTTTTTCTCTGGACGGCAAATATGCAAGGACTGTGTGTACGGTGGGCAAGCGCATAGATGACGTCTCTGAAATAAGCGGTCCTGTATCAGGTGACAATTATACGCTTCAGCCCAAGGCATATCCGGAGTTTTTCTCTGTATTCCATTGGTTCGGCCGGAGTACAGGTAAATTTATAAGACTGTATGCATATGGCGGCGAGCCTATGGTCGAGATACCCCTGCCAGAAGACGTTTTTGTCTACGATTTCGATATCAACGGAGGGTGCCTTTATACTTTCTCACCTGATACAGAGTCCCTTGTTCGTTATGATCTGACACGGTACATTGGCAGGGTCAGCAGTCCAGTACAGGAACGGTAATGAATCCGGTTCCAGGCCATTCTCTCGTAAGCAAATCTTTTATAAAGTTTTCAGTGTCGCGGCTGATGCGGTCGTCATCTTCATGCGGGTAGAGATTGTATGCTACAGTATGAAGTTTGATGTTGCGGTTCCGTACTGCTTCAAGGCCGAGGAGGAAGTGATTGATGCTGCCCAGTCGTCCGGATGTTACGTATATGAGAGGGTAATGCATCTGTGCAATATAGTCTATGGTCAGCAGCATTCTGGTCAGAGGGACCATGAGGCCTCCTGCTCCTTCGAGAAGGACGGCATCGTAGCGCTCCGATAGCTCTTCTGTCGCTTTTCCGATTTTCTGGAAGTCAATGTCTCTTCCGTCTATTTCCGCAGCAAGATGAGGGGAGCACGGATAGGAAAAAATTTCCGGCATTGTCAGTTTTTCCATGTCTTCTGGAAGCAAGCCTGTCCCCATGATTTTCCTGTGCAGTTCTATGTCTTCTGACATTCCCGAGTTTCCGGTCTGGATGAGTTTCTGTGTGACAGTGCGTCTTCCTTCAGAATTCCATGTGCGGGCTATGTAGCCTGTGGCGTAGCTTTTGCCTACGTTTGTGTCTATTCCGCTTACAAAGTATACGTTTTCTTTCATGTATGCAGTCTGTTTATCTTCTTCTCTTTGCGATGATATATATTGGGTGGTATGTCAAAGGTACCTTCCCGTCGGAATCGCCGTAGGATGCCCGGTAGGATGCGGAGAATTCTGCCAGTCTGCCGCGTGTCCAGAATGTACGTGCAATGCCTGTGACGCCAGTGTTTTTGAGATGGCGTAGAACATCTTCCGGAGACGGGAATCTGAGTGTGATATGTTCCTCTTCCGCGAGCACCGTTCTGAAGTGTTCTTCCGGCAGCAGGGCATTGATCCGTTCCATGGGTAGATAGCTGAGTCCTGTACCTGTAATTGCTGCCACTTCCTGCAGATTGTCGGGGCCGAACGTTGTGAGTGCCAGACAGCCTCCTTCACGCAGCAGTCCGTGGCAGCGTGAGATGAATGCTTCCAGGTCTTCAAACCACTGAATGACAGAGCATGATACTATCAGGTCCTGGCCATCCGGAAGTGGGCAGGTCTCGGCATCTCCCGGCGCAAACTTCAGAACCGGTTTCCGGTCTTTTCCGTTGAAGTCGCTTGAGATGGCAGAGATGACCGCCGGCCATACTTCAGGACAGATATCGTTGAGGGTCATTGCCTGTGGGTAGAATCTTTCCAAAAAGAGTCGGGTAAATGTTCCGGTGCCGCAACCTATCTCCAGAACTCTTTCCGGGTTGTGAGGCAATACGGACGGCAGCAGGCAGCACAGTCTTGATGCTATGATGGCCTGGGCTTGTGCGGATTCAGTGTAGTTCCTTATGGATTTGGTGAAGCGTGTGCGTATCAGTTGCTTGTCCATGTGCCGTCTTCGTAGAGCAATTTTTTGAATAGTGCGTAGTCCCAATGAGGGATATCTGATATTGTGACCGGTACTCCCTCAGCTTCCCATGCAGCTTTCTGGTTGGCTGGCGGAAATATGAGATCGTTGAGGCCGACAACAGCCTTTGTCCATCGGAAATTGTCCGGTGTGGACAGGCGCACGGATTGTCCGATGGCGGCAAGCTCGTCCCGCAGTCCGTCTGTAGATCTGGATGGTGAGGTGGACATCAGTTTCTCCATGGCGGATACCGACCCGCACATACGGCGGCGGAATTTCGTGACTGTTCTGTCCGACATGGACGCGAGTGTCCCGTCAAAAATGGCTTCAGGTATGCCCATGCTGTCGTGGATAGGGTAGGGTGTTCCGTTGACTGCTATTCTGGGGCCTATTACAGACTTCAGCCGGGCAAGTGTATGGCCAGCGGCCCAGACCCCCATGGACCATCCAAGTACAGCTATACGGGAATATCCGTCCAGTACCGTCCTGTCGAACTGAAGGTCCCTGTAGTCGTAACACATCAGGATATCGCCTGTGACACTCTTTTCCGCATCGTTGTGACTGAACATGCATGGCTCGGTTCCCCATCCTGCAAAGAAAAGCAGTAATGCGGAGCTTCCTTCGGTATGTCTCAGAAAAAACTGTTTCATTCTAAATTTGTTCAATCAGAGTTTGTAAATCTGCGTCAGAGATGTCTGCGGTGAGCGAGAACCGCAGTCTGGAGGTTCCTTCAGGTACTGTGGGAGGACGTATCGGCAGTACATAGAATCCTTTCTTCTGCATTTCTTCTGCCTTTGATGCGGCATCGGAACCTGATCCTATGATCATCGGTATTATGTGGCTTTGGGAAGGCATCTGTATCCCTAGTCCTGCAAATGCCTCTCTGAGTGAGGAGGATGTCCGTGCGAGTCTATTCCTCAGATCTCCGCAGTCTGCAATCCTTCTCATTATGAAGAGACTCCATGCAACATTGAGTGGGGGAAGGGCTGTAGTGAAGATGAGCGTCCGCATCTTGTTGACAAGCCATTCCCTGATGATCCTGTCGCATATAACGTAGGCTCCTGCCGATGCAAGTGCCTTGCCGAATGTCCCGCAGAGAAGGTCGATGTCTTGTATGCATCCGGATTCCTCCGCAAGCCCGAGCCCTTTGTCCCCTCGTACTCCCACAGCATGGGCTTCATCCACATAGAGCATTATTGATGGCCAGCGGTGTTTGATGTCTACCAGCCGTTGCAGTTGAGCGAGGTCCCCGTCCATACTGAAAATGCTCTCCGTGACAATTATGATCCGTTTGTATGATCCTGCTTCTTTTTCTATTATATTTTCAAGCTGGCTGTAATCCTGATGCCGGTAGCGGATGCAGCGGCATTCGCAGAGGCGGATTCCGTCAATGATGCTGGCATGTACGAGCTTGTCGGCCAGTATAAGGGTGTTTCTGTCGCTGATGGCGGGCAATATTCCGCTGTTCATGTGGTAGCCGCTGCTCAGTACCAGGGCACTTTCCCTTCCGTACATGTCTGCCAGAGTCTTTTCCAGCATGTCGTAAACCTCAAAATTGCCTGTGAGCAGGCGGGATGAAGATGAAGACAGGGGCAGTGGGGGCATTCCGGCCGAGTGTATGCTGTCCATGAATTCATTGTATAGCTCTGTAGAGGATGCCAGCCCCAGATAATCGTTGGATGAGAGATTGAGCATCTTCTGTCCATGCCGTACAATCCATTTGCCGCAGTGCTCTGCCTGCGGCAGAACCCTTAGGCAGTCAGCGGCTTTAAGCTGTCCCAGCCCGGTGGCATAGCTTTCGTAGACCTCTCTCATTCCGGTATTTCTCCTACTATTTTGAGCATTGCTGATGTGAGGAAAGAAAGTTCTTCCGGCTTGATGATGAAAGGAGGCATGGCGTATACCAGTCTCCCGAACGGCCTCAGCCAGATACCCTCTTCTACAAATCTTTTCTGCATCCATGCCATGTCTACGGGCCGTTTCATTTCCAATACGCCTATAGCTCCAAGAACCCTTACATCTGCTACCTGAGGCAGGGCTGTGGCCGGGGCCAGTTCTTCCCTCAGCTGTGTTTCTATGCTTCTGACCTTTTCCTGCCATCCGCTTTCGAGCAGCAGGCGTGTGGACGCGATGGCGACAGAGCAGGCGAGGGGGTTGCCCATGAAAGTGGGACCGTGCATGAACACTTTGGGATCGTGACTGGATATGGTTTCTGCGACCCTGCTGTTTGCCAGGACAGCGGAGAAGGTCATGTAGCCGCCTGTGAGGGCCTTGCCTATGCACATTATGTCCGGTTCAACGGAAGCATGTTCCCATGCAAACAGTTTGCCGGTACGTCCGAATCCTGTAGCTATCTCGTCGAATATGAGCAGGAGCCCGTGTCTGCGGCATAGTGCGGCTGCTTCACGCAGGTATTGGGGATGGTAGAACCGCATGCCTCCTGCTCCCTGTACTATCGGCTCCAGTATGAGGGCAGCAAGTTCTCCTTCATGCTGTTCGATGATGGCTCTGAGCTCGTCTGTGTCATGAGGATCCCACCCTCCGTCGAAACGGCTGTGGGGGGACGGGGCAAAATATCTGACCGGCAAGGAAGGTCCGAACAGGGAATGCATGCCGGTAACCGGGTCGCATACAGACATGGCGTTCCACGTGTCCCCGTGGTAGCCGGTACGTATGGTCACGAAGTTGGTACGCATCGGGTGTCCTGATGCTACCTGGAACTGTACTGCCATCTTCATTGCCACTTCCACGGCTACGGAGCCGCTGTCGGCATAGAAGATATGGTTCATTGATGGCGGTGCAATACGCAGCAGCAGTTTCCCCAGGTCAATGGCCGGCTGGTGCGTGAGTCCTCCGAACATCACGTGGGCCATGCTTTCCAGCTGGTTCCGGATAGCCTGGTTGAGGACAGGGTGATTGTACCCGTGCACGGCGCACCACCATGACGACATGCCTTCGATAAGTTCTGTGCCGTCCTGAAGTGTTATCCTGCAGCCTGACGCGCTGCGTACCTTGTATGTAGGAAGCGGGCCTATCGTGGATGTGTAGGGATGCCACAGGTGGTCACGGTCGAAAATGTCGAAATTCGGATTTTCCGGTGTTCTAGAGTTCATATCCTGCAGCGATTATGAGTTTTTTGTCATCGGCAACCTTTGATCCCACCGTGGTCAGCAGGTCTCCTGCGATAGCGGAGTTGATACCTGTACGCATGGCCTTGAGTACCGTGTCTTTCGAAAGTCTGGCCCGTCCGCCGGCGAACCGCAGGTATGCGGCGGGATGGATCAGGCGGAACAGGGCAATACACCGTAGAATCTCCTCCTCAGATATGGGCGCTACGTTCTCCAGCGGTGTCCCGGGAATAGGGGAGAGGATGTTCAGGGGAATGGACCGTACGTCCAGCTTTTTCAGGGTAAATGCCAGCTCAATCCTCTGTTCCTCGCTTTCGCCCATGCCTATGATGCCGCCCGAGCATATATCCATCCCGACGCGGCGGGCAGCTTCGAGGGTCTGTATCTTCTGCTCCTGGGTGTGGGTGGTGCAGAGGGTGGGGAAAAATGAGGGAGCGGCCTCCAGGTTGCAGTGGTATCTGGTCACTCCGGCCTCGTATAGTTTGCGCAGGCTGTCCTCGGAAAGCAGCCCGAGGGATGCGCAGAAGCTGATCCCGCATTTTCCGCGCAGGAAACGGACCCTTGCGCAGACCTCGTCCACCTCCCGGTCGGAGAGCTTGCGGCCGCTGGTGACCAGCGAGAATCGGCCTATGCCGGAGGCTTCGTTGACCCGGGCGTGGCGCAGGCATTCTTCCTCGGATACCAGCCCGTATTCCTGGGCTCCGGTACGGTAGTGTGCCGACTGGGCGCACCACTTGCAGTCCTCCGGGCAGCGGCCCGACTTGGCGTTGATGATCGAACAGAGGTCGAATTTCCGCGGGGCGCAGCTTTCCGTAATCTCCGCAGCGGCCCTGTACAGTTCATCGGTCTCTGTCTCATGGGCAATCTTTAAAACGGTCTCCGGCGGGATCTGCCTTCCTTCCTTGATATAACTTATGAGTGTCCTGGACATTCCACTGTGTTTTAGGACTGCAAAGATACAAAACTCCTGGACATAAAAAAGGCTGCATCGTGACGAGTTTTACGGTGCAGCCTTCGATGTTTCCGGGCAGGGTTATTGCCGTGCTGAGGACAGGGATGTTGTTGTGGCATTGCCGGCTGCTTTTCTGCCGGTTACCGAAGTGGAAAGCTTGGCTGATGTGTTTTCAGAAGAGGTTTTAACCAAGGTTAACTCTCCGGCAGGCAGGTATGCAGGCAGCTCATGCGGAATATTCACCAGGTCGCCTGAGATGGAGAAGACGTCAGCGGCATAAACGGTGTAGGTGCGTCCGTCCTGTAGGTCTCCGCTGCATGCCTGTGATGTGATTACTCCGTCATTGTTGTAGAATGTGAATATGTATGGCGTGCCGTTTACAAAAGTGTAGGTTCCGTCGCTGGTAGAGCAGATAGGCATCCATGTGCCTGTAGCAACTACGGCGCACAGCATCTGAAGCCCTCCGTCCTCAGTCAGGACAGCGTAATCGGCAATAGTCGGGTCGTATTGACTGAAGCCTGTGATTGCCAGTGTGCTGTAAGAATTTTTTGTAATACTGATTTCAAATTCCATGGGCTCCTGTATACCTTTGAGAGTTACAACGCCGCTCTCGTCAACTGCAATTTCCATCTGTTCTGTCGAGGTTACGGTATAGGTTCCGATCCATGCTGCCAGTGCGGGGTCCATCTCTGGTTCGGGGTCAGTGGTGACAGAATTGGTCACTACCAGTTTCGTGACACCATCTGTGCGTGTAGCGTATGCGCCTACGACGTATGATGTCTCAGGCTCGACAAACAGGATATTTATAGTTATCCCTTCTTCGTTGAGAGTCGCCACGGAGTATTCGTCTACGGGTATCAGACGTTCCAGAATCTCCTCATCACTCAGTCCTTCCGCCTCTTCAGTAGGGATTGCAGCATACTGCAGGGCGGCTACGTCATGTCCTGTAATATTGAACCAGATAGTCTCGAAGGTATTGAACCCGTCATCTGAAGAAAGGTACGGATCTCCTACGTTGAACCAGTCGTCATCAGGATCTTCTCCGTTCTCTACAGTCACCGTTATACTGGCCCATCCGGAGTCTGTATAATCACTGCCGGAGGGTGCGGACGCTTTGACGTCGACTTTGTAAGTGCCGGGAGCCATATCAGTGAATACTGCCTCGCATTGAGTAGTGGTCTGTTCATTTCCTTCATCCAGGCGGTAGATGTAGGAATCTGCATTCTCAACGGCTTCCCATGTTACGGTGAAGCCGGTCTCAGTAGTTTCATAGGCCAGAACCGGAGTCGCGAGAGGTGTAGTTTCGGTGTTGTCCGGCCCATCGGGCTTTTCGCACGATGCCAGTGCCAGGGATGCAGCAAGCATCAGGCTTGCATAAAACGTGGTTTTTTCCATAAAAATAGATTTAAGGTTGTTAAGTAAACGTACGTTTAATGTGACAAATCTAATAAATTTTATTTAACGTTGGATATATTTTTAAATATTAATTTTCAATTTGTTAAATTCATCAACTCATTTACTGACGGATTAACTTTAAAACGTACGTTTAACATACGGTTCTCCCGCCTTATTGGAAACGGTGGCGATGAGAGGAAAAATCCCTTGGACTTTTTGATTATTCGAACAGATTAGTTAAATTTGGCTTGTTTATTATATTGGCAATTCCAAAACATTTTTTAACTATGAGTGACAATAATAGAACTGCCTCTACGTCAGGCCTCCTCATAGGAAACGAGCCGCTCGCCAGAGTTTCCGATGTGGAGTACAGCAAAGTCCAGTCCTATTTCGAGATGCTGGATGCGGTGTCAAGACTTACTTATCAGTCAATCTATGTAATGGATTATTGTAAGATGAACTTCCTGTATGTTTCGGACAATCCTATTTTTCTTTGCGGCTGTTCCCGGGAGGACGTCATGTCCAAAGGTTTCGATTTCCTTCTCGAACAGTGTAAGCCGGAAGAGGTTAATGCGTTGATTGAGATCAACAGAGCATCACTGGATTTTCTCTACAATAATGTACCGGTATCCGAGCGTATGCGGTACAGTATGTCTTATAACTATCATATCCGAAGTCCGCGTATGGGTGAGTGGAGACTGGTCCATCACAAGCGGACACCTCTGGCGCTTTCGGATACCGGAGAACTGTGGCTTATTCTGTGCTCGGTGGAATGGGCACCGGATGATTCCAATCTGAGAGCGACTATAACCAGTGAAACCTCTTCGAAAGTATGGTACTATGACCCGGACATGATGACATGGAACGAAAGTCTCCAGGAGTCTCTTACGGATTTGGAAAAAGCGGTTCTAGTACTGTCCAACAGAGGTTTTACCATGAGTGAGATAGCTGATACCATCTTCAAATCTGTAGATTCTGTCAAAGGTTACCGCAAGTCCCTGTTCGGCAAGCTTGGGGTAAGCAATATAACAGAGGCCATAGCCTGCGCCAAAGTCAGAAAGCTGGTATAGTCCGGAAACCCATGGGTTCAGGACAGATCCCAGTTCATATATGAAATGCCCCGCAGCTGTCCGGTGTGCTGGGCTGCGGGGCGTTAACTCGGCGGGTATTGTATATTATAGAGAACCCAGTTCTCCTGTCCAGGAGCCTGATATCGTATGAGGCTCAGTGGGGTTGTCGTCTATACAATTGAACACTATGGTGTATGTGCCGTCTTCATTGATGGTTATATCTATCGTGCCGTCTGTTATCAGGCTCTTTGGGTCTATGTAGGACTCATAACCCTGTCTGTGATAGAAGCAGGTGCCAAGCCAGTATGTGTAGGAGGATGTGCTGGCATCAGAGCCTGGTATGAAAGTGTTCTCTGCGTAGTCTGTGCCCATAGTGAAATGGCCGGCCGGTAGTCCTGTGTCCTCATTGTAGGAAGAGGAGGTGTATATATCCGCAAAGAAAACCTGGGTGTCGGACATTATCATCAGGGTCCAGTTATTTGTTCCTGAGTTGCTGTAATCGCCGAAAAATGTAGCAACAGCTTCCGCTTCTGTCAGGTTTGCTGTAAAGTCGCTATCAAATGTGCTGGTGTAATTCTGCTCATCTTCTCCCGAACCGTCAGTCAGAATGACAGGACCGCTGTACGAGATACGGTGCGGCATTCCGTCTGCATCTGTCAGCCTTATGTCATAGTCATATAAGTCTCCCTCTCCGCTTATAGTTACTGTGCATTCGGAAAATCCCACGGTATAGGGTGAAGCAGTGCCGGATCCTATACAGGCGAAAGATGAATCAGCATCTACCGTGCCTGCATTGAAGCCCGTGGAAAGAGTGTAGGTTCCGGCAGGCGGAGCCATGCCGGCATCAGGAGTATTATCAGAGTACAGCACAAACCGGTAGTAATCCTCACCGGCTGCTACAGGTTCATCGGTTCTGGCAAGAATGAATGCAAAACGGTTGACAGGAATTTCGGCTGAAGCGGCATAATAGGTGCCGCTGATTACCGTAGCTTCCATATAGGTCGTGTCGTTGTCCTCAGCTTCGGCTGCTGACTGTGTCAAGGTTATCGACTCCTCAACCTCCCCGCCCTCATATGTGTAGGCAAGAGTCATAAGAGCAGAGCGCTCCTGTTCTTCCGTATTCTCGGAGACTGTCATGCTTACCTGTCCGTCCACAGAGCAGTCGATACCGCTGATCCATGTGATTTCAGAAGGTACGGAGGCACTGACCACGGCTCCTCCGACAGGGTTTTCCACTGTGTAGGAGACTGTGAACTCTCCTCCTATTGCCGGTATTGGCCCGGCTTCCTGCAGGGTGACTGATGGTAACTCCGTTGTTGGAACGTTCTTTTCCTCACATGCGGAAAAGAGGAACAGCATGGACAATCCTGTTGTCATGCATGTCAGGTACAATTTTACTTTCATCTTTTTATATGCCTCAAATCCGCAACTACGCGCCTATATGATACAGAAGCGAAAATAATCTGCATCGTTAGTAAAAAGGGGGCACAGT
>CALVDF010000004.1 GCA_944326245.1 uncultured Bacteroidales bacterium
CCGGTAGAGTTTTCTGAAAATACTGATTATGATATGGTTACAATCAGGGCGTTTTTAGGTTGTCAAAGTCAGGAAATGCCGCATGAGCTTCACCGTTGCAGGATGGTATTTGTTGGAAGCTACGGCTACTTTGATGCCGTGGCGGCAGATTCCGGCGAGAAGTTCCGGTATGCCATCGAAAGGCCTGGTCATGTCGGCGCAGTGCTCGCCGTAGTAGGGCAGGAAAAGGCTTCGGATGCGCAGGACTTCCTCCTGACTGCGGGCGTTTTCCGGCAGGGCCCGCTCGAACAGTTTGTTGATGCCGTTGCCGATAAACGATGCGATATCTGTTTCGCTGTGGACGGGCCAGCCGCAGGCCGCGAGGGCCTGATTGGTGGCGGCCGCTATGTCGGGGACGGTGTAGAGCAGGGTCCCGTCGAGATCGAAGATTACCAGTTTTTTCTTCATATTTTTCTCTTTCGGCCGCAAAAGTAAGAAAATGTCCTTAACTTTACGTCTATGAAAACATTCTTCAGTATATCGGTTCTGGCGGCAGTTGCCGCGGTTTTTTCATGTCCGCTTTACGCGCAGCAGGTTAACGGTCCGAAAGCCCTTGCACTGGATGACCTCGGTGTGGGGATAGTGCCCGGGGAGTCAAGGGAATATTCATACAGCGACAAGGAGGCCGGCTTCTATTACGGCCAGACTTCGGCGGATGATTTCGGTGAGTGGTATGCAGGATGGAACATCAGGGCCAGGAGGATATTCCAGGACTACCGGCTCTATGTGGACGGACGGATGCTGAGCCGTACCGGTGCGACTGTCACTGTCTGGCCGGACAGGCTGGAGAGGGTGTTCGGCGTGGCTACGGAGACGTTTTATCTGGCGGACAGCCGAAAGGTACTGTTCGTATCTGTCTCGGATGTGGCAGGAAGCAGGATAGGCATTGAGCTGACAGGGACGACGGCAGTGCACCCCCGCATGGATGGCAATTCGGTGATATTCGAGGCGGTAGAGTCTCCCGGCGATGTGGTGCGCATATCGGCTTTCAATCCGGAGGCTGTCCTGGAGCTTGACGGGAAAGTGGCAGGGACGGGACGCAATGCGGGCGGGTTCGTGATAACATACGGAAGTCCGGAGGAAAGTGAAGAGCTTGCCTCGCAGTTCCGGTCCGAAGGAGGACAGTGGCTGGCCGAAAGGCGTGAGAGGATGCAGAAGCTTTTGACGGACAATGCAATGCATAGCGACATCCCTTCTCTGGACAAGGCCATGGCATGGATAGGGCTGACAGCTGACGAGCTGGTGACCCGCCAGCATGGAGGCTGGGGCATGTATGCGGGCTTCCCGTGGTTCACGGATTTCTGGGGCAGGGACATGTTCATTTCCATGCCTGGAGCGGTGCTGTGTACGGGTGAGTTCGCAGTGGCACGGGACATCCTGCTGTCTTTTGCAGAATATCAGGATACCGATCCGGATTCGGAGACATACGGCCGTGTGCCCAACCGCCTGAATCTCGACGGTATATTGTACAATACTACGGACGGGACGCCGCGTTTCGTGATACAGGCCTACGAGTATCTGATGTACACGGGAGACAGCAGTTTCATAAGGCAGATCTATCCGAGCGTGGAGATAGCCACGGAAGCCTCGATCGAGCTGTATACAGACAGGAACGGTTATCTGACCCACGCTGATGCGGATACGTGGATGGATGCCAAGCGTCAGGGCAAGTATCCGTGCTCGCCCCGCGGGGACAGGGCTGTGGACATCCAGGCGCTGTGGTACAGGCAGCTTGCATGTTCCGCGGAGATGGCCAGGTACATGGGCGATGACCGCAAGGCGGACAGGTGGGAGGCGCTGGCAGCAAAGCTCCGCAGGAATTTTGAAAAGGATTTCACGGATGCGGGCGGAAACATGGTCTACGACCATCTGAATGCAGACGGTACTCCGGACATGCAGTTGAGGCCCAATACGATATATGCACATGAACTGATCCGGGACACACTGCTGAGGATGAAGGATACCCGCAGGACATGGGAGCATCTGGTCTATCCGTGGGGCGTGTCCAGTCTCGACCAGAATGACGGACAGTTCCATCCGTGGCACGAGCAGTGGCACCGCTATCACAAGGACGACGCCTACCACAACGGTACGGTATGGCTGTGGCTCAACGGACAGGCGATGCAGCGCATGGTCGAATACGGACAGCAGGATCTGGCTTTCAGGCTGTTTTCCAACATGAACCGGCAGGCTCTGGACGAAGGGGCGGTCGGCAGCCTTTCGGAATGTGCAGATGCATGGCCGCGTCCGGGCAATACATGGGTGCGGCGCTCCGGTACGTTTCTCCAGGCATGGAGCAATGCGGAGCATATCCGCGTATGGAGCCAGTATTTCCTGGGAGTGCGGCCGGATATGCTGGCCCGCCGGATAGAGCTGCAGCCGCGTATCCCTTCTGCGGTCTCCAGTCTGGACCAGCGCGTGTGTGTCGGGGACGGGGCGGTCCTTTGCCGGTTCCGCAGGGCTTCGGACGGCTCCTGCGAATACAGGTATTCGTGGACAGGTTCCGGAGAGGTGGACCTGTCGGTCTCTGTCGGCTGCCATGTACCTTTCACCGTGAAGGTACCGCAAGGCAGCATGCTGGTGCTTCAGGAGGAAGGGGATACCATGTCTGTCAGACTTTATGCCGATGACGGTACTGTCCTGTATACAGCTGTCGCAGATACTGACCGTCAGCTGTCGGACAGGCAGAAAGAGTACGACTGTTTCTTTGAAGGTACTGACTTTGCCAGACCCGATTACCGCGAGGACCTCAAGTCCATGTCCCGCTATTTCGATCCTCCGCTGGATTATCAGAGCGTAGAATAAAACATTGAAAATTAATATTATATGAAAAGAAATCCTATCATTGTCTGCGCCTTCGCACTCATGTTGCTTTCTGCCGGAGCGGCAGGCGCACAGCAGGCTATCAATTCTGCGCCTGCGGTCACATCTCCTGAAGTACATCCCGACGGCAGGGTGACTTTCCGTATCTTCGCCCCCAAGGCCGTGGAAGTATGGGTCGAGGGAGACTTTCTGTCCGATTCGCTTCAGGATGAAGCCCAGGGCAGTTACAGGGCCGAGCTGCGGGAAGGTCAGGACGGAGTGTGGGAGCATACCACGCCACCCCTGCGGTCAGAGCTGTACAGCTATACCTTCAGTGTGGACGGCCTGAAGACTCTCGACATGTCCAATGTGTTCATAAAGAGGGATGTGTCATCTCTTGTCAATTATTTTATCGTGCCCGGCACTCCGGGGGATCTGTACACTGCGCAGGACGTACCTCACGGGACTGTCTCCAAAGTGTGGTATGAAAGCCCTACATTGGGAACGTACCGCCGGATGACTGTGTACACCCCTGCAGGGTACGGGAGCGGCAAGGAAAAGTATCCTGTCCTTTATCTGCTTCACGGTATGGGAGGAGACGAAGATGCATGGTGCGATCTGGGACGGGCTGTCGAGATACTTGACAATCTCATGGCATCAGGAAAGTGCGTACCGATGATAGTAGTGATGCCCAACGGTCACGTGTCCGATGATGCGGCACCAGGTGCGGGTCCTGGAGGACTTGTGCAGCCTTCTTTCAGCAGGGCGGACTATGCGGCAAGTACCATGGAGGAGTCCTTCCCTGATATCATGAAGTACGTGGAGCAGCACTACAGGGTGATCAGGGACAAGGCTTCGAGGGCGATAGCCGGTCTGTCCATGGGAGGACGCCACGCCATGCGCATATCGATGATGTATCCGGACTTGTTCGACTATATAGGACTGTTCTCTGCCGCCGTGCAGCCCAGCATCAAGAGGACAGACCCTCTTCCTTCCGCCCCTTCAGGCCCTTACGGAGATATCGAAGAGGCTCTGGGTGTGCAGTTCTCCAGGCAGCCCAGGCTGTACTGGATCGGTGTCGGCGACGGTGACTTCCTGTATCAGTTCAATGTGGACTATCACCTGTTCCTGGAGAGCAAGGGGTGGCCATGTGTCTATTACGAGAGCGGGGAGGGCCATATCTGGCGCAACTGGAGAATATATCTTACCGAATTCCTGCCTCTTCTGTTTCAGTAGAAATTGCAGCAGCCAGCTCCGTGCGGATGATGTCCGGGGCATCGGTGAAAGGGTCTTTGTCCCGTATGCCGGACGAAGATATTTCGATTATGCGGGAGATGCCCATGCCGGCAGTGATGCCTGACGGTACACGGCATCTCCCTGTTACTATCCACAGCGGTTTTGAATGCCTGCGGCAGATGTCAGCAATGCCTGACGGCAGTTTCCCGGTGAGGGAAGACATGTCGAAACGTCCTTCGCCTGTAATCGCCAGGTCTGCAGACGCTATCTCTTCTTCGAGGTGCAGCATGGACGAGAACACTTTCCAGCCTTGGGTGATTTCCGCTCCCAGGGCGGCCTTGAGTGCATATCCTGTACCTCCGGCTGCACCTGCCCCGGGAAAGTCGGGTACGCCCAGGACTTTGACCCAGTTCTGCATGGCGTGCTCGAAAAGCGGGACATCCTGTTTGCGGCATCCTTTCTGCGGGCCGTAGACGGATGTGGCCCCGTCCGGTCCGAGCAGAGGGCTTGAAACGTCGGAAGCGACAGTAATGGCTGTCTGGCGCAAGTGCGGACAGATATCGGCCACGGACCGGTCGGATGCCGAGTCTATGCCGCTGATAAATGTGGGTATATCCTTGTTCCTGAACGGGTTCTGGTTTGAAAATGACCAGCCGAGTGCCGTCAGCATGCCGAATCCTCCGTCGTTGGTACCGCTCCCTCCTATGGCAAGCAGTATTTTCCTGGCACTGTAATCCTCTATTGCCGACCTTATCGTCACCCCCAGCCCGTAAGTGGTGGAACGCAGCAGGTAGCGTTTCTCCCTGTGTACCATGTTCAGTCCGCATACCGATGCCATCTCGATGAATGCCGACACGGTGCCGTCTTCGTCCCGATACAGCAGTACAGGGGCCTGGATCCCGGAACCGAGATGATTGACGCTCGGAATGAAGACCTTTCTGTAGTCCCTGCCGCTCTCCCTCAGGGCCCTTTCCATCACTCCCATGCTGCCTTCCCCTCCGTCCGCCATCGGCCGGAGCAGTATTTCCGGCTGTGCCGCTCCTGAATCCAGATATCCCTGTACGATCCCGTCACGTATGGCCTCCGAGGCCTGTGCCGCGGTCATGGATCCCTTGAACTTGTCTGTAGCGATTACAATTTTGCCAAAAACAGTCATAATATATTTATATTTGTGTCCAAATTTAAAAACTTTCAGAAAAAATGAAAAAATCTAAATTATTATGTTTGATCTTGCTGCTTCTTCCTCTGATGCCCGTAAAGGCTGACGAGGGTATGTGGCTGCTGCCCCTGCTGGAAAAGATGAACAGCGGGAAGATGACTGAGTTGGGATTTGAAATCACACCTCAGCAGATATATGACATCAACAATTCTTCGCTGAAGGACGCTATCGTAATCTTCGGCGGCGGATGTACCGGTGAGATCGTGTCCGACCAGGGACTGCTCTTCACCAACCACCACTGCGGCTTCGGTACCATTCAGAGCCTCAGCTCCGTGGAACACAACTATCTCCGTGACGGCTACTGGGCCCTCAGCCTCGACGAGGAACTGCCCGCACCGGGCCTCAGCGTGAGGTTCCTCGAGAGCTTCACCGATGTGACGGCCGATGTAAACAAGGCTCTGGCCAAGGCCAAGACCTCCGAGGACAAGGAGAAGGCCATGACCAAGCTCGAGAACAAGCTCGCCAAGAAGGCCGGCTGCGACGGTAAGTTCGTGGTCGGAGGCATCAACTCGTTCTACGGCGGAAACACCTACTATTTCATCGTGTACAAGGTGTTCAGGGACGTGCGCTTTGTGGGTGCTCCCCCTCAGGCCATCGGTAAGTTCGGTGCCGACACCGACAACTGGATGTGGCCCCGTCACACCGGAGACTTCTCCATCTTCCGCGTGTACGCAGACCAGAACAACAACCCCGCCGAGTACTCCGAGAACAACGTGCCCTATACCCCGAAACAGTATCTGAAGGTGTCCCTCGCCGGTTACGAGGAGGGTTCTCCCGCCATGATTATGGGATACCCCGGCTCAACCAACCGTTTCATGACTGCTTCCGAGCTGCGTGAGACCACCGAGAAGAACGAGGCTGCCATCAAGGTGCGCACCCTCCGTCAGGATGTGCTGATGGCCGACATGGAGGCAGATCCCAAGATTATGCTTCAGTACGCCAGCAAGTACGCCGGCTCGTCCAACGGCTGGAAGAAGTGGATCGGCATGAACGAGACCTTCGCAAAGCTCGGAGTCGAGGCACGCCGCGCCGCTGAGGAACAGGCATTCACCGAGTGGGTCAATGCCGGTGGCGAGGAGCGTATCGCCCGTTACGGCAAGGCTCTCGAGAACATCAACGCTGCTGTCGAGGGACGCAAGGCCGACTATATCCTGATGACCTACATCAATGAGAGCATAGGCAATATAGAGCTGGTGAGCGTAGCAGGCAACAACCGCAGGATTTCCAAGGCCCTGGCCGAGAAGGATCCCGCCGAGAAGGAGAAGCTGCTGGCAGACGTGAACAGCCGTCTCGAATCATTCTACGAGGACTATTCCATGCCTACAGACAAAAAAGTGGCTGTTGCTATGATTCAGCTGCTCAGGGAGAGCATTCCCGCAGATCAACTGCCTTCGTTCTACAAGGACATCGACAGCAGGTTCGGCGGTGATATCAATGCATTCGTAGAAGATTTGTACGCCACATCCGCCTTCACATCTCTTGAGAAGGCTCAGGCTGCCATAGCTGCCGGAGATGTGACCGCCATCAACAATGATCCTGCCGTCAAGGTACGCGGCTCTTATCTCGAGGCTTCCATTCCTCATGCCACGAAGTTCGTTTCTTACGCCGAGCAGTTCGCCCAGGGTAAGAAGGATTATATCGCAGGTACTCTTGAGATGCGTGAGGGCGAGGCCATCTATCCCGATGCCAACTTCACTATGCGTCTGACCTACGGTACAGTGATGCCCTACTATCCCCGTGACGCCGTTTTCTACAACTACTACACCACCCTCAAGGGCGTGATGGAGAAGGAAGACCCGAATAACTGGGAGTTCGTAGTGCCCGAGAAGCTGAAAGAGCTGTACGAGGCCAAGGATTTCGGCCGCTATGCCAATGAAAACGGCGAGATGCCCGTGGCCTTCATCTCCAACCTCGACATTACCGGCGGTAACTCCGGCTCTCCTATCATGAACGGCCGCGGCGAGCTAATCGGCCTGGCCTTCGACGGCAACTGGGAGTCCATGAGCGGTGACATCATCTTCGAGCCCGAGCTCCAGAGGTGCATCAGCGTGGATATCCGCTACGTCCTCTTCATCATCGAGAAGTTAGGCGGAGCCACCAATCTGATCGACGAGCTGGATATCGTTGAATAATTAACCTGTACACGGAAATGATTTTAGAAACACTTTCAAAGATCATTCATCCGGCGGCTGACAAGGACATCGTCTCCCTCGGTCTCGTCGAGGACATCAAGCTCTTCGACGGGAACGGGGCTGCCGTCGAACCCACGGATCCGCAGGCCGGAGAAAAGGCCGTGCTGGTACGCTTCAAGCTGGTAGTGCCTTCTCCCGATCCGCTTCTGGCATCTGTCAAGAAGGAGTGTGAGAAGGCGATGGCCGCCGAGTTCCCTCATGCCAAGATTTCCATCATAGAGCTGGTACGGGAGCGCAAGCCTACCAAGAAGACGGTCAACGAGCTGGACGACACCCAGCTCCGGGGCATCGGCAAGATCATCGCCATAGCCTCCGGCAAGGGTGGAGTGGGCAAGTCCACTGTCTCGGTCAACCTGGCCGTGGCTCTGTCCCTGAAGGGATACCGCGTAGGTCTGGTGGATGCGGATGTCTACGGACCCTCCATCCCCAAGATGACCGGCACGGAGGGCCAGGTGCCCTACATGGATGAGGAGAAGGACCTGATAGTTCCCCTCGAGAAGTGGGGCATCAAGCTGCTCTCCATCGGTCACCTCGTGGCACCCGAGCAGGCCCTGATATGGCGCGGACCCATGGCCAGCAACGCCATGAAGCAGATAGTCATGCAGGTGGACTGGGGCGAACTGGACTACTTGCTCATAGACCTGCCTCCCGGAACGGGCGACATCCATATCTCGATGGTGCATGACATCCCCCTGACCGGAGCTGTCATCGTCACCACTCCCCAGCAGGTGGCCATTGCCGACGTGATAAAGAGCATCAACATGTTCCGCCACAAGGACGTGAACGTGCCGATACTCGGACTGGTCGAGAACATGGCCTGGTTCACCCCCGCGGAGCATCCCGAAGAGAAGTACTACATCTTCGGCAAGGACGGCGGCAGGAAGATGGCGGAGGAACTGAATATCCCGCTTCTGGGCAGCATTCCCATCTACATGTCAGTAGAGGAGGGCGGAGACGCCGGCAGGCCCGCCGCATTCTCCGACGGTCCGGATGCCGCTGCCTTTGCTGCCATCGCCGACAAGCTGTAAACTGCAGATCAGCTTATGGCCAATATCGCAGAGGACATACGTAATGGAGACGGGAAGGCGTTCGAGGTGTTCTACCGCCTGGAATACAACAATCTCGTACACTTCATTACAAGTTATATCTGCGACAGCGAGAAGGCCCGCGACCTGGCCCAGGACGTCCTGTGTACGGTGTGGGAGAAGCGCTGTTCCATACGGCCTGATTCGAATCTCCGCGCATGGGTCTTTACCATAGCCAGGAACCGGACCCTGAATTTTCTGAAGGAGAAGAAACTGTTTTCCGATCCTTCCCTTACGAGTGTTTTGGAAGAAAGGACAGCTGCCCTCGAGGACCCGTCAGTGGAACATCTGATAGACTCGCTGGAGCTGTCCTCTTTAATTAGGAAGACATTCGATTCCCTGCCTGACACCGCCAGGGACACCTTCCACATGAGCCGGCTCGACGGCATGACCAACAGGGAGATATCCGCGAAAAAGGGACTCAGCGTCAAAGCTGTGGAATATCACATCAAGATCTCGCTGCGGCATTTCCGCAACAGGCTGAAAGAATATCTGTAGTGAAAATTTTTGAAAAAATTTTAGGATAGGGCAGGAGTTGATTGTATTATATAGACAAGGAAAAGATTAGAGACCCGATTATGGAAGAAAAGCTGGATAAGGAAAAACTGAGTAAATTCAATGCCGAGGTCTTCTCGACCATGCCGGACGAGCCCTATCTGGGGCCTGTCCCGTCATTCGGCGGCAGGAGGCGGAAAACCCCTGCCGTGGACTGGTGTTTCCGTGCGGCGGCGGTTATCCTGGCCGGTCTTTTCTGCTGGTCGCTGCTGAGGACGGAGCCCCCCGTCGATCCGACTGTATTCACAGCCAGGGCGGCCGATGTATATACGGTGTCCAATGGTGTCCGGAGCCGTGTCGTCCTTCCAGATTCCTCCGTCGTCTGGCTCAACTGCGGCAGCGAGCTGCTCGTGGCCGATGATTATGAGAACGGCAACAGGGAGGTCGCCTTGCGCGGAGAAGGCTATTTTGACGTGCATTCCGACCCTTCGGACCCGTTCTATGTCCGCACCCCGGGAGGTCCTGCGGTCAGAGTCACAGGCACTGCCTTCAACCTTTCCTGCTATTCTCCGGACAGAGAGGTCAGGCTCACCCTGCTGAGGGGGTCTGTCCAGATGCTGACGGACGAAAACAGCACCCTTGCAGTGGAGGAAGGTTCCAGAATTACTGTCAAGGACGGACACGCCTATATCAACAGGACTCCTGACATAGAAGGGGATATTGCCTGGACGAAGGGCACCCTGCATTTCGACAACACTCCGATGCCGGAGGTCCTGGAATCACTGGAACGCTGGTACGGGGTAGAGATAACGGTCAGTGACAGTTCCATATACAGCAATTTCTTCACTGCGGATTTCCGCTCCGAGTCCATCACCCGCGTCCTGGAGCTCCTGGCCATCACCTGCGACATAGTCTATGCCGTGGACGGAAATATGATAACTCTCGGTTAAATTTTCTTTAGGGTAGTCCGGTGAAATATTGTAATTATTGTAGTCAGATGACTATAATAACCAATATTAACCGAGATGAAATCTACACCAGTTAAGTTTTTGCCGGCGCTTTTGATTACGCTGATGCTGTCACTGGCATCGGCCTCGGCGCAGCAGACCTATGAGGTGAACTGCAGTAACCTCAGACTTTCAGAAGTCCTCAAGGAAGTTACCCGGGAGACCGGTTACAACTTCGTTTACAGCAACAGCTCTGTGGATGTTTCCCAGACAGTTACAGTTAACGTCAGCAGCCAGGACATCAAAGATGTCCTCGAAGCGGTCTTCGAAGGGACCGGTATTACCTGGACGCTGATGGATAAGCAGGTAGCCCTGCATCAGGAACCTTCTCCTCAGGCTCAGGAGGCCTCTCCTCAGAAGGACGGCACCCGGCAGGGTGTCCGGATAATCCGCGGTCAGGTCCTGGAAGGCGAGGACCTGCCGCTGCCCGGAGCGGATGTCATAGTGAAAGGTACGTTCACGGGAGTATATACCGATGCTGACGGCTACTATGAGATAGAGGTGCCGGACAATCCGGAGGTGACTCTGGTGTTCAACTTCTTCGGCATGAGATCAAGGGAAGAACAGGTAGGTTCCCGCGACAGAATAAACGTAATCCTTCTTCCGGATGTCGAGATGCTGGATGCGTTAGTGGTTACCGGTTATCAGACCATCTCCAAGGAGAGGACTACCGGAGCCTTCGCCAAAGTCAATTCCGAACAGTTCGAGACCCAGCGTATCTCAAATGTCAGCACCATGCTGGAGGGACGTGTCGCAGGTCTGACCGACGGGCAGATAAGGGGTGTCACATCCATGAACGGTCTGACTACCCCGCTCTACGTTATCGATGGCTTTCCGGTAGAGAAGACTACCAATGACGGCTACGGCAACTGGGTGGAGAGCGTGCCCGATATCAACCCAGAGGACATCCAGAGCATTACTGTCCTGAAGGATGCTGCCGCCGCTTCCATCTACGGAGCCCGTGCGGCGAACGGAGTGGTGGTCATCACTACCAAGAGGGCGCAGAAAGGCCAGATGAATGTGTCCTTCTCCGCCACATTGTCACTTCAGCCTTATTCCACTTACGCCGATAAGTACCTGGCCGATGCCGCCACTATGGTGGAACTTGAGCGCGAGTGGGCTGCCCAGAACCCTGACCTGCAGGGAGCCGGAGCAGCGGCATACGCCCAGGGACTGCTGGATGACAACACCTTCACCACACAGGGTATCCGCGCCCTGCTCCGCGGCTATGCAGGACAGATGACTCAGTCGGAGGTGGACGCACAGCTCGCGGCTCTTGCGGCTATGGGATACAGTTACTATGATGACATCGAGCGTTACGGCGCCCGCAACCCTTTCAGCCAGCAGTACAACCTCTCGTTCGGAAGGGGCAGCGAGAAGAATACGTTCAATGCCTCCATCACCTACCGCAACAACCTGGGAAGCGACAAATACACCGATAATGACGATATCGGCATCAACATTCAGAATACCACTCAGATAACCAAGTGGCTCACCCTGGACGTGGGTACCTATCTCAATTACGGCAGCGGCAGTACCCAGAGTTTCAGCCTCTTCTCCCCCGGATATACCTACATGCCCTACGACAGGCTGGTGAACGGGGACGGCTCGTACTATACCAACCGTCAGGAAGACAGGTACTCTGCATACAATATGAGTATCCTCAACTCGAACGGTCTGTATAATCTCGACATCACTCCCCTTGACGAGATAGGCATGAACCTGACCCGTCAGAAGAATTTCAGTAACCGTACATACGCCCGCCTTGCCATTAAGTTCACTGACTGGCTGAAGTACACCGCCTCCTTCCAGTACGAGTATGCCAATTACGCTACGGAACAGCTGCGCAGCAAGGACTCCTACGATGTCCGCAATACAGTCAATACATACGCTTCCTCCAACGGAGACGGAACGGCGACCTTCAACATCCCTTACGGAAACATTTATTTTACTTCAAACAATATTACCAGAGCGTACAACTTCCGCCAGCAGCTGGATTTCAACAAGACTTTCGCCGAAAAGCACGAGGTGACGGTGCTGGTGGGAACCGAGACCAGGGAGAACAAGAACAATTATGAGAACCGCACTCTCTACAACTACGACCCGGATCTGATGACCTATTCCCTGATTGACCAGGTCGGCCTGAGCTCCATGAGCAGCATCTGGGGCTGGGGAAGTTTCACTAACCATAATACTGCCTATCTCCTGGAGCTGGTGAACCGCTACGTGTCGTTCTACGGCAATGCGGCCTACACCTACGACGGCCGGTACACCGTGAGCGGAAGTATCCGCTGGGACAAGACCAACCTCTTTTCCACCGGCTCCAAATATCAGAAACGTCCTATCTGGTCCGTGGGGGCCAGCTGGAACATCGACCGCGAGGAATTCATGCAGGGTGCCGACTGGGTCGATATGCTCAAACTGCGTTTCAGCTATGGTATCGGCGGTAACATCGCGAAGAATTCAGCCCCGTACATGACGGCCAACTTCGGTTCCAACCAGCATGTGGGCGGTATCTCCGGAACTATTCAGAGCCGCCCGAACCCCAATCTGAGATGGGAGAAGACAGCCACCACCAACGTCGGAGTGGACTTCTCCCTGCTGGGCAACAGGCTGAGCGGTACGGTGGAGTACTACTATAAAAACGGTACAGACCTCCTGGCCAATACCAACGGTGTACCGACCGAGGGCTGGGGCTACAGCACCTACACCATCAACAACGGAGAGATGGTCAACGAGGGCTTTGAGATCTCCCTGAACGGTACGGCGGTAAGCACCAGTGACTGGAGATTTGACATAGGCGCTATCTTCAGCTACAACAGGAATGAGGTGACCTACGTCAATGTGGAGGCCCCGGTGTCCTACCTCCTGATTGATCATCCTACGGCCTATCCCCGCATCGGAAATCCCTACAACGCCATCTACGGCTACCGGTGGGCAGGTTTGAGCGAACAGGGAACCCCTCAGCTCTACGACCGTAACGGAGAACTGTACGATGACATGACTCCGTCCGATATCGAGGACCTGCTCTATTTCGGAACGACAGTGCCTGTTTACAGCGGTGCGCTTAACCTCAATCTCAGGTGGCGCAACTGGGAACTGGCGGCTCAGTTCCTCTTCGAGGGCGGGCACAAGATGCGAAATACCAGCCTTCCGTTCATCAACGGCAGCATAGCTCCTGTAAGCAACCGTATATCCGACCGCTGGCAGCAGCCCGGTGACGAGGCCCATACGGACGTACCCCGCTACATCTCTTCCGAGAACCCGCTGTACAACTACAACTATTACAGCATGTACGCCCAGTCCTCCATCAATATCATAGATGCCTCCAACCTCTCCCTGAACAACCTGTCGCTTACCTACAGACTCCCTTCCAATGCCTGCAGCAAGATGGCCATGAAGAGCGCGCGCATCATGCTGGCAGCGGAGAACCTCTTCATGATAGCGGCAAGTCCCGAGGCCAAATACCTGCTGGGAGGCTACAACAAGCCGACCTTCATTCTCGGCCTTTATTTGAATTTCTAACGTAGATAAAAATGATACTTATGAAAAAGTTTCTGTACATATTCATCATAGCATGCCTTCCGGTCTTCTCGTCATGCGACGATTACCTGAATATCGTTCCTAAGGGAGAGAAGATACCCACTACGCTTGCAGACTTCGAGTCACTGCTGCGTGACGAGTACACCATCGGACAGACTCCCGTCAGCAACGCCCTTTATCTGCTGAATGACTACTATGTGACCGTCTCCAATCTCAACAGTCCCACCCTTACCCGGGCCAACTACATGTGGGATGAGTCGGCCGACCGTATCATGCTGAACAACTCGGATGAGGGTACATATTATCGGATGTACTCCGCTATTTCTTCCTGCAACCTTATAATTGAATACGTCCCCACTGCAACCGAGGCTACTGATGCCGAGCGTGCGGAGGTGATAGCATACGCCAAGGTCATCCGTTCCCTCTGCTACTATGTGCTGGTCAACTACTATGCCGACACCTACGAGGCCGCTACAGCAGGAGAGAAACTGAGCGTGCCCCTCATTACCAGTTCGGTGATAGATGCTCCCAGCGAGCAGGTGACCATACAGGAGATGTATGACTTCATCATCCAGGGAGTGGAGGAAGCCATAGACGGAGGTCTGCCCGAGGAGTCCATGACGGTGATACATCCGAACCTTGGTGCAGCCTACGCTCTCCTGGCCCGTGTCTACCTCCAGATGCAGGACTATACCAAGGCTCTGGAGTATGCGGAGCTTGCTCTGGGCCAGAACAGCGCTCTTTACGACTGGAATGCTTATTATGACGACCATATCGCCGCCATAGAGAATCCCGACGACTATACAGGCCTGCCTACCCCGACAGACTATTCCTACGTGGAGAATTACTATTTCCGCTGCGGCAACGGCTCTCCCAACTACACCACCTACGAACTGGATATTCCGGTATGGAGGGCAGAGTGCTTCGAGGATGGAGACGCCAAGTTCATGTCCCGCTGGAAATACCGTTCCGAGAACCAGGATACCTACTATGACGGAGTGGGCAACGGATATTTCAACTGGGGCGGACTCACCACCTGCGAGGTCTACCTCATCAAGGCCGAGTGCCTGGCCCGCGGTGGAGACATCTCCGGTGCCATGGACGTGCTCAACACCGTGCGCCAGACCCGTATCCGTCCGGATGTGTACGCGCCTCTGACCGCAGCAGACCTTGAGGAGGCCATTGACCTTATCCGCCGGACCAAGGACAACGAGCTGATTTTCTCCATCGTGCCCTTCGCCGACGCCCGCCGCTTCAACGCCGAAGGTACCTACGCCCGCACCCTGACCAAGGAATACGACGGCCGGACCTATACCCTCAGCCCCGGCTCTCATTTATGGACCATGCCATTCCCGGCCGGAGCCATCAACAACCCCGGAAACGGCACCATTACGCAGAATGTAGACAGATAACATAAAATCAATGTAAAATGAAAAGTAATCTTTTTAAACTGGTTCTCCTCTTCGCATCTGTCGCAGCTGTCTCGGCATGCGGCCCGAAGGCGCCAAAGGGCGGTTACATCATCAAGGGTTCAGTCGAGGGTATCCCCGACAATGCGGTCGTTCAGCTTATACCTGTCGCTCACGAGGTGATGGATCCTCTGGCGGAGGCAACCGTAACGGACGGTAAGTTTACCTTCACCGGTATCGTGGAGCAGCCTACGGCCGTGTCGCTGATAGTGAAGGATGCCTACGGCTACCGCAATCTCATGGTGGAAAATACCAAAATGGAGATATCGGGCTCAGTGTCATCCTCTGCCGACGCTGACGGCACGGCAAGTTATGGACTGGGAACTCTCAAGGTGACCGGCTCTCCTATGAGTGACCGTTACTATGAGCTCATGCAGGTCCGCTACGGCATGGATTCGGTTTTCAGTGCCAATCAGCGCAGGCATGCAGAGATAATCGCTGCCATCGGAGAGGCAAAGGGAAAGGGCGATACCAGGAAGGTCGAGGAACTCATGAACAGCAAGGCAGGAAAAGCAATGCTGGCAGACGAGCATAAGTTCTTCAGCACCTTGGATTCCTTGTACAACAAGACTTTCATGGACAACAAGGACTCTTTCTGGGCACCCCTGATGATGATATCCCTGACGACATATCTGTCCGAGGACATGCGTCCCGTATATGAGGCTTTCAGCCAGGAGGCTAAGGATTCCTATTATGGAAAGATGGTGCGTGCCGAACTGTATCCCGCCGGAATGATAGGTGAGAAGGTGCCCGACTTCACCGTCAAGGACGCTTCCGGAAAGGAATATTCCCTTGCGCAGCTCAGTGAGGGCAAGAAATACATCCTGATCGATTTCTGGGCATCGTGGTGCGCCCCCTGCCGTAGGGAGATACCCAACCTCAGGAATCTCTATGCCAAGTACAGCTCCAAAGGTTTCCAGATTATAAGCATCTCCAGAGACAAAAATGCGGAGGACTGGAAGAAAGCCATCGAGGATGAGCAGCTTACATGGCCCAACTTCCTCGATGAGTCCGACATTGCCAAACTCTACAAGGTGAGGGCCATCCCTACGATGTACCTTGTGGATGCAGACGGCCGTATCGTGGCTGAGAATGTCCGTGGAGAGGCTCTGGCTGAGAAAGTAGCCGAACTGTTCAAATAAATTGACTATGAACTTCAAAAGAACTGTCATGGCCGTCTTAGCCGGCCTTATAGCCCTGTGCGCCAGCGCACAGGGCGTAATCTCAGTAGACTCGAAAGCCTCCGTCCTGCCCGACGGCAACGTCGAGCTGCTGCTGACCGTCAGCCTCGAACCGGGCTGGTACATGTACAGCACCGTTCCGGTGAGCGGCGGTCCGATGGCCACCTCCTTCACCGCCGACGAAAGCTCCGCCTTCACCCTCTCCGGAGGGCTGCAGGACGTTGAGGAGGCCCACGTCAAACTAGACGAGGGCTTCGGCATCGACGTCAAGTACTTCGAGGGCACCGCGCAATTCCGCCAGGTCATCGTCCCTGCCTCGCAGGAGACCTTCACAGTGACCGGATACCTCGAGTACCAGACCTGCAACGGGGCAGAGTGCACCCTCAACGAGAGCGAGGTCTCCGTCAAGGTGGACCCCACGGCAGCGCCGGGAGAGGCATCCGCAGCCCCCTCCAAGGGCGGTAAGGCGGCCGGCCAGGGCTTCTGGAGCTTCCTGCTCATAGCCTTCCTCGCCGGACTCGCCGGGGTCATCACCCCCTGCGTCTTCCCCATGATACCCATGACCGTGGGCTTCCTCATCGGAGGTGGCAGCACCAAACGTGCGGGCATCATGAAGGGAGTCATCTTCGGCCTCTCCATCATGGTCATCTACACCCTCCTCGGACTCGTCGTGGCCCTCTTCCAGAGCACCGCGGCCACCGACGCCATCGGCACACACTGGATACCCAACCTCATCTTCGCCCTCCTCTTCCTCGTCTTCGCCGTGTCGTTCCTCGGCGCGTTCGAGATAACCCTGCCCTCGGGCCTGGCCAACAAGGCCGACCGCGAGGCCGACAAGGGAGGGTACGTGGCCGCCTTCTTCGTGGCCCTGGCGATGGTCATCGTCTCCTTCTCCTGCACCGGCCCCTTCGTGGGCTCGATCCTCGCCGCCGCCGTCCTCGACGGGGTGGCCCTCAGGCCCATCGTCGGCATGGCCGTCTTCGGACTGGGATTCTCCCTGCCCTTCGTCGTCCTCTCCTTCTTCCCCGGAGTGATGAAGAAGCTCCCGAAGTCCGGCGGCTGGCTCAACATGGTCAAGGTCGTATTCGCCTACATCATGCTCGCCTTCGCCATGAAGTTCCTCTACAACATCGACGCGTACTTCGGATGGGGCGTCATCACCCGCCTGGGCTTCATCGCCACGTGGGCAGTCCTCGCCCTGCTGCTCGGCCTATACTTCCTCGGAGTCTTCCGCACCAGCCACGACTCCCCCACTGAGGGCATTGGCTGGGGCAGGCACATCGCAGGAATCGTCTGCATCACATTTGCCTTCTACCTCATCCCCGGCCTCTTCGGAGCCCCGCTCCAGAGCATTTCCGGCCTCATTCCTCCGATGGACGGCTCCACACTGACAATATCCTCAGGGAACAATGCCGCCGGCGCAGGGGACAACACAGCTGCCTCGGGCTACTCCACCATAAAGAGCTATACCAACCTCGAAGAGGCTCTCGCCGAAAGCAAGGCTGCCGGCAAACCGGTGTTCATCGCCTTCAAGTCCCACACCTGCAGCGTGTGCAAGCAGATGGAGGCAACGGTACTCTCCTCTGCGGCAGTAATGGAGAAACTTTCTGCAGACTTCGTGATCGCAAATCTGTATGTGGATGATAAAACAGAAGATCCTGAGTTCCGCACTCTCGGACGCCGCTACCGCGACTTCGAGATGAAGCAGTTCGCCTCGGCGTCCCAGCCGCTTTACGCAGTGGTGGATTCTGAAGGCAAAACACTCTCAGGCCCCATCGGAAGCTGCTCCGAGGAGGAATTCCTGGAGTTTCTGAATTTCTAAATGACCCTTTGTGTTACGATGATGGGCCCGGTGAACCACTGACGCCGGACCCATTTTTATTTATCTGCCGAAAAGCATTTCCCGTATCCACATTGCGAAGAAGCGGTCGTTAAGTGACCAGGTGCCATCGATGACAGTGACGAGACCTTTCTCAAGCAGTTTCTTGGATGCGGCCTGGACGGAACTGGCGGAGGCGAGGCCGTGGCTGCGGATGAATGCGGCGGATGTGATGCTTTCCGCCTTGCCGTCTATGGCTATGGAGTAGAGAAGTTCTTTCTGCTTCTCCGGGATGTTGGACAATATCTCGCGGTATGTGGGTTCGAGCAGGGTGATGATGCTGCGGATGGCGTGTGATGTGGTCCCGGGAGTGCATGTTTCCCCGTCCGGTGTGTCGGCGAAGGATTCGTTGAATGTCCGCTGCATACAGTAGGTGTTGCCCTCGAACAGGTCGTAGACTTCTCCGGCAGTTTCCTTCTCTATGGTGCGGTTCCTGCTGCTGAAATGTCCGGTGACGAAGTCAATATAGGTACTGCGCTCGATCGGGCCGAGCTCCAGCATATCCGCACTCTGATAGAAGGGCCTGGCCGAGGAGGTGAACATCTCCTGCATGAGGTGCCGCTCACTGCCTGCAAATATGAATTTGGCGTTGCTTATCCGCTGGATGTGAGAGCGGAGCAGAGCCTCTATGTTCTTTTCAGGATACTTGGCTACTTGTTGAAATTCGTCTATCGCCACTATGCATGGCTTTCCTGCCTCCTGCAGACATGTGAAAATCTCTTCCAAAGTGTACTCCGGCCGGTCTATGTCGCCCAACTCCAAGGAGAATGCCGGAAGTCCGCTGACAGGGTCGAAACCCAGTTTGCCGCTGATGGATTTCAAGGTGCGGATCAGCAGACTGATCATCCTGCGGTCTGAAGATGCCAGGCGGTTGAAGACTTCCTTTCCCAGAAGGTATGTCAGTTCTTTGAGCCCGGTAGTGTGGAGGATATCGATGAAGAACTTATGATATCCGCTCAGTTTACTTCTGCTGTAGCAGAACTGTATCAGTCCGGTCTTGCCCATGCGCCTGGGAGACATCAGAACCACGTTGTTGCCGTTCGTCAGCGACTTGATCAGTCTGGCGGACTCATCGCGGCGGTCACAGAAGTACTCCGGATCTATGCTGCCGGAGACGATAAAAGGATTTGTTTCCATATTAAGTTTATTTTACCGCAAATGTAATTATTCAAATTAAATTATGCAAATCGAATAATTTAAATTAAATAATTTATTTTGAATAATGGATTCATGCGGCTTTCTCCTTCTCAAGCTGTGCGCGGCTCTTGCTGGCGGTGACGAGCCAGACTCCTGTGAAGATGAGCAGGACAGCGAGGACTTTCACGAAGCTGAAGGTGTCGAGGCCGAGGTAGATGGAGGCTGTGACCGAGACTATGGGCTGGATGTAGTTGTACATGCCGGCGACAGTGGGCCGCAGGGCCTTCTGTCCTACGACTACCAGGACATAGCATAGGAATGTGGCGAGGACCACGACGTAGAGGATGCCGCCTATATTGCCCCAGGTCAGGCCGGCCCAGTCAGTGGCGATCAGGTCGTGGTAGGAGAAGGGCAGAAGGCAGATGAAGGCATAGGTGAACATCCACTTCATGATGGTGAAGATGGAGTATTTGCTTACAAAATTCTTGAAAAGGACGAGGTAGGAGGCGTAGCTGAGCTGGGCGAAAAGGATCAGCAGGTCCCCGCCGATATTTGTAGTACTCCCGGCTGCTGCCGCCGCTGCATGACTGCCGCCGAGGATGAGCAGCAGGGCGCCGCCGGCTCCGAAAGCGATGCCGCAGACCTTCTTGCCGGTGATGGGCTCCTTGAGGAAGAATGCCGCCAATATCATTGCCCATAGCGGCATGCTGGTGGCTATGATGGAGGCATCGGCAGGGGAGGTAAGGCTCACTCCGAAGACGTAGAGGCCCTGATTGAACACTATTGCCAGGAGGGAGGCCGCGAACAGCTTGATCATGTCCCTCGGTTCTACCTTTTCCGGCTTCCGGAAGAGGGAGGCGACCCAGAAGAGCACCATTGCCCCGAATACCCGCAGGTCCGTGAGTACCAGCGGGGTGATGATACTTCCCGCCATGACTATTTTCGCCACCGGGGCCATCAGCCCCCAGATGCAGTTGGCCGCCAGCATCGCGCCGTGGCCTTTCCAGCTTATTTTCTCCATAGCCATTTGTGTAAGCAAAACGGCCGCAAAAGTAATTCAATTTTATGTGACTGACCACACCCCGTCTCAAATTATTCAATCTGAATTATGCAAATCAAATAATCCGAATTGAATAATCGCGGATAACAGGCACCTTGCTTCCGCACTGAAGGCTGTCCCGTCGACCTTCTTCCCGGTGACAGGTTCCTTGTGAAATATTGCCGCGAGCATTTTCCAGCTTATTTTCTCCATATTTCTCAGTAAAATCGGCCGCATATGTACACTTTTTTCTAATTTTGTCAAACGGAAACAATGTTATGAACTATTCTATGATCTATGAAAACACACTTCGCCTGGCATGCGGCCTTGCGTGCCGCTATCGTTGTTATTATATTGCAGTTGTTGCCATTTACGGCTATGGGGCATCAAGCCGATGACCCGGTGCCGGAGAAGGAGAGGACACGCGGTGACTTTACGGCAAATATCAGTCTGGCCTTCCCGGTGTTCACCAGCGGACCCGAGAAATTCGGCTACGAGGCGGTTGGGTTTGGATACACTTTCCTCAACAATAATCTGGAGGCGGGCATCAATCTCGGCGGCCTGGTCACCAAGGGCACGATCTATACCCATTCGAAGATGAAAGGTATGGTGATGGGCACGGCCTATCTGTCCCTGCTTTTCGGAAACCAGACGGGCAGGCTCACCATCTGTCCTACGGTGGAGGCCGGTGTGGGCCACGGCACCATCCATCAGGTCCCCGAGTCGACCAGAGCCGTGTTCGGTGTCGGCACGACGCTGCTCTACCGTCCTCTTAAATGGTTTCATACGGGCATAGACCTCAAGTACGTATTCCTTTCCAACAGCGATAACCGCTGGCTGATGCTCGGCTTCAAGTTCGGAGTGGACTTTTAACAGTCAGGCAGGATAAATGAGTGCATTTTTTTCCTACTTTTGCACCTGCAAATTATCGACAAGTTATGTACAGGACACACACATGCGGCGAACTTCGCCTTGCAAATGCCGGACAGAGGGTCACTCTGGCCGGTTGGGTCCAGAGGGTCAGGAAGATGGGCGGTATGAGCTTCATCGACCTGAGGGACCGTTACGGTATAACACAGATTGTTATCGACGAGTCGGCTTCTGCAGAGCTCAATGCTCAGGTGGAGAAGCTGGGCCGCGAATATGTAATACAGGTTACAGGTACTGTCCTGGAGCGTCAGAGCAAGAACTCCAGAATCGACACCGGTGACATCGAGGTGCGTCTCGAGTCCCTGAATGTGCTCAATGCGGCTGCCACTCCTCCGTTCACCATTGAGGACGAGTCCGACGGCGGTGATGACCTCCGTATGAAGTACCGCTACCTTGACCTGCGCCGCAATCCACTGAAAAAGAATCTGATGCTGCGTCACCGGATGGCTCACGAGGTGCGCAACTACCTAAACAGCAAGGGCTTCATGGAGATAGAGACCCCTTATCTGATCAAGTCTACTCCCGAGGGGGCCCGCGACTTCGTGGTGCCTTCGCGCATGAATCCAGGCCAGTTCTATGCTCTGCCCCAGAGCCCCCAGCAGCAGAAGCAGCTCCTCATGGTGGCCGGATACGACCGCTACTTCCAGATCGTGCGCTGCTTCAGGGACGAGGACCTCAGGGCCGACCGTCAGCCGGAGTTCACCCAGATAGACTGCGAGATGTCCTTCGTGGAGCGTGACGACGTGCTGGAAATGTTCGAGGGCATGATCAAGACCCTCTTCCACAACGTGCTCGGCAAGGACTTCACCGAACCTTTTTACAAGATGCCCTATTCCGAGGCCATGGACTCATACGGCTCGGACAAGCCCGATATCCGCTTCGGCATGAAGCTGCACGAGATTACATCCCTGGCCAAGGGACATAACTTCCCTGTATTCGACTCCGTGGAGTACGTGGGCGGTATCGCCGTTCCCGGATGCGCCGGCTACTCCCGCAAGCAGACCGACGAGCTGACCGAGTGGGTAAAGCGTCCCCAGATAGGCGCCAAGGGCCTGGTCTACATCAAGTGCAATGAGGACGGCACCTTCAAGTCTTCGGCCGACAAATTCCTCACTCCCGACGACCTGGCCGCCATGGCTGCAGCCGTCGAGGCTCAGAAGGGCGACCTGATCCTGATTCTCGCCGGTACACGGAACAAGATGCGCACTGCCCTCGGCTCCCTGCGTATCGAGATGGGTAACCGTCTCGGCCTGCGCGACCCTAAGGTATTCGCCCCCCTGTGGGTGGTGGACTTTCCCCTGCTGGAGTGGGATGACGAGACTTCCCGCTTCTACGCCATGCATCATCCCTTCACCGCTCCCAAGCCCGAGCACTTAGAGTGGTTCTACAGCGACCGCAAGGAAGATCTGGAGCGCGTCTGTGCCAATGCATACGACTTCGTGCTCAACGGTACCGAGGTGGGCGGCGGCTCCATCCGTATCCACGATTCCAAGATCCAGGAGCGTATGTTCGAGGTCCTCGGTTTCAGCCATGAGGACGCGGATTACCGCTTCGGCTTCCTGATCAACGCCTTCAAGTACGGCGCTCCTCCCCACGGAGGCATCGCATTCGGTTTCGACCGCTTCTGCGCCCTCTTCGGCGGACAGGAGAGCATCAGGGATTTCATCGCATTCCCCAAGAACAATCAGGGCCGCGACATGATGCTTGACGCTCCTTCGCGCATCGACCAGGCGCAGATGGACGAACTTTTCCTGCAAAGCACATTCAAAAACCAATAACAGATTATGTCACTCGAACAGCAGATACAGTCCGATATAAAGGCGGCAATGGTCGCCAAGGACAAGGTAGCTCTCGCGGCCACACGTGCGGTCAAGGCCGCGATTCTTCTCGCCAAGACCTCCGAAGGAGGTGCCAAGGACAGCCTCGAGGATGCCGAGGTGGTCAAGATAGTGCAGAAATTAGTGAAGCAGCGGAAGGAGAGTGCGGAGATCTATTCCCAGCAGGCCCGTCAGGACCTTGCGGACAATGAGCTGGCCGAGGCCGCCGTGATGGAGAAATACCTCCCGGCAGCTCTCTCTGAGGCTCAGGTAGAGGAAGCCGTAAAGGCTATCATGGCCGAAGTAGGCGCATCCTCAATGGCCGACATGGGCAAGGTGATGGGCGTTGCCACCAAGAAGCTTGCAGGCCAGGCCGACGGCCGTCTCATCTCCACTATCGTCAGGAAGCTGCTCTCCAAATAGCGGATGTACATATATCATTTTATATCAGCGGTATGCGTTATTTCAGCGGCGCCAGCATGATTACATTATTGTCTTCCTTGCCGAGGCTCTTCAGAATGGTGGAGATGCTTCTGCGGGCGGCGTTGCTGAGATTGCCTTCCTCCAGAGCTTCTGCGGCTTTATCTATGAAATATTCCGCACTGTAGGACTCTGCGAGGTATCCGCATTTGAAAGAGGGACTGGTCTTGTCCATCGTCAGGATGTCGTCAATGACTGTGCGGCGTGAGACCTTCCCGGTCCGGCGGTCCAGTACTATTGCAGGCAGCAGATCTGTCTCCAGGCTTATGCTTGCCCCTGAGCCGGTGTTTCTGCTTGTTACCATTTTTGTCTGGCTGATGTTCACAAGTACGTAGTCCGGCAGGATATAGGGCTCATGCAGATAATCTCCATCGTTGAATGTCAAGGCGTTGGGCTCTGTAGTCTTTCCTAGCTCCATCGTAAGCAGCGGATGCAGCTCTCTGTCCTCGATGACGAACAGGGTGTCCTGCTGGGTGTTCATCGACCACTGTGAGATATCCAGAGCTCCGCCCACATTGAGAGAGGTATGGAGGCTGAGCATAGCATTCTCCGGTATAGTCCTTGTTTTAGGAATCTCCCAAAGGACATTGCCCTCGTAGTCCTGGCACCAGGCAATAAACGGGCATCCGTTGTCAAACGGAGTCGTGGCTATGGTAATGGTCTGCGCGGAGCCGTCAACCAGGAAGTTGTAACCCTGATTCGGGTTGCCTTCCGCCTCATAAGCCAGGGAAAGGTCTTCCAGGAACCGGCCGGTACTGAGGTCGTATGTATGGATTTTGTTGTCATATAAGGTGCTTATCCAGATTTTTCCTCCGGTCTCATCAATCTGCGCGAAGGATATCCGGTTGTATTCTCCGGGGCCGCGTCCTATGTTGCCGACATTGTAGAGGAATTTTCCGGTAGCGCGGTCAAAGAGCTTGAAGGGTCTTTCCGTGTTGGGGAATATTCCGATGTAGTGCTCTGAGACGGTGATGTCGCCGCCATCAGTAAATGCCTCGGGGACACTGCTGTCCAGCGCAATGAATTCCGGCTCTCCGACCCATTCGGACAGCTGCAGGTCTTCTCCCTGGGGCAGCTTCTCATACTGTACTGAGACAAGGCCGCCGTCCGTTGCCGCGTTCTGCCGGCTGCCGCATCCGGAAAGGACGAGCGGCAGACAGCAGGCGGTGCAGATCATTGAGATTTGCAAATGTTTCATGATGGTAGAGTAAAATGGATGTCAGGATTGCTTGTAGGTGATGGTGCCGGTCGCCTGGTTGGTGGGCATTACGAGGACCTCCGCAATCTGCATGTACTCGGGTGCGCTGGCGGCGAACCATGCCACTTCGGCGATGTCGGCTCCGGTCAGAGGGCGGATACCTTTATATACATTGTCGGCCTTGGCCTTGTCGCCGCGGAAGCGTACAACGGAGAAGTTGGTCTCCACGAGGCCGGGCTTGATGTTGGTGACTCTCAGAGGTGTGTCCACAAGGTCGATGCGCAGGCCGTCTGAGAGGGCCTTCACTGCTGCCTTGGTCGCGCAGTACACGCTGCCGCCTGGATAGGCCGCGTCACCGGCGATGGAGCCTATGTTGATGATGTGGCCGCGTCCGCGCTCCACCATGCCGGGAACCACAAGGCGGGTCATGGAGAGGAGGCCGCGGATGTTGGTGTCTATCATGATGTCCCATTCGTCGAGGTTGCCTTCAAACTCTTTGTCCACGCCGAAGACCAGTCCGGCGTTGTTGATGAGTACGTCGATGTTTTTCCATTTTCCTTCCAGTGAGCCCAGGGCCGTTATGATCTGGTCCCTGTAGCGGACGTCGAAGGGCAGCACGAGGGCATCGGCTCCAAGCGCGGCCAGCTCGGCCTTAAGGGCTTCTCCCTTTTCGGGTTTGCGGCAGTTGATGATGACGTCATAGCCTTCTGCAGCGAATTTTCTGGCGCAGGCTTCCCCGATGCCGCTGACGGCACCGGTAACAAGAACTATTTTCCTTTCCATATTGTTCGTCATGATGTTTTTAACTATATCCCAAAGGTACGGAGAATTCCTTGAAAATGTAAGAGTTTCATATTCTTGTTACCGTTTTGTAATGGTTTTGTAACATCCCGGACATACTTTTGCGTCCGAAATATTCATGTGTTATGGAGTTTTTGTACATAGGAATCATCATTTTCCTTTTCTGCCTCGCCATTTCGGACATTATTGTCGGCGTGAGCAACGACGCTGTAAACTTTCTCAACTCCGCGGTAGGTTCCAAGACCGCGAAATTCCGGAACCTCATCATCATCGCATCTATCGGAGTGTTCCTCGGAGCATCCCTGTCCAACGGTATGATGGATATCGCCCGCCATGGTATCTTCCAGCCTCAGTATTTCAGCTTTGCAGAGCTGATAACGATTATGCTGGCGGTAATGGTGACTGACGTGATACTGCTGGACGCATTCAACTCGAGAGGTCTGCCTACTTCCACGACGGTATCCCTAGTATTCGAGCTGCTCGGAGGTACGGTAGCCCTTGCCATGATCAAGAATATCCAGACCGACGGGGCCCTGACATTCGCGCAGATGATCAACACGGACAAGGCTCTCTCCGTGATCCTCGGCATATTCCTCTCCATAGCGATAGCATTCATATTCGGTATGATAATCCAGTGGATAGTCCGTACGATATTCACTTTCAACTATAAGCCCCGGATGAAATACCTGGCCGGAATCTTCGGCGGCATTGCGGTTACGGCCATCGTATATTTCCTTCTGATAAAAGGTCTGAAGGATTCCTCCTTCATGACGGCAGATGCCAATGCATGGATCAAGGAGCATACGGGAATGCTGGTTCTCTGTCTCTTCGTAGGCAGCAGCATTATCATGCAGATACTGCACTGGTGCAAGGTAAATATCCTGAAAGTCATAGTGCTGATGGGTACGCTCTCGCTAGCTATGGCCTTTGCCGGCAATGACCTTGTCAACTTCGTCGGCGTGCCTCTCGCAGGCTTCTCCGCATGGCAGGACTATTCTGCGAACGGTATGGGTGTGGGTGCTGACAACTACCTGATGGGCAGTCTTCTCGAGCCGGCACATACTCCGATGATATTCCTGATACTCTCCGGAGCCACCATGGTATTTGCCCTGGCGACATCCAGAAAGGCCCGCAACGTGATCAACACCGAGGTCAATCTCACCAATCAGAACGAGTCCGAGGCCACATTCGGAAGCTCCGCTACTGGCCGCCGTCTCGTACAGATAGCCAACTCTTTCGCAACATGGCTGGAGAAGGTCACTCCGCTGAGAGTCCGCAACTGGATCGACAGCCGCTTCAACAAGGACGAGGCCATTCTCGTGAAAGGTGCTGCCTTCGACCAGATGAGGGCTGCCGTCAACCTGGTGGTATCATCCCTCCTCATTGCCCTTGGCACCTCCCTCAAACTGCCTCTTTCCACTACTTTCGTGACATTCACAGTGGCCATGGGTACTTCCCTGATGGACCGCGCCTGGGACCGCGAGAGCGCCGTAGGCAGGGTGACCGGTATGATGTCCGTGATGGGCGGCTGGCTGCTGACAGCAGTGATAGCCTTCGCTGTCTGCTTCGCGATGGCCCTGATAATGCACTATGGCAGCTTCATTGCCATGATACTGCTCAGCCTTGTGGCCCTGTTCATAATCATCAGAAGCAATATCCGTTTCAACAAGAAAGCTCACGAGAACGAGAAGAACAAGACAGTCTTCGACCAGATGATGTCATCGGGTGACCCTGAAGAGGTATGGACACTGCTCAAGGGACAGATTCAGGAAGGTACAGTGAAGGAGCTCAACTATGTCTCCAACTACTATACCAACTTCATCGACTGCTTCGTGAACGAGAACCTCAAGTGCCTGCGCCGGCAGTTCAACACCCTCCATGCCGAGATTTCCGACTACAAGGCTGTAAGACGCAAGGAGATACTTGCACTCAAGCGCACGGACCCCACAGTCTCGGTACAGGCCAGCACCTGGTTCCACCTAGAGTCCAACAATACCTCCCAGCTCCTGTATAGCCTCAAACGTATATCGGAGCCCTGCAAGGAGCATCTCGAGAACAATTTCAACCCTCTGCCGAAGGACTGCGCCGAGGAGTTCGCACCTGTCAGCGAGGCATTTCTCGTGCTGCTGAAAAAGGCTACGGACTATGTCGACAAATTCGATCCGGCCGCTACCCCTACCGAACTCACGAAGGAGATATCCGCGTACAAGAAAGAAGTTGCCGTACTCCGCCAGAACAACCTCGAACGTTTCAACGCCGAGTCCGATACCTCCAACTTCAATATCTACATACTGTACCAGACCATCCTGCAGGAGACCCAGCAGATGGCTGATGACCTCAAGCATCTGATCCGTGCCTATACTTATCTTTCTACGGTGAAAGGTAAGTAATAAGAGGCCGATAACGGAATTATATTAAATTTGCGTATGCAAAGAATTTTAGTAGTCGATGACGAGGAGTCCATCTGTGAGATTCTCCAGTTCAATCTGGAGGTCGAAGGTTACGAGGTAGAAGTGGCCTACAGCGCAGAAGAGGCTCTGAGCAAAGACATAAAAAGTTTTTCCCTCATCCTGCTCGATATAATGATGGGCGGGATGAGCGGATTCAAGATGGCGCAGATTCTCAAGAAGGATCCGTCCACGGCATCTGTCCCCATCATCTTCTGTACTGCCAAGGACACAGAGGACAATAAGATTGCAGGCCTTACCCTGGGTGCGGATGACTACATCTCCAAGCCGTTCTCGGTAAGGGAGGTGGTGGCAAGGGTGAAGAGTGTGCTGCGCAGATGTTCAGCGCCTCAGTCAGTGCCGGCCCCGCAGGCACCGGCAGTCCATACGGAAGTGGACGGGGACAGCATAGTGTACAACGGCCTGCGTCTGGATCTGCTCAAGCACAAGTGCTTCATAGACGGAAACGAGGTCCAGCTCACCAAGAAGGAGATGGAGATAATGGTCCTCTTCCTGCGCAATTCGGGAAGGGTGCTCTCGAGGGAGGAGATCCTGCACAATGTATGGAGCGATGAGGTGGTGGTCCTCGACCGTACGATCGATGTCAACATCACCCGTCTCCGCAAGAAAATAGGGGATTACGGGAAATTCATAGTTACCCGTCAGGGGTACGGTTACGGATTCGATGTATAGAAGACGACCGGCATGATGAAGGATTTTATGCATAGAAGAGAGCTCCTTTCGAGGCTGGAGGAGTTCGTGTACATGGCCGAGAAGGGCAATCCTCTGGACGATTCGTTCCCTCTTTTCCCGGAGGACAAGTACGGCCGTCTGCTCAACCGTCTGGTCAATGTATACCGCCGCGACATGAACGAGCGGGATACCCTGTCTGCGGCCAGGGAACTGGTTGTCCGTGAGTCGCAGGACAATATACGTCAGAAGAAACAGCTTACCCAGAACATCAGCCATGAGCTGAAAACGCCTGTCAGCAGTATCAACGGATATCTTGAGACTCTGGTCAACAATCCAGGCATGAGTGCCGCCCAGCGCGACATGTTTCTGCGGAAGTGCTACGAGCAGTCCCAGAGACTTTCCAATCTTCTGCTGGATCTCTCGACCATTACGCGCATGGATGAGGCAGGGGACAAAGTCGAGAAAGAACTTCTGTGTCTTTCGGATGTGATATCCGAGGCAGTCTCTGATATGGAACCTATTGCAGGCAAATATGACGCCGGAGCGGACGCAATGGCAAAAATAGGACCGGAGGGTAGGAGAAAGATGAAGATAATCAACGAATTTCCTAAGGGGAAATTGATGCTTGGCAATCATTCTCTTCTCTATTCCGTGTTCCGTAATCTACTGGAAAATGCCATATTCTATTCCAAAGGGACGCGTGTGACAGTAAGGCTGGACGGAGAGAATGAATGGGAGTACCGCATTTCTGTGGAGGACGACGGGGTGGGTGTGGACAGTATGCATCTGGCACGCATATTCGAGCGTTTCTACAGGGTGGACAAAGGACGCAGCCGTAAAATAGGCGGAACCGGACTGGGACTTTCAATAGTAAAGAATGCCGTGAATCTTCACGGAGGTTCAATCAAGGCAGTGCCTGTGTCTCCGTCCGGACTCAGGTTTGAACTGACTCTGGCCAAGGAGTCATGACTGCAGCCATGATCATTCGGCGGACGGGAACAATTCTGGGTCAGGCAGTAATCTGAAGCTTTTGCGGTGGAGAGGTGTGATTCCGTACGTGGCTACTGCCCTGCGGTGCTCACCGGTAGGGTATCCGAAATTGCGGTCCCACCCGTACTGCGGATATTTTTCAGCGGCCTTTTTCATGTAGTCATCCCTGTAGGTTTTTGCCAGAATGGATGCTGCCGCAATCGAGGCGTACCGTCCGTCCCCTTTTATATGGCACCGGAAGGGAATGTCTCCGTAGGACTTGAACCTGTTGCCGTCTACGATTATGTGGTCCGGCTTGATTTTCAATGCGTCCAATGCCTTGTGCATGGTAAGGATGGAAGCGTTCAGAATGTTGATCCGGTCGATTTCCTCCGGATCCGTATGTGCTACGGCCCAGGCCAGGGCGTTTTCCTGAATGAATGTCCTGAGTCTTTCCCTTTCTTTGGCTGTGAGTTTCTTGGAATCATTGAGGCCTGGATCTTCAAAATGCTCCGGCAGAATGACTGCCGCGGCAAACACGGGGCCTGCAATGCAGCCTCTTCCGGCTTCATCGGTGCCTGCTTCCGTCACTCCGGCCATATCGTATGCTTTCAACATGGATGCAAAACAACTAAATTTTTTGCAAAAGCCGGTCCTGAAGTTCTATTATTCTGTTCTTGTCAGCCAGAGTGGCCTCCAGTTCTGCGATTTTCCTGTCCTTTTCGGCTATCATTTTTTCGTATTTTTTCTTCTCTCCCGGTTCATATCCGAGAACCAGAGTCTCTTCCGGGAGGTCAAGCACATTTGCTATCTTTGACAGGTGTTCGCTTATGAGTGAGGTTTCGCCTTTTTCTATTTTGTGGTATGCGGTTTGGGATATCGATAACCTTTCCGCAATTTCTGCTTGGGAAAGATTGTGTGCTCTGCGGTATTTTGCAATCCTGTCTTTGATATCCTTATCGTTCATATGAACAAAAGTATACCCTATAAAAGAATTTAAAAACAAATAAAAAGTCATATAAAATAACCAAATGTAATATGGAGGTCTGGCTAAAAGTTTAAAAACATGTAAAATGTCAACTCTTTTTTAATATGTGTAAAATGTATCTCTGTAATTTATAACTTTGTGTTTTAAATCATTACGTATATGGCGAGGTTTATTTGCATAGGGCGTCGCTACGTGTGCGACGAGAAAGTCATCAAGGCCCGTCTTCTCTTTGCCAGAGAGTTGGTGATGAACTATGGTGTGCCCTACGATGCTGTATGGCAGCTGACAGGGTTTACTTCCCGCAAAGAGATGGAACGGTACTGGAACAGTCTTTTCTGATGTAGTTTGAATGAAAAAGGCGCACTTTCCGGTGCGCCTTTTTTAGGGAATGCAGATGGCGAACTATTATTCGTCCTTGTCTTCTTCCTGGTATGCCTTGAGGAGCTTGTCCTGAACATCGGCAGGTACCTGTTGGTATTCTGCAAGCTCCATGGTAAATGAAGCACGTCCGGATGTCAGGGAGCTGAGGGTGGTGGAGTACTTGTAGAGCTCTGCAAGAGGAACCCTTGCTTTCAGGACCTCGAATCCCTTGACGCTGCTCATGCCTTCAATCATGGCCCTGCGTCCCTGCAGGTCGGACATCACGTCTCCCATATATTCTCCGGGAACCATGATCTCGATATTGCAGATAGGCTCCATGATCTTCGGGCCTGCGTTGCGGAATGCTTCCTTGAATGCGTTGCGGGCTGCCAGTTTGAAGGATATTTCGTTGGAGTCTACGGGGTGCATCTTTCCGTCGTATACGTATACCCTGATGTCACGGGCGTAGGATCCTGTAAGAGGACCTTCCTCCATCTTCTCCATGATACCTTTAAGGATAGCGGGCATGAAGCGGGCATCGATGGCACCTCCTACGATACAGTTGTAGAATTCGAGCTTGCCGCCCCAGTCCATGGTGTATTCTTCCTTGGATTTGATGTTGAGTACCATCTCCTTGCCGTCCACTTTGAACCTGTTGTTCTGAGGAGCGCCCTCTACGTATGGCTCCAGCAGCAGGTGTACTTCACCGAACTGGCCTGCACCGCCTGACTGCTTTTTGTGGCGGTAGTTGGCAGCAGCCACTTTGGTGATGGTTTCGCGGTATGAGATGCGGGGAGCCATGAACTCCACCTCCATCTTGTTGATGTTGTTGATCTGCCACTTGAGGATGTTGATATGCTGCTCTCCCTGTCCGCTGAGGATGGTCTGCTTGAGCTCTTTTGCATATTGTACGATATAGGTGGGATCTTCGGCTGCAGCCTTGTTGAGGATCTCTCCGAGCTTCTCTTCGTCTTTCTCGTCCACTGCCTTGATAGCTGTGCGGTACTTGGCCTGGGGATACACGATAGGCTCGATTACTATCTCCTGTCCTGGAGCGCAGAGGGTCTGGTTGGACTTGACTGTCTTCAGCTTGACGGTACATCCGATATCTCCTGCAACCATTTCGCTTACTTTTTCCCTCTTTTTGCCTGCGACTGCAAATATCTGGGAGATACGTTCCTTGTTGCCGTTTTCAGCATTTACGAGGTCCATGCCTTCGGTAAGCTTTCCTGACATTACCTTGAAGTATGCCACGTCTCCGAGGTGCTGCTCCAGGGCATTCTTGAAGATGAAGATGGCTGTAGGGCCGTCGGAGCTGCACGGAAGTGACTTGCCGTCCTTTGTGGGCTCGTTGTCTCCTGCGGGCGAGGGAGCCACGTTGATCATGAACTCCATGAGCTTTTTGACGCCGATGTCTTTTTTGGCGGAAATACAGAATGTAGGCATGATGGTACCCTGAAGGAAGCCAAGGTTGAGACCTTTTTCGATTTCCTCTCTTGTCAGTTCGCCTGCATCGAAATATTTTTCCATGAGGGCTTCGTCGCTTTCGGCCGCCATCTCTGTCAGGGCTGCAAGCACTTCATCGGCCTGGGCTTTCAGATTCTCGGGAATATCATGTTCCTCGCGTGTCCCGTTGTCATCGGTAAAGGTGTACATCTTCATTGTAAGCACGTCTATGAATCCGTTGAATCCGGCTCCGACGGCCACGGGGAACTGCACGAGTACGACTTTGTTTCCGAAAGCCTCCTTGAGGGAGTCTATGGTGTTTTCCCAATTGGCTTTCTCTGCATCGAGCTGGTTGACAGCTACGACAACAGGCATTTTATAATTTTCGGCGTATCTTGCGAAAATCTCGGTACCGACTTCCACTCCCTGCTGGGCATTGACCAGAAGAATACCTGAGTCACAGACCTTGAACGATGAGATCACACCGCCGATGAAGTCGTCTGCACCAGGAGTATCCATTATATTCAGCTTGTTGTCCATGAACTCCGTGTACAGAGGAGTGGAGTAGATGGATCTCTGGTTGATCTGTTCGATTTCGGTGTTGTCGCTGATGGTGTTCTTGGCCTCTACGGTGCCTCTACGGTCAATCACTTTGCCTTCGAACATCATGGCCTCAGACAGTGTGGTCTTACCGGATTTAGAGCTTCCCAGAAGCACGACGTTTCTGATGTTTCCGGTCTGGTAGGTTTTCATTTTGTCAAAAGTTAATATTAGTTAGTAAATTTTGTCAATGTCCTACAAATTTAGAAAATCCGTAAGACAAATGCAAGAATCCGGTAACCTAATTGTAAAAAAGTCCGTCTTTCATTTCCAGCATCCTGTCCGACATGGCGGCCAGATCCCTGTCATGTGTGACGATTACCACTGTCTGGCCGAAGCGGTCGCGCAGGTCGAAGAACAGCTGGTGTATGTCCCGTTTGGTATTGCTGTCCAGATTGCCTGACGGTTCGTCGGCGAAGATGACACCAGGACGGTTTATGACAGCCCTGGCTATGGCGACCCTCTGCTGTTCACCTCCGGAAAGTTCGGACGGTTTGTGTCCTGTTCTCTCTCCCAGGCCTAGGGACGTAAGCAGTGCCGACGCCTGTTTTCTGGCTTCGGATGCATTTGTCCCGGCTATCAGGGCCGGTATCATGACATTTTCCAGGGCGGTGAATTCGGGAAGCAGATGGTGGAACTGAAAGACAAACCCTATCCTCCTGTTGCGGAAATCCGCCAGGGCATTGGAGGATAGGGAGAATATGTCTGTGCCGTCGATCAGCACCTTTCCGGTATCCGGACGGGAAAGGGATCCAAGTATCTGCAGAAGGGTGGACTTGCCGGCTCCGCTGGCGCCTACTATGGAAATCACTTCACCGTCGGCGGCATGGAAGTCAATGCCGCGCAGTACCTTTACCTGACCGAAACTTTTGGTGATGGATGTGGCTTGTATCATCTTCCCGCCGGTTTGTGGAGATTCTCTTCAGGGAGGGGCATACAAGGTTTTCCGGCCTTGTCCGGCCTGTCCTTGACGGCAGGGGCGGATGCGTCCTTCTCTGCACCGGGTTTTTTCCACATCTTTATCATTTTTACCCGGAAATCCTCTTCGGCCAGATACATTCGGGCAACTTTGTCCACCGGCAGGATCTTGAGGAATTCATCGAGATATATCCTTTCCAGATCATCGTCTTTTTTACATGCGTCCACGTATTCCATCAGCAGTTTTTTTACAGCAGCATCGGATTCTGTGCCTTCTTCTGTCATCTTCCGTATGCGGTGGAATTTTTCCCTGGCATCTTTGCGTGCGTCATTTACTGCCTTGCGGTATTCGTTGTACACCGGCCAGAACTTGCCGGCTTCTTCCGGTGTGAGGTCCATTACTGATGTGAAGTATGCAATGCGTGCGCTTTCCAGTTTTTCCTTGTTGTCAGGTTCGGGTTCCGGCTGGGGTCGGGATGCTTCAGGCACGGGATCGTGCGGAATTCCGGGGGTCGGCTGTGCCTGGGCCGGCAGAGATAGCAGAAGGGAACCTGCCAGGCCAATCATAATGGTGTTGATGTGTCTCTTTCTCATGTCTTTGTCTGTCAATTATCCATGTTTTCGTCCATATATCGTAGCATGTCTTCTTCGGTGAGGGATGCTTCCAGGTATTCTTCTAATTCACCGTCTATGGTGACGTTGTCCTCCAGATAGTAGGTAAAAGCATTGTCAAGATCTATCTCGTCGTAGTATGCATAGATGAAGCTGCTTTCCAGATATCCTTCTTCTATCATCGCCATTATGGGATCATCCGTATCGGCAGGATCATCGTACAGCATGCCTGTTATCCTGGATGCAATCCATCCAAGCCCGGCTATGGCCCCGAACATCAGGGCAAGCATGAAGGCCGGCTTGACCTTGGCCATCAGACTGGCGGCAGGGGTTACGGGACGGCGGATTCTGTCGCGTATCCTGTCTTCCAGCGATTCAAAATAGCCGTCCGGTACGGTGAAGGGGCTTTTGTTTATGTTTTCAAGTTCATTCATACAATGATTAGACATTCCAAACGGCATTAGGATTAATCCTCTTCCCCCAAATATCGTTTGATTTTTATGAAAGCATGGTGATAGGAGGCTTTGACGGATCCGGTCGTCCCCTTCAGCATAGTGGCTATTTCATCGAACTTCATCTGGTCGAAGTATCTCATTGTGAATACTATCTTCTGCTTCGGGGGAAGTTTTCCGATGGCTGCGTAGAGTCTGCGCGTTATCTCGTCACCGGTAAAGTACGGATCTGCGGTGAATTTGTCGGCAAGTGTCTTTTCGTTGCCTGTAAGGGAGAACATGGTGCGCAGGCGCTTGCTCTTGAGAAAATTGAGGGTCTCGTTGACGGCTATCCTGTACAGCCATGTAAACAGCCGGCTCTCTTCCCTGAAGTCCGGCAGGTATTTCCAGGCCTTGAGGAACGTGTTCTGCAGTATGTCGTCGGCATCGTCATGGTCGAAGACCATCCGGCGTATCTTCCAGTAGAGGTCACGTGAATACTTTCTCACCAGGAGGTTGAAGGCATAGTCCTCCTTTCCCTCCTGGCGGAAAGCATCCAGTATTTCCCTGTCTTCCGGCATTTATCTCTTTCTGGAAACGGCTTTAAGGGCTGCCGACACGATGTGCTCCGAATCGAGGCCGTATTGTTTCATAAGGGCAGCAGGAGTGCCGCTCTGGCCGAAGAGGTCGTCTACGGCGACTATCTCTACCGGGCAAGGGGTATTGCGGGAGAGGACGCCGGCGATGAGTTCTCCCAGACCTCCTGCAATGAGGTGCTCTTCAGCGGTCACTACGGCGCCGGTCTTGGCTGCGGATGCAAGTACGGCTTCCGTGTCAAGAGGCTTGATGGTGTGGATGTCAATGACCTCTGCGGAGATTCCCTTCTTTTCGAGTTCTTCTGCCGCGAGTAGGGCTTCCCATACCAGATGGCCTGTCGCAAAGATGGACACGTCCCGCCCTTCTGTCATTCTGAGGGCTTTGCCTATTTCGAATTTCTGGTTCTCGGGGGTAAAGTTAGGCACTGACGGGCGGCCGAACCGGAGGTATACCGGACCCTGCCATGCAGCAGCGGCGATGGTTGCGGCTTTGGTCTGGTTGTAGTCGCACGGGTTGATGACTGTCATGTGGGGCAGCATCCTCATCATTCCTATGTCTTCCATTACCTGATGGGTCGCACCGTCTTCGCCGAGGGTGATGCCGGCATGTGACGCTGCTATCTTGACATTTGTGCCGGCATAGCAGATGCCCTGGCGTATCTGGTCATATACTCTTGAAGTCACGAAGTTGGCAAAAGAGCCTGCAAACGGAATCTTGCCGCTGAGTGAGAGACCTGCTGCCACGTCTATCATGTCTGCCTCGGCGATGCCGCACTGGAAGAATCTGTCCGGATGCTCTTTGGCAAATGTATTCATCTTGAGCGAGCCGGTGAGGTCTGCGCAGAGTGCTACTACCCTTTCATCGGTCCTGCCAAGTTCTGTGAGTCCTGCTCCGAAGCCCGAGCGTGTATCCTTGTTTCCTGTATTTACGAATTTTTCCATGATTGTCCTGTTCCTTTATATTAATAATCTCCGAGGGTTTCCTTTATCTGGGCGAGAGCCTTTTCGCACTGTTCGGGAGAAGGGGCCTTGCCGTGCCATTCGTTGGTGCCTTCCATGAAGTCCACTCCTTTGCCCATTACTGTGCGGAACAGGATCATCACTGGTTTGCCGTGACGTGAGAGGGATTTGGCTGCGGCAAAAGTGTCGAGGATGGCTTTCATGTCGTGGCCGTCTGCGCAGATGCATTCCCAGCCGAAGGCTTTCCATTTGGACTCCAGGTCTCCAAGTCCGATGACGGAGTCTACGGTGCCGTCTATCTGCTGGTGGTTCCAGTCAGTCATTGCTATGAGATTGTCCACTTTGTGGTGTGCCGCGAACATGGCTGCTTCCCAGATCTGGCCTTCCTCGCTTTCGCCGTCACCGCAGAGGACATAGACGGTGTTGTCCTCGCCGTCCAGCCTTTTGCCCAGCGCTGCGCCGCATGCTACCGAGAGGCCCTGGCCGAGTGAGCCGGAGGGCATATATACTCCGGGCAGGCCGAATTCGGTCGAGGGATGTCCCTGGAGTCTGGATCCCAGATGGCGGAATGTTCCCAGTTCGGATGTGGGGAAGTATCCGGAGCGTGCAAGTACGCTGTAGAGCAGGGGCGACATGTGTCCTGCGGACAGTATGAACATGTCCTGTCCCTTCCCGCTGCGGCTCCAGCCTTCCGGAGATTGTTTCATGATGTCGAAGTACAGGGCAGTTATGAAGTCGGTACTGCTCATCGAACCGCCGGGATGTCCGCATCCGGCCTGTGTGACCATTCTGAGTATGTCCCTGCGGACCTGGGACGCTATGTCGGTCAGCTTGTTTATGTCTGTCATATCAGTTTGTGTTTATCCCGCTAAGATAGTATATTTGCACCGATTATATGAAGAAAATGAAAAATATCCGGAATTTCTGCATAATAGCGCATATCGACCACGGAAAGAGTACTCTGGCGGACCGTCTGCTGGAATATACCCATACATTGAGCGAAAGGGAGATGGAGGACCAGGTCCTGGACTCCATGGACCTTGAGAGAGAGAAGGGCATCACGATCAAGAGCCATGCAATCCAGATGGTGTACAATTACAAAGGGGAAAAATACATACTGAACCTTATCGACACTCCGGGGCATGTGGACTTCTCGTACGAAGTCTCGCGTGCGATAGCTTCATGCGAGGGGGCCCTGCTGGTGGTGGATGCCACCCAGGGCATACAGGCGCAGACCATATCCAACCTGTATCTGGCGATAAACCATGATCTGGAGATCATACCGGTTCTCAACAAGATAGACATGGATGCGGCCATGGTGGACGTGGTCAGCGACCAGATAGTGGACCTGATAGGCTGTGACAGGGATGAGATACTGCTGTGCAGCGCGAAGACCGGGGAGGGAGTGCCTGCCATCCTGGATGCAGTGGTAGAGCGTTTCCCTGCGCCTAAGGGAGATCCGGATGCGCCTCTGCAGGCCCTTATTTTCGACTCGGTATTCAATCCCTTCAGGGGGGTCATAGCATATTTCAAGGTGGTGAACGGTGTGATCCGCAGGGGGGACAAGGTGAAGTTCTTCAACACAGGCAAGGAATACGAGGCCGACGAGGTCGGTTATCTGCGGCTGAAGATGTGTCCTACAGAGGAAGTTACCACAGGGAATGTCGGCTACATAATATCCGGTATCAAGACGGCCGTAGAGGTAAAGGTAGGAGATACCATCACTCATGTCGACCGTCCGTGCGAAAGTTCCATAGCGGGTTTCGAGGAGGTCAAGCCGATGCTTTTCGCCGGTGTCTATCCGGTTGAAAGCGACGAGTACGAGAATCTCAGGGCTTCGCTCGAAAAGCTGCAGCTCAACGATGCGTCCCTGGTCTTCGATCCGGAGTCATCGCTGGCTCTGGGTTTCGGTTTCCGCTGCGGTTTCCTGGGACTGCTGCATCTTGAGATAGTGCAGGAAAGACTCTACAGGGAATTCGACATGGATGTGATCACGACGGTACCCAACGTGTCATACAAGGTGTATACTACGCAGGGAGAGACAGTGGACGTGCACAATCCGTCCGGACTGCCGGCCCCCACTCTCATAGACCGGATAGAGGAACCCTATATCCGTGCGCAGATCATATCCAAGAGCGAGTTTTTCGGACAGATCATGAAGCTGTGCCTGGACAAGCGCGGGGTGCTCAAGGGGCAGCATTTCCTTACGGCCGACCGCGTGGAGCTCACCTACGACATGCCTCTCGCGGAGATTGTATTTGACTTTTACGACAAGCTCAAGTCCATATCGCGCGGCTATGCCTCGTTTGACTACCATGTCATAGGTTACCAGAAGGCAGACCTGGTGAAGCTGGATATCCTGCTCAACGGTGAGTCGGTGGACGCGCTTTCTTCCCTGATCCACCGTGACAGGGCATACGATTTCGGCCGCAGGATATGTGAAAAACTGAAGGAACTTATTCCGCGTCAGCAGTTTGAAATAGCCATACAGGCAGCTATAGGGGCCAAGATCATCGCCCGTGAGACTGTCAAGGCGGTACGCAAGGATGTGCTGGCCAAATGCTACGGAGGAGACATCACCCGTAAGCGCAAGCTCCTGGAAAAACAGAAGAAAGGCAAGAAGCGCATGCGCCAGATCGGCAATGTGGAGGTTCCGCAGTCTGCGTTCATGGCTGTGCTCAAGCTGGACTGATCCCGGCTGGCGGAAATGTCATGGAATTGTAATACGCATTTTACGGATTTATGGTTAACTTGCAGCAAATTCGTAAATTATGGCAAAAAATAAAAACATTCGCCCGTACCTTGAGAGGGATATCAGCTGGATGTATTTCAACCGCCGCGTGCTGCAGGAAGCATGCAAAAGCAATGTGCCTTTGCTGGAAAGGCTGAATTTCCTGGGAATATATTCAAACAATCTGGACGAGTTCTTCCGTGTCCGTGTGGCTTCACAGAACCGTGTCGCGGAGTGGGACGGCAAGTCAGGTGTGCGCGAGGCAAAGACGGCTACGGAGGTGGTCAAACAGATAAACAAGCTGAATTCCCGTTATGTCAAGGACTTTGAACTTGCTGTAAGGCAGGTCAACAAGGAACTCTCCGAACACAATATATGTCTTATTTCAGACACTCAGGCTGACGAAGGGCAGCTGGAGTATATCCGCAATTACTATCAGGAACACATTGACGGTTATGTCGTGCCTATATGGCTTAAGGCAGTAAGGCATCTGGATTATGAGACAGACGAGAAAATCTATCTTGCAGTCAAGGCCTGCCGCGAGGCGGGAACGGGGCGGCAGGTGTACGATTATGCCTACTTCAGTCTGCCGGTGGAGAGTTGCGGACGTTTCCTGCGGCTTCCGGACAAGGATGGCAGGAGCTATATCATGTATATCGATGATGTGGTGCGCTGCTGCCTGTCGAAAGTGTTTGAAGGGAACGGTTTTCTGTCGTACAGTGCCTATACGTTCAAGTTTACCCGCGATGCGGAGATGGAGATAGACAACGACCAGCGCAACGGTATCCTGCAGAAGATAGCCAAGGGCATCAAAAGCCGCAGGAAAGGTGAGCCTCTGAGATTCATCTATGATGAGAACATGCCGGACGACCTGCTGCGCCGTGTTCTCGGCAAGCTTGATCTGGGAGAGAGGGATACTGTCCTGCGCGGAGGGCGGTACCAGAACCACAAGGATCTTATGAAATTCCCTTCTTTCTTCGGGGAAGGGCTGAATTACCCGCCCATGCCTGCGATCCGCCGTTTTTCCATGAGCGGCCCTGAAAGCATATTGGAGCGGATAAGGAGGCAGGACCGTTTCCTGCATGTTCCCTACCATAGTTTCGATACGTTTATACGTGTGCTGCATGAAGCTGCTACCAGCCGCAATGTCAGCAGCATAAAGATAACGCTCTATCGTCTGGCAAAGGATTCAAAAGTGGTGCGTGCCCTTATCGCGGCTGCCCGCAACGGCAAGAAAGTGACCGTGGTCATAGAACTTCTGGCACGTTTCGATGAGGAGTCCAATATAAAATGGTCCCAGAAGCTGGAAGATGCGGGAGTGAAGGTAGTGTTCGGGGTGGAAGGTCTGAAGGTCCATTCCAAAGTGCTGCACATAGGCATGAAAAAAGGAGGAGACCTGGCCTGCATCAGTACCGGCAATTTCCACGAGGGCAATGCCAAGGCATATACGGACTGCATCCTGATGACGTCCTCGCGCAGAATCGTCAAGGAGGTGGAACAGGTGTTCGACTTCATCGAAAAACCCTACTCGCAGATCAGGTTCAAGGAGCTTCTGGTCTCTCCCAACGACATGAAGAGCCGCTTCATATCCCTCATCAATGCCGAGATAAGGAACAGGAAAAACGGCAAGCCTGCATACATACGCATGAAACTGAACCATGTCACTGATCCGGAGATGGTAAGGAAGCTGTATGATGCCGCGTATGCCGGAGTGGACATAGAGATGTCGGTACGCGGCAACTGCTCGATAGTTACGGAAGGACTGCCGGAAAACTGCCGTATCCGCATAAACGGAATAATAGACAGGTATCTGGAACATTCACGGATATTTGTATTTGCAGCAGGAGGTGAAGAGAAGGTTTTTATCGGGTCTGCCGACTGGATGCCGCGCAATCTGGACAACCGTATAGAGGTTATAACACCAGTGTACGATCCTGCCATAAAGCAGGAGATGAAGCGTATTGTGGATTATGCGCTCCTGGACGTAAAACAGGGCAGGACAGTGGACGGTACCGGTGCCAACCGGGCGTGGACCTGTGACAATCCTCTGGAGACAGGTTCCCAGCAGGCCCTGTATACCCATTATTGTGAACTTGAAAACAAGGAAAGGGAATATGATGAGCGAATGTCTTGAAAATTACAGGGACAGCGCGGTTACTTACGCTGCCATCGATATCGGCTCCAATGCCGTACGCCTGCTTATCAAGCAGCTTGAGGATGACCTGCAGCCACGTTTCACCAAGGTGCTTCTGCTGCGTGTGCCGCTACGCCTGGGTTTCGATGTGTTCTCGAACGGAGGTGGCATCTCGGACCGCAGGCGGAAGGATCTGGTGCGTCTGATGAAGTCCTACAAGCAGCTGATGAAAATATACAATGTCACGGATTACAGGGCATGTGCCACATCGGCCATGCGCGATGCAGTCAACGGACAGGAGATAATAAAGGAAGTACGCAGGAAGACAGGCATAGAGATAGAAATAATAGACGGCCAGCAAGAGGCGAGAATGATATACAACAACCACATCGAGAGTATGCGCGGGCGCCGCGGCAACTACATGTATGTGGATGTGGGCGGAGGAAGTACAGAGATCAATCTGATGACTGACGGGGAACTGATATGCTCAAAATCCTACAATATAGGGACTGTCCGCATGCTGAACGGGGCTGTTTCCGACGGGGAGTGGAAGAGGTTCCGCTCCGACCTGAAGGATCTTGCGGCATCCTATCCGGGCATCAGCATCGTAGGTTCCGGCGGCAATATCAACAAACTCTACAAGCTGGTGGAGCGTAGGGACAAGCGGTATCCACGCATGAGTACATCATCCCTCAGGATTCTGTACGACCGTCTGAAGGATATGAGCGTAAGGCAGAGGATGGAAGAATACGAACTCAAGGCCGACAGGGCGGATGTGATAGTTCCGGCAGGAGAGATATTCCTTACGATAGCCGATATCACGGGCGCGACATATATATATGTGCCTGTCATAGGCCTGTCGGACGGAATCATCGACGGGCTCTACACCAGACATCTGGCAGAGTTGGGCCGGTAACCGGGACCATAGCTGCCGGCAAGGCATGCAAAAAAAAAAGGGAGACCATTGCGGTCTCCCTCTTTTTATTTTATGGATGTCTGTAGATTACAGAACGGTTGCGAACTCAATGTCGGTCTCGGCGCGCTCTGCCAGAGCCTCATCCTTGGATGCGATCTCAAGAGCTGCAAGAGCGGCATCTGTATTGCCTTCACGGGCAGCGATGATGGCCTTCAGATAGTTCTTGCAAGGGCACTGGGCGTTGGCAAGAATCTGGGAAGCGGCTGAGAGATTGTCTGTAAGAATGTCAGCAAGAGCCTCGTTGAAGCTGTTGGCTCCTTTGAGCTTGGCGGCTGCATCGGCATAGTTGCCGTTGAGGATGTCTACCACTGCAATGTTGTACTGGGCTTCCTTCAGGGATGACTTCTGGAAGGCTGCGACAGCTGCTTCGTAGTTGCCCTTGCGGAGCTCAACTACACCGATAGCATTGTAGTAGTATGTGTTGTTCTTGTCCGATACGCTGGCGAGAGCATTGGCTGCTTCGTCATTCTTGCCGAGGGTCAGGTAAGCTACACCGAGGTTGATCTTGGCGCGGTCGCTGTTGAATTTCTCGACTGCTTTCTGGTATACGGTAACCTTCTGGTTTGCATCCTTGAGGAGAGATCCTGCGCGGAGGAGGGCCTCTTCGTCAAGAATCTCGATGTTGTCGTTGACGAGGGCAACGAGCTCTTCGTTGGTGTAGTTGGTGAATTCTACATTTGCGATGAACCTTGCGCGGCGGAGTTCAGGAAGAATGTCTTTCTTGAGGGTGGTGTATACGGCAGACATGTTCTTGATCTCCCTTTCACGTACGGCGGGATCGCTGTACATTTCCAGAACGCGGAGAATGAGGTCCTTGTCTTCGATGTTGGACTTGGATACGAGCTCCTTGAAGCCTTCCCAGTCCTCATCTATGTGGGATGTGGTTACATTGGCGTTGATGTCGATGCTCTTGTTGTTGATCTTCTTGTTGAATGCATCGCTTGCAGTCTTGGCACGTCTTGTAGACAGCTCGGCATTGAAGTCCTCCTTTCCGTCAGGAGATGCGTATGCAACGATGTCGGTGCTTATAAGCTCCCTGCGCTCATCAGCCTTGATGCTTGCGAGGAACTCCTGGAAAGCCTTGATCTCGTCGCTCTTCAGCTGTGAAGGACGTACGGTGGCACTGTTGATCAGATAGAGGATCTGGGCCTCGCTCTGCTCGGGGATAATGGCCTGGTATGCATCGGGTGCATAGGCAAGGGTTCCGTTGGTCTTTACCAGCATGTAGGTGGTGTTGGCACCGTCGGCAACTTTGTAGGGAGCGATGAAAGGAATTCTCTTGTCCTTGTGGATAACAGTCATTCTGAGCTCGAGGAAGCAGTCCTCTACACCCTCGGTGTACTCAAATTCGAAAGTCCTTTCGACGGTACCTCCGATCTCGGGGATGACCTCGAAATTGTCCGTTACGTCCTCACCCTGCAGCATGACGGGGTCGAGAATGATTTCACCACCATTGTATACTAGAACGGGAAGTATCTCTACGATGGCTTTCGGGTGGAAAAAGTCTGCGGGGAAAGATACTGTCACATCGGCTTTGATATTGCCGGCAACAACCTCAAGGACCTGAGGGTTGCAGCTGACAGATACTTCTTCGGCGCTTTCAGCCATTTTCTTCGGGCTACCGCAGGATGTTGCTACAAACATGCCGGCTGCGGCAATCATGAATGCGTAAAAAATCTTTTTCATTTTCAGATATTTTAAAAAGTTATTATCCTTAAAAACTTAATGTAAACGCAAATATAATAATATTTTGATTTTTCATACCAAAAAATGATAACTTTGCAGATATGGAACTCAATGAAATAAAAAACCGTTTCGGAATTATCGGCAACGATCCGAAACTGAACAACGCGATCGATACGGCAGTCCAGATCGCCGGAACCAATCTGTCTGTGCTCATAACCGGGGAGAGCGGTGTGGGCAAGGAAGTGATCCCCAAGATAATCCATGCTTACAGCCCTCGTAAGCACAACAACTATATAGCCATCAACTGCGGAGCCATTCCGGAGGGCACCATAGAATCGGAACTGTTCGGACACGAGAAGGGCTCTTTCACAGGAGCCAACGAGGCCCGCAAAGGGTATTTTGAAGTAGCTGACAAGGGAACCATATTCCTTGACGAGGTGGGAGAGCTTCCGCTCTCAACGCAGGTGCGCCTGCTCAGGGTGCTGGAGTCAGGAGAATTCATACGGGTAGGTTCATCCAAGGCCCAGAAGACGGATGTACGTGTGATTGCTGCCTCTAATGTCAATTTCATGCATGCGATCCGGACAGGACGCTTCCGCGAAGACCTGTACTACCGTCTCAATGCCGTACCTATTTTTATACCCCCGCTGCGTGAGCGCAAGGGGGATATCCATCTGCTGTTCATGAAATTTGCCCTGGATTTTGCAGACAAATACAAGATGCCGGCCGTCCGGCTCACCCCCGAGGCAAGAGAGCTGCTGGAGTCTTACCGCTGGCCAGGCAACATCCGTCAGCTGAAGAATGTGGCTGAACAGATATCCGTTCTGGAAAGCAACCGCCTGATCACACCTGAGGCTCTGGTGCGCTATCTGCCGGCCGATGATCCCAACCAGCTGCCGGTGAGGGGATGCGACAGCGGTACGGCAGGAAATATCCAGGACCGTGACATTATATTCAAGATGCTGTTCCAGCTCCGGGAGGAAATGGACGAACTCAAGAACATTGTGGCCGGCGGCAGAATAGTGGAAACGTCTCCATCTGTCAAAACGGCAGAAAACAGACCGGTGCATGCCCTCCCGGTGAAGTTGTCGGATGTGCCTGAGTTCCCGCACAAACTGTCGCACGATTACTCCATAACGGTGCCTGCGGCAGACGTAGTGGAACAGGTGCATGAGAACAACGACGCGCCCAGGACTATCCAGGATGTCAATGACGACATGATACGCAGGGCACTGGAAAAGCATGAGGGACGCAGAAAGGCGGCAGCTGCGGAACTCGGAATCTCGGAAAGAACTTTGTACAGGAAAATCAAGGAATTGAAAATAAACGACAAATGAATATCATGAGAATAATGGCGGCTACAGTGCTGACGGTGGCCGTAATGGCGGTTTCGGGCTGTGGAATATATTCCTTTTCGGGAACATCCATACAGCCGGACGTAAAGACTATAGCGGTGGAGTATTTTCAGAACAATGCGATGAAAGTCAATCCTACGCTGGCGGCCAATCTGTCGGATGCGCTTATCGATCAGTACCGCAGACTGACAAGTCTGGACATACTGCCGGAAAACGGAGATCTGAATGTCTCAGGTGAGATTACCGGCTATGATACGCGCCCTATAGCCGTGACTGCTGACGAGGTGGCTTCCCAGAACCGCCTTACCGTGACTGTCAAGGTGTACTTCACCAACAGGCTGCATCCTGAAGAGGATTTCGAAAAATCGTTCTCCGCATATGCGGATTATGATTCGAACCAGCTTCTGGATGCCGTTGAGTCCACCCTGTGTGACGAGATCATAGATATTCTGGTAGAAGATATTTTCAATGCCACTGTGGCCAATTGGTAGGATTATGGAAGCTTACAGCCTTAAAGGATATCAGATTGCAGACCTGGAAAAACTGCTGGAAACCTGCCCATGGTTTCCCATTGCACGCAAAGAACTGTTTCTGAAGATGTCGGCCATGGGAGAAGAGTACAGAAAGGAGGCTCTGCGCCGGACAGTCCTGTACCTGTACCCAGACTACAGTGTCTTCAGGGAAGGATATGTCCTTTCGTGTGCGGCATCGGCCGGAGAACCGGAACCGGACGAAGAACAGGTATATGAGCTGGATTTTACTGAAAGTTCGCACGTTCCCGTACCGGCTGCCGATCCTGTAGAAGTGGAGGACGAGGTAGGGGCGCCGGAAGCATACCAGGTCGGACCGCACCGGGAAATATATGTGGTAGGTGGGGACTATTTTATGCCGGAGGAACTCAAAAATGTTCAGAATCAGGACCTTTCGTCCTTGACCGTGAGTCACGACACTACTTCTTCAGGAGACGGTTCTGAATTTACTGACGAGGCATACTATACCGAGACACTGGCGAGGATATATGCCGAACAGGAGTTATATGACAGGGCAAATGAGGTTTATGAGAAACTTATTTTGCTATATCCGGAAAAAAGTGCTTACTTTGCAGCCCTTAAAAACGATATAAAGAAACATTTGTAAAGTTATGTTCATAGCTATTTTGATTTTGATAATTATCGCGAGCCTCCTGCTCACCTTCGTTGTGCTGATCCAGAACTCCAAGGGAGGCGGGCTTGCCGCCAATTTTGCAGCCGGCAACCAGACATTCGGCGTGCGTCAGACAGCGGACTTCCTCGAGAAGGCTACCTGGACACTTGCCATCATAATACTTGCCCTCTGTATTCTGGCAACGGCATTCACTCCTTCGAGGAAGCAGGCTGACAATGCAGTGCTCCAGCGTCTCGAGCAGACCGGAACCAATACCGGTACTCCTGAGTTCCCCACCACTCTTCCCGGTGGCGAGGCAGCTCCCGTTGAGCCTGCAGATCCGGTATCCGCTCCCGCAGAGTAGTCAGTCCACTGAGACCCGCATAAAAAGTCAAGGGTAACCCTGAAGTCAATGACTTCAAAGGGTTACCCTTTTTTTGTGAATACTGTGCTTTACCGGAAGTCGTCGATTATCTTCAGGAACCGGCTTGAGCAATAGTCGAAATGGCTGTCGAACTCGTGGTGTACCGGCTCACGCACTATGACACGGGTACCTGGATTCAGGTACAGGGTGATTTCACGCTGAATGTCCGAAACAGTGACATCTCTGGAAAAAATGACGGGATCGATGCTGAGTGTGCCGGTCCGAGGGTCGAATGTCCAGAAGTCGCGGGTTTTCCTGTCATTCATTTGGGACAGCGTGACACCTTCCGTAACATATCGTCTGGCTGTGACCAGACGGGATGACGAGTCACGGGAAGAAAGGACATTAAGCTCTGGATAGACGACCAGACATGGTTCCGGTCCGTTCTTGCCCATGTATAGAAGGTCGTAGCTGTTGCGGTCCGCGTCTATCAGGACGTCCGCATCTTTCCAGGCCGATGATCCTGAAAACTCTATGAAGAGTGTGTCACGTGCCGGCAATGCCGATTCCCGGAATGTGGTGTCTATGTTCCGTATGGCGGAAAAGCTTCCTAATGAGATGCCTGTGAGTCCAAGTACGGAAAGGGTCCATACTATGAAAATGATCATGCCGGGTCTCCATCTCGGTGACCGGAGACGGAAAAGCAGCATCGTACCGCCATAAAGCATGCCGATGAACGGCAGTACTGCCGCGATGCAGGCCAGGACCGAAACAGTAACCGATACCCATGCCGGTGTGTCTGTGAGCGCGGAGATGAGCCAGGCGAGGCCGAAAGAGTGTATGCCGTCCCATATTCCTATCCCGAAGGCGGTAAGCAGAAGGGAAACGCAGCCTGCCATGCCTGTGAGAAAGAGAATGGCTCCGACAAATATGGCCATACACCTTCCAAGAGCCTTCCAGAGACCGCCGGCATTGCGTGCCCCGTCGCGGATGCCGTCACCGACCTTGTTGCCGATGCTTCGTGCCTCCCTTTCCATGGTTCTCTGCAGGTTTTTTATGGAAACTGACCTGCCTTTCATGTTGTAGCGCTGTTCTACCGTACGTGCCTCAGGCATCGCTATCCAAAGTACAAGATAAGCAAATATGCCCAGTACCGACATGCTCCATCCCCAGTCGCCTTCAAAAATGCGCAGCCAGAAGAAAAACAGGACCCATGCTGCGAATATGATCCTGAAGACGAGCGGATCCACCGAAAAATAGGCTCCCAATCCGCCGCATACCCCGCCTGCTATCTTGTCGTCGGGATTGCGGTAGAGCCTTTTCTTGCCGCGGTACGGGTACTGTTCTTCAGGGTTTCCGTCGAAATCCTCAGGAAGCCCGAGAATCCCTATTATCTCCTGTACCGTCTCTTCCGGTATGACCTTTTCCTTGTACCCCCGTTCGATGAGGAGTTCGGAGATGCGCGACTCTATTTCAGAGAGTATTTCCGAGCAGTTTGCACTTCCGCTGTAGTGCCGCTGCAGTCTGTCCAGATAATCCTGCATCAGTCCATACGCCCGATGTTCCAGCGTGAAGGCGATATTTCCTATGCTGACTTTTATAACTTTTTCCATGCCAATGTTTTTAGATGATATGAAAAATCTATTTGTCTCTCAGCAGGCGGATAGTCTCCACTATCTCCTGCCAGGCTGAATCCATCTCTTCCAGGGCCCGCCGTCCCTTGTCCGTGATCTGGTAATATTTGCGTGGAGGCCCCTGCGGAGACTCTTCCCAGCGGTAAGTGAGCAGTCCCTGGTTCTTCTGCCGGATGAGCAGAGGGTAGATGGTCCCTTCCACCACTATCATCCTGGCATCCTTAAGCTCTGAAAGGATGGACGAGGCGTAGGAGTCTTTCTTGCTGAGTATGCTCAGGATGCAGTACTCGAGGACTCCGCGCCGCATCTGTGTCTTTACGTTTTCTACATTGTTCATTATGTCCATAACTGTTCCTCCTAACTGTTTTCAGAGTTGTGAAATCTGCGGATATTCTCGGCGGTGACAGGAAGACCGCGCATGCGGCACTTGTCGGCACTTGTGACAGCCGGGGGTACTGCAATCCACAGTATGATGTACAGCCATCCGCCGAATGAACCGAAAATGAAGAGTACGACGAAGAGAATCCGGACTACCAGCACGTCGATGTCGAAATAGCAGGCCAGGCCTGATGCGACACCTCCGATTACATTGTGGTCCTTGTCGCGGTAGAGCTTGCGGACGGCACGTCCGTCGCGGCCCTGATGCCAGTAGTCACCCGACTGGTCGCCTGAGCAGGAACTTCCGCAGTCACCCGGTATGTCAGAGCCGTCCGGCATGCCGAGCTGCGATATGACCCGTTCCACAAGGGTAATGTCGACTACTTCCTGGCGGGAGGAAAGCGATTCGGTGAAAATCTCTGCGATACGCATTTCCAGATCGTCCATGACTTCCTTGGTCTGGTATCCCATGGCCGTTTTGCTGCGGAATGCGTTGAGATAGGAGTTGAGACGTTCGAAGGCGTCTTCGTCTATGACGAAGCTGCGGCCTCCGATACCTACATTGAGAACTTGTTTCATAGCTTTACTATTGTGTTGTTTGAATTATTCTACGGTGCAAATATATATAATAATTTTATTACCTTGTATCACAAAGTATACAAAATCTGAAAAACCTTGCTCCGCAATGTATGCGGGGTGGAAGAGTATCAGTTCTGTAAACGGTTGAACATTATGCCGATGTATAGGCGCGGACCGCCGGGAAAGTCGCTTTGTGTTCCTGTTGCGTTCAATATCCAGTCTGCCTTGAACATCAGGCTGAGCTTGGGGGTCAGACTTATTTCGACGCCTGCAAAAGGGGCTACTGCCATGAAGGCGTATTTCCGGAAAGCCATGTGGGGTTCGGAGATGAAGTCGGAGGAGCTGCCGTCGGCCATTATGTGATTCTTGACGGCTCCGCCTCCGACAGTGACTCCCGCGTAGGGATGTACTCTGCCTCGGGTACGGTGTATGTAGTCTATGATGAGGCCGCCCCACCCGGTGTGGGCATAGGATGGTGAAGGGCTGTATGAGACGTTGGTGCTGTGACCTTCCGATCCGATACGGATCATGTCGGTAGCAGTGCCGAAGGCAAATTTGACCTGCCCTCCTATGCCGAAAGCCGCACCTTTGATCTGCATCGCACCCACGGTTTCCCCCGCCGGACCGGCAACTGTGAATTCTCCGCTGCGGATATAGCCTGTATGCAGCATCATGCCTCCGACATATCCACGGAAACGGAATTCCTGCTTCCTGTCAGACCCTGAGGCTCTGTCGCGAGCCGACAAGTCCGGGCAGGAAAGTATCATGGTGGCAGCCAGTAGGGCTACAGTAGTGAGCAGTCTCATATCGGTTGACAATTTGGTGCGAAGATAGCAAATTTACCTATTCTGCAACAGACGGGTCTATCAGGTTGTTGAGAAGGGCATATACAGTGAGGCCGGCTACCGTTTTGATCCCTGTCTTGCGGGTGATGTTCTTGCGGTGTGTGATGACTGTATGTATGGATATGTGGAATCGGTCTGCGATTTCCTTGTTGAGCATGCCTCTGGCCACGCAGACTAGGATCTCCTTCTCGCGGGACGAGAGCTCTTCCCGACTGTCATCGCGGTCCTTGCCCGCAGTACGTGAAAGGGCGGACCTGAGTCTGCTTACGACTGTTGCAGGGGGGTCGTAGATGCCGATGGTATCGTCATAGCCTTTTACAGCCCCGTCATCGTGCAGCACAGTCGGGACTGCTACGACAGCAGCATCGGTAATGTCGGATATCCGGTTGCGCCCGACAGAGCGGGAGGCATACCCGAAAATGACTGGGTCCGCTATGACAATGTCCGCCATACTGTCCCGGACAACAGGCTCGTTCTCCCGCGACAGGTCCGTAAGAGCCGCAACGACAGCAAATCCCCCATGTTCCTCCAGGATGCTGGCGAGTCCCCTGGCTATGATTCTGGAGGGGGTTATGATCAAGACTTTTTTCTTCGTTACTGACATTTCTCTTCCATTCTGTTTACCATAGGTATGAGGATCGAATTCTCGATAAGGGTATGCTTCTCCAGATCAGCTTCCAGTGCACAGAGTCTCGAGAGTGCACGAATTGCCAGGACAGTATCGCACACCGGCGGCAGGTATTTCATGACAATGTTTCTCAGGTCGTTGAGTTTCTCGTCTATGCTGTTGTGGTTTTCCTCGAATGTCCCTATACTGTATCCGTCGACCTTCCGTCCTTCTGCCACAGACCTGACATAAGGGAAAACCGTGTTCTCCTCGTAGGCAAAATGGTTTTCCACTTCTTCCCTGTAGCCGTCGAAGAAGTGCATTATGACTTCCCTCTGCATGGGGGGGCATGGGGCGAGAAGCTCCTTGAAGAGTCCGTCAATGTCCTTGAACTCATGTTCCAGATAGTAGGAATGCGATGCATGCAGATATCTGACAAGGTCGATGGCAGAGGCGGCAGTCATCATCTCTACACTGGGCACATAGCCGTCAGTGGCGTAGACGTTGGCGACAAGCAGGAACGTGTCGCAGTTGACTCCGCTCTCTCGGCAGGTCTCTTCCACTGTTTTCTCCCCGAATCCCAGTTTCATGCCCAGGCGGTAGATGACGGTCAGAAGTCTATAGTCGGTGCCGACGAGGTCGGCCATTTTCATGTTCTTTCTCATTGTCCGGTATTTTCCACAAATATAAGTATTCATCCGGAAAAGACAGACACCCGGGCCTGACACAGGTGCGGGTGTCCGTGACTTTCCAAACTTATGAGTAATTAAGCAAAGATTGAAATAACAACACTACATTATGGATATAACGGGTGCAAAGGTAGGGTCATTCCTCATTCCTGACAATCCTCATTAGTGGTGATATTGAGACCGTATCATCCCCTGCGGCAGGTATTTGGCAGAGTGTCAGACAAGCAGGAGCGCGACACGGTAGACAATGAACGCTACAATCCATGCCACTACTATAGTGTATACGGCAGAGTAAATGGCCCATTTCCAGCCTCCGCTCTCGTTTTTGATGGCTACGAATGTGGCGATGCACGGGAAGTACAGCAGGACAAATACCATGAAGGCCAGGGCGGCGGCAGGGGTGGTGGTCTGCGCGAGGGCATTCTGGAGCATGGTTTCTCCGCTTATGTTCTCTTCGGCTGCGGATCTGTCGTATTCGCCGCTGTAGAGGACTCCCATTGTACTTACGACGAGCTCTTTGGCTGCCACTCCTGAGATTATGCCGACTCCCATTTTCCAGTCAAAGCCGAGCGGCTCGAGCACCGGTTCGATGGCCTTGCCTATCTTGCCGATGTAGGAGTTCTCCTGCTGCTCCGCAGGGGTGGCGTAGCGGTCATGGTGCGGGAAGTATCCCAGGAACCAGATGATGATGGAGGCTATCAGGATGATGCCGGCCATCTTGTGAAGGTACTGCTTGCCTTTCTCCCATGTATGGCGCAGGACTGATTTGGAGGTGGGGACACGGTAGGGAGGCAGCTCCATTACGAAAGGCAGGTTGTCGTCCTTGATGAAGCGGCTCATGATCTTTGCGGAGATGATGGCCATGACTATGCCGAGTGCATAGAGGCCGAGGAGTACGAGGGAACCGTTGTGCGGGAAGAAGGCCCCGGCAACCAGGATGTAGACAGGCAGACGGCCGGCACAGGACATCATGGGAATGATGAGCATAGTGATCAGGCGGCTCTTGTGGTTCTCGATCGTACGGGTGGCCATTACGGCAGGAACGTTGCATCCGAATCCCATGATCATGGGGATGAATGATTTGCCGTGCAGCCCGATTTTGTGCATCAGCTTGTCCATGATGAATGCGGCCCTGGCCATGTATCCAGAGTCCTCAAGCAGGGAGATGAACAGATACAGGATAAGTATGTTTGGCAGGAATACCAGTACGCTTCCCACGCCTCCGATAATGCCGTCCACTACCATGTCCTTGATGATGCCTTCAGGTATGGTGGTGGCCACGAAGGCTCCGAATTTCTCCACGAGCCACTCTATCCAGCCCATCGGGTATTCCCCTATCCTGAATGTGGCTTCGAAGATGATGTAGAGCAGGAGGATGAAGATGGGGAATGCTGCCCAGCGGTTGGTGACCACTGCATCTATCTTGTCTGTGACAGTATGTTTTTTCCGTACTTCAGCAGGAATGTATGTCTCCTTGAGGGCTCCCTGGATGAAGGCGTACTTGGCATCTACGATGGCCGATTCCGCATTGGTGCCTCCCAGAAGGCGTTCGATTCTCTTGTTCTCTTCGAAGCGTGCGGCTATGATCTCGTCGTGGTTGGGCAGGGCTTCCAGTATCTTTTCCACATCGGCATCGTTCTCGAGATATTTGATGGCAAGCCAGCGGGTGGAGTATTTGGTACGGATATCCTCGTTTTTCTGTACCAGGAGTTTGATGCGGTCGATGCTGGTTTCAAGTTCCTGACCGTGATTGATATGGATGTGTCTGGCCAGAGTGGGGTCATTGTGTTCGTAGATCTGGATTACCGTATCGAACAGCTTGTCTATACCCTTGCCGCTTCGGCTTACCGTAGGTATTACCGGCATGCCGAGCAGATGTCCCAGGGTTACGGTATCAAGCTTGTCTCCTCTGGCTTCCAGTTCATCGTACATATTGAGGGCCATGACTACCCTGAGGTTCATGTCTATGATCTGGGCGGTGAGGTACAGGTTCCTTTCCAGATTGGATGCGTCCACCACGTTGATGACCACGTCCGGGATGTTTTCTATCAGGTTTTTCCTTACGTACAGCTCTTCCGGGCTGTATGCCGACAGAGAGTATGTGCCGGGAAGGTCTACAAGCACGAACTGGTAGCCTTTGTATTCGAATCTGCCCTCTTTGGCGTCTACTGTGACTCCGCTGTAGTTGCCGACCCTTTCATGGGATCCTGAGGCGATATTGAACATGGAAGTCTTGCCGCAGTTGGGGTTGCCGACCAGGGCTACCCTGACTATGTGGCGGCGCTCTTCGGCAAGCTGCCTCATTCTTCTGTCAAGGGCTTCGGTATCAGAGCTGTCCGTATCCTTTTTGCTCAGTTTGACTTTTTTCTCTCTGGCGCCGGATGCCTGCTCCCTCGCTTCTATTTCCTTGGCTTCGCTTTCGCTTATGACTTCTATCTCGTCGGCCTCATCTCTCCTGAGGGATATTTTATAGCCTATTATTTCATATTCTATGGGGTCTCTGAGAGGGGCGTTCAGCACTACCTTGACTTCTTTCCCTTTGATGAATCCCATCTCCGTGATTCTCTTGCGGAAGGAGCCGTGTCCGCTTACTTTTACGATAATTCCTCTTTCTCCGGTTTTAAGATCAGACAGTTTCATTTTGAATGCGGTATCTAAAACACGGCAAAAATACCACTCTTTTATGATTATGGCAATACCAACATTCAGGTATTCCCTAATTCAGGCGGACAAAAGAAAGGAGGCCTGCGAATCACTTCGCGGCCTCCCATGAAAAACAGGTATGACAGCTTAAAAAAAGCAGTTTGTTATTTTGTCCAGCCTTCCATCCAGTTGTCGCTTGCGGATACTGCTCCGATGAAATTCGCGGATGAGAAGAAGCTGTTGACTGTAGTCGGGTCGATACCTCCGTCGATGGTGCCTATGATGTTGTCAGTCAGGTCGAATGTCTGGTCAATCCTGTTGGTGCCGTCTTCGAGGAACATGTCCTGGGTATAGAGGATGGAGCCCTCTTCGTTGTCACTCGAGACACCTGTGGAGAGGTATACGTACTGGAGTCTGGAAGTGCCGTCTGCAAGAGCGGATTCTGTGCCTTCGGTCTCGGTGGTGAGAGCGCGTCCCTTGCCGGTTACGATCACATTGTAGAGTTCTGCCTGAGTGCCGGCGCGGAGACGAACGCCGCGTCCGTCAGCACCGTTGCCCACGAGTGTAAGATTGGAAAGCACAGGGTGTGAGATGGGGGTCGCGAAGTTGTCGTTGTCATTGTTGTCGGCCTCGATGAGGGCATCGCATTCATCGGAGATCTGGTATGCTGCCATGAACTGGCCTTTGCCGCACCATCCTTCTGTCCAGTCGAACGAGTCGTCGGTATTGTTGGTAGAAACGAGGTATTTTACATTGACAGTGCCTCCGAACCATTCGAAACCGTCATCAGAGCCGTTGATGGCCTGAAGATGCTCTACGGTGGTGCCGTCTCCCACCCCGTAGAATGTGAAGCCGTTGGCCTCTTTCTCCTCGGAGAATGCATATCCGCCGTATTCTGCACGGATGTATTTGAGTATGCCCGAGTTGTCGTGGGAGTCGTTTCCGCCGTATGATGCGTCACCTATTTCCGATTTTGCATCGGTACCGGCATTGACGGGTGCCTTGCCGCAGATGTGGAGACCTCCCCATGAGCCTGCTTCCTTCCTCTCGGCTGTCATGACGATAGGCTGTGAGGCTGTGCCTTGTGCATCTATCTTTGCACCCTGTTCGATGAGGATGTAGTCTACCTGGTCGTCATCCTTTGCGATGATGGTCACACCGGGCTCTATGGTAAGCGTTGCACCGCTCTTGACATGCAGTCCTCCGGTGAGGGTGTAGGTGTTGCCTGATTCGAGGGTCCTGTTCTCGGTAATGTCGCCGATGAGGTCTACCTCGGGATCAATGGCGTCGGGATTTTCTTTTTCGCAGGATACAGCGAACATGGCTGCTCCAAGTGCAAGAATGAAAAGTTTTCTGTTCATTTTTAAAAAAATTTTAGAAATGTTTATGTTTTTGAATTCAGAAATCGAGTTTTACTCCAAGTCCGATGCCTCTTCCCAGGCGATAACTTTCGGTGAGCATGTCTGTGCCGAGGTCGGGTACGTTCTGGGTGAACCGGTATTCGGAGTCCAGCAGGTTGGTCATCGAGAGCTCTATGCTCCAGAGCCGGTTGATCCTGTATGTTATGTTGGCGTCGAGGGAGTGGACGGGAGCCTGCATGATGTTGCCGAGCCCGTAGATTCCCACAGCCTGTATCCTGGGTCCCTGTACATTGTAGAGAAGGGATATGGAGAGTGAGGATTCTTCGCCGAATTCCGGAGCATAGGTGATGAAGGCGTTGCCCAGATAGGGGGAGGCACCCTGGAGGGCCCTGCGGCTGTCAGTGTAGATGCCGCCGTTGGCCAGCAGTGTCACATCGGTGTACATCAGGGAGATGTTGCCTCCTACAGTCAGGTACTTGACGGGCTGGGTCCGGAATTCGGCCTCGATACCTGCGGCCATGCCTTGTTCGGCGTTGCGGAAGGTGTGGACGATGGCGCCTCCGGAAGTCTCCTGAACACGCTCGATGGGGTCCTTGAGAATCTTGTAGTACAGACCTACCGAGAACATGTGCCTGTTGTTGGTGGTGAAGAATTCGTACTTGAGGTCGAAGTTGTAGTTGTATCCGTTGCGCAGCTGGTCATTTCCCCTGAGTTCTGCGCTGCCGTAGGATTCCTTGTAGAGGAACGGGGCCATCTCTATGAAGGAGGGACGGGTGACTGTTATCGAAGAGGCAAACCGGAATGTATGTCTGTTGTCGAGGGTGTATTTGACGTTGAGGGCCGGGAAGAAGTCTCCTTTGTTGAGGCGGGAGATGCTTTCACGGGATGCATCGTTCCAGTAGCGGACCCACTGGCTGGAGTATTCGTATCTGACTCCGAGAGAGAGCAGCAGGTCTTCCAGAGGGTAGTACTCGACTTCCGCAAAACCTGCCAGAATGCGGTGCCCGGCGTAGTAGTTGTTCTTGGGCTGGGCGTCCCTTTCGATTGTAATCAGTCCGTCCGCTATGCTCTGGTCATTGAGGAAAGTGGAAGGGGTGTAGATGTCTGTGATTACGGGATTGATGTTGTTGAGATTGTAGTAGAACCTCATGGAGTTGTAGTCCCTGGCCTTGTCCTTGTAGGCCACGCCGAATATCAGCCTGCTCTGTTTGCCGAAGCTGAAGGTGGGCTTGATTTCCGCCACGGTCTCCTGTTCCGACAGTTCCCCGAAGTAGCGCATGGTCTCCTGACGGTTGAGCTTGAACAGTGACAGGCTTCCGTCCGGGTTCTTGCGGTACATTACCTGACGGCGGTCCGGTTCGTTGCTGTCTGTGATGCCGTAGGATACTTTCCAGTCGAGGTTCCAGTGGGGGTGCAGGGTGTGTGTGCCTCCGAGCTGATTGTTCCACAGAGAGTAGGAGTGTGCGATGGAGTTGCTTCCCAGGAGCATGTTGTCTTCGGCATCGTAGCCGTCACGGAGCTTGTAGTCTTCCGAAGCATTCTTGGCGTATAGCATGGTGAACCCGACTCTGTCCCCGTTGCGGAAGAGGTAGTTGAGGCTCAGGAGGCCGTTGAGGTCGAGGCTGTGCTCGTAGCTGTTGTAGGTAAACTCGTCCATGTGCTGGCCCTGGGTGTTGATGTTGGTGATGTATGCGTCATACAGGTTCTGGCTGCCCGAGGATATGGATACCGATGCCAGCAGGCTGAGTTCGTCCCCGTTGCGGAGCTTGAACGTGTTCCCTCCTGATACCGAGCCGGATATGTCGGGTATTGCCATTGATTTGCGTATGTCGAAGGAGGTGCCGAATGGATCGTTGTGCACTATGTATTCGCGGAATTCCGGCAGGCTCATGTCCTTGACGTTTCGCGGCAGGTTGTTGTCATGGAGAAGCCATCCCTTGCGGTCAGGTCTGTATGTGTCTGTAAAAGTGGTTCCTATCACTCCGCCAAGGCCCAGGGAGACAGATACGAAACTTTTGCCTACGTTGTCCTTGGTAGCTATGTCTATGTGCGCTCCGGAGTAGTCTGCGAAACTGGTGGCCGTGTAGACTTTGGTAACGGTGATGTTCTGAAGGACTGAACTGGAGAATATATCCAGAGGTATGAGCTTGTTGTCCGGATTGGGCGAGGCCACAGGCAGGCCGTTGAGGGTGGTAAGACTGTATCGGTCACCGAGTCCGCGCACGAAGAGCTGGCCGGAGTTGTTGAACGAGATGCCGCTCATCGTCTCGACGGCTTCAGCCACGTTGTTGAGGCCCTTGATGGTGATCTCGGCCGCACCTATGTTCTCTACGGCCTGGGGGGAGAGTTTGCGGTCGTTGATCAGCGCACCTATGGATTCAGGGTCCTTGCGTGCTACCACAACAGCCTCTTCAAGCATTTCCGCCTGGAATGCCATGTTGAAGTCCAGTGTCTTCTCCTGGCCTTTGTCCAGAGCGAAGATGTCTGACTTCTGGTCATCGTACCCTATGAAGTAGAGGTTGAGAACTCCTTCCGTCCTTTCCGGAATGTCGAGAGAGTAGTTTCCGTCTGCGTCTGTCTGTGTGCCGTTGATATTGCCGTCCGAGGTGCCTGCTGCCGGGGCGAATACCACTACCACTCCGGCCAGCGGCTCTCCTGTCTGGCTGTCCCTGACGGTGCCTCGGACAGTCTGGGACAGGGCCGGGACACTGCAGAGCATGGATATTGCAAAGATGATGAAAACTGCTTTTGATAGGATTCTGTTCATACTTTTTTCCTGTTTTACGGTCGCAAAAGTACCGGCCTCATATTTCATTACGGATACGCAGGTATTAAAATGATATTACGCAGATTACGGAAATGCTGCACAAGTTTCACAATTGTTACGGCCGTTTCGGCAATATGTTTTATCTTAGAGGGTTGAATTTTCAAAAATGTTACACTGATGAGACTGAAATCCGGCATTGCCCTCGTTTTCCTCTTTGTTATGGCATCCTCCGCACCTGGTGTGGCCCCTTGTTTTGCGGGTGCGCAGGAAGGTGTGGAACACCGTCACGATATCGTTCCAAGGCCTGTATCCGTAAGGTACGGTTCAGGTTGGCTTGACTGTGCAGGACTGTCCCTGCCCGAATGTACGGATGTCCGGATACTGCCCGGATACGGTGTGTCGGGCGCATATTCGCTGAGAGTGACTCCGGATTCGGTGCTGATTGTGGCTGCCGACAGCGCCGGCGTTTTCTATGCCGGACAGACCCTGGAGGCCCTTAAGGATCCGTCTGACGGGAGGATTCCGTGCGTGGAGATCGAGGATGCGCCCCGCTTCAGGTGGAGGGGCTACATGCAGGATGTGTCCAGGCATTTTTTCAGTATAGACTACCTCAAGCGTCAGATCGATGCCATGGCGCGTCTCAAACTCAATGTCCTGCATCTTCATCTGACGGACGCAGCCGGATGGAGGGTGGAGATAGACCGGTATCCGCTCCTTGCAGGGCTGGCGGCCTGGAGGGAAGGAGCATTGTGGAAGGACTGGTGGTTCGGGGGCAGGAAGTATCTGCCGGAAGGGAGCGAAGGAGCCTATGGAGGGTATTATACAAAGGAGGAGCTGAAGGATCTGGTCCGGTATGCGGAAGAACGGTTCATCACCGTAGTGCCGGAAATAGAGATGCCCTCGCATTCGGACGAGGTGCTGACGGCCTATCCGGAACTGTCGTGCACCGGAGAGCCCTACAAACACCCGGATTTCTGCATAGGAAAGGAGGAAACCTTTGAGTTTCTCGAAAATGTACTCAATGAAATAATGGAAATATTTCCTTCCGTGTATATCCACATCGGAGGGGATGAAGCCTCGAAAAAGGCATGGGCTGAATGTCCCCTGTGCCAGGCCCGCATGAAGGAGGAGGGACTGGCCGATGTGGATGAACTACAAAGTTATATGATAAGAAGGATAGGAAGTTATCTGGAGGACCATGGCAGAGTGCCGGTGGGATGGGATGAGATCCTTCAGGGAGGGGCGGATACGGCGGCTGTGGTGATGGCCTGGAGGAGCGTGGAGGAAGGGGCCAAGGCAGCCCGCAGCGGCAACATGACCGTCATGAGTCCAGGGGCATATTGCTATTTCGATACATATCAGGACGATCCGTCCACCCTCCCGACAGCAATGGGGGGATACCTCCCGCTGTCCAAGGTGTATTCGTTCGAGCCGGTGCCCGGCGGACTCACGGAAGCTGAAGCATCACGCATCATGGGCGTGCAGGCCAACCTGTGGGCCGAATACGTGCCGACTGAGGAGCATGCGGAGCTGATGATATATCCGAGGCTCTATGCCCTGGCGGAGGTGGCATGGAGTCCTGCCGAAGGGAAGGACTATGCGGACTTCCGCCGCAGGGCGTTGAGGCTGTGCTCTCTGATGCAGGAAGAAGGGTACAATGTGTTCGACCTGGCGCATGAGGTCGGGGACCGTCCTGCCGCCCGGACTCCGGAGGATCATCTGGCCAGAGGCTGCAAGGTGACATACAATGCACCTTACAACTCCACGTATGCTGCAGGAGGGGACACGGCTCTGACGGACGGCCTGCACGGAGGATGGACGTATTCGGACGGAAGATGGCAGGGATTCATATCCAGGGAACGGCTGGATGTCACTGTGGATCTGGGGAAGGAGACGGACATAAGTTCGGTGGAACTGGATTTCATCCAGGTGTGCGGTCCGGAGGTCTTCCTGCCTGCGGAGGTAGTCATTTCGGTGTCTCAGGACGGGAAGGACTTTTACGAACTGAAACGCATTCAGCGGGAGATCGTCCGGGACGACAAGGTCACTTTCGTGACGGACGGCTGGCATGCCGGTCAGGATCCGGCGCCAGGAGGGACAGGGGTCAGGGCTCGCTATGTCAGGGTGAAGGCCCGCAGCGGGCAGTTCGGGGGCTGGATATTTACCGACGAGATAGTCGTGGGGTGACGGGCTGTGCTGCTATGATCTGCTTACATGCAGGGCACGCATGGCGTTGAATACGGCCAGTACGGTTACGCCTACATCTGCAAATACGGCCATCCACATGGTGCCTAGGCCAATGGAGGCAAGAATGAGGATCGCTGCCTTGACCAGGATGGCAAACCATACGTTCTGACGGGCTATCCGGATGGTTCTGCGGGCGATTCTGACGGCCGTGGCTATTTTGGACGGTTTGTCGTCCATCAGCACGATATCCGCTGCCTCTATTGCTGCATCGCTGCCCAAGCCTCCCATGGCTATGCCTACGTCCGCCCTTTTCAGGACGGGAGCATCGTTTATCCCGTCGCCTACGAATGCCAGGCTTCTGTCTTTCGGCTGTCCGGCGAGAAGCTGTTCCAGGCATTGTACCTTGTCTGCCGGCAGCAGGCCTGCATGCCATGCGTCCAGTCCCAGTTTTTCCGCCACGTTGCGTGCCACTTCTTCCCTGTCGCCGGTGAGCATGACGGTTTTCTCCACTCCGAGACGTTTGAGATCCGCAATTGCCTGTGCGCTGTCTTCCTTGACCATGTCGTTGATGACGATGTGTCCGGCGTACCTGCCGTCCACAGCCACGTGGATGATGGTGCCTATCTTATGGCAGTCATGCCATTTTATGCCCAGGCTGTCCATCATCCTGGAATTGCCTACGCAGACCTGGCGGCCTGCGACTTCGGCCCTGATGCCCTGCCCTGCGATTTCCTGCACGCCGGATATTGGACATCCGTCCGTAGCTTCGTTGGGGAATGCAGCCCTGAGGGCTTCACCTATCGGATGTGTCGAGAAATGCTCCACGTGTGCCGCCAGATGCAGCAGCTCGTGTCCGTTGAAGTCTTCCGGATGGACGGCCTCCACCGCGAACACGCCTCTTGTCAGGGTCCCTGTCTTGTCGAAGACCACGGTCCCTATCCTGGAAAGCGTATCCATATATGTGCTGCCCTTGATCAGTATGCCCTTGCGCGAGGCTCCGCCCAGACCTCCGAAGAATGTGAGCGGGACGCTGATGACCAGGGCACAGGGGCATGACACTACCAGGAAAATGAGAGCCCGGTGGAGCCATCCGGCGAAATCGGCGGCAAAGCCTCCGGCTGAAAACAGGGGCGGAACTATGGCCAGCAGCACGGCGGCGATGACTACGACGGGGGTGTATACCCTGGCAAACCTGGTAATGAATGACTCGCTGCGGGATTTGTTGCTGTCTGCGCTCTCCACCAGATTGAGAATCCTGGAGACTGTGCTTTCCCCGAAGCTTTTGGTGGTCTTTACACGCAGCACTCCGGATAGATTGATGCAGCCGGACATCACTTCGTCGCCTTCCGTGATGTCGCGTGGCATGCTTTCGCCTGTGAGGGCTATGGTATTGAGGGAAGAGCTACCCTCGATGACCGTTCCGTCCAGCGGAACTTTTTCTCCAGGTCTTATGACGATCACCTCTCCGGGACTTACCTCTTCGGGAGCCACTTTCAGTATTTTCCCGTCCCTTTCCACCTCGGCGGAATCAGGCCTTATGTCCATGAGATGGGAGATGCTGTCCCGGCTTTTGCCCTCGGCATAGGTCTCGAAAAGTTCTCCTACCTGGAAAAACAGCATGACGAAGACGGCTTCCGGGAATTCGCTCTCCGCTCCGGGCAGAAATCCTATGCACAGGGCCCCTATGGTGGCGATGGACATGAGGAAATTCTCGTTGAACACATCTCCGCGGGCGATTCCCTGAACGGCTTCTTTCAGTGTGCCGAATCCTATGAGCAGGTATGGGACGAGATATATTGCCAGCATCGCCAGCATGTCCGGCGAGAAACGTTTTTCTATAAAGACCGCAACTGCGAGCAGTACGGATGTGACAGCTATAAGGGCGATCCGGCGTTTCATGCCGGCATCGCAATGCCGGCTCCCGTGTGTGTGGCCGGCTGTGTCGTGATGTGTGTGGGCCATGTTTCTTCGTATTTGAATACGGATGCAAAAATATGATGGCGGGTTTGCAACCAGGTTCCGGAAAAGGTCCTGGACATCACTTTGCAACCCGGTTGCATCCTTTGCCGGAGCATTCGGGGCAGAGGCCCTTGACGGTGTAGTTGATGGTGTCGACGATGTACCCTTCCGGCAGGCTGACCAGCGGTATCTTGACGTCTTCGATGCAGAATGTCCTGTGGCAGGCTTCGCAGTAGAAATGAATGTGATGGTTCTCGACTTTGCAGCCCGAAGATTCACAGCGGCACAGCTCGTATTTTGTGGAGCCGCTGCCGTCCTCGAAAGAGTGTATCGCATGGTGCTCCAGCAGTACATTGAGTGACCTGAATATGGTGGACTTGTCCATGGTCTCCAGCTCTGTTTCCAGTTCGGTCAGGGATGCCGGGTGGGTGAGTGCGGAGAGTTTCTGCAGGACGAGGATCCTGGCGGCAGTAGGGTGTATGCCGTGGTCGATCAGCTGCTGCTCTATGTGGTTTGCTGCCATGTCGTTGGATTTTAGAGTGCGAATATGGTGAAAAGTGGGGAGAAATGAAAGATTATTTTCAGTAGGCGAGGCCGCTGACAAGTGTGAGGTAGGCAGGGGGATTGCCGTTTGAGGCCCATTGCAGCGGGATCCCGAAGATGTCTGAGGCTGTGAGTGCGATGTCGAAGCCCATGGCTTCCAGGGAGGGGCGGATGCTTTTCGGGTGGCGGCATGGGGCATTGCTGCGGCGGGTACATTGTTCCGGCGGGCAGAGCAGGCAGGTCCCTGCGAAGAATGCCCGCACCGGAGAGTTGCAGCCCCTTTCGCCGGAGCCGTCTTCGCCGGAGCCCGCTTCGCGTTCCCGTCTGAGCAGCATCGCGTCCAGCCGGTAGCGTTCCTTCCTTATGATCTCTTCCGATACCTCTCTGGTGAGTACAGTCCCTCCCGCAGGAGTGATCCTGGTTGCAAGCAGGTCGATGGTGCCGTACCGGCGCAGGCACTGCTCCTCGTCGAAGCTGTAGGGCGGGCAGGCCCAGCAGGTGCCGAAACGGCTGCATTCGTGGCAGTATCCCCTGACCCTGCCGAAGTCCCTGTAGCCTGCGATGTATTCCTGCATGGGTATTGTCTTCAGGATGTCTTCGGCTGTATATGTCTGACCTGCAGAGAGTATGGAGCCCATGCCGTCTGGCGTGCCTCCGGTTCCCGGTGTGCGCTGTGTCCGTTCCATCTGGTTTTTTCTGCAAATCTAAGCATTTATATGTTAAATTTGTGCACAATCAAAACTGTCCTCAAATGGAAATCTTTATCGACGTAGTAGCCGTAATTCTCGGCATAGTGGGCCTTCTGGGCTGTATTCTTCCGGTGCTGCCCGGACCTCCGTGCAGTCTGGTCGGGATGTTCATGCTGTATCTGTGGGGATCTCCCTGCGCGCAGGACGACATAACGATGCGTCTGCTTATGATAATGGTGGGTGTCACGGTCGCTGTTACGGTGCTGGACTATGTAGTGCCAGGATGGCTTACCAGGGTGACGGGCGGAACGAAGTATGCTTCGAGGGGCGCAACGGCCGGCATGATAGTCGGGATCCTGTTCTTTCCCCCTTGGGGCATGATTGCCGGTGCATTCCTGGGAGCGCTGGCGGCCGAACTGTATTGGGGCGGGAAGAAGATGAATCAGGGGCTGAAAGCTGCCGCCGGATCCTTCCTGGGTTTCCTGTTGGGGACCGGAGCCAAGCTGGCGGCTTCGGGAGTAATGCTCTATTACATCATCATCGCCCTTATTCCTTAGGCAGCTTCCGGTCAGGACAGCTTCCGGTCACCGGATGGTAGTGCAGTTGCCGCGGGATAGCACAATGATGCGGCAGGCCATTTCGAAAAATACCGCACGGCGGAAGGTCTCCCTGAAGTCGGGGCCGCAGGCGACCTGTCCGTGGTTGGACATCAGGGCGATGTCATGTTCCGCCAGGGCCTCCGTCACGGCTGCTGCCAGTTCGGGACTTCCCGGGGGCAGGAACGGTACAGTAGGGACTTCCCGTCCTACGTACAGCGGCCCTTCGAGGGTGACATTGAAATCCTTGGGCTTGTCCTTCATGCAGGCCACTACCGTGGCATAGGGAGACTGGAAATGCAGGACGCATCCCACTTCCGGGCGGCGGCGCATGATTCCCAGATGGAAACCGGCCTCCATGGTGGGGGTTATCCCGTTGAGTACTTCCCCGTCGCAGATGCGGCAGAGGGCTATCTGGTCTTCCTGCAGCTCTTCGAGCCATGAACCGGTGGCCGACAGCATGGCGCAGCCGGAACTGTCCTTGTCCCCGATGCACCGCAGTGACAGGTTTCCGCTGCTGCACGAGAGCAGTCCTGCCGCAGCTGTCCTGCGGGCACAGTCGATGAAATGCTGTATTTCTTCCTTTTTCATATTTTCCCTGACAATTCTTCCCTGACGGGATCGTCATACATTTCCTGAAGCCTGTCCAGCTCGCGGTGAAGCCGTCTCTGTACCCTGCGGTATGAGCGGTCCCCGTAGAGATTGTGCATCTCCGAAGGGTCTTTCCTGAGATCGTAGAGCTCCCATGAGTCGATGTCGTGGCCGTAGAAATGGATCAGCTTGTAGCGGTCCGTGCGGACTCCGTAGTGGCGGCGGACAGCATGTTCTCCGGGGAATTCGTAGAAATGGTAGTAGAGGGACTTGCGCCAGTGCCTGCCTTTCTCCGTCCTGCCTGTGCGCAGGAATGACAGGTAGGACTCGCCCTGGATGTCGTCCGGGACTGTCACGCCTGCCATCTCGAGGAAGGTGGGGGCGTGGTCGATATTCTGGACGAGTGCGTCCACTTCGCCGTGGAAGCCGCCCGGATAACGTGCCAGCAGAGGCGTCCGGAACGATTCCTCGTACATGAAACGCTTGTCGAACCAGCCGTGTTCACCCATATAGAAGCCCTGGTCGGAGGTGTAGATGACCAGGGTGTTGTCCCAGAGTCCGGATTCCATGAGATAGTCCAGGACGCGGCCCACATTGCGGTCTACCGAGCGTATGACGCTCAGATAGTCGCTGATGTAGCGGCGGTACTTCCATTCGTACAGGGCGTTGCCGGAGAGGCTGTCGGCTTTGAACTTCTCGATGACAGGGACGTAGTAGGCGTCCCATACGGCCTTCTGCTCCGGTGTCATGCGGCCTGGCGTGAGGGACTCTCCGCTGTTGTCTTCAGATGTCGAGTACATGTATCTGCCGTAGCCTTCCAGACCGGTGGAGGTGTGGATTTCCCCTTCCCTGTCCGCCATTTTCAGGTCGTATACCAGGTCCATGTGGCGGCCTATCTCCATTTCCTGTGCCGCTGCCGCCGGGCGTCCGGCATAGTCGTCGTAGAAATTGTCCGGCAGGGGCAGTTCCGCACCGTCGAAGGCGCCCAGATCCTGCAGGTCCGGCATCCATGTCCGGTGGGGGGCCTTGTGGTGCAGCAGGAGGCAGAACGGCTTCTCGGGATCACGCCTGTTCTTCAGCCAGTCGAGGGCCAGGTCGGTAGTGATGTCGGTGGCATAGCCAGGGATGACCTTCTTCCGGCCGTTGTCTATGAAAGTCGGGTTGTAGTAGTCGCCCTGTCCTGTGAGGATGTTCCAGTAGTCGAAGCCTGTAGGCTCGGAGGTGAGGTGCCATTTGCCTATGACGGCCGTCTCATATCCGGCCTGCTGCAGGAGCTTGGGGAAGGTCTGCTGGCTGCCGTCGAAAGTGCGGGTGTTGTCCGTGAACCCGTTCTTGTGGCTGTGCTTGCCGGTGAGCAGGCAGGCCCTGCTCGGTCCGCTTATGGAGTTGGCTACGAAGCTGTTGGTAAACAGGATGCCGGAGTCGGCCAGACGGTCGATGTTGGGGGTCTCTATCAGGCCGTGCCCGTATGCACCTATGGTCTGCCAGGAGTGGTCGTCACTCATTATGTATATGATGTTGAGCGGCTTGCGAATGTCGTTTCCGGACTGGCCCTCTCCTTTTGCAGTCCCTTTCTGTGATGTGCAGGCTGTCGGGAGGATGAGGATCCCCGCCGCGGCGAATGCCATCCTGGCTCTGTTTTTACCGATGCTGTTCATATTATACTGAATTATCCTGCAAGATATGGAAAATTTCGATACGGGATATACGAAAAAAGCCGCCCTCCGGTGTTGCCCGGGAGCGGCCTTTTCTTTTGCAGCAGGTGCAGATGCATCTGCATTGTTGTCCGTCAGACTATTTTATATCGATGAACCTCTCTTTAGGAGCGGCAGGTGCTTCAGTTACCTTAGGCAGGGTGATGTTCAGTACACCGTGCTCCATGCTGGCACTGATCTCTTCTTTCTTGATGTCGTCAGGAAGAAGCAGAGCCTGTTCGAAGTGGGAGTAGGAGAATTCCCTTCTGAGGTATTTCTCGTCCTTCTTCTCTTCTTTCTCCTCATTCTTGTGTTCAAGGGTGACCACAAGTTCGTTCTCTTCGTTGATGCGGATTTTGAAATCGTCCTTGGACATACCGGGAGCGGCTATCTCTACGGTGTATTCCTTGTCATTTTCCTTTACGTTGATGGCAGGGGACGAAGTCCTCATCATGTTTCCGAAATGCCTGAAGTCATCATCGAAAAAGTCATTGAAAAAAGCGGGCAGCCAATTCTGCTGTGTTCTTCTGCTAGGTACCATAATTTTATCCTCCATTTTAATTTGTTCTTTTTAATGTTTTCCGAACGCCTTCCCGGGGAGTTTCCCGGAGCCCCTTCCGGGGTCTCCGTTCCGCCCTCCCTTTCGGGCGTTCGACAGGATATATCGCAAATTGCGGACCAGTGAGGATTATGTCCGGAGAAGCGGAAAAATTGGCTTAAATTTGTGACAAATTGTCACTAATGTGCTGATTTATAGCGAATTATAAGACATTTTGGCAGTTGCGTGCCGAAATCCGGCAGAGAACCGAAAAAATTGTGAAAATCCTTGTATATTAAAAAATTAGTGGTATATTTGCAGCCCGCAAAAAGTATGCGGGAACTTTTAGTTCATTGATTAACAACAAATTAATTAAACCAATGCCTGGATTAATTGGAAAAAAAATCGGAATGACTTCCGTTTTCGATGCTGATGGGAAGAATATCCCATGCACCGTTATTGAGGCTGGTCCCTGTGTTGTCACGCAGATTCGTACAGTAGAGAAAGATGGTTATGCCGCTGTACAACTTGCCTATGACGAGATGAAAGAAAAACACACCAGCAAGGCTCTCAAAGGCCACTTCGACAAGGCAGGAACCACACCCAAGCGCAAACTTGTGGAGTTCAAGGCGGACTTCCCCAAGGAGCTGAAGCTTGGAGACACAGTAACCGTTTCAGACCTCAGCGAGGGAGTGGAATGGGTTGACGTTACCGGTATCTCTAAAGGTAAGGGATTCCAGGGCGTCGTAAAGCGTCACGGATTTGCCGGTGTGGGCGGACAGACCCACGGTCAGGCCGACAGACTCCGTCACCCTGGTTCTATGGGTGCATCCTCTTGGCCTTCAAGAGTATTCAAAGGTATGAGAATGGCAGGCCGCATGGGCGGTGACCGCGTGAAGGTTCTCAACCTTAAAGTTATCAAGGTTATCCCTGAGAACAATCTGGTTCTCGTGAAGGGTTCTATTCCCGGAGCAAAGGGTTCTTATGTAATTGTGGAGGACTAACGTTATGGAATTGTCAGTTTACAAAATCGACGGAACCGAATCGGGAAAGAAAGTGACCCTGGATTCGTCCATTTTCGGCATAGAGCCGAATGATCATGCGATCTATCTCGACGTAAAACAGTATCTGGCCAACCAGCGTCAGGGTACTCACAAGTCAAAGGACCGCTCGGAGGTGAGCTACAGCACCAAGAAGATGGGACGTCAGAAAGGCGGTGGCGGAGCACGTCACGGCAGCATCAAGTCCAACATCTACGTGGGCGGTGGCCGCGCTTTCGGACCCAAACCCCGTGATTATGGCTTCAAGCTCAACAAGAAGCTGAAACAGCTTGCCCGTTACTCAGCCCTGTCCTACAAGGCACAGGAGAATGCCATCATCATGGTCGAGCCCTTCAGCATGGACGCTCCCAAGACCAAGGAGTTCATCCAGATTCTGGACAACATCAAAGCCAACGGAAGAAGGACCCTGTTCGTACTTCCCGAAAACAGTGAGAATATTTACAAGTCATCACGCAATCTTCAGAATGTCAATGTAATCTCGGTTGACGAGATCAACACCTACAACATCATGAACTCTTACCAGCTCGTTATGGTGGACGGTGTACAGGACATCATTGCCGAAAGACGCAAATAACCATAGGAGAAATGGGAATTATTATTAAGCCTATCGTAACAGAGAAAATGACGGTTCAGGGCGATAAATTGAACCGTTACGGTTTCATCGTAGACCGCGCAGCCAACAAGATCGAGATCAGGAAGGCTGTTGAAGAGCACTACGGAGTGACAGTGAAGGATGTCAACACTGTCAACTACCATGGCAAGCGTATTAACCGCTATACCAAGGCGGGATTACTCAGGGGCCGTGCCAACCACTATAAGAAAGCTTATGTGACACTGGCAGGCGAGGATAAGATTGATTTCTATAGCAACATTTAATCCTATGGCAATACGTAAATTCAAACCGACCACACCAGGTCAGAGAAATAAAGCGATAAGCGCATTTGACGAGATTACCTGCACAACACCCGAGAAGTCACTTCTCGAACCCGTCAGGAAATCCGGCGGCCGCAACAACAGCGGTAAGATGACCATGCGCTACATCGGTGGCGGACACAAGAGAATGTACCGTATCATCGACTTCCGTCGTGACAAGGACAACTGTCCCGCAACCGTCAAGACCATTGAGTACGATCCCAACCGCAGTGCACGTATCGCACTGGTGGTATATGCTGACGGTGAGAAGAGATACATCATCGCCCCTGCAGGCATCCGCGTAGGCCAGACCATCGTGTCGGGTCCCGGCGTGGCTCCTGAAATCGGCAACACTCTTCCCCTCTCAGAAATTCCTCTGGGAACCGTTATCCACAACATCGAGCTCCGTCCCGGGCAGGGTGCCGCAATGGCCCGCAGCGCCGGAACATACGCACAGCTCACAGCACGTGAGGGCAAGCACGCAATCCTCCGCCTCCCTTCGGGTGAGACCAGAATGGTGCTCGTTACCTGCCGTGCAACCGTGGGAACGGTATCGAATTCCGACCACAACCTCGAGTCGTCCGGTAAGGCAGGACGCAGCCGCTGGCTCGGCCGCAGACCCCGCAACCGTGGCGTCGTGATGAACCCTGTCGATCACCCTATGGGTGGTGGTGAAGGCCGCGCATCAGGAGGACATCCCCGTTCGCGTAAAGGTATTCCTGCAAAGGGCTACAAGACACGTAATCCCAAGAATACCTCGAATAAGTTTATCATCGAAAGACGTAAGAAATAACCGGAATAAAATCAGAGAATTATGAGTAGATCACTTAGAAAAGGTCCCTACATTCAGGAAAGTCTCGAGAAGAAGGTTCTTGCAATGAACGAGGGTACCAAGAAGAAAGAAGTAATCAAGACCTGGTCCCGCGCCAGCATGATCTCTCCTGACTTTGTCGGCCATACCATCGCTGTACACAACGGAAACAAGTTTATTCCGGTATACGTTACCGAGAACATGGTAGGACACAAGCTCGGAGAGTTTGCGCCGACCCGTACATTCAAAGGACATTCGGGCAACCGTTAATAACTAAAAAGAATCACAATGGGATCTCGTAAGAAAGAAATGGCCGACAGGCTGAAAGAAATAAAAAAGACAACAGCGATCGCAAAGCTGAACGATGTTCCTACATCGCCCCGCAAGATGCGTCTGGTCGCTGACATGATCAGAGGCGTTGAGGTCAACCATGCTCTTGATATCCTCAAGTATACCAAGAGGGAAGCCTCTATCCGCCTGGAGAAGCTCCTCAGAAGCGCCATTGCCAACTGGGAAGCCAAGAATGAAGGTGCCCGCAAGGAACTCGAAGACGGCAACGTTATCGTGCAGACCATCATGGTCGGCCAGGGCACAACCCTCAAACGTATCCGTACAGCCCCTCAGGGCCGTGCCGGACGTATCCGCAAGCGCTCCAACCACGTGACCATCATCGTAGGAGTGAAACCCGCAAAAGCAGAATCCAAAAACGAACCCGCTAATCAGGAGGAAAAATAAATGGGACAGAAAATCAACCCTATCAGCAACAGAATAGGAATCATCCGCGGCTGGGACTCCAACTGGTACGGCGGGGATGACTATGCAGCCAAGCTGCTCGAAGACTCCAAGATACGTGAGTACCTCAATGCCCGTATCTCCAAGGTCAACCTCTCCAAGATCGTCATCGAGAGGACACTCAAGCTCATCACAGTCACTATCCACACTGCCCGTCCGGGTGCCATCATCGGCAAAGGCGGCCAGGAGGTAGACAAGCTGAAGGAAGAGCTCAGGAAGATCACCAACAAGGATGTGCAGATCAACATCTTCGAGGTCAAGAGACCCGAGCTTGATGCCAATATCGTAGCCAACAACATCGCACGTCAGGTGGAGGGCCGCGTTTCATACCGCCGCGCCATCAAGATGGCTGTTGCCAGCACCATGCGCATGGGCGCCGAGGGTATCAAGGTCCTCATCAGCGGCCGTCTCGGCGGAGCTGAAATGGCCCGCAAGGAGCTCTACAAGGAAGGACGTACCCCTCTGCACACATTCCGTGCCGACATCGACTACGCACTCGCAGAGGCCCACACCAAGGTAGGTGTTCTGGGTATCAAGGTATGGATCTGCAACGGTGAGGTATATGGCAAGCGTGACCTTTCTCCCAATGTAGGCAACGTTGCAAAGCCTACTTCAGGAGCAGGTGAGCGCCGTGACGACCGTCGCGGACGCGGAGGCCGCCGCCGTGACCGCCGTCCCCGCGGAGGCAACCGCGACAACGCAGCAGAGTAATTCATTCTCAATACTTGTTTGACCGACCGCTCCGGACTGATGCCCGGGGCGGTTGTTTTTTCCACCTCCTGTGCATGTGTCTCCGCTTCAGTGCCTCATCTCCAGCGCTCCATTCCAGTGCCTTTACTCGAAAGCCTCTCGTCTCCATGCGCCTCACAGTCTGTAAGCGCATATTCTTTATATCTGCGTGTAATTCATTCATTTACGAAAATCAGCTCTCTACAGACTCATACGAACTTTTTTCCAGAAACCACTCCACAGCGGTTATAACCTCCCTTGAGCCCCAGTTGCCCCCTGTGTCTGTTATCCCACATTTTTCGTTATCTACCTGATTTTTCTATATTTGCGTCCTTTCCGCCTTTTACAGACTGCCCTGATACCCGGCAAGTCTGTAAAGCGGTTGCTTGCATAACTCGCTGCTTGTCAGTATACTGTGTCCGTCATTGAAAAACAGACTGAGAAGGTCAAAAACACCATACCCTTTCCACAGCTGTTGCAGCGCATCTATTTTCCAGATGTCATACATTTTAACCAAGCAGTCTGTAGCATGGCAGCACCACCTATTTTGCTTATTTCCAGAAGATTGACCATATTTAAAAATTACAGACACTTGGAAAGGACGCAGCACCAGTCAGGACACAATCACCCGCCCGGGCATACAAAGCCGGACCGCCCAAAAATTTTTCAAACGCACCTGCCTTGGCCTTCAGTCGATTGCGCTCAACCACGCAAACTTTTTTACCGAACTGGCAACCCGCATTTCCCAAAACCGAATCATTTGCCTACCTTTGTCCACAAGTGAAACGGCAAAGGCAACCCAGCCAACCAGCCGGAACACCGAACTAAAACACTAAACACAAAGTAAGCTTAGAGGGGACTGAACATGAAAAACACCTGCGTATATCATCTGTGCGTGTCCTGCAAGAAGGGTCTGATGTTCAGAGGCCGCCGGGACTACATCCGTTTCATCAACAACATGGCGCTGCTGGCGTATAAATACCACATACGCATACTCGCTTTCGCCGTGATGTCCAACCACTACCACATCGGCATCATGGCCGATGACTTCGAGCAGTTCTTCAGAAGCCTGAAGGTCAGCTATTCGAACTACTATTTCCACAAGTACGGAGTCAGTCTGCCGCGTATGTCATGTTTCGTTCAGGAAGCCGTCGGCAATCTGCACATTGTCACGCTCATAGCCTACATCCTGCGAAACCCTGTCCACCACGGAATCGTAGGGCATCCGTTCGCCTACCCGTATTCATCAGCCGGATGTTATTTTGCGTACAATGGTTCGCTGTACAGCATCGGGCGTGCGCCTGTTATCAAGCGGGAGAAGACTTATTTGCCGGAGGGGTATAGAGGTGACCGGGAGGGAATGATAGATCCGATGAGCATTGTGGATTTCCGTATGGTGGAAACTCTGTTTGGAACTTCTGGCAGGTTTATGTATTTTATCACCAGATATTCCGGCCCTAAGTGGGAGAAGGAGCAGACAGATGAGAATGCTTCAGTTGCACCTGTGACACTCAGTACTGTTGAAGGGAGTGATACGGATTTGGACAGTTGCCTGAAATATGAGAGAGGCCATGGACATCTGCTGGTTCCGGATCAGTTGCTGTGCGAGTGGGTGGATAGTGAGGTGGTGCCTGGGTTAGGGTGCTGCAGTTTCACGCAGTTGGGCTGGGGGCAGGCTACAGAAGTACAGAGGATGCTGCGCTCTCAGTGGAAAATAACTCAGGAGCAGGCGGAGAGATGCTTGTTTCATACCTAATGATAATTTGTTGTAAGTCATGAAAACAGAGTATATAGTCGGAATAGGTGAGCTGCTTTGGGATGTTCTGCCCGATGGACGCAGGCTGGGCGGAGCACCTGCCAATTTTGCTTATCATGTGTCTCAGTTTGGACTGAAGTCCGTGGTTGTCAGCGCAGTCGGAAGAGATGAGGCCGGGGATGCGGCTGTGAGGGAACTGGAAGCCATGTCAGCTCATCCATTTCCGGATTCTGAGTCTGATCGGTCAGATGGGAGCTGGTATTCAGCGGAATCAGGGCTGCCGGTGAAATCAGGGCTGCCGGTGAAATCGGTGACATCATGGCTTGTTTCCGGAGGATTCTATACCTTGATTGATAAAGTTGATTCTCCGACCGGTACCGTAGACATCAGGCTGGATGCAGCCGGCGTCCCTCAATACGATATCCGGATGCCGGTGGCATGGGACTCTATTTCATGGACTCCGGCTCTGAGGCAGCTTGCTTCCCGGACCAGAGCTGTGTGCTTCGGAACTCTCTCCCGCCGCAGTCCTGTGTCAAGACGTACTATTTCCGAATTTGTCGATGCGGTTCCCCGTGTGGAAGGATATTGGCGTATACTCGATATCAATCTCCGCCAGCAGTTCTATGGCCGTGACATTGTCCTCCATGCTCTGAGCCAGTGCAATGTCTTGAAGATTAACGATGAGGAACTCGCTGTCCTTTCCGGAATGCTTTCTCTGTCAGGAGATGATATCCTCTCCTTGTGCAGAGATATCATGCAGCGGTACGGTTTGAAAATCCTGATTCTGACCTGTGGCGTGCGTGGAAGCTATGTGTTTTCATCCATTGGCCGGGATGTTTCCTTTATCGGGACACCGAAGGTGGTAGTGGCTGATACTGTCGGTGCTGGGGACTCTTTTACGGCTGCGTTCACATCTGCCCTGATCCGCGGTCTGCCTATTCCGGACGCGCACCGTCTTGCAGTGAATGTCTCCGCCTACGTATGTACCTGTCAAGGGGCAATGCCGCCTCTACCTGAGGATCTCCGGTCCATGCGTTCGGGGACAGAAGAGGTTGTCATGGGGCTATCTGAACTTTAGCGATTGTGGTATCTTGTTGATGTATATGGGTTTATGTGAAAATACCCGGTTCAGATCACCAGGGGAATGCAGGGGATACAATGGGCGTTTTCTGGTCGTGATGTAATGGTAAAAGGGAAAATGTGGTTCCGGGGTATCTGTGAGGGGGAGTAGCGGAGTCATGTGGGGAGAAAGCTGCGGATTAGTCAGGTTAATCTGAACTTGAATGATATAAGTAAATTGTTGATATGTGGTCAGTTGTTGATGTGTCGCCGGTTCAGATACAGGAGGCGGCAGCATTATCTGAACCTTGAAAAATCTCACATCCTACTGATGTATATGGAGTTACGCAAATGGTTAAAGTTCAGATGCTGTCTGCGGCGTCTTCCCGAATTCGGTCAGTGTCATTTTCCGGATGGACATGAACAGGCTCAACAAATGGAAGACCTGTCCGGCAAAGAGAATGGAAGGTCCTGTGCACCTGTCCAAATTCCTCAATGTGACAGTCACCCTTCAGAGCCGGAGAGCTGCGCTGCGCAATCCGGTAGGCTCGATGTTCGCGGAGTGAGGCGGAATGAGCGTGATTTTGTTTTGGAGACCGGGTGTCTGAGAAAGAAAGACGGCCGCTTTTGTGCGGCCGTCCTTGTTCTCACGTACCTGTCTTGTACGGGATTGTTGGTTTCCGGAGATCCGGAGTAATCGCAGTTTATTATGAGGCGGCGTTATATGTCACATGGTGGGTATTTCCTTCCACGTCAGTTAAAACAGCATCCATAATCATGGTGTCTCCTTCGTATGTTATGGTTATGGTTCCTTCCGCAAGCTTACAGTTCACAATGACATTGCCTGATTCATCCTCTATCCTTGTCGAGGAGTAACCAGAGCTGGCAGTCATATCTTCTCCACCGTTCGCTGTCATTGTATATGTGCCGGCAGGAGGCATAGAAGTGTCACTGTTAGCATAGATGTCAAGAACATAGCGTGCAGTTCCGTAAGCATCCCCCTCAGTGTCTGACATTGTTATGTAATAATTGCACGGAGTACCTCCATAATTGATAATATTGAGGTATATCATCTCGTATTCGAAGTCGTATCCCTGAACGGGCGGTTCGTTTGCCTCCTGTACGGCATCGATGGACTCGCTGACAGTCTCAGTTCCGTTGTAAGTGTATGTTACCGTGATTGTAGCCTGTCTTTCCCCGTCAGTGTCATTTGCAGCTGCGCTGAAAGTTATGACCCCTTCTGTATCGCAGTTGATGTCTGTAATCCAACCGGCATCCCCTGCGTCCGCAGATATGCTTCCATCCTCAGTGGGGTCTGTGATTTCGTACGCAATGGTATATGAGCCTCCGTCCGCGGCCAGAGTCAAGGGACCTTCTGTAGCAATGGTGATTGTGGGTACAGGTTCTTCACCCGGCTGCTGGGATACAGTTATTGCATCGCTGGCAGTCTCAGTTCCATTGTAAGTGTATGTTACTTTGACTATAGCCTGTCTTTCCCCGTCAGTGTCATTTGCAGCTGCGCTGAAAGTTATGACCCCTTCTGTATCGCAGTTGATGTCTGTAATCCAACCGGCATCCCCTGCGTCCGCAGATATGCTTCCATCCTCAGTGGGGTCTGTGATTTCGTACGCAATGGTATATGAGCCTCCGTCCGCGGCCAGAGTCAAGGGATCTTCTGTGGTAATGGTGATTGTGGGTACAGGCTCTTCACCCGGCTGCTGGGATACATTTACTACGGCATTGACGGTCTTGTTTTCGCCGTAAGTGTATATGAGCGATATAGTGCCCTCGCGGGACTCTTCAGTCTCATTGGCCTCGACACTGAAACTGACCTCGCTATCGGTAATAGTGAAATCGCTCATCCATGTGTCAGACTCGGACGGTTTTGCAGTGAGATAGCCGTTTTCTACAGAGTTTTCTATCCTGTAGGCGAAACTGGCAGTTCCCCCTGCGGGAGGAAGCTCTATGATGGCCTCATTGTCAACGTTGATGATGGGATCTGGTAACTTCTGTTCTTCTTTATCACAGCCAGCCAGAAGAAGGGCTGTGATTGCCATTGCGGCCGTAATTCTTAATCTTTTCATTTTGGCTTATTTATAGTGAATGTAAGTATCATCGGTAAAACTTCAGTGGCGCATCTTGTGTCAAAGGTACGAATAATTATTGAAACTCTGAAAATCTGCTGGCAGAATTATTTCAAAAATCAGAAGTAAGAAAGGCTGGAAAAAGAGAGGGAACTTGTCGGTGAAAAAAGGCCGGCCCCAGGATATGTACCTGCGGCCGGCCGGTGAATGTGTTATGAGATCAGACTTGAGTTCTAGAGTTCGTTCTTGACGTCGGTTACAATGCTTCCGTCGAAGAGGTTGATGACTCTCTGGGCATAGCTTGAGTCTTTGATGGAGTGGGTTACCATGAGGATGGTGGTACCTTCGCGGTTGAGTTCGGTGAGGAGTTCCATTACCTCTTTACCGTTCTTGGAGTCGAGGTTACCTGTGGGCTCGTCGGCGAGGATGAGCTTGGGGTTGGAGACTACTGCACGGGCGATGGCGACTCTCTGCTGCTGACCTCCGGAGAGCTGCTGGGGGAAGTGGGTGGCACGGTGGGCGATGTTCATGCGCTTGAGGATGTCGTTTACCATCTGTTTGCGCTGGGATGCCTTTACCTTGAGGTAGATGAGCGGAAGCTCCACATTCTCGAACACATTGAGCTCGTCGATGAGGTTGAAGCTCTGGAAGACGAAGCCGATGTTGCCTTTGCGGTACTGTGTGCGCTCCTTTTCCTTGAGTGAGCCGACTTCCTTGCCGAGAAGTTCGTATTTGCCTGAGGTGGGGTTGTCCAGCAGGCCGAGGATGTTGAGGAGTGTGGATTTGCCGCATCCCGAAGGACCCATGACGGCGACGAATTCTCCCTGCTTGATGTCAAATGAGACGTTGTTGAGGGCTACTGTTTCGATTTCTTCGGTGCGGAACACCTTGCATAAGTTTTCTACGTGTATCATAGCGTTTGGAATTTAAATGATTTTTCAGTTGGTTTTAATCTGTAAAGTTATTCGTTTTTAAGTGAAAGTACGGGGTTGCGGAGGGCGGCCCTGCGGCTCTGCAGTGTTACTGTAGCGACTGTTATGAGTCCGATGATGAGCAGGGCTACGAGGAATATCCATACGGGTATGGGGCTCTGGTAGGGGAAGGTGGATACCCATGACCGGATGATCACCACTGCAAGGGGTATGGATATCACGAAGCAGATGAGGGTGATGCTCAGGTAATAGCGGTTGAGCATCGTGAGGATTTCAGCTACGGATGCACCGTGTACCCTGCGTACGGCTATCTCCTTGCGGCGGAACTGGGTCTCGAAGTAGACAAGACCGAGGATACCGATGACTGATATGAGCAGCGATATGATGGCTGCTACAGTGATGAGGCTGTTGAGCCTGTCCTCTTTCTGGTAGAGTTTGCCTATCGTGGCGTCCAGGAAGTGGATGTCCATGGCAGATGTGTCTATGGTAGGGTCAAGCTCCGCGCACTTCTCACGGATGTACCTGAATGTCTCCTGGATGTGGCCAGGCCGGATTTTGGCGTAGCATACCGTGAGCGGCCACCAAGGCTCTGAACCGAAGTTGTAGAGGACTATGGGTTTTATGCTGTACTGCAGCGGCTGGAAGTTGAAGTTCCTGACAATGCCTACAATCTCCGCAGGCATGTCGTCTCCCTGATGTCCTGTGAATTTGAGACCGATCCGGAGGAAGGGGTATTTGGTCATGAAGGCCTGGTTGACGATGAACGTTCCGTTGGGGTTCAGGTTGTCCGATTCGGTGAAATCACGGCCTTCAGTTATGTGAAGCCCGAAGAACGGTATGAAGTTGTAGTCTACAGGAAGACAGTCCATCTGTACTCTCTGTCCCTGATATTCACGTCCCCATCCCATCTTGCCCTGGGACACGAGCTGGTTGCCGGCAAAGGTGACGTCGGTGATGTCGGGGTTTTCCAGAAGCAGCTGCTTGAGGGTCTCGCGGCTGTTGCCGATGCGGTTGTTTGTGAAGAATTCCACTATCTGCTCGCGCTCAAAGCCCATGTCGAAGCTTTTCATGTACTTGACCTGTACTGTGATGAACAGGGAGCAGAGGATAAGGATGAACGATATTACATACTGGAAACCTACGAGGAAGGAGCGGAGTCTGCGTCCTTTGGCCGAGAGGGAGAAGGAGCCCTTGAGGACCATTGCAGGATTGAACGATGTGCTGTATCGTGCAGGGAATATGCCGGCGATGAAGGCTGTCAATACTGCTGTGGCCAGGCCGATGAGGACGATGGGCATGTTGTCTGCCACTTTCAGTGATCCGGATATGTAGGAAGCAAAGGATGAAGTGGCTGTCAGGGACATCACGCCGAGGCTGAGGGCAAAGGCTATGATGACTACTGCGAGCGCACTGTACAGCTGGCTTCTTATCTGCTGTCCGCGGGTGGATCCGATTACCCTTTTGGTGTTGATGCTCTTGATGGTAAACGGTACGGATGCCATCGCGAAGTTCACGAAATTGATGATGGCGATGATAAGTACCAGTATGGATACTGTGAGCAGGGTCATGGTTACGGAGCGGTTGCCCTTGCCCATGTTGTCCCCCTGTATGTCACGGGCGAAGTAGGCTTCGTGCAGATGGTTCAGCCTGATGTCGATATTGTCTTTGTACTCTTCCCCGTATATTTCTGACTTGAGGGAGTCCAGCAGGGGCTGTACCCCGTCGAAAGTCCTCATTCTGATGTAGCAGGGGAAACTCCACTCTGAACCGTTGTTGATGGATTCGTCGCCGATGTTGATCAGCAGTTCGTTGTCGACGCTGGAATTGGACGGGAAGTCCTTGTAGACTGCCACTATGCGGAAAGGGACTGCCTGCGGCGAATCAACCTGGATATCCTTGCCTACAGGGGATTGCCTGCCGAACATTTTGGCAGCTGCGCTCTGGGATATGACTGCGGTCCCGGGTGCACGGTATCCGGATGTGTCGCCTTCGATGAATTCGAAGGGGAATACGCGCAGCAGATCGAAGTCGGTCTGGGCATAGGTGAGCGTGATACCGGGCATTTCCGTACCTGCCTCCTTGAAGTTGTCCCAGGCACCGTTCTTATAGTACCTGTAGCAGGCTACTGCTTCGGCCTGCGGAAAGAAGGTCTTGAGATATTCAATCAATGGTCTTGATACCTGTACTCCGTATGTTCCGGGAGAAGTAGGATCTGAATACTCAAGCCTTACTATCTTGTCGGTGTCCCGGTAGCCAAGGTCGTAGGTGGTGTCGTAGACCACCTGCACCGTCAGTATCAGGAATACCGAGAAAGCCAGTGTAAGCCCCACGATATTGAGTGCTGTGGAGAAGATCTTGTGTCTGTTGATTCTGATATTCATTGTTGTTTTGTTTTATATGAATTCCAATAAACCGTAACGTAAAGTAAATATATGCATCATTCTGTCCTCAGCGAGTCGGCCGGATTGCTTCCTGCTATCTTATGGCAGCGGATGACCACTACTGCGGCAAGTATTGCCAGAAGTACCGCGGCTACTGCCATGAAAATCCATATCGGGATGTCGGCTTTCAGTGCAAATGACCGCACTATCATCTGGAATACGAACCAGGAAGCTATGCAGCCTATGGCTATGGCAATGACTGTGAATCTGCAGATGTCGCTCAGGAAAATGCCGGTAATCTGCCAGGGCTGTGCCCCGTTGATCTTGCGGAGGGCTATCTCCTTGCGGCGCCTTCCGGTCTCGTCTGTGGTGTATCCTATCAGTCCTATCAGGGCAATGGCCATAGTCACTGCTCCTGCAGCGAGTATGGATTCCCTTAGGGTTCTGGCCGGCTTGTAATCGTCATAGACGATGGCGGTGTACGGCAGGACAGTGAAGCGGTCTGGCACTATGCCGTCAATAGCCTTCTGGATCGCTGCCGTAAGCTCAGGGGTCACTGCGGAAACGCGGACGATGAGATTGGTGCACGGGATCTCGGAGTAGAACAGTGCGTTGGGGCGGGTATCCTCGGTAATCACTGCTCCTATTCTGATATTGCTGAACACTCCTGCTATCGTGTACAGGTCGTCCTGTCCATTGCTGTGCTCTGAGACGAGTACCTGCTTGCCGACGACTCCGTCTGTCCACCCTGTGATGCCGACGAGACGGTCCCGGAAGTCGGTATCGACGAGGATTTCCTTGGGATTGGAGAAATTGCGTCCCTCTATGATGCTGATGCCGAAGATGTCGGACCATTCCGGACAGGCGTTGTAGAGGTCGCCTATGTTGAACAGCTCCGTGGGGTCTCCCGGGAGGTATATGTTGTTGCCGGACAGGTTGCCGTTGATGAGGGTCTCGTCGGCCGTACCTACAGCTTCTACTCCGGGGATTGAGCTGACTGCCTGCATGATGGCTGTACGGGTCTGGGCGGATATCCCGTTCATGGAACAGGAGAGCAGCCGCTCATAGCCGTAGCCCGGGTCGTCCTTCATCCACTTGTTCATCTGCAGTGCCACGAAGCACAGCAGGGTGATGAGAAGGGAAGCGATGACCATCTGCATGAACAGCAGTATTCTTTTCCACATTCTCTTGCTGTCGACGTAGTTGCGGAATGCGACAGCGATGGGGATGCTCTGGAAGACGCGTCCGGGGATGTAGGCGGCGACAATTAGTACCACCACGACAGTCAGGACCAGAACCCAAAGGCTCTGCGGCGAGAACAGTGCACCGAGTGAGGTCATCATGATCCCCTCGATGGTATGCCGGAATGCGAGCACAAGCAGGAAGGCCAGTACGAGGGAGACGGCGAGGTTGATCAGGGTCTCCTTGAAGACAATTCCCATGATGGTACTGTTGCCTGCCCCGTAGCAGCGGCGTACGGCTATGCCTTTTGCCCTGCCTATGAGGGAGGAAATGACTATCATGATGTAGTTCATCACGGCCGCGAGGATGAGGGCTGCTGCAACTACCCCGAGCAGGAGGTTTGTACTGCGGACACTGGACGAAGCGGCATGCATGCTGGAAAGGGGCACGAGTTTGAAATGCATCTCAATACCTGCCCGCCTGAGATATTCTATGGGGAGATACCGGTTCTCCAGATCTCGGATAGGCTGCTCAAGGGAAGCAGGATCGGTGCCTGGGTAGAGTACCACCCTGCTGATGTACCTGTCATTTCCCACCCAGTTCTGTGTGGACTTGAAGTCGCTGCCCATCATACTCAGCAGTTCGTCCATGGCATCGAGGGATATGACGATGTCAAACCGCATCGAGGCGTTTTCGGGGATGTCTTCGAATATACCGCCTATTTCTATGGGGATGCTCTGCCAGTCTTCCAGGAAAATTATCTGTCCGACTGCTTTGTCAAGTCCTCCGAGCTTCTCGGCGAAGGAACGGGAGACCATGGCTCCGTTCCAGTCGCTGAGCACTTCTGTAGGGTCTCCTGCCAGTATGGGACGCGGAAATACCTTGAAATGATTGGTGTCGGCGAGTATTATGTTCTCCGCAGTATATTTGTGCTGTTCCCTGTCGAATACGTTGCAGGTACCGTAGCCTACGAAGGTGGCGCGGGTCGCGTATTTTATCTGCGGTATTTCCTGCCCCATATAGTAGGCTACTGCACCGGGAGTCTGGCTGTAGGTACTGCTGCTCTCATTGGCCTTGGTGAATTCCTGCTGTATGCAGTAGATATTCCTGTAGTCGGGGTAGAACTTGTCATAGCTGTTTTCGAAGGTGATCTTTGCTATGAGTACAAGCCCTACTGCCAGTCCGATGGCCATGGACAGTACCTTGAATATGCCTATGTTGAACTTTCTCATGGTGATTTCCGGATGGAAATTGAGGGGATTATTTCTTGTCCTGGAGGATGAGCACGTCGTTCTTGCCGAAGTTCTCGTAGTTGGATACGATGACTTTCTCACCCGGCTCGAGACCTTCGAGTACCTCGTAGTACTGAGGGTTCTGGCGGCCTATGCGGATGTCGCGGCGGTAGGCTTTGGTGCCGTCTTCAGACAGTACGTAGATCCAAGTTCCGCCTGTGGACTGGTAGAATACGCCGCGCGGGATGTAGATGGACTGGGTCGGCTGTCCGAGCTGGAGGTTGAGGTAGTAGGTCTGGCCGATGCGGATGTTGTCGGGACGTTCTCCTGAGAAGTAGAAATCTGCCTTGAACTGACCGTCGGTCACTTCGGGATAGACCTTCTCCACAACAGTGTTGTAGGTAACGCCCTGACGCTCGAAGGTAGCGTTGAGTCCGGACTGTACCCGGTCGATGTAGTGCTCGTCGATGTTCGCTTCTATCTTGTAGTCAGACAGGTCGTTTACCTGACCGATCTTGGTTCCGGTAGGGATGGACTGGCCCAGAATGACATCCAGCGAACCGAGCTGTCCGTCGATAGGGGATTTGACGTTGAGGTTCTCCACCCTTTCGCGTACGAGCTGGATGCTGCGGCGCATGCTGTTGAGGCTTTCCTCCAGATTGTTCATCTGTACCGAACGGTAGATGGAATCCTGTTTCTGGCGGGCAAGCACGAGCTCAAGGCTCTTGACAGCGAGTTCATAGTCTTCCTTGGCCTGCAGATAGTCCTCGTGGGCGACGAGTTTCTCTTCGTCAAGGCGGCGGTACTGCTCGTATTTACGTCTCTTGCGTTCCGTGTCTATGGTGTATTCGAGGCGCTGCTTTTCCAGATCGAGCTTTTCCTGCTCCATGGTTACAGTGGTGTTGCGCAGGAAGTTCTCCTGTTCTGCGAGGTCCGCCTCACTCTGAAGGATCTGGAGGCTGAGCTGGCTGTTGGACATGCGTACCAGCACATCGCCCTTCTTTACCATTGCTCCTTCTTCGATGAGCTTTTCTTCTACCATTCCGCCCTCGAGCAGTGATACCTGCACTACAGTGATAGGCTGTACCTGTCCGGAGACCCTTACATAGTCGTCGAATTCACCCTGAAGCACTTCCCCTATGGTTATGGTGTTGGAATTGACCTTGAGAGTGGAGGATTTGTCCCTGAGCAGCAGCCAGAGAACGAATATTACGAATACTCCTGCGAGGAAGTACGGGATGTTCTTCTTGCGGAACACCGCGCTTATGCCTTTTTTCTTTTCAATAACTCTATCCATGGTCGTATTGTTTTATCGTTGTCGGTTTTTATATGTTGTGATTTATTGCTGGTCCAGGTAGGTGATGCCTTTGTAGTACATCACTACCCTCTCCTTGAGGAGGTACTGGAGGCCGCAGTTGAGGCGTTCGGCCTTGGCCTGGAGGAGATTGTTGGAACTGGTCTGCAGTTCGATGACTGTCATCAGTCCCTCTTCGTATTTGCGGGTGTTGGCCTGATGTGAAATATCCAGGGCTCCTGCCTTCTTGTCGGCAGAGATGAATTCCTTGGCAGCGCCTCTCATGTCCTGTACTGCTCGCCGGATCTCCCCTTCCACCTGCTGGTCCTTGATGTCCTTGTTGGCCTCCGCTGTGGCGAGGGCGTTGCGCTTGCGGGCTATCTGGTTGTACTTGTAGAGCCGGTTGAAGATAGGGATGCTGATGCCTATGCCTACGTACTGTCCCTGTTTTTCGTTCATCTGGCTCCAGAAGGGATCGTTTACGGAGTAGGACCTGTCATATACGTAGCTGGTGCTGTATCCGCCCTGTGCATTGATGTATGGGACCAGACTCCAGCGGGCCGTCTTGAGGTCGTATTCCGCGCTGCGGACCTTGAATTCCTCCGCCTTCAAGGCCGGCAGGAAGCCGCGGGCAGCAGTGACGATGCTGTCCGCGTCGCTGTCCGATGCAAACGAGCTGAACAGTACGGAAGGTTCTATGTCGGTCAGAGGCAGCTCCTGGTCAAACGGATAGTACATGGCGGTCTTGAGGGTCAGGATGCCTTGTTCGAGGGTGTTCTCCTGCTGTGTGAGGTTGAAGTCCTTGGCTGCGACGTCAGACTCGATCTGCAGTACGTCGGCATAGCTTTTCAGTCCGAGCTCCGACTGCATGCGGGCCTGTTCCAGAGTCTCGCGGCTCTCGGCAAGCTGCTCCTTGGCCAGCTCCACCATGCCGCGGTAGTACAGGACGTTGTAGTAGGCCTGGATGACCTGGAGGCAGATCTCGTCTTTCTTGATCTGCTCCTCTTCGACTCCGAGCAGTACAGCCGTCTTGGCTATGCGGAGGTTGTTGACTGCCGCGAAACCGTTGAATATGTCCATACTGGCCGAGAGGCCGTAGGAATTGCTGAAAGTGGTCGTGTTGGTATACATGTTGGTCTCAGGGTCGATCATACGTCCGAAGTTGGCTGTTCCTGAAGTGCTGGCCGATATCTGGGGTATGAAACTGAGGGCTGCTTCGCGCCTGTCGATGCGGCGGTCGTCGTTGGCGGCCTGCTGGAGACGCATCTCCGGAGAGTGGGTCACAGCGTACTGCATGCAGTCGTGCAGGGTCCATGTGCGGGCCCCGGACAGTTCTGCCGGCATGGTTGTGTCGTCCTGTGCTTCATCCTGCATGGGTACTGAGGCCAGGTCCCGGCGGTACTGTGCAGCCGCCTCCCCGGTGAAGAGGAATGTTCCTGCGAGAATGAGGAGTGCTGCTGATTTTATATTTTTCATACGCATTGTAGTTTGTTTTCTTTTACCTTTCCTTGTTATCCATAATCGTGCCAAACTTTATAACTTGCTGATACATAGGGGGAAATACAAATATGAATCGGCAATGAGTGTTAAAAAATCCTACAGTTTGTGTATAAAATTTTGAATGTTGTATGAAAATTATATAATTTTGGAACGCAAACATTTGAATATGAGTAAGAAAACTACACCAGACGGCCGTATCCTAGTAGTGGATGACAACAAGGCCATACTGTCGGCACTCAGACTGCTGCTGCCAGTCTATTTTTCGGAAGTGACGACTCTGTCTTCGCCCAATGACCTGATGCACAATATAGAAACAAAGCGTCCGGAAGTAATTCTGCTGGACATGAACTTCACATCCAAGGTAACTACAGGCAACGAAGGACTCTTCTGGCTGGGGGAGATACTCAAGGTGTATCCCGACATACCGGTGGTACTTTTTACAGCCTACTCGGACGTGGCTCTGGCTGTAGATGCCATCAAGAGGGGGGCTTTTGATTTCATAATCAAGCCTTTCGACAATGCAAAACTGATGTCTACCCTCCAGGCGGCGCTCCGGCTGTCCCGCAGCCGTCAGGAGGTCAAGCAGCTCCGGGAGATCAAGAACGAAATACGGGGCGACGGGGAAATGTACTGGGGAGAGTCTCCCAAGATGAAGGAACTGCGCAAGATAGTGCAGAAAGTGGCCCAGACGGATGCGAGCATACTCATTACGGGTGAGAACGGAACCGGCAAGGATATGCTGGCCGGGGAGATACACCGCCTGTCCAGGCGTGCGGGCAGCTCAATGGTCAATGTGGATGTCGGCTCTCTGCCGGAGAGCCTGTTCGAAAGCGAGCTTTTCGGACATGTCCGCGGGGCCTTTACCGATGCCAAGGCCGACAGGGCTGGCAAGTTCGAGGTGGCGTCCGGCGGCACACTGTTTCTCGACGAGATAGGCAACATCCCCCTGCATCTGCAGGCCAAGCTTCTGACGGCCATCCAGACCAAGAGCATCACCCGTGTGGGCAGCAATATCCCTGTACCGGTGGACATACGCCTGATATGCGCGACGAACAGGGATCTGTCCAGGATGGTGGCCGAGGGGCTGTTCAGGGAGGACCTCTATTTCAGGATCAATACCATACATCTCACTCTCCCGCCGCTTAGGGAAAGGACGGAGGACATAATCCCGCTTGCCGAGCTGTTCATGCGCAAGTATGCGGTCAAATACGGGAAGGACATAAAGGGCATAAAGGAGGACGCCCGCACGGAACTCACGGGCAGGCCGTGGCAGGGCAATATCAGGGAGCTGCAGCATGTGGTGGAGAAGGCTGTGATACTGTCGGAGAAAGACTGGCTCGGGACGGAGGATTTCTTCCCCGAGAAGCAGGGCGGCCCGGTACAGGGCGACAGGTCCAGGACTGCGGCCCAGGTCATCAGGGATTCGGTCAGGCAGGGCAATGTGGTGACTCTCGACGATATGGAGAAGGAACTCATCCGCATGGCCATGCGGCAGCATGACGGGAACATGTCGGCTGTCGCCCAGCAGCTGGGCATCACGCGCCAGACTCTGTACAATAAAATAAAGAAATACGGACTGTAGTCATGGGACTGCGCTCGCTCATAATCTATCTTTTCCTGCTGATACTGGACGTGGCGGCAGGAGTGTGGTGTGCGCTGGAGTCCGTATACTGGGGTGCAGGTGCAGCCCTGACAGTGGCGGGTGTGCTGGTGTACATGCTGATATCGCTGTACAGCAGTAATCTGGACAAGCTGAACTACCTGCTCAGTGCATTCGAGAACGGGGATCTGACCTTTCATTTTACGGAGACGTCGGGATTTCTGAAGGACAGGGTGTTCAATATCCTTCTGAACAGGGTAAGGAAGTTCGTCTCGGACCAGCAGCAGCTCAGGAATGACAGTGAGGCCTTTCACAGGGGCGTGGAGAATCTTTCGCGTACGGGGCTGCTGGGGGTAGGCAGCAAGGGGGATGTCCGGTGCTACAACAAGTCCCTGGCCTCCGTGTTCGGGCTTCAGACACTGCGCAGTGTTTCGGAGCTGGACAGGATCGTGCCCGGCATAGTTTCGCGTCTCGAATCCATGCCGGAGGACGGGCGCCTGGAGATACCGGTGGGGTCGGAGATGCGTATATACCATTTTATCATAGAGAGGAAAACAGTGACGGACGGGAATGAGCCTGTCAGGATATATGTATTCAACGAGAAAGAGGACAGCAGGCAGGAGCAGTCAGAAAATGCACAGTGGCAAAAGATGACCCGTATCATATCCCACGAGGTACTCAATACGATTACCCCTATCGTGTCGTTGAGTGATACTCTGCTGGGCATGACGCAGGACCGCAACGTCAGGGAGGGACTGGGGGTAATCGGGGAGTCTGCCCGCGGACTGCTGGGGTTTGTCAACGGATACAGGGCCTTGTCCCGCGTACCTGTGCCTCAGATACACCCTTTCAAATTCCGGCCGATGCTGGATTATGTACTTTCGCCCTTGCTTCCGGCGCTTGAGTCCTTAGGAGGGCATGCCGAGGTGCATCTGGAGGACGAGGACATGGTGCTTTTCGCCGATGAACAGCTGATGAGGCAGGTGGTGGGAAATATCCTCAAAAATGCGATAAATGCCTTGAAGGACCGTTTCGGGGATGGACAGTGCGGCACCGGTGATGCGGCGGGGACAGATCCTGCATGCAGTCCTGTGATACGTATCACCGCTTTTGTAAATGCCTCCGACAACACCGAGATCCACATTTCCAACAACGGTGTCCCCATCCCTCCGGAAAATGCCGACCATATCTTCGATCCTTTCTTCACTACCCGTGCAGAAGGAACAGGGGTCGGACTGGCTCTTTCGCGCCAGATAATGCGGGCCCATGCCGGTTCCATCCGTCTGGACCGTACGGATCCTGAGTTCACCACATTTGTCCTTACCCTGTGATGCCGTTTCGGGTCTGCGGGACAACAGAAAATAATTTGAGTATATTTGCAGCAGGATAAATTAAGCGTTATGAGAAAAAATGAAGTACTTGAGTGCCTGAAAACCAGGCGGAGCGTGAGAGCTTTCGAACCGGAGAAGATGCCTTCCAGGGAGCTGGTGGCCAAGGTCGCGGAGGCAGGAACGTATGCACCGACCGGTATGGGAAAACAGTCGCCGGTGATAGTGGCTGTGACTGACCGTGCCGTCAGGGACCGGCTTTCAAGGATGAATGCGGAAATACTCGGGTCTGCATCTGACCCCTTCTACAGTGCCCCCGTGGTACTGGTAGTCCTGGCTGACCGCAGCCGTCCTACATATCTGTATGACGGAGCGCTCGTTATGGGCAATATGCTCAATGCGGCCCATGCCCTGGGGCTCGGCAGTTGCTGGATCCACCGTGCTAAAGAGGTGTTTGAATCTCCTGAAGGTCAAGAACTTCTCAGGCAATGGGGGATAAATGGCGACTATGAGGGAATCGGCCATTGCGTGCTGGGATATGCCCTGGACGGAAAGGAGCCTGCTGCTGCGCCCAGGAAATCCGACTATGTGCATTTCATAGAGTAACGCTCATCGCTGCAGCACGATGCCGAGAGACCTCCGTCAATATTTCTATCAGCTTGCAGAGACGAGCCGGAAGTATTACCTGCCGTATCTGTCCTCATTCATGGGGATCGGAGATGGAACGGCTGTGCTGGAGATCGGCTGCGGGGAAGGCGGCAATCTGCTGCCCTTCGCCCGGGCCGGATGTCAGGTGACCGGGGTCGATATGGCGGAAGACAAGATCAGGGCTGCCCGGCAGTTTTTTTCGGAGGAGGGAGCGGAGGGCCGCTTCCTGGCCTCTGACATTTTCGAGGTGAAGGAGCTGGAGGGATGCTTCGATCTGATCCTTTGCCACGATGTGGTGGAGCATATCCGTGACAAGGAAGAGTTCATGCGCCGCGTACGCCTGTACCTCAAGCCTGGAAGCGGCATCGCATTCTTTGCCTTCCCTGCCTGGCAGATGCCTTTCGGAGGGCACCAGCAGATGTGCCGCAACCGCACATTGGCCCGGCTGCCTTACTTCCACCTGCTTCCTGCCGGTCTGTACCGCAGGATCCTGAAATTGGGAGGGGAAGATCCGGCAACAGTCGAAGGCTTGCTGGACATCAAGAAAACTGCGACTCCCATAGAGCTGTTCGAACGTCTGGTGCGCCGCTCAGGCATGCAGAAGATCGACCGCCGGTTCTATCTGGTGAACCCTCACTATGAAGCCAAGTTCGGGCTGCGTCCCCGCCGTCTGCCCGCTCTTCCCGGAGCCATCCCATGGCTTCGGAATTTCTATACCACGTCCTGTTTTTACCTGCTCAAATAGAAAATATTACTTAGAAATATGAAAAAGATGTCCTTTCCTTTTGCGTCGGCTCTGTGTGCGATTGCCGCCGCTGCTGCTGTGGCTGTCGGCTGCAGCAATTCCGATGCCGGATCCGAACCCTATGCCGTGCTTGCTCCTGCCTCGTTTCCCGGGGATTCGTCGGCCTGGGAAGCCGTCGTTTCCGCCCTGCAGCAACGCCACGGTGCCCGTGTCCTGCGTTTCACCGAAAGCCCGCTTGAACTTGAGTCCAGCCTTAAGGAGCTGTATCCCCGCTATGTGGCGGTCGTGGATGTACCTGAGAACATTGGCCGCGACTATGTGATCGGTCTCAACCGGATGAGCCGCCGGATGGACAGTGACCCCTATGCCGATTTCCTGTGGGGCATAGTCACCGGATATGACGCTGAGGGAGCTCTGAGAATGGTGGAGGACTCGCAGGAGCCTATGGTTATCCGTACCGGGGTGGGCAGCATCAAGGAGCTTGAGTCGGCCAAATGGTTTGACTCATACGCTTTCGTGGATGACCATCAGGTCGGGATGTGCGGGGAGAAAAAGCCGGGGGAAGATACCCTTGCCATGCGTAGGATCAGCTATGTTACTGATATGACGGGCGCCAACGGGCGGATCAGGGAGTATGTGCACCGCCGTTTCGGGGACAGTGTGCCGGATGTGTTGAGACAGTTCCTGGAGTTCTACGAGGGGTATGGGCCGGACCTGGTGGTTACGGCTTCACATGCTACCGAGAACAACCTGGAAATGCCAGGGTCTGTCGGCAACCTCCGCTGCCGTGACGGCCGTCTGTATGTCGACTATCCCGGAGAGCAGCGTTTCGTGGCCGACAGGGACAGCAGGATGGTGTACCTTCCTATCGGCAACTGCCTTATAGGCAATATGAACAATACCGCCAACAGTATGGCTGCGGCATGGATGAACAGCCAGAAGGCGACTGCATTTGCCGGATATGTGGTGACCACGTGGTACGGACGCAACGGCTGGGGCGGACTGAAATACCTGATCACAAATCCCGGACGATATACCGTACCGGAGGCGTTCTATATGAACCAGCAGGACATGATGGCCCAGATGGAGGAGTGGAACGATTCGCTCACAGCCGCTCCGTTCGACTACGATTCGGACTATTTCCAGACCATGCCGCCAGTGCTCGTGGATATGGCTGCACCGGCCAAACTCACTCCCGAGGAACTGTTCTTCTGGCTGGGCTTCTGGCATGACCGCGATGTCCTGGCCTATTACGGTGATCCCAAGTGGAATGTAAGGATGCAGGAAGTGCCCGGAGAGACGGACTTCAAGGTAACCTCCAGAATCGTCCGTTGCGGCAGGGACGAAGCATCAGCCACCGGAGCCGCCCGCAAGTGTGTGGTCACTGTGGAGACCTCTCCCGGTTTCAGCCTGCGCAGGATGCAGGGAGACGGCTTCAAGGAAGAGCATGTGCTCGACCTGCCGTTCAGCTACTTTTTCCCGGAGCGTCTGTCCAACCCACGGCTCCCGGAAGGGGAAAGCCGGCATATGGTAGTAGACGAGAATTTCCTGCTGCTGTACGATCCGGCCTTTGAACCGGGCCAGACCTACACGTTCGAAATCCTCTGTGACTGATGGTCTTCTGATGCAGTATGCGGCTACCGGATGGATCGGGACTGGTCTACCCAGATCAGTTTGGACGTGTCGTAGCCTCTTCTGGCTGCCTCGTCGAGGAGTATCTGGCGGGCTTCCGGAGTGAGCTGAGGTGTCCTGGACATGATCCACAGGTACTTGTCACTCTTGCTTCCGACCAGGACATACTGGTAGTCCGGGTCGAGGTAGAGGATGTTGTAGTCCGCGTAGAAGAACAGGAAGAATGCGACTTTGAGATGGGCCGGGTTGCCTGTCGGGTCAGGACATTTGGCCTTTCCCTCGGCTACTTTTACCTTTCCGTCCTTCCATCCTGAATTGACCACCTTGATCTTGCCGTCCTCCTTGAGGGTATATTCGGCGGTAGCATTGTCCACACCCCTTTCGAAGCTATGGTCGAATCTGGCTATCTCATACCATTTGCCGAGATAGCGCTGGAGATCGAGGCTGCTTACCGGAGTACTGTCGTGAGTGTTCTTGGCGGTACAGGAAACGAGTGAAAGAAGCATTGCCGCCAATGCCGGAATTGTAGACTTTTTCATAAAAGCAAGGTTTAAAATTTGATGTAAAGTTAGCGAAATATATGTTATGATGCTACTTTACAATCATGACTATACTGCCCGCGGTTATGAGGACGGCTCCGAGTATTACCCTGGGACTCACGGGCTCTTTGAGAAACAGAAACGACAGGCAGATGGTCATGACCACACTGAGCTTGTCTATCGGAGCTACCCGCGAGACGTCGCCGGTCTGGAGAGCCTTGAAATAGAACAGCCACGACAGGCCTGTGGCAAGTCCTGACAGTATGAGAAACAGCCAGGTATGCCTGCCGATGTCCCTCAGCTCCCCGAGGTGACGGCCGCCACACTGGAATTTCTTTCTATATTTGTCAGGAATAAACAATACCAAGAGGTCTGAAGACTCACTCCAGACATACTGATTGAAACACTACCACAAAATCTGACAAGGTTATGAAATAAAAGCCAAAAAGCGTAAAGAAAACAGGAAATTAAAAATCGCTTAATCTGTCTGTATCAACAAATCAAGCGATTTTTCCGGTACCCGGAGCCGGGGTCGAAAATATTGGATTATCTGAAATTTCCTTAAATGGCAAAATGGTGAAATTTACTGCGAAATACGCTGAACTACACTAATTTATAGAAGTGCGATCTTTTATTTTCATTCAAATAGTTTTAAGTAAATTCGGGATGGTTGGGAACAATTTGGGAACAAATATTATCTTTGTATCCGGATATAAAACAAGGACAAATGAAGGTTTCCGCATTTATCAGGAAGACGGCAAGCAAGAACAATACGGATACACTTGCCACTATCTATTTCCGTGTGAGGGACGGGAAGAAGGATATAAAGGCCGCAAGCGAACTGACCATCAACCCTAATCATTGGAGCAGCGAAAAACAGGGCTATAAGGACAGGGTCGCACTGGTCAGCGATGAAAAGAAGAAGAAACTTAATAGTGGCGTGCAGGACATACTGTCCTTGATAGACCGTGAATATACACCGGATGTGGACAGTGAGTGGCTGGCTGTCCTGATTGACAAGTACCATCATCCTCAGAGGTACAAGAAGCAGGCGGAACTGGATGCGGTGCGCAAGCCTACGCTGCTGGAACTTTTTGATGAGTTTCTGGAGAAGCACAAGTTGTCGGAAGTACGGAAGAAGAATTATCGTGTGGTCCGGCGAGGACTGGAGCGGTATCAGGTCTTTGTGAGGATGACCCGTCGGGGGCAGAAGGACTTTGGGCTGGATGTGGATGAGGTCACCCCGGATACTCTTCGGGATATATGGGATTTCTTCGAGAACGAGTATCGGTATTATGAACTTTATCCGGAGATTTATGAGATAGTTCCAGAATTCAGGACACCGCATCCGAGAGGAAAGAACACGTTGCTGGACTGTTTTTCGAGAATCCGTACATTTTTCTATTGGTGTCGGGACAACAAGCGTACAGCCAATACGCCTTTTGATGATTTCCCTCTTGAAGAATGCACATACGGCACTCCGTATTATATCACCATAGATGAGCGAAACAAGATATACAGGACCAATCTTAGCCGACATCCTCAGCTTGCTGTGCAAAGAGATATTTTTGTCTTTCAATGCCTGATCGGTTGTCGTGTGGGAGACCTTCTGAAGCTGACCAAAAGCAGTGTGATAGACGGTGCGGTGGAGTATATTCCACGGAAGACAAAAGACGGCAGACCGCTGACAGTACGGGTGCCGTTAAATGATACTGCTCTTGAAATAGTGGAGAGGTATGCCGACAGTCCCGGCGACAATCTCCTGCCGTTCATATCGGAACAGAAATACAATGTCGCCATAAAGCGGATATTCAAGGCTGCCGGACTGAAACGGCTCGTGACGGTCATCAATCCTACGACGAGAGAGGAGGAGAAGCGGGTGCTGTATGAGATAGCTTCTTCGCATCTGGCCCGCAGAACTTTCGTCGGGAATTTGTACAAACAGGTAAAAGACCCTAATTTAGTAGGCGCATTGAGCGGACACAAGGAAGGAAGCCGGGCATTTGCCCGTTACCGCGCAATCGATGACGAGATGAAGAAAGAATTGGTTAATTTATTGAAATAAAACGATATATGAATTTCGAATCATTAGTAAGCCATATTGACACGGTACAACACGCATTGCAGGCTCAGGCGGCACACGCCGTCAATCTTTCTCTGACTGCAAGAAACTGGTTGATCGGATATTATATAGTGGAGTTCGAGCAGAACGGAGAGGACAGGGCTGCATACGGTGAGCAGCTGCTGAAGAAACTGGAGTTGAGGTTGAATACGAAAGGACTGACTGAACGCAGATTCAGGGAGTTCAGGCGGCTGTATCAAGTTTATCCTCAGCTGCAATCTCCAGTTGTACAATATATTGTGTCTCATAGCGAGATTCGGCACACACTGTCCGCCGAATTTGTTGAGCCAATTCGGCACACACCGACCGCCGAATTGCAAAATGTTGATATTCAGACTGAGAACTGGCAGATGCCGGCAAGTAAACTTTTTAATAAACTGCCATATTCTCATCTTAAATTTATATCCAAAATTGAAAATCCGGTTAAACGTTCATTTTATGAAATGGAATCAATGAGAGGTTGTTGGTCTGCTAGAGAACTGGAACGACAGATTCACTCTCTTTACTATGAGCGCAGCGGATTGTCACAGAACAAAGAAGCGTTGTCGGCATTGGTGCAGCAGCAAGCAGCCCAGTTACAACCAAAAGATGTTATAAATACCCCTGTCACATTGGAATTTCTCGGTTTGAATGAGAGGGCGTTGGTTACTGAAGACGATCTGGAGCAGTCTATCCTCGACAATCTGCAGAACTTCCTGCTGGAGATGGGGCACGGATTCTGTTTTGAGGCCCGGCAGAAACGCATTCTGATAGACGGGGACTATTATTTCGCTGACCTTGTATTCTATCACCGTATCTTGAAATGCCATATCATCGTGGAGTTGAAAATAGACCGCTTCCGTCATGAATATGCCTCGCAGCTGAACATGTATCTGAATTACTATAAATCCGAAGTCATGCAGCATGATGATAATCCACCTGTCGGGATTCTTCTTTGCACGGAGAAAGGTGATACGCTGGTAAAATACGCTACTGCCGGACTGGATCCTAATATTTTTGTTCAGAAATACATGATAGAGCTTCCGACAGAGGAGGAAATAAAGGATTTCATTTCAAAAGAGATAAACGGGTAGCATGGGCCAGAGAGAATACGACGACTTCAAGCTGCTGGTGAAGGAGTGGAAAAACAGCCATCCGGAGGAATACAGGGCGTTTGTGGAGGAGATAGGAACCAAGAGTTTCAGAGTGTATAACAAAATGATAGCTCTGGCTTCAAGGTATGTGTCCGGATTCCAGAAGGCGGTCAGGAAACAGATCCTTGACAGTTCTTGCGGAAGTGTGGATCTTTCTGAACTGGTGATGCAGTTCAGGCAGAAGGGACTGGGAGAGGAATTGCTGCGGCAGTTCAACGGTCAGGACAGGAAATCCATCGTTCCTGCTATGCTGGCGTGGATGTATTTCGGGGACAGTTTTGAGACTATGGTGGCATATGGGGAAGATCTGCTGTCGCAATACAGGTATAATTTTCTGTACCGTGCCGGCATAGTTGCTCTGATAAAACATACCGTAGATATCAGTATTAAGGAAGGATTCAGGACTCAGGCAGACTGGGATTCCTTCAGAAAGCGTCAGAAAGCTATAAAGTCAGGAGAGATAGTGGACTGGGCTGTGGATGAAGTCAAGATGGAGCTCCCTGAAGAAGATACCGTGGAGGCAGAAGATGAAGTACCGCGCCGGACTCCAGGCAGAAAATCGGACCGTAGGACATTGCCGGAACTGCTGTTTGATGATCCGGAACGGTATATGGCGAAAATCGGACACAGACTGCGCACTCATTCCACCGAATCGGATCTGGCCCGTCTGTATATAGCGCTTGTCGAATACAGGATAATGCGCCAATGTCCGATCAAAACTTTCCGCAATGCCCTTCAGACCCAGTACGAGGATATCCGTATCGTCAATGAAAGAGGAATACAGAGGGCATATCAGAATCTTACGTCACCTCTCGGCCCTAATAGGAAACTTATGAAAGATACGGGAGATGACCGTGCTGCGATAGAAGAGCTGAAGGCATTTCTATCGGATTGAAGTTCGTTAAATTCGTTTAAATGATTTGCGAATTTAATGACTTAAAAACCAATAAATTACAATTAGAATTTTCATATATATTTGCGCCGCTGTCCTTATTTGGGCAGCGGCTTTTCTGTATGTAATGCCGCCACGACAGAGGAGTCTGACAATACGGCGGCGATGGAAATTTTATGACAGATATCCTATCTATTATCAACAGCGGAAACGGCAACATCCGCTTGGAAGTGACAGGCGAAGACCTGCTTCACTTTTCGAAACAGCTTATCAGAAAGACAAAGGAGGAAATGGCCACCGTAGCCAAAAACTCCAGGACGGAAACCTATCTTACAAAAGAAGAGGTGAAGCAGCTGTGCGGAGTATGCGACACCACTCTATGGCACTGGAACAAGAGAGACTATCTGAAGCCGGTCAAGATCGGGAGTAAGCTCCGTTACCGTCTGTCGGACATCAAGAAACTGTTGGGAGAGCAGTCGCACTAATCTTAAAATCTTGCATTATGACAATCGAAGAAGCAAAACAGATAAAATTGCAGGACTATCTACATAGTCTGGGTTTCAGCCCGGTCAAACAGCAGGGAGATAATTTGTGGTACAAATCCCCGTTCAGGGATGAGTCCGAAGCATCATTCAAGGTAAATACGAAGCTCAACCAGTGGTATGACTTCGGTATCGGGCGGGGCGGCAACATCATTGCCCTGGCATCGTGCCTGTATTCCGCATCTGGAGTCTCCTATCTCTTGCACAGGATTGAGGAACAGACTCCGCACATCCGTCCGGTGTCTTTCTCTTTTCGTCAGCAGTTCTTTTCCGAACCGAGCTTTCAGAGTATGGAAATCAGGCCGCTGTTGTCACCGGCACTATTGGATTACTTGTGCGGAAGATGCATAGATATTCCGCTGGCGAAAAGAGAATGCGTTGAGGTGCATTTCACCAACAACGGCAGGCGGTATTTCGCCATCGGTTTCCCCAATGCTGCAGGAGGCTACGAGATACGTAACCGGTATTTCAAGGGCTGTGTCGCGCCGAAAGATATCACGCATATCCGTCATAAAGGGGATTCGGTGGATACCTGTTATCTGTTTGAGGGATTCATGGATTACTTGTCTTTCCTGACCCTGCGGCAAGAGAGTTATCCTGAGGCACCTCATTTTGACAAACAGGATTATATGATATTGAATTCGGTTGGGAATGTAGGCAAGGCACTGTATCCGCTCGGAGCCTATGAGCACATCCATTGTTTCCTTGATCAGGACCGGGCCGGCGTGGAAGCCTATCGGAAACTGTACCGGGAGTTCGGAATCAAGGTCAGGGATTCGTCGGTTTTCTATTCCGGCCACAAGGATCTGAATGAGTACCTGTGCCATTGTCAAGGCAAGAAGATCCATAGGCAGAGTGCCATCCGGAAAGTCCCTTCCAAGAAGAACGGAAGAAGTATTTAAGATGAGTAGAAGAACAATGCCGATGGACGGGAACAGGGACAATCGGAGGGGAAGCAAGGTTATGGAAATGTATACATTTCCGACCTTGCTTTGCCCGATGGCAAAGATAACCGCTCCCGTCGGTCGCAGTTAAAACAGAAATAGGATTATGAAAAATACCATATCAGAAAAGCCGGCAGTCCAAAAAAGAGTCAGGATTGTCAGTGCGAGGATTACGGATGTAGAGTATCAGGCATTGCAGAAAAGGCGCAAGGATGCGGGAGTGTCAATGAGCCGTTATGTGAGGTCTGCGCTGCTGTCTGCGAAAGTGGTCCAGCGCATAAGCCGGGCGGATGCCGAGGTGTTGAGGAAACTGGCTGGAGAAGCCAACAACATCAATCAGCTTGCGCGGCGGGCCAATGCCGGGGGATTTGCGAAAGTGGCATCCGAACTGATGATGCTGAAACGCCAGGTCGTACAGATAATAAACAGCTTGTCCGATGATTGGAAAAATAACTAAAGGGTCTTCTTTCAGAGGTTGTGTCAGCTATGTCCTGGGCAAGCAGGATGCACGTTTGCTGGAGGCTGAAGGAGTACTGTCGGACGGAATCCCTGCTGTCGTAGCTGGGTTCCAGGCGCAGCGGATGATGAATCCTGATATCCGTCAGCCGGTAGGCCACATATCATTGAGTTATGCTCCGGAAGATGCCCACAGGCTTACAGACAGTATGATGGTCCTGCTTGCCAGGGAGTATATGGAAAAGATGGACATAAAGGATACCCAGTATATCATCGCCCGTCATCATGACCAGAAGCATCCTCATATCCATATAGTTTATAATCGGATAGACAATAACGGCAGGACTATAAGCGACAGGAACGACCGTGTCAGGAATGTTGCGGTCTGTAAGGAAATGAAAGAGAAGTACGGACTGTATTTCGGGAAAGGCAAGGACAGAGTGCGTACGCACAGGCTCAAGGGAGAAGACAAGATCCGGTATGAGATATATCATGCTGTCAAGGATGCACTGGCCAGGACTTGCACCTGGAGCCAGTTTGTTGACGAGTTGGCCGGACATGGGATTCAGACCACGTTCAAATATAAGGGCAAGAGCGATGTCGTACAAGGACTGTCTTTCTCCAAGGACGGACTTACTTTCAAGGCTTCGGAGATAGACCGGAGTTTCAGCTACTCGAAGCTGGATAAGCAGCTTGGTGAGGGCAGTGCTATCGGAAAAGATCAAGACCGTGACAATCGTATCGTGGCTGTTCCCGGCATTGACAGACAAGACCTGTGGCAGCATGGCCCTGATATCAGTGTCGTAGAAGGCCTTGCAGGCGCAGTCGGCGGCCTGTTTTCTCCTTTGCCGGAGGACAAAGATGAAGAGAACCGAAATTTCGCATGTCGTAAAAAGAAGAAAAAGAAAAGAGGAATGAGTTTATAACATTAATAAAGAGACAAAGATGAACGAGAAAACGCAAATAATCACCAATGACATCATCCAGAGTCTGGATGCATTGTATAACCTGTGTTCTGATATGAGCGAGCGTATAGGTTCTACACAGAATCAGAATGTTGATGTCGGCAGCGAGGATATGGCCCTGTTGTCGGACAACCTGACCAGACTTCAGGGCGAAGTCTCGGCATTCAGGAAACAACTTGCCGACAGTCATCAGGACTGGGGACAGATAAAGTCCCGGCTTTTGGAGAGAACGGAAGATACGATGAAAGCATTTGTACAGATAAAGGTGGAAACCCACAAACTGCTGTCACTTCAGGAACAGTTCCAGCAGGAACTCAGCAGGCTCAAAAACCTGAAGGCAACTCACCGCCACATTTTTATCTGCCGTGCATCCTGGTCGATGCTGTATCAGGTCAGCGTAGTGGCAGTGATACTTTCTCTTTTGGCCCTCAGTGCCTGGCAGTTCAAACGTAACCGCAGCATGTCGGACAATGACCTGAAGTACCGCACAATTCTTATGATTGGCGGTGCGCAGACCCAGGATATCGATACATTGGAAACCATTTTTGAATACAACCGGGACCCCAAGCGGATCAGGGCTTTGCGCCTGCAAGTCCAGGACTATGAATGCCGCGTAAAGCTCCGCGCTCAGAAACTCGAACAGATGCGACGCCTGGGCGAAGAAATAGAAGGGCTGGAGTAAATTATCTTGGAATGGAATAAATAAAAGAGAAAAATTTTGTGGAGCTAAAATAACTGGAAGGTTGTCCCCTTATGGAGAATTATCCCTATCTTCGCTTTTGATTTGGATAGATAGTATTTTTTGTATATGGAAGGATTTTCACAGACTCCTAAAGAAGAGCGGATTAAGATGCTTCAATCTCTTATGCCTGAGGTTTTTGATGAGGGCAGAATTGATTGGGAGAAATTGCAGGCAGCATTGGGGGAAGATATAAATTTCTCCAATGAGCGTTATGTGCTTAATTGGGCAGGAAAGAGCGATGCATTCAGAGTTATGCAGCAGCCATCTTCTGCTACGCTTGCTCCATGTCGTGAGGAGTCTGTGGATTTTGACAATACCCGGAACATCTTTATCGAGGGGGAGAATATGGAGGTACTGAAGGTGCTTCAGAAAAGCTATTTCGGTAAAGTGAAGATGATTTACATAGATCCTCCGTACAATACAGGAAATGACTCCTTTATATATCCTGATAGATTCTCCGAGACAAAGGAAGAGTACCTTCGTCGTGTAGGAGATAAGGACGAGGCTGGATATATGACTCATGAGGGAATGTTTCGTAGGAACAGTAAAGAAAACGGACAGTACCACAGCAACTGGTTGAATATGATGATGCCGCGCCTGTATCTTGCTAAAAGTCTGCTTCGCGAGGATGGGGTAATTTTCATATCGATAGATGATAATGAGGTCTACAATCTAAGGCTGCTGATGAATGAGATTTTTGGGGAGGAGAATTTTATTGCGCAGTTAGTAATAGTAAATAATCCAAAGGGAAGAAATGACAGCAAACATTTTGCAGAGTGTAATGAATATGCTGTTGTTTATGGGAAACCTAATTATGTTTCAAATGGTTTGCCTTTAACAAGTGAACAAAAATTAAAATTTGATAAAGTTGATGGGGATGGTCATAGATACCAACTACGGGACTTGAGGAAGAGAGGTAATGGAGATAGAAGAGAGGATCGTCCAAATATGTACTTCCCAATATATTACAATCCTGTTGGCGGGAAAGTGTCGCTTGAGAAACAAGAAAATTGGATAGAAATATATCCGATAAAAGGCGATGGGTCTGATGGTAGGTGGCGTTGGGGTAAAGAACGGGTTTCAGAAAATTTACATTTACTGGTTCCAAGACCAGTAAAAAAAGGAGATAAATGGGGTGTTGATTATAAAGTGTTTCTAAATCCTGCATTAAATCCCATGGATGATATGGATGGTGAAGAGAAACTTTCTAAGCCAAAGACAATATGGACGGAAACAGATATCTCGTCGGACTTGGCAAAAAGAACTCTGAAAAATCTGATGAGCGGAGATTATTTTGATTTCCCTAAATCCGTAGACCTGTTGAAAAAATTCTTTTTGATAGGAATGTCGGATACAGATATTGTACTTGACTTTTTCGCCGGAAGCGGAACTACGGCCCATGCTGTCATGCAGATGAATAAAGAAGACGGAGGACACCGTAAGTTTATCTGTGTGCAGCTTCCAGAGCCATGCGATGAGAAAAGTGAGGCATATAAGGCCGGTTATAAAACCATCGCAGAAATAGCAAAAGAGCGTATCCGGCGTGCAGGAGCAAAAATCCGTGAGGAAGTGGAGAAAGATCAGACCGCAGAAAATGAGAAGTTACATTTTGAAGGAGAACAGAACAACTGTCGGATGCCCGATCTTGGCTTCAAAGTGTTTAAGTTGACAGACAGCAATTTTAAGCAGTGGAGAGAGATAAAAGGCTCCGATAGAGATGCATGGGAACATCAGCTGTTTGATTTCATCGACCCTGTTTCTGACAATGCAGTGACAGACAATATGGTGTATGAGCTGTTGCTGAAAAACGGGAAGGATCTTAACAGTACAGTAGTATTGAAAAATGGATATTACACAGTAAAAGGCAATGAATTGATATTCCTACTGGAATCTGCATCGCAGGAAATAATCAACGATGTCCTCAATGAAAAGCCGAATAAAGTGATAGCCTTAGACCGCCTATTTGAAGGTAACGATCAACTTAAAACTAACACAGCCCTGCAGATGCGCGATGCAGGTATAGAGTTTAAAACGATATAAAGTGTTGTATTATGGAATATGTAAAAGCTAGAGGTATCGCATATAAAAATGAAATACCAACCATTAAAAAGAAGAAAGATGTAGTCTTACAACCAATTTACGAGGCTTTTACAAACGCCTGGGAGGCAATTGTAGAAAAATATACAATTACAAATTTAAATCTTGGGGAAATTAACGTTGACTTTTATGTAGATAAACTACTTCTGCAACCAGATAAGGCAGATTATAGTTTTTCACAAATTTGCGTAACTGATAATGGTATAGGTTTAAATGATATTAATTATGAGAGATTAGAAGAGTTACGTAACGACAGTAAGAATTTTTCAAACAAAGGAACAGGGCGCATACAGTATATTCATTTTTTTTACGAAACTGTGATAGATAGTGTATATGAAGCATCGCCTAAAGAATTTAGAAGAAGGAAAGTTACATTGTCTAAAAGCGATGCTTTTCTACGTAATAATGCGATACTAAGGCTTGATGGAGATGAACTAACTGATTTAAACACGTCAACGACAAAGGTGATTTTTAAACAGCCATTAGAAAAGTCGGAGCAGTCGTTCTTTTCTAGAATAGATGCGCAGCAAATGAAATTAGAATTAATTCGTCATTTTTTGGCTCGCTTCTGCGACAACGTAGAAGTCTTGCCTAAAATATTGGTGCGAAGATTTGTGGATGAAAATTTAGTAGAAGAAGAAAAAATTATTGCTGATGATATACCAGCTCCAGACAAAGAAGAGCCGGTTCAAGTTAGTTACAGTAGGTACGATAGCAGTAACAATAAGATAGTTAAAACTGAAAATAATGAGAAATTTTTATTAAGGTCTTTTGTACAGTCCAAAGAAGCTTTGGATAAAAATGTGATATATATGGTTAGTAAAGGAGAGATAGCTTCTAATCTTCCATTGAATAATTTGTTGGATACTGAAACGATAGATAACAATCGCTATATGTTTTTGTTATCAGGGAATTATATTGATGAACATGATAGCGATGATAGAGGGAATATCGGATTAATAACAGCAAAGGCTTTTAAGAAGCAAGATGAGAATTCTTTATTTCCAGAAGCTGTTGTACTGTTAGATGATATAAAAGAAGAAACAAATAAGACTATTGATCGCCTTTATAGTGAGATTCAAGATAAAAACACTGCAAAAGAAAAAGCTATAGATGAATTGCAGCAGATGTTTTTATTAAATCCAGACACAGTGAGTACTCTGAAAACAAAAATAAAAAATACAGATACGGACGAAGAAATTCTTCATAAGATATATAAAAGCGATGCTGAAATTAAGGCAAAACAGGATGCTGAGATAAAACAGCAAGTGGAGGAAATAGAGGCATTATTACCAACAGACGATGATTATCAAGAAAAATTAAAGGCTAAGGTAGATGAATTTGTGCGAACAATCCCTCTTCAGAATAGAACGGCATTAAGTCAATATGTTGCAAGAAGAAAATTAGTCTTGGTTGTTTTTGAAAAAATATTAAATAAGGAATTAGAAAAGTTGAGAAATGGTGGCCGCATTGATGAGGATATTTTGCATAATTTAATTTTTCAACAAAGTTCAGATAGTCCGAGCGATAGTGATTTGTGGTTAATTAATGAGGAGTACGTGTATTTTAAAGGTTTTTCAGAGTATAGATTCGTAGATATGCAATATGAGGGGAAGAAGATTTTTGACAAACAATTTTCTGAAGAAGATAAACGATACCTTGATTCTCTGAATGAAAAAAGACTAACTAAACGACCTGATATATTATTGTTTCCCGAAGAAGGAAAGTGTATAATTATAGAGTTCAAGGCACCAGATGTAAATGTGTCCGAGCATCTAAATCAAATAGATTTTTATGCAAGTTTATTGCGTAATTATACTATTGATGAACTTCAAATAACGACATTTTATGGTTATTTGATAGGTGAAAGCATTGAAGATAGGGATGTTAGAGGAAGAGTGAGTAGGTTTGAACATGCTCCAAAATTTAATTATTGGTTTAGACCTTCTGAGAAAGTGATAGATTTTAACAATGGTAATGATGGAAATATTTATACTGAGATAATAAAATTCTCATCTCTGTTAGAGCGTGCAAAATTGAGAAATAAAATGTTTATTGATAAGTTAGAAAATGGCCAAAAATAATGAAACTGAGTTTTGAATCAAATCTAGAGTATCAGCGCGATGCTATACAGTCTGTCGTAAGTCTGTTTGAGGGGCAGGCCAGACGGGATTCAGGGTTCCGGTATGGTTTGGAAGAGGATGGCGTGCTTAACATGATAGACGGAATCGGAAACAGATTGTCTCTATCTGATGATCAGGTTTTGGAGAATCTTCGTAAAATTCAGGAAAGTAATGGCCTTGAGCAGTCTGAGAGACTTGATAGCATGCACTTCTCGATAGAGATGGAGACAGGTACAGGCAAGACATACGTGTATCTTCGCACAATCTATGAACTGAATAGAAAGTATGGTTTCAAGAAATTCGTGATAGTGGTCCCGTCTGTGCCTATTCGGGAAGGTGTATTAAAGAATTTGCAGATAACCCATGAACATTTTCAGAATCTGTACGACAATGTTCCTGTGAGATACTATGTTTATGACAGAAATAAGATATCGCAGTTAAGAGGATTTGCGGCCGGAGATAACATTGAAATCCTGGTTATTAATATAGACTCATTTGCAAAAGACGAGAATGTTATAAACAGGCCGAATGACAGACTGAACGGACAGGAGCCGATTAAATTTATAAGGGCGGTCAATCCGATAGTGATAGTGGATGAACCGCAGAATATGGAATCGGAAAAGAGATCAGCAGCAATAGATAATTTAAATCCTCTTTGTACTTTACGATATTCAGCAACGCATCGTATTCTTTACAATTTGGTCTATAGACTTAATCCCGTCAAGGCGTATGACCTTGGCCTGGTGAAGCAGATTGAAGTAGATTCCGTGTTGGAAGAAAATTCACTTAACGGAGCATTTGTGGCTTTAGAGTCCATAGTCGCAACGAAGACGAAAGTCAGTGCGAAGTTGAGTATTGATGTCAATGATAAAGATGGGGTTAAAAGAAAGTCGGTGAGTGTCAGGGCAGGAGACGATTTGTACATCCTTTCAAATGAGCGGGAAATATATCGGAACGGATATATTGTCGAGGAGATAGATGCATCGAATGGCTGTGTGTCTTTCTCAAATAATCGGATTTTGTATCAGGGAGAGCAGCAGAATGAATTTAAGGATGAAGTAATGAAATTTCAGATCCGGCGGACTGTAGAGGAACATCTTAGAAAGGAGTTGAAGTTGAACAAGCTTGGCATTAAGGTCTTGTCATTGTTTTTCATTGACAGAGTGTCAAATTATAGAAAATATAATGTTGATGGTATCGCTGAGCAAGGAAAGTTCGCTAGATGGTTTGAGGAGATATATAGAGAATTGATAAGCCAACCTCAGTATCAATGCCTCGATAAGGCTTCGGTGACGAAAGTCCACAATGGGTATTTTTCTCAGGACAAGAAAGGAAGAATGAAAGATACTACCGGACTGACGCAGGCAGATGATGATACGTACCGTTTGATAATGAGCGATAAAGAGAAGCTGTTGGATATTGATAATCCGTTACGGTTTATCTTTTCTCATACGGCATTGCGTGAAGGCTGGGATAACCCTAATGTGTTTCAAATCTGTACCTTGAATGAGACAAAGTCTGAAATGAAGAAGAGGCAGGAGATCGGCAGGGGGTTGAGGTTGGCGGTGAACCAGGAAGGAGTCCGCACATACGATAGGAACATCAACCGTTTGACTGTTGTTGCAAATGAATCATACAACGATTTTGCGAAGGCTCTTCAAAATGAACTTCAGGAAGACTGTGGTGTTGACTTCAGTGGGAGAATCAAGCCTAAAAGAGAAAGGGTTGCCGTTAAGTACCGTAAAGGCTTCGAGACAGATCCTCTTTTCTTCGCCATTTGGGATAGGATTAAAGCTAAAACAACATATAAAGTTAATTACGATACTGCTGAACTGATAAAAGATGCCGCAAGTGCCGTAAAGAGGATGCCACCGGTCAAGGCTCCGTCAATCCGTTCTACCAAAACCACGATGCTGTTAAATGATAGTGGTGTGCAAGCTGAGTATAAAGGAGATAAACTGAAAATCCTAAAAAGTGATTATGTGATACCGGATGTGTTGAGTTATGTGCAGGATAGGACAGAGCTAACACGTTCAACTATTATGAAAATACTCGAAAAGTCCGGCAGGCTTAGTGATTTGGCTGTGAACCCACAATTATTTATGGATAGTGTTGTGGCACAGATTCAAAGAATCCTTCAGGACGTGATGATAGACGGTATAGAGTATCATAAGATAGGTGATTCTGCGTATGAGATGCGTTTGTTTGAGGATAGTGAATTAGAAATATACAAAAATGATTTGACCTTTGAGGTATCAAATGCGGATAAGACTATATACGAGAAATATGTGCCGTTGGATTCTTCTGTAGAGAGTGAGTTTGCTAAAGCTTGTGAAAGCGATGATCAGATAAGGTTCTACTTTAAATTACCGGACTGGTTCAAAATACCGACACCTATCGGGAATTATAATCCGGATTGGGCGATTGTTTTTGAAGATGATAAAAGAGTGTATTTTGTCGCTGAGACTAAAGAAACGGGAACACCATCAGTCGATATTTATAAATTGCGTATTGAGGAACAGCAGAAAATCAAGTGTGCGGAAGCGCATTTCAGGCAATTCAACGATGTCAAATATAGGGTGGTGAATAAAGTTGGGGATCTTGTACAGTGATTCTCTGGGAACAATTTGGGAACATTTGAGGGGAAACGAAAGGGGTAATCATTTGAAAGTCAAATAATTACCCCTTTTTGTAGTACCCGGAGCCGGGGTCGAACCGGCACAGCCTTGCGGCCATTGGTGTTTGAGACCAACGCGTCTACCGATTCCGCCATCCGGGCATGTGTGGTGTATGGTAAACTTAGCGCGGCAAAGGTAGAAAAAAATGTTACATTTGCACAATTAAGTTGCGCAAAGTGGCATAAATATGGAGCCGGTGTCTGTGGAAAATGTCGTTTTCGGTCCGTTCGGGCAGTGCCTTCCCTCTCTGGTGCAAGGCGGGGACAGGGCGTTTGCGGTGGTGGACAGTGCTGTGGCGGATCGTTTTGCTCCTGTCCTGGATGAGTTCGGGGTGGAGTGGATGGCTTTCAGGGCAAGCGAGGAGCGCAAGTCCTTTGAGGGTCTGCAGGAGATAGCCGGCTGGCTGCTGGAGCATGAAGCGGACCGGGGTGCGCTGCTGCTGGGCATAGGCGGCGGAGTGACTACGGACCTTACGGGCTTTGCCGCTTCCGTCTACAAGCGGGGTATCCGTTACGCGCTGGTACCTACCACTTTGCTGGCGCAGGTCGATGCCGCTGTCGGCGGCAAGACCGGAATCGATTTCCATGGCTGCAAGAATGTGATCGGGACTTTTTCCATGCCTGAGGCTGTCTGCGTGGATACGGCTGTCCTGGCCTCTCTTCCCCTGGAGGAACTGCGCTCCGGGATGGCCGAGGCCCTCAAGACACTTGTCATCGGCGATGCCGCCATGTACAGGGAGGCTGTGGAGCGGATGCGTGGAGGGATGGAGCGGCTTGGGGACAATGAATTGTCGGCGTTGGTGAGGAGGTGTGTCGGGATAAAGTCGGGTATAGTCGCTGCGGACAGGACCGAAAAGGGGGAGAGGATGAAGCTCAATCTGGGACATACGCTCGGGCATGCGGCGGAGTCTGTCTGTCTGGAGGCGGGGAGGCCCGTCACGCACGGGGAGGCCGTCGCGGCCGGTATCATTGCGGCAGCCGCTGTTTCCTGGAAGAAGGGAGTTCTTGACCGTAGCCTTGCGGAGAGTATCTGCAATGATCTCAAGTCTTTGGGATACAGTGATATTCCCGGACTGCTCTCGCGCCATGCCGGCCTGCGGGAAGAAGAGATTGCCCCGAAATTGTCGGAGTTTGTGCTGAATGATAAGAAACGTAACAAAGATTTTATTAATTTTGTCCTTATTCGCGGTTTGGGCTCTGTCATGGCAGAAGTACTGGACGTGAATGAATTGCAGGGAATTATCCATGATTTGTATTAGCATAGGGAACTTTGGCCTGGAGGCATGCAGGAAGGCCTTGAAACGGTGCGAGAAGTATCGCAGACTGTTTCCTGACCTGGTGGCGGAGATCCGTCTGGATCTTTGCGGCCTGGGGGAGGAGGAAGTCCACGAGCTGTTCAGCGAGGCCAGAATACCTCTGATAGTGACCTGCATGAAGCGCAGCACCCATCTTTGTGAAGCTGCCGTGATGGCCGGTGCCGCATATGTGGACATCAATGTATTTTCCTACATAGGCCTTAAGAAGGAGCAGCAGGCAGTCCTGCACCGCCGCGGTACGAAGCTGATCCTTTCTTTCCATGATTACCAGATGACCCCCGGAACCGATGCCCTTGCAAAGGTTTACAGGGAGGCTGTAGCTGCCGGTGCGGATATCGTGAAGATAGTCACGACTGCAGAGAGTACCGGAGATGCGCTCCGTGTCCTGGATCTTTACAGGATGCTGAGGGACGGTAAGTTGGGACGCAAGAGGGTCCCTTTGGTTGCATTTGCCATGGGCGAGGCCGGGCGTTTCAGCCGTCTGGAGGCATGCCGTCTGGGTGCCCCGTTCATGTATTGTGCGCTGCGCAAGAAATATGTTGTCGCTCCGGGAATGTTCACGATGGATGAGGCGGAGTCGTTCCGCGATCAGGTCACTGTCAGCGGGACTGTGGATATGCCGGCATCCAAGAGTGTGGCCCAGAGGGCGATAATAGCCGCAATGCTGGCCAAGGGCGAGAGTGAGTTCCACAACTGTACCCGTTGCCGCGATATAGATTCGGCGATAGGTGTGGCGAAGCAGTTCGCTTCCGAAGCCTATATTGACAAGGGCGGGGACCTTATCATCCGGGGCGGTTTCCCTCCAGAGAAGAAGAAGGACGATTCGCCTTTTTCGAGCCTGATATCCATGTCCATGCAGAGCAATCTGCAGGGCGGTCGCACGGCTTTCGTGGGAGAGTCCGGACTGCTGTCCCGCCTGTGTATTCCTGTTGTCGCCCAATACGGTGAGTCTGTGACTGTTACCGGTGAGGGCAGCTTGATGGACCGTCACATGTACGGCTGCAAGGAGGCTATGGAGGAGCTCGGGGCAAGCTGTGTCCTTACAGAGAGTGAGACTCTGCCGGCTGTGGTCTGCGGCCCGATCAAGGGAGGAGAGATAACGATTTCCGGCAAGAAAGGCTCCCAGTTCATAACCGGTCTGCTGATGGCCCTTCCGCTGTCGAAAAAGGACAGTGTACTCAGGGTCCAGAATGCGACCAGTGTCCCGTACATACTTCTCACAGTGGACGTAATGCACAAGTTCGGAGTCTCCGTAGAGTGGCATCGCGAGGGTGACGAACTGGTCTTCAACATACCGGGCAAGCAGAAATATTCCCCTACGGAGATGACCTTTGAGGGGGACTGGAGTGCGGCTGTCAACTTTATAGTGACGGCAGCCATCTTCGGTACCCTTACCATACGCGGGCTCAATCTCAATACCATTCAGGCGGACAGGAAGATAATGGACGTAGTCCGGACCTCCGGCGCGTACATAGAAGAATTGCCCTCCGAGGGCGGAATCCGCGTTTCTAGGGGTAGCCTGAGGGCATTTGATTTCGATGCTACGGACTCTCCTGACCTGCTTCCGGCCCTTTCGGTACTTGCAGCCTTCTCCGAAGGGACATCCCATTTTACCGGGGTGGCACGTCTGCGCAACAAGGAGAGCAACAGGCCCATCGTCATGGAGGAAGGGCTCAAGGCCATGGGAGTGCCGGCAAAGGTCGACGGTGACGAAATGGAGATAACAGGCATGAGCCTGACACGCAGGATAGTGGAGGGGAAAATGCTCAAGGGTGGCAGTTTCCATACATTCTCTGACCACCGGGTGGCCATGGCCCTCAAGATAGCATCACTGGGGTGTGACTCCAAGGTAGTCCTGGACAGTACCGACTGCATCGACAAGTCCTTCCCGGGGTTCCTCAAACTTTTTGATTCCATTCATCAGTAGTACCAGAAACGATTATGCTCAACGCTTTCGGAAAAACTTTCAGGATTGCCCTCTCAGGGGAGTCCCACAGTCCGCTCATGTCCGTCGAGATACAGGGTGTGCCGGAAGGCATCCCGCTGGTCCCGGAGGATTTCGCGGCAGACATCGACCGCCGCCGTCCAGGCCGCAAGGGGACTACCGCCCGCACGGAGAGGGACATCCCGGAGATCGTCCGGGGCGTGGAGGACGGGCTGACCACCGGCACGACCCTCAAGCTCCTCTTCCGCAATGAGAGTACTGACCCTTCCGCTTATCGGCAGTTTACCGACATCCCCCGTCCCGGCCATGCGGACTGGGTGCGCAGGATAAAATACGGAACGGACAGCCTCACCTCCGGGGGCGGAATGTTCTCCGGGCGGATGACCCTTCCCCTCGTTGCTGCCGGGGTGGTGGCCAAGAAAATCATTGCCCCGATACAGGTCAATGCCCGACTGACGGAGGTCGGAGGCCTGTCCCTTGCAGGGGATGAAGGGGACAATGCTGCCCTCGATGCCCTCCTCTCCGAGGTGGCGGCCGAGGGTGATTCGGTCGGCGGAGTGGTGGAATGCGTCTGCAGCGGGGTCCCCGCCGGTTTGGGCGAGCCCTTCTTCTATCCGATGGAAGCGGCCATTTCCCAGATGATTTTCTCCATTCCCGGCATCCGGGGCATAGAGTTCGGGGACGGCTTCGGCTCCTCCCGCATACGCGGCTCGCAGCACAACGACCCTCTCACCGACATCGCGGGCCACACCTCCCGCAACGGTGCCGGCGGCATCAACGGAGGCATCACCAACGGCAACCCGATCATCTTCCGTGCCGCCGTCAAGCCCACCTCCAGCATTGCCCGTCCGCAGGAGACCGTTAATCTCGCCACGGGCCGCATGGAAGAACTCAGGATATCCGGGCGCCATGACGTATGCTTCGCCCTCCGCGTCCCCGTCGTAGTGGAAAGCGCCGCCGCCATCGTCCTGTGCGATGCGCTGCTTTCCAGGCAGATGGCCCTGTAGGACCCTTTAATTCCGTAATCAGACAAGGCCTTTCCATAATACTGCCCTAAGGCAGAAAACCATGTAAGGCCCTTTATTTCTATAATCAGGTAAGCCCCTTCCATAATGCCGCCATTATCCGGTAAGGCCTTTCCACAATGCTGCCCTTGAAAATGTCAAGGCGCACGCACCGCTATCTGTCACCGCTTCCCGCCATCACTTCCCGCCATCACTTCCCGCCATCACTTCCCGCCATCACTCCACGTCATCATTCCCCGTCATCGCTTTTTGTCATGGTCTCTTGTCACCGTTTTCCCATCATGGCTTCTCATCATGGTCTCCCGTCACGGTTCCCCTTCATGGCTTGCTGTCATAGTCTCCTATCAGCGTCTCCCACCTTATCCCCCGTCTGCGCAGGTGAACCCTATTCGGCGTTTTCGGTTCACCTGCGGAAGAGGGAGGAGTGGCAGTATGTCCTGGAAGTGTCTCTCGCTGGGTTTGCCTCCCTCCATCGCCCGCATTGCCTGCGCAGGTGAACCCTATTCGGCGTTTTCGGTTCACCTGCGGAAGGAGGAGGACGGGCTGGATGCCCTGCAAGTGCCTCTCGCGGGAGGTGCTGCTCTCCATAGCTCGCACCGCCTGCGCAGGTGAACCCTATTCGGCGTTTTCGGTTCACCTGCGGAAGGAGGAGGACTGGCTGGATGCCCTGCAAGTGTCTCTCGCAGGGGGTACCTCACTCCATCGCTTGCACCGCCTGTGCAGGTGAACCCTATCCGGCCTTTTCGGTTCACCTGCGAAAGAGGGAGTACCGGCAGTATGGCCTGCAGGGGTCTCTCGCTGGGTTTGCCTCACTCCATCGCTTGCACCGTCTGCGCAGGTGAACCCTATTCGGCGTTTTCGGTTCACCTGCGGAAGATGGAAGAGTGGCAGTATGTCCTGGAAGTGTCTCTCGCAGGGGGTGCCTCCATCCATCGCCCGCACCGCCTGCGCAGGTGAACCCTTTTCGGAGTTTTCAGTTCACCTGCGGAAAAAGAAGGGAAGGAGGAGGACGGGCTGGATGGCCCACATATGACTTTAGCGAGGGGATCGCCTCTATAGCTTCGGTTGGTGGGGACGGTTTCCCAATATCGTCGGCACCATCCGGAGAGCAATGTAGTGCGGTATTGTTAATCCTAACGTTGCTATAAATTGGCCACTTTGGCGTAATGCTTTATGAGTCAATGAATTGTGTGTGAGGACCCGAGTGAGTGTGATGTTAGGATGGCTCGGAGTGGCGCGTTTATGCAGTTCTGTGGCGGATTTACATGCATCCTAACATGGCAACAAATCGGCCATATTGTTGTAATGCACTATATACAAGTGAATTGCAAACAAAGGCCGAGAAAAGTGCAATGTTAGGATAGTGCAGAACGGCCAATTTTGGCGGTTTTTCATTCATCCTAACATTTCGATCCGGAGGGCCTTAATCGGTAATTTGCTGAAAATTAGAACTTTCGCGTCATGTGCTGCGACACATGACATGTTAGGTTGAGGTTGGTTTTGCAGATTGGATGCGTAGTGCGGCGTGGCTCAAGATCGCAGTGGAACCGCGATTGGTGCACGGTGGAATCACGATTGGGTCACGACGGGATCACGATTGGTGCATGATTGAATCATGATGGGATTGCGACGGGATTGCAGCTGAATTGCAGCGGAATCGCAATGAAAAGGCCCTGCCTCCGGAATGGGAATATTCCTTGGCAGGGCCTTCAGGGGTATGGTTGCTGCCCGTTTCCCGTGGCGTTCCTGGCGGTTGGGCCAGATTGATCCAGGTAGCTCTGAACGTAACTTTCTGTCAGCTCGGGGTTGGGGCGGCTTCAGTCGGTTTCGTGCTGTCCCTGGCGGTCTTGCCAGTCAGGTCGCTGCAGAATCTTCGTGCGGCTCCGGGGAGTCTCGCAAGTCTGTCCGCCGGGGCGGCTTCAGGCAGCTCGGGGTTGGGGCGGCTTAAGGCAACTTCAGTCAACTCCGGGGAGTCTTTTCAGTCGTCCGCCGGGGCCGCTCCTGGCAGTCTGTCCTTTCCTTAGTCTTTCAGCCACTGGTCGAACCACTCGAAGAAGTCCCTCTGCCAGTGAACGGCGTTCTGGGGCTTGAGGATCCAGTGGTTCTCGTCGGGGAAGAGGAGCATCCGCGAGGGTACGCCGAGCATCTGGGCTGCGTTGAAGGCGGCCATGCCCTGGTCTACGGGTACGCGGTAGTCCAGCTCTCCGTGGGTGATCATGATAGGGGTCTTCCAGTTGCGGACGAGCTTGTGGGGGGAGTTGACGTAGTGCTTGCGGGCTGCGGGCTTCTCGAGGTCCCAAGGTGCCCCGCCGTTCTCCCACTGGGGGAACCACATTTCTTCTGTCATCATGTACATCTGCTCCTGGTTGAAGATGCCGGCATGGGCCAGGAAGGCGTCGAAGTCATCGGGATGCGCTCCTGCCAGGTAGTAGATGGAGTATCCGCCGAAGCTGGCTCCTGAAGCACCCATCTTGCCTACGTAAGGCTCCTTCTTCATCTCGTATACGGCTGACATGTAGTCGTCGATGCACTGGCCGGCGTAGTCCTTGGACACGTCATCGCACCATTTCTGGCCGAAGGACATGGTACCGCGGCGGTTGGGCAGGATGACGATGTATCCCTGTGAAGCCATCAGCTTGAAGTTCCAGCGGGTGGACCAGCTCTGGCTGAGGCACTGCTGGGGACCTCCGGTGCAGAAGAGCATTGTAGGATATACTTTGGTGGAATCGAAACCTGCGGGGTATACTACCCAGGTGAGCATCTTGAGTCCGTCGGTTGTGGGAATCCAGCGGAGTTCATAGGTCTCCTGGGCGAGCTGGGCGTAGATGTCGTCGTTCTCGTGGGTGAGGGTTTCGAAGGATCCGTCAGCGATGGATACTGCCACGATCTCGTCGGGCCTGCTCATTGACTGGCAGGTGGTTATGAGGCGGTCGCCGTCCTCTTTCACAGCTCCGAAGTCGTACCAGAGGTCGTCGGGGGTGATGCGGGTGATGTTGCCCTCGAGGTCTACCGAGAAGATGGCCTGCAGGGCAAATGCCAGGGCGTTGAAATAGAGTCCGCTGCCGTCTGCTTTCCATACGGGGGACATGGCGCCGTGGTCGAAGCCCACTGTCAGCTCTTTCTTCTGGCGGGTAGCCAGATCGATGACGAACAGTCTGGTGCGGTCAGCCTCGAATCCGGCCCTCTCCATGCTGAGCCATGCGATGCTCTTGCCGTCCGGAGAGAATACGGGGTCGGTGTCATAGCCGTCCATGCCGTCCGTGAGGTTCTCGCATGTGCCGTCAGCCACATTGTAGAGATAGATGTCGGTATCGGTGGAGAAGGCGTATTCCTTGCCGGTCACCTTGCGGCAGGCGTAGGCTATCCGGGTGCCGTCCGGACTCCAGGAGAGCTGCTCCAGTCCGCCGAAGGGCAGGGTAGGGAGCTCGAATTTTGTGCCTTCGATGATGTCCTTGCCGGGGGCGACTTTAAGCGATTTGCCCGAGCGGGTCACGTCGGCTACGAAGGTGTGGGGAATGGTCTCCACGAAGCAGTCCCAGTGCCGGTACATCAGGTCGTCTATCTCGCGGCCTGAGGACTTGGGAAGGTCAGGATAGAGGTCGGTAGGCTTGGTTGCATACTGGACCTGGGCGATGTACATCACCTTGGTCTGGTCGGGTGACAGCTTGAACTCGGAGATTCCTCCGGGGATGTCGCTCACCTTGCGGGAGCCTGTGCCGTCGGCTTTCATGGACCATATCTGGCCGTCGCGCAGGTAGAGGATCATGGAGCCGTCTCCGTACCAGCGGGCATTGTTGGCGCTGGAGGTGAAATGTGTGATCTGGCGGTTGCCGCTGCCGTCGGAGTTCATGACATAGAGCTGCCGTACGCTGCGGTTTTCCTCTATGCTGGTATATGTCACCCCGTAGAGGATCCTGCTGCCGTCAGGAGAGATCTGAGGGTCGGATACTCTTCCCAGTCGCAGCATGATTTCAGGTGTGAACTGGCCGTCCACGACTTCGACAGGGACCTTTTCGATGACTGTGGCAGAACCTTTCCTGCCGCTCTGGGCGTAGGAGGACATTACTGCCAGTGAAGACATTAACATTAGTGCTGTAGTAAATTTGAATTTCATTTTATTGGATTTGGATTTTGTATGGACAAATTTATGGAATATTGCGGGTATTTCAAATTATCTTTGGGTGACGGACAGGATCCAGGATGCAATGTCCGAGAGTACCTCAGGTGAGACGGTCTCTTCTATGGCTCTGTATTCCTGTACGGATCCGGTCCTGCAGTGCTGGAAGAGGTGGTTGAGGCCAGGGTATTCGCGGATGAGGTCGGGTGCGGCGCCTCCTCCAGGGAGAAGCCGGCGTATGTGGTCAAGGTTGACGGGCAGGACCTGTGTGTCAAGGCTTCCGTTGAGAGCGAAGACAGGGCAGGAGGTGGCGGAGATGTCCTCTGCGGGGGAATACCGGATGAAGTTGAGGATCCACGGGTCGTCCAGGGAAGTCCAGACTTCCGCAAGGTTGGATTTGGCTTCGGAAGGCAGATTCTGCGCTTCCAGGGATGTGGCAAGGCTGTCTACCAGTGCGGCAGAGTTCGCGAAGGTCCTGTCCCCTATTTTCAGTTCAAACAGTGCGGACAGTACGCGGCAGTAGCTGTCGGCCGTCTCTCCGGAGATTCCTGACCGGGTGAGCATTGTCCTGTTCTGCTCCACAAGGATGCTGTCGCCGCGCATTCCTGGACCGGCCATGCTGATGATGAAGTCGGCGGCCCCCCTTGCTCCGAGCATGAATACTATTGTTCCGCCTTCACTGTGCCCCAGGGCTCCGGTCGGACCGAACTTTCCGAGGCTGCGCAGGTATTGCATCCCGGCAAGGGCGTCCTGCATATTGACCTCTGTGGTGATGTCTGCCATGCCTCTTTCGGAGGATCCGGCGCCGCGGTCGTCATAGCGAAGCGAGGCTATGCCGTGGCGGGCCAGATAGTCCGCGATTACCAGGAAAGGCTTGTGCCCCATTATTTCCTCGTCCCTGTTCTGGGTCCCGCTGCCGGTGACCATCAGTACGGCCGGGGTAGCCTCCGGACGGGTGCTGTCGTAGTCCGCCGGATAGGTGAGCGTGCCTGCGAGGACAGCCCCGTCTGCAGTGCTGGCAAACGAGACCTCTTCGGTGCGGTACGGATATGGCGGTACGGGTTCCTGGGGCCTGTTCAGCACCGGTTCTCCAGGCTTGAGCACGAGAGGGAACCGCATGCCCATCTGGGAAAATGTCCCTGCCATGACGGCCTTCCCGGCTGCGCTGTCCTGTTGTCCTTCGTTGCCTCCGGATATTGTTCCCTGGAATGCGGCACCCAGGGACGGAATGGCCACTGAGATAGTGTCTTCCCCTAGCAGAAGGAGCTGTGCAGGTATGCCGTAGGCTCCCTGGTCCGGACTGTCGAGGGTGCATGTGCTGTTGCCGAGGCTGTCGGTACCTATGCGGAGAACAAGTGTCAGCTGCGTGCCGGCAACGTTCAGTTTGCCGTGCCACGGGCCGTTATGGGCGGATGCGGAGGCCAGGATAGCCCCTGTTATGAAAGCGAGGCAGAGAAAATGTTTCATGTCAGTAGTGTTTGGAATGTGTATGCAAATATAGTGAAAAGTGATACAAATACCGATACAGGATTGGAAATATGGACGGATTTCCATATCTTTGTAGGATGTACTTAAAACACTGAATCATGGAAGATAGACAGACGAAATCGAGATTACACTTCTGCGGAGGGTCCATAATGATCGGTCTGATAGTTCTGGGCTGCTGCATCTACGCCGGAATCGGCAGGTTTGCGGACAGGGACCGCAATGTGGTGGTCAAGGGACTCTCGGAACGTGAAGTGATGGCGGACAAGGTGATATGGCCTCTGGCCTACAGGCTTGCGGGCAATGACCTGCGCTCGCTGTATTCGGAAATAGAAAGGTCCAATGCGGTGATTCTGGAATTTCTTACGTCCAACGGAATACCCGAGGACGAGATAGCGGTCTCTCCGGCATCGGTCACCGACATCCAGGCCGAAAGGTACGGGTACAACAACGAGGACCCCTACCGCTACAAGGCCGTTTCTGTCGTTACGGTCGCTTCGGGCAAGATAGATCTGGTACGCAGCCTGATGACCCGGCAGGGGGAATTGCTCAAGAAAGGGGTGGTGATAGCAGGCGACGACTATCAGTTCCAGACGGTATTTTCTTTCAACGGGCTCAATGACATAAAGCCGGAAATGGTTGCCGAGGCGACAAAGAATGCAAGGGCTACGGCACAGAAATTTGCGGAGGATTCGGGCAGCAGGATAGGGAAGATCCGTTCGGCCTCGCAGGGCCAGTTCTCCATAACTGACCGCGACCAGAACACTCCCCACATCAAGGTCGTGAGGGTGGTGACAACCATAGAATATTCTTTGAAGGATTAATCAAGACTTGGTAGACGATGGCAATGACAGCATCGGATTATAATGAGGCTGCGGCAATGCTTGCACGCGGCTCGTTTGTCAGGCTGACAGTCGCAGGGGAGGATATGCGCCCCTTTTTCCGTCCCGGTCAGGACAGTGTGCTCCTGTCTCCCGTAAGACTGTGCGGGACCGGCTATTCCCAGACAGAACTCAAGGCGTTTGAGGCCCACAATGACGTGCCTGGAAGGAAGTGGCGCAACGTGACTGCTTCCGATGACCGTATAACCGTCCGCCGCAGGGATGTGGTGCTCGTGCGTACGGGCTCCGAACGCACCCTGCGCCTGTTGCGTGTGGTCCACGTGTGGGGCACTCTTCTTCTGCTCAGGTGCGACTGCGGCATCACTCCTTATGTAAGCGCTACTGTCTCCGATGTTGTCGGAGTGGTGGTAGAAGGTACTATCCGTGGCGGTGTACCTTTCCGTTCCACCCAGCGCAAATGGCGTTATGCCTCCAAGTTCTGGACTGCCTCCTACCGCGCCCGTTCATTGGCCGGCAGGGTGAAGCGCAATCCGGGCAGGACCCTTTCATGTTTTGCGGCGGCCGTGGCCCTTTCGTTCGTGGTCATATCGTGCGGCGGCGACGGCAGGGACAGGGACATCATATCCGTGACTGACGGTCAGTTCATCAAGGACGGCCGTCCGTATTATTTCGTGGGCACCAATTTCTGGTACGGCCCCATACTCGCTTCGGAGGGCAGCGGAGGAAACCGGGAGAGGCTTTCCCGCGAACTGGACAGCCTGTGTTCTATGGGAGTGCGCAACCTGCGGGTACTGGTGGGATCCGACGGCCCCAGGGGAGTGTACACAAAGGTGGAACCTACGCTGCAATATGCTCCGGGAAAGTACAATGACACTATTCTCAGGGGACTGGATTATTTCCTCACGGAGTTGGGCAAGAGAAATATGGAGGCGGTACTGTATCTCAACAATGCATGGGAATGGAGCGGAGGCTATTCACAGTATCTGCAGTGGGCCGGCTACGGGGATATACCCCTTCCAAGGGTGGCAGGATACAATGCATATGTGGACTATGTCTCGGACTTCATCCGTTCGGATTCGGCCAAAGGGATGTTCCGCCGCTACGTTATGGATATAGTCTCGCGTACCAATACCGTGACCGGCAAGGCCTACAGGGATGACCCTGCAATATTCTCGTGGCAGATATGCAACGAGCCCAGACCGTTTGCCCCTGACAACAAGGAGGCTTTCCGCGACTGGCTTACAGGTACGGCCGAGCTTATCAAGTCCATAGATCCCAACCACATGGTCTCGGTAGGCAGCGAAGGCAAGTACGGCTGTGAGGTCGATCTGGGGCTTTGGGAGGAGATAGGACGCAGTCCGTACATAGACTATCTGAACATCCATATATGGCCGTTCAACTGGGGCTGGACCACGAGGGAGGACATGGCCTCCGGCAATGTGGCACCGGCTGTGGAACTGTCTGCAGAATATCTGCGGGAGCATCTGGATATCGCGCGCCGCATGGGCAAGCCGCTGGTGGTCGAGGAGTTCGGCTTCCCGAGGGACAGCGTGGGGTTCTTGCGCAACACGTCCGTAAGCATGCGCGACGTGTACTATGAGGCAATGCTTTCCAGAATAACCGGTGAGGCGGCTTCAGGAGGCATACTGGCCGGCTTCAATTTCTGGGGATGGGGAGGCCTGGCGGAACCTTCCGGGGACCATGTGATGTGGCAGCCGGGGGATGACTATACGGGCGATCCCGCCCAGGAGGAACAGGGCCTGTATTCGGTGTTCGCTTCTGACACTTCAACGGTACGCATCATCCGGGAATATGCGGAAGCTGTAGGGAATATGGACCGTCGGAATTAATCCACCAGCAACCTATGGGAAAACAGACCTTGCAATTGTTGATACTGGCGGTAGCCGCCTTTTTGCCTGCAGCGGCCGCGGCACAGCCTGTGTCGTCCGACACATCGGCGGTAAGTTCTTCAGAAAGGCGGGGATGGTCCTTGACCGATACCATACTGGACGGGATTGTGGCCGCGGATTTTCTGGAGCACCACGACATGGCTTTCCAGATGAGGGGGTCACTGCGTATGGATATTCCCGGGGGCGGGAAGCCTTCGGCGAGATTCCGGATGGACAATTTCAGGTGGAATCTGGAGGGGACATTCGGACGCAACAGGGAGTTCTACTATCATTTCAGGCAGAGTTTCAATGCCAATTTCCGTTCCAATACATTCGACAATCTGCTCGAATCCATAGATTATGCCTACATGACCTGGAGGCCGCGGGAACATTTTTCCCTGACTTTCGGGAAACAGGTTTTTGCCCTTGGCGGACAGGAATTCTGGGCAGCTCCAGTGTATGTGGTGCAGTACAGCGATTTCGGAGGCAGTCTGCCCTGCTACCAGATGGGTGCCATGGGCACGTGGCACATAACGCCGACCCAGGAACTGGCTCTGCAGTTGTCCAACATCAGAGGTTTCTGGGATGATGAATATTTCCACGGAGGTCTGCCGGAAGGGGTGGAAAGCTCCCGTGCCCCTTTCCTGTACACGCTCAACTGGAACGGCAGTTTCCTGGACCGTGCCCTGGCTTGCCGCTGGTCGGCATCGTACGGAACCCAGGCTGCCGGCAAGGACATGTGGATATTTACCATGGGGCAGTCCTACAGACGGGAAAAATGGGGAGTGTACCTCGACCTGATATATGCCCGCGAAGGGTTGGATGCCAACGGGGTGCTGAGTTCCTCCGCGCCTGTAGGCCCTGACGGGGACTACGTCACTCTGCAGAATGTAGACTATATTTCCGCCATCGCATATCTGCACCTTTTCTTCACGCCCTCCTTCTCGATGTATTTCAAGGGATCGAGGGAGTACAGCGGCCTTTACCGCCCTTACGGGGATGTGCCGGCGGGACTGTGCCGTGCCAGCTGGAACGGCCAGGCCTGCCTGGAATACATGCCGACGAAAAACAGGGATTTCCGGTTTTTCCTGCACTACAACTGCTACTGTGCTGAGGCCACCGGCAGCGGAGATCTCCTAGGGATTACAACTCAGAGAGAGCACAGGGTGACTTTGGGCTTAATTTACATAATGAACATATTCTGATTTTTATACTTCCAAAATAATGTTATCTTTGCAGACTGCTATCCTGAATTTTATTAACTAATTTATAAACTTAAAACCTGATACACAAATGACATTAATCATTGTAATGGTGATATTACTATTCGCTGCCGCAGCGTATGTGTATGTCTCCAATCGTGACGGCCAGCCTAAAGGCCTTATTCCCGCCGCATTGGCGAACATGGGAGAGCGTTTCGGATTCTATATCATGATGGCTATCCTGACCCTCTTCATCTCCTCCAAATTCGGCCTGAACAAGACTCAGACGGGTCTGATCTATTCCATTTTCTATGCATCCATATATGTCCTGGCGCTGGTCGGAGGCATCATAGCCGACAAGACCAAGAACTACAAGGGAACCATCCTCGCCGGACTTGTCCTGATGGCCATAGGATACCTTATCATAGCTTATCCAACCGAGACCCCGGTTTCCAACCTGGCTCTGATCCTTACCTTTACATGCTTCGGCCTTCTGGTCATCGCGTTCGGTAACGGCCTTTTCAAAGGCAATCTTCAGGCTATAGTGGGACAACTCTATGACAACCCTAAATACGCTGACAGAAGAGACGTCGGATTCCAGATTTTCTACATGTTCATCAACATCGGCGGGTTCTTCGCACCTTTCATCGCTATTGGAATACGTAACTGGTGGCTCCAGACCAAAGGCTTCGTATACAACGCGGACCTTCCGGAGCTTTGCCATCAGTATCTCCGCGCAGCAGACGGTGGCGAGGCCATGACGGAGCAGGCTTCAGCAAGGCTTCTCGAACTTGCCAATACCGTGCAGACCTCCGGTGCCCAGGTGTCTGCCGACACTCTCGGTGACTTCGTGAACAACTATCTCAATGTGTTCAGCACCGGTTTCCATTATGCGTTCGCAGCTGCCATCGTGGCAATGCTCATCTCTCTGGTGATATTCGTGGCAAACAAGAAACGGCTTCCCGACCACAACAAGAAAGCAGCTCCTGCGGCAGGGGCAAAGGCAGAGGCCGCTCCTTCCGTCGAGGAGGTAAGGATGGATGCAAAGGAAGTACGCCAGCGTATCTATGCACTCGGAGCCGTATTCGCAGTGGTTATCTTCTTCTGGTTCTCTTTCCACCAGAACGGATATTCCCTGACTTACTTTGCACGTGACTACATCAATCTGGATGTCATCAACATAGACCTTGGCTTCACCCAGATCATCGGGGCTGAGATATTCCAGTCGGTCAATCCTTTCTTCGTGGTATTCCTGACTCCTATCATCATCACCATTTTCGGTGCATTGAGGAAGAAGGGAAAAGAGCCTTCGACCCCTATGAAGATAGGTATCGGTATGGGTATCGCTGCTTTGGCCTACATATTCCTTACCATCTGCTCCGCAGGTCTTCCTACCAGTCAGGAGGTCGCTGCTGCCGGAGGACTCGATGCTTCGCAGAGGCTCTCTCCCTGGATCATGGTAGGGATGTATTTTATCCTTACTACCGCCGAGCTGTTCATCAGCCCTCTCGGACTATCGTTCGTGTCCAAGGTAGCGCCTCCTCATCTCCAGGGTCTTATGCAGGGATGCTGGCTTGCGGCTACCGCTGTCGGTAACCAGCTTCTCTTCATCGGCGGTATACTATATGACTCCATCCCCCTCTGGGCCACATGGTGCGTATTCGTGGCAGCCTGTCTCATCTCGATGGGGGCAATGCTCGGAATGGTACGCTGGCTGGAGAGAATCACCGAAGGCAAAAATGCATAATAAATAATCAGCTAAAATCTCTTTAGGATAATGTTCAAAGGTCAACCTAAAGGCCTGTATGCGCTCGCCCTTGCCAATACGGGCGAGCGCTTCGGCTATTACACGATGCTTGCGATATTCACATTGTTTCTGCAGGCAAAATTCGGTTTTTCGGAGGCAGTGACCTCCAACATCTACGCAGGCTTCCTGGCGGCAGTATATTTCATGCCGTTCATAGGAGGTATTCTCGCCGACAAGTTCGGCTACGGCAAGATGGTTGTTGCCGGTATCATAGTCATGTTCGCAGGATATTTCTGCCTGGCGATTCCGACAGGCAACGACATGGGCGGCAAGATAGCCATGTTCGGGTCCCTGCTTCTCATAGCGGTGGGAACAGGACTTTTCAAAGGCAACCTCCAGGTGATGGTCGGCAACCTTTACGACGATCCCAAGTATGCGTCCAAGAGGGATGCGGCATTCTCGCTGTTCTACATGGCCATCAACATCGGTTCTCTTTTTGCCCCGACTGCTGCAACCAGGATTACCGAGTTCTGCATGAAGAACGAGGGATTTACCTACAACGGTGACATACCGGCCCTGGCCAACCAGTACCTTGCCGGTGCGGATACCATGACACCTGAGGCTCTCAGCAAGTTCCAGAACCTGGCTGCTGCCCAGGGTGCCACTGACCTCACCCAGTTCTCGCACCACTACATCGATACCCTTGCAGGTGCCTATCACTGGGGTTTTGCAGTAGCCTGTGTGTCTCTGATAATTTCCATTCTGATCTACTTCGGATTCAGGAAGTCATTCAAGCACGCCGATGTCACCCAGCGTGAACTGGAGGCCAAGAGCACCCAGCCCGTTGTGGAACTTACCAAGGAGCAGACCAAGTCCCGTATCGTGGCTCTGCTGCTCGTGTTTGCGGTGGTTATCTTCTTCTGGATGGCCTTCCAGCAGAACGGTCTGACCCTTACGTTCTTTGCCCGTGACTATACTGCCACCGAGATGACAGGCCTCTCCCGTATTCTCGCCAATGTGCTCAACCTCGTGCTGATAATCATTGCCGTGTACGGTGCCTTCGCCATTTTCCAGTCGGAGAAACGCAACAGCAAGTTTATCGCGGCGCTCGTGACCGTGGCATCCCTTGTGGGTCTGTTTTTCAGTTACCGTTCCCTCGGTGACGAGCCTGTAACCCTGCTGCCCCAGATATTCCAGCAGTTCAATCCGTTCTTCGTAGTTGCCCTTACGCCTGTGTCCATGGCCGTTTTCGGAGCACTTGCAGCCAAAGGCAAGGAACCTTCCGCCCCCAGAAAGATCGGTATCGGCATGTTCATCGCTGCCCTCGGCTTCCTGATCATGGTATTCGGATCGCTGGGCCTGCCTACCCCCGATGCCCTCAAGGACGGAGCGGAATTCCAGAGAGTCACTCCGAATATTCTGATATCCACCTATCTCGTGCTGACATTTGCCGAGCTCTTCCTTTCACCGATGGGTATCTCGTTTGTTTCCAAGGTAGCACCTCCGAAATACAAGGGTATGATGATGGGTCTGTGGTTTGTGGCAACAGCCATCGGCAACTATATGGTGTCGATCATCGGCATGCTTTGGGGTGGACTTCCCCTCTGGGTGCTGTGGAGCATACTCATCGTACTCTGCGTCATATCTGCGGTATTCATCTTCTCCATCATGAAGAAGCTTGAAAACGCCACCAAAGACTAACCGGTGCCGGAAGCGGCCGCAGATGACTGTCATGGGCTCTTCGGAAGACCCACACATGGCAGCGGATCCGTTGCCGCTGTTGCAGTTTGTGCAGTGAGCACTATGAAATCAGGTCCCTGCAGGAATCGGAATTCCCTTCCTGCGGGGACTTTTGCATTTACTTACTTGCAGCAGTTCTACTTTTTCCGCAATGAGTATCCTTCATCCCGTTAACTACCTTCCTTCCATGCAGTATCTCCCATTCTCTATCATCCTTTCCACTTGCGGACAGTCATTTCTGTAGCTGCCGCGCCCTCAGTTGGCAAATGTTGCGGTCCGGCCTTTTGGGAGTACGTAAGGTGCAGGAATGGGTAGCTTTGTCGCTATGCATTACATTGAGAGCACCGTCCGGAGGGTGTCAGCAAGTGTAGGCTGATGTTGGTTATCGTCAGTTTGTGTCAGGCATTCAACTGGTGTATGTCCACCAGCTTTCATAAGCAGTCCTGCCGGTATAAAGCATCGCTTGGAGGAGGTTAGGCTATGAGGCATTGGGGCGTTGTGTCAGTAATCGCATATGCGTGCGTCTGCGCGAATATGCGAACATCTGATTAACATGTAAGTTGTGTAAATGCGAATGATTTGATCCACAGCAACTTGCTGAAGCATGACCTGCCATGTTGGGGCTTCGGAATGGCATCAGGGAAGTCTCCTGCGTTGCAAGTTGTTGAAAATAAGCTGTTTCGTGTGGCTGAAACTTCCCTGTTAAACAATTCAGTTGCTTTTGTTCCGGCAACGCGTCCATACCGTTTCGGTAGCAGGGGAAAGTGAACCGTTTTCCCGCGTTTCCGGTACACTTTCCCCCGTGGAAAGCGGCGCTACCGGCCCTGCATCCTCTTCCGGCGGCCATCCACGTCCATTCCTCCCGGGAAAGTGAACCGCTTTCCCGCGTTTCCGGTACACTTTCCCCCGTGGTGGCAGGCCCTGGTGCCTCCGCTGGGGTGTCTTTCAGGGTGGAATGAATATCCAGTTTGCCGGCTTTTGCGGGTATGTTTCCGGGATGGTTTTCGATGCAGCTGACCAGTAAACGTGTAGGATAAATGACGGGAGTTGAGTGGCTCGTAACAAGAAAATTCGTATATTTGTAGGGAAGTGCGCCCTCGTGGCTTGGTAGCTTGGTGGCATGGTGGCCTGACGGATATTATAAGGTGTGCGGTATTTCAGGTGCTCAGTGCAACGGTAATGGTGCTTCAGACTGTCAGTGAGACTGTCAGTGCGACGGTAATGGTGCTTCAGACTGTCAGTGATTGCGACGGTAACAGTACTTCAGACTGTCAGTGTCAGTGTGGCGGGACTATGGCGCAGGCCGGGACTTGTGCTGTTGCACGTACGTTGACGCGGTGGTCGACCGTCACGGATGCAGATAATACGGATTCGGATATTGCAAATGCAGATATTAATGCAGATATTTACAAACTTAAAAACGGAAATGCTATGAACAATCTGATCAGAATTTTTATCGTAGTGGCTCTGGCTGTATTGTTTTCAGTCGCGGCCAAGGCCCAGATTTCGGTGGGAGGCAATTTTGAATCGTTGGACAAGGAGACAGTGATAGAGGATCTGTCGTCCCCGGAAGGGAGCGGAAACATCTTCATTATGTTGGTCGTGCACTATCCGGACGGTTCGGATTCGACATTCTTCTTCGTAGCCTCATCTCCGGAGGCTGTCTACGAGGCTTCCGGAATCAAGCCGTCGGAAGTTACCACGACGATACAGTTTACTGATGTGGACTATATCCGCAGTTACCTGAAGCATTTTATCACACGCTTCCCGAAGCTGGACCTGTGGATCTGCGTGAATGCAGAAAAGAAGTGACAGGCAGGGCAGGTTTAAAACAGTTGACATGCGAAGATTCATTGTTCTGGTTTCATTCCTTCTGCTGCTTCCCGCAATGGCTGGCGGGCAAAGTCTCCCTGAGCCGTTTTTTCCTTCCGGGGCAGGTACCGTACTGGTCTATGAGATCCGGAATGCCGACGGTATGACGCAGGTGCTGAAATCCGATTCCGTGGCCGTTTTTTCGGGGGATTTCATGCACGGTCAGGCTACAGTGATATCCAGTCTGTTTTCGGACGATACGTTATACGTGCGGAACGAGGTACCTGTGGTGTTTGACCGTGGGGAAGTGATAATCGATATGGTTTCGCTGATGGAGAAGGCGATGCAGGACGGCATGAAGGAGGCGATGAATGAGACGGTTGGCGGGGAGGAAGACGAGGAGCTCAAGTCGATGAAGAAGGTGCTGGAAAAGATGACCGTCAAAGGTGAATGCAGGGGAATACCCGCGGATATGGAGGTGGGTATGGAGTTGCCGGATTACTGGATAGAGGTGAAGGTCATGTTTTTCAGTCCCAAAATGGAATACAGGGACAGGCGGGTTACAGGCCGCGAGACCGTGACGACACCTGCCGGCACATTCGACTGTTTCGTAGTGGAGGAGACGATGACGTCCAAGGCCATGATGTCCACTGAAAAGACCCGTCAGGTGTCGTGGTATGCCAGGGGCGTAGGTCTGGTAAAGCAGCAGACATGGGAAAAGAAACAACTCACGGGAACCACTCTCCTGACGGCTGTCAGGTGAATGCCGGCTCTCCGAATGCGGGAATCGAACCAGCCAATCGAGCAGTCATTCTAACACTCATTCGAGCAGTCAATAAATGCAAATCAATGTCATGAACCGGAAATCAAAAGAAGCAATGTCGCTTGCGGCAGTGTCGGCCGCAGCTCTGGCATTGGCCTCATGCTCAGGCCGTACTGAGGCTGTAAAGCCCAATATCATAGTTTTTCTGGTGGACGATATGGGTCTGATGGATACGTCGGTACCCTTTCTTACGGACTCTGCCGGCAGGCCAGTACGGCATGCGCTCAACAGCTGGTACCGTACTCCGAACATGCAGCGGCTGGCCGACCGGGGTGTGCGGTTCTCGCAGTTCTACGCGCAGAGCGTGAGCTCCCCTTCACGCGCGAGCCTGATGACCGGACAGAACGCGACACGCCACGGGGTGACCAACTGGATATATTCCGAATCGAATAACCGGAACACTTACGGGCCTCCTGACTGGAACTGGCAGGGGCTGGACAGTGCGGACTATACTCTGGCCAGGATGCTTTCGGATGCAGGCTACCGCACGATACACGTGGGTAAGGCCCATTTCGGACCTTTCGGAAGCCAGGGGGAGGATCCTCTCAATCTCGGATTTGACGTCAATGTGGCCGGGTGCTCGATAGGGGAGCCGGGCAGCTATTACGGCAAGGACGGGTATGGCCTGTATAGAGGTACACGATCAAGGGCGGTCCCCGGTCTGGAGGAATTTTTCGGTAGTGATACCTTTTTGACCGATGCACTGACAATCAGGGCGGAAGAGGAAATGTCCAAGGCGATAGAGGAGGGAGTTCCCTTCTATCTCAACATGGCCCATTATGCGGTCCACGGTCCTTTCATGATGGACAAACGCTACGAGGCGCATTACAGGGATTCGTCCTTCAACGGAAGTGCGGTGAAGTTTGCGACTCTCATCGAGGGAATGGACCGCTCGCTTGGGGAAATCATGGATTTTCTGGAACGGAAGGGAGTGGCGGAGAATACCCTGATATTTTTCCTCGGGGACAATGGCTCCGATGCGCCCATAGGGGAGGAGCGGGGTTACGGCTCCTCGGCACCGCTGCGGGGCAAGAAGGGCACGGAGTTCGAGGGGGGTATCCGCGTGCCGTTCATTGTTGCGTGGGCTGCGCCTGGAGGAGGGCCCGCAGATGGAGACCGCTCCACTTATGAAGGATGCCCCGTAGAAGAAGACCGTTCCGTCCGCCGTGGACAGTTGGCCCGTAATACTTCTGGTGCACAGCGCCTGCTCCCGATTCTTCAGGGCGAAATCCGCACGCAGATGGGGACCATCATGGACATCTACCCGACTATAGCAGCCCTTGTCGGAGCCCGGGTGCCGGAGACCCATCCTGTGGACGGCTATGACCTCAGCCGGATCATCGCGCGCGGGGAAGACAGCCGCCATCCCGATACATTCCTTATGCATTTTCCCCACGACCACCGCGGGAAATATTTCACCGCCTACCGCGAGGACGACTGGAAGCTGATTTACTACTGGTCGCCGGAGGACCCCTCTGCCGCGCATTGTGTCTTGTATGACCTGGCCTCCGACCCCTGCGAGACCGAGGATGTCAGTGCCCGCTATCCGGACGTGACCGCCTCGCTGCTGGAGCACATGGCCGCACAGCTGGAGCGTGAGGGCGCCCGCTATCCCGTAGACTCCGCGGGCCGGCCGCTTTCCGTCCACCTTCTCCCATAAGCGTCATTCCGGACGTGAAGTCGATCACCTTTCCCACCTTCGGAAGGTGTGCGGAATCCCCGTGTTTTCGCCTCACCTTCGGAAGGTGCGCAAAAGCGTCACTGCGTCGAGAGTGCCCTGTATCCGTGTTTCTTCTTCCCCTGCACCTTTCCCACCTTCGGAAGGTGTGCAGAATTCCCGCGTTTTCGTCTCACCTTCGGAAGGTGTGCAGAATCCCCGTGTTTTCGTCTCACCTTCGGAAGGTGGAAGGTATCGCTAATCTGTTGGGGAATATCTTGGTGTAATATTCTGAGAATCATATTTTTAAGTGAATGTGCGAAATACAGACAGAAGAATGGGGTAGAATGGGGTTCGGGCAATATGGCGTTTATTTCCAGGGATTGAGGACATAGCGGCGTCCGTCGTACTCGAAGTAGACGAGGCCGTGCCTGCGGTTGCGGAGGTAGATGTAGACCGGGGCCTTGTCGCGGGTGCTGCGGAAGGTGCCGGAGTAGATGCCGAAGATGTTCAGGCATCCGTGGTTGATGACCGAGAGGTGCTCCATGAGGCCTTCGGGCATGTCCTTGATCTGAATTCGGTTCAGGGGAAAGTGCAGTGGGGAGGAGAGAATCAGGAAGGGCTGGACAATCATGCCGGAGGCACGGTCCAGATACGGGCGTCTGGGGACGAATGAGAGTATGGCGCAGACCGCAATGCCCAGAATCAGTATGAGGAACAATGTCAGCAGGACGGTGCTGCCGATATGGGAGATGAGCGATGTGTTTGCTGTGAGTGTCATTCGCAAGAGTTGAGGAGGTGTGTCAGGGTGGTGATGCGGTCAGAACAGCTGGCCGTGAGTGAAGGCAATGAGGTCGGCCGGGGCAATCTTGAGCTGAAGTCCGCGCATTCCTGCGCTGACATAGACATACGGCAGGTCGGCTATGGATGACTTGTAGTAAGTGGGGAACGGCTTTTTCATGCCTATGGGAGAGCATCCTCCGCGTATGTATCCGGTGAGGGGAAGCAGCTCCTTGACATGGATCAGTTCCGCCCGCTTGTTGCCGGAAACGCGTGCCGCTTCCTTGAGGTCTATTTCGTCATCTCCCCTGAGCACACATACGAAGTATCCGTTGCGGTCCCCGCGCAGTACTATGGTCTTGTAGACGTATGCTATGTCTTCGCCCAGTTCTTCCGCTACTGCATCTGCCGAGAGGTGCTCTTCATTTACCTCATAGGGAATCAGTTCGTATGCGATGCCGGCCTTGTCCAGAAGACGGGCCGCATTGGTCTTTTTTGAAGGTTCGTTTTTGCTCATGGCTTTTGATTGATGCCTGAAACCGTATATTGCTGCCGATATGCGGCATGTTAGAATTTTTTTGTCCTGAAATGGCAGTAGGGGCTGCCTCCTGTCTTTTCGTAGTAGTGCTGGTGGTAGTCTTCTGCGGGCCAGAATGTCTGGTCGACAGGTGTGTCGGGTGTCGTGACGGACGCTGCCGGAGCCAGGAATGTGTTTACTTCATATCCGCGGCGGCGCAGCAGGGCCATGACATTCTCTGCCGTGCTTTTCTGCAGTCCCGAGGTATAGAATATGCCGCTGAGGTATTGCGGGCCGAGGTCAGGCCCCTGTCCGTCCAGCTGTGCAGGATCGTGTATTTCGAAGAAGAGTCTGCAGAGTTCCTCATAAGATGTCTGCTTGGGGTCGAATTCCACCTTGATGGCTTCGTAATGCCCTGTTTTATGGGATTTTACTTCTTCGTAGGTGGGGTTGCGCCTGTGCCCTCCGATGTAGCCTACTGTCGTGGACAGCACTCCGGGAGCCTTGTCCATATAGTGCTGTACTCCCCAGAAGCATCCGGCAGCGAATATTGCCGTCCCGGTAGGTGTCCGTTCCTCATTGAGGTTTATTGTATAGCAGCGGCGGCGCTGGTACAGTTCGCTGTCGTAGTAGTCGAAGAGTCTCTGCACTGCCAGATTGCTCTCAAGCTGGGGATTGGAGACGACATCCTTGAATCCCATCTTGATGTAGTTGTTCTGCAGATAGTTGAAGATGAGTGCATTGATTCCTTTGTGCTTGTACTCGGGAATGACACCTATAAGGTAGCATTCTACGGTGTGAAATGTCTTGAGAGACTTGAGTATGTGGAAGAAGCCGAACGGGAAGAGGCGGCCGCCGGCCTTGCGGAATCCGTCGGAGAGTGACGGCATGGTGATGGCAAAGCCTACGACCCTGTCGTCCTTGTCAACTACCACGCATATCATGTTCTTGTTGATGAAAGGCATGTACTGGTTGATGTACATCTTCACCTGCTTGTCTGTGAGTCTGGTGAACTCGTGCAGCACGGAATATGCATCGTTGAGCACTGCAAAGATCTCTTCCGCGCGGCGCTTGATGTCCTTGGCCTTCCTGGGAACGATGACGGACACTCCGTATTTTTCGCGTATGATGCTGTCGTATTCGGACAGCTTGTCAGGCACTTTGGACGGAAGGACTATCCTGCGCTGTATCCAGTCCACTTCCTTGCGGAAACCGAGTTTTTCGAGGTGTTCTCCGTAATAGGGGAAGTTGTAGAGGGTCGTGATGGATGGCTCCCTGTCGAAGCCTTCCACCAGAAGCCCTTCCTTGTCCATATCAGAGAATCCCCACGGGCCGTTCATGGTTTCCATACCCTTTTCGCGGCCCCAGTCGGCAACTGTATTTATCAGGGCTTCAGTGACTTTGATGTCGTCTATCATGTCAAGCCATCCGAAACGGATATTCTTTTCGTTCCAGTCGCTGTTGGCATTGTGGTTGATGATGCCGGCTATGCGTCCTACTATTTCTCCGTCCTTGTAGGCCAGCCAGTAGCGGCCTTCGCAATGGGCAAAGGCAGGGTTGGTTTTGCGGAGGGAGTTCATTTCGTCCACATCCAGAGGCGGAACATAGAGCGGGTCATTCTTGTAAAGCCGGCGTGGAAACACCACAAAACGTTTCAGGTCCTTGAGGGTAAGCACCTCCTTGATAATAACTGTCATACTTCGGTTTCAGTGGTTTTAGCACTGCAAATATATGAAAATATGTGGATTGTGTTAACAATTTCTTATCTTTGGGGGTTGATTCAGTATAGTGAAGAATGCAGGTATGAAGATAGACAGAGTGCTGCTTTTCCCTTATGCCATAGTTCTGGCATTGAGGAATCTTTTTTATGACAAGGGGATATTCAAGTCATATCCTTCCGCCTTGCCGTCCATCTGCGTGGGCAATATCACCGTGGGCGGTACCGGCAAGACTCCGGCCGTGGAGATGCTGGTCCGGCTCTACAGGGGCAGCAGGAAGATAGCCGTGGTGTCGAGGGGATACGGACGCAGGACGAAGGGATTCAGGGCAGTGTCTGTGGAGGACAATTACAGGGATGTGGGGGACGAGCCTCTGCAGATCAAACGCAAGTTCCCGGACATCACCGTAGTGGTGGACTCTTTCCGCAGGCGTGCGGTGGATGCCCTTGCGGCCATGTCTCCGGAGTTGCGGCCTGACCTTGTGATCCTGGACGACGCTTTCCAGCACCGGAAGCTGCGTGCCGACTTCTCCATTGTACTTGTGAGCAGTACCCGTCCTACATTCAAGGACAGTCTTCTGCCCATAGGACGGCTGCGGGATCTTCCTTCCAGGATCCGTAAGGCGGATATGGTTATCGTGACCAAGATGGAGGGAGAGGTCCTTTCTTCCGAGCGGCTCAGGTGGAGGGAGAACCTGGAGCTGGGCAAGGATGTCCCGCTGCTGTTTTCCAGTATAAAATATCTGCCTCTGCAGCCGGTAATACCTGAAAAGGGTGACAGCCGTTTCATGTATGCCAAGAGTGCGGTGGTGGTTGCCGGCATAGCCGATGACCGTTCTGTCCGCCGGGGGGTGGGCTGGAAGTATTCCATAGTCGAGGCGTTCCGTTTCGGGGACCATCACGACTATACTTTGCCGGATATCTCGAAAGTGGCTGCGGCCGTGCGCCGTCATCCTACTGCCGTGATTCTTACTACGGAGAAGGATGCCCAGAGACTCCGTTCGCTGGCAGGTATGCCGGACCAGGTCAGCTCAAGGCTTTTCTATATTCCGATAGAGTCGGAGATCATACCCGATGTGGTACCGGGCCGCTACCTGGAGCAGGAGCTGCCGGCATTGGGTTACAAGGAATTGAAAGACAATATAAAAATAAGATAGCGTATGTCCTGTTTCGTAATAGAGGGAGGCCACAGGCTTTCCGGAGAAATCTATCCGCAAGGAGCCAAGAACGAGGTTCTGCAGATATTGTGTGCAGTACTGCTCACACGGGATAAAGTCACAGTCCATAATGTGCCGGACATACTGGATGTCAACAACCTTATCACCCTCCTGCAGGACATGGGGGTATCGGTGGAGAAACTGGGGAAGGGAAGCTATTCGTTCTGCGCTTCGGATATAGACATAGCTTATCTGCGCACACCGGAGTTCCTCAAACGCAACGCATCCCTGCGCGGCTCCATCATGCTCACCGGCCCCATGCTTGCGCGTTTCGGCTATGCCCTCACCGCCAAGCCTGGAGGGGACAAGATCGGACGTCGCAGGCTGGATACCCATTTCGAGGGACTTAAGAAACTCGGTGCGGAATTTACCTACAACAAGGACAACGCCACATTCGAGCTTCGTGCGGACCGTCTCCGCGGTACCTACATGCTGCTGGATGAGGCTTCCGTGACCGGTACTGCCAATATCGTGATGGCGGCGGTCCTGGCAGAGGGTACGACTACGATCTACAATGCTGCCTGCGAGCCATACCTGCAGCAGCTGTGCCGGATGCTGGTCAGGATGGGTGCCAGGATCAGCGGTATCTCATCGAATCTTCTGACCATTGAAGGCGTGAGGGAGCTGCATGGTACCGAACATACTGTCCTTCCCGACATGATCGAAGTGGGCAGCTTCATAGGCATGGCAGCGATGACACAGAGCGAGATGACCATCAAAAACGTATCCTACGACAATCTGGGTATCATCCCTGAGAGTTTCCGCCGTCTAGGTATTGCGCTGGAGCAGAGAGGGGACGACATACATGTGCCGGCCCAGGAAGAGTATGCAATAGAGACTTTTCTGGACGGTTCCATCATGACCGTGGCGGACGCCCCGTGGCCGGGCCTGACTCCCGACCTGTTGAGTGTCATGCTGGTAGTGGCCACGCAGTGTAAAGGTTGTGTGCTGATTCACCAGAAGATGTTCGAGAGCCGCCTGTTCTTCGTGGACAAGCTCATCGACATGGGGGCACAGATCATCCTTTGCGACCCGCACCGGGCAGTGGTGGTGGGCCACAACCACAGGATGAACCTTCGCGGCAGGGAAATGACGTCCCCGGATATCCGTGCGGGCATTGCCATGCTCATAGCGGCAATGGGCGCAGTGGGGACAAGCCGCATACACAACATAGAGCAGATCGACCGCGGCTACCAGAACATAGAGGGCAGGCTCAATGCCATGGGGGCACGTATTACGAGAATAGACTGAATGAGAATAGACTGAATCATATCTGATAGAGACCATGCTGAACGTTCAACGGGATTATTCACTTCTTAGGCACAATACTTTCGGAATGGATGTCCGTGCTGCCGCTTTTGTGGAGTACGGTTCGGAGGCGGAGCTGCGTGAGGCTGCCGCCATGCTGCGGAGCGGAGAACTGCCGTCCCCGTGGCTGCATATCGGCGGGGGCAGCAACCTTCTGTTTACAGGTGACTGGCCGGGGACCGTACTGCATTCATCCATAGTCTACTGTAAGGAAGTCTCGCGTGATGCGGACACAGTAACGGTGCGTGTCGGCTCCGGTATGGTCTGGGACGATTTCGTGGCGCTGTGCGTGGAGCGAGGATGGTACGGTGCGGAGAATCTTTCGGCAGTTCCGGGGGAAACGGGTGCAGCCGCCGTCCAGAATATCGGGGCCTACGGTGTGGAGGTCAAGGATCTGATATCGGAAGTGGAGACACTGGATATGCAAAGCGGTGAGAAGATGATTTTTACGGCCCTGGAATGCGGGTACGGATACCGCAGCAGCGTATTCAAGCGTCAGGAAAATAAAAGATACATCGTCCTCTCGGTGGTCATGCGGCTGGGATTGGTCCCGCATCTCAACCTGGGTTACAAGGCTCTGGCCGAAGCTCTGAAGGGACAGGACTCAATATCGGCTGCGGACGTGCGCAGGGCTGTCTGTGAGGTGCGTGCCTCTAAACTGCCCGACCCGGCCGTGACAGGCAGTGCCGGAAGTTTTTTCACCAATCCGGTGGTGTCCCGCGAAAAACTGGAGGAGCTTCAGTCGAAATGGCCAGCCATACCGTATCATGAGGTACAGGCAGCTACGGACAGAGAAGCGCAGTCCGTCCGGGAGGGTGCTTCCGTCCGGTGCGGATCGTCCGACCGCTCAGGCGGGAATCAGGTCAAGCTTTCCGCCGGGTGGCTCATAGAACAGTGCGGGTGGAAGGGCCGTAGCCTTGGTAGGGCCGGGGTCTATCCTAAGCAGGCTCTGGTTCTGGTCAATCTGGGCGGTGCATCGGGTGCCGAAGTGGTGGCCCTTGCCGATGCAGTCCGGAATTCCGTACGGGATCGTTTCGGAGTGGAACTTCATCCTGAAGTCAATATATTGTAGTTACATTGTATCAGTACCATGATGAATGCAAGAAGAATCGTTTCGCCCTCGGATCCCATGTTGCCGGGGTGTATCAGAATATATGAAGACAGTTTCCCTTATGCGGAACGGCGCAGTTCAGAGGAGCTTGTAAGCATGCTCCAGGACGACAGGCTGCATTTTATCGTATTCAGCGGAGAATGCGGGGAAGACAGTCCGCTCGGTTTTTTCACTTTCTGGGATTTCGGCCACGGTTATCTGTACGGGGAACATTTCGCAGTGACACCGGCATGCCGGGGCGGGGGTATAGGAACCAGGGTTCTGGACTATATCAAAAGTATGGAGATTCCAATGATTCTGGAGATTGAAACGCCTTCGGATGAGGACGAGACAACCCTGCGCCGCAGGCTTTTCTACGAGCGCAACGGATTTATCCTCAATCCACACGAACATGTCCAGCCCGCTTACCATGCGGATTCGGAGCCGGTGCCCATGAAAGTGATGACCTGGCCGTATGTGTTTTCCCCGGAGGAGTATGAGCAGTTCCGCACCGACCAGCTGGGCATCATGCCCGCACTTTGACCTTTGTCCCGTCATTTTCCCGCCGGAGTGCAGAATATCCTGATGGCGGCTTGGCAGTATTGCCCCGTAATTTGACCCGTATCTCCTCAGAACAGCCTGTAGCGGATGACGGACAGCTGTTCCGTCTCTTCGTCCATGGTACTGGCATACAGAATGCCCGGTTCTGTAGTGCTGATGGCGGTACAGTCATTAAGCCCTTCCAGACGGTAGCTTCCCTTGATTTTTCCTTTCCAGTCGAGTACCAGGATCAGGAGGCCTTTTGTCTCGTCAGCACCTTTTTTCTTCGAAGAAAAAGACATGGTAGGTATGCCGTCTACCATCTTGCCGTTGATTAAGGGCTCTGTACTTAGATTGTCATCATATCTCAGATATATGTAGCTGTCATCGCAGCATACGGGTCCCTAGACTGTGCCGTATGATTTTGCGAAAAACATGTAGGAACCGTCGTCGAAGTATTCGGGCCTGATGTCATCCGGTCCGGTAATGCTTTTGACCAGTCCGAGTGTATCGTTGTAGAATTCCACGAGGGGGTAGGAATTCTCTACGTAGACTATCGTGCCTTCCTTCTGGTTGGTAAGCAGATGACCCTGAAAGCAGTTGCCGGTGAATATGTTGTCCTGATTGTAAGGCCATGTGTCTCCGTCCGAGAAGAACAGTTTGGGCTCTTCACATGCAGCGGCTCCTGCACTCTTTTTGTCGTCGAACCAGTATGGATTGAGTGCCAGCATTCTGCCCTTGTATGTTGCGGCCCTCATCGTACGGAACTTGTAACTGTGTTTTATTGTCCCGGAGTAGTCGTGTGTGTCATCCATGGGTATAAGAAACATGTTACCTTTCGAAAAGTCCATGACGTAGAGAGTGTCGCCAATGGTGTGGACAGTGGGCGAAATCACCTCAAACGGACCGTTGCCGGCGTGGATGTATCCGGCAATCTGTTCAAGTGTACGGGTATCCCGGACCTGTACGGCATAGGCTTGCGCAGACAGGCCGGTAGGGCCGGTAACAGTTCTGCAGAAAGCATATCTGTCATTTGCCATCCAGGCGGCATTGACGAAAGCCGTGTCCGGAAATGTACAGACAGTCTCTCCTTTTATGTCACGGCTTCTGTCTTGATTTCGTCCGTGAGTGCAGTTATGTTGTCTTGGGTCCTGTCCGAGCAGGAAAACAGCAGGCCGGCTATGGCGGCCGATAGGAGTATCTTTTTCATTGTGTGTAAGTTTTATAGTGTTAGTGGTTAGTCCGCGCATCAAGTCAATGGCAGGCAAAGCCCGGTTGGCTTGTCAATACATTTAAACAATACAAAAATAATGAAAAGTCCCGGTAAATTCAGTTCAGTCAGCTTTGTCAATAATCAATGAATCCCGAACCGGCTTGGAATGTCTATATGCTCCATCACCCGTCCTGTATTCCTGCATGTTATTCCCGCAGGTGAACCTAAAACCGGCTTTTGTGGGCACCTGCGGGAGTGCTTTCCCGGTTGTCCATCCATAAGGGTACATCTCGCGGTACTTGCCGGCATTTGTCCGTCCACACCGCCATCGCCCTGTCCACAGCGCCCACGCTCCGTCCACACCGCCAATGCTCCGTCCGCACCGCCAATGCTCCGTCCGCACCGCCCACTATTCCGCCTTTTGTGGGCGTTGTGGCAGTACCCGGGAGCAGTGGTCCCGTCCAGGAGTGCCTCTGGCGGCACATGGCCTGCATCGCTCCTTCCACACCGCCCACTATTCCGCCTTTTGTGGGCGTTGTGGCAGCACCCGGGAACGGCAGTCCCGTCCAGAAGTGCCTCTGGCGACACATGGCCTGCATCGCTCCTTCCACACCGCCCACTATTCCGCCTTTTGTGGGCGTTGTGGCAGTACCCGGGAGCAGTGGTCCCGTCCAGGAGTGCCTCTGGCGGCACATGGCCTGCATCGCTCCTTCCACACCGCCCACTATTCCGCCTTTTGTGGGCGTTGTGGCA